>JABHCC010000209.1 GCA_018669475.1 Bacteroidota bacterium | reverse complement strand
ATTAGTGTCCTTAATGTTTTTATTTTCAAAGGATAAGTATGAATTTTCTCAGGACAGCCCAAACGATAAGTGCAAGCAATTATGACGTAACAAAATAACAGAGTTAGAATAATAGAAATAATAAAATTAACGTATAAAATACTTTTGATATGAATACGAATGATAATCACATTAATTATGTAGAGTTTAAAGCCAAAGATCTTGAAGAGATAAAGGAGTTTTATATAAAGGCTTTTGGCTGGACATTTACAGATTATGGACCAACGTACACAGCTTTTTCTAATAGCGGATTAGATGGAGGATTCGAAAAATTTGAGGACGAGATTATGAACGGGGCATTGGTTGTCTTGTACCATGAAAACCTTGAAAGTGTAAAGGATGCCGTAATCCAATCAAAAGGGAGAATCTCAAAAGACATTTTCTCATTTCCAGGAGGACGTAGATTTCACTTCGTTGATCCAGCCGGAAATGAACTTGCGATTTGGTCTGATAATTAAAAATCATGATTGTGATTACTTCCTTTATTGAAAGACTTAAAAGTTGCATCGTATTGTTAATGCTTTCAATCTTGCTTTGCAATTGTTCAAACGAAGCACAAATTGATTTAAGTACCTCATATTTCAAGATCCAAATCAATAATAATGGCTTTATTACCAGCATGAAGAACACTACTATTAAACCTGCACAAGAGTTCTCTCCTGCAGATAAACATTCACCATTAATGTGTTTGTTCGATGCTGAAAACAATGTTATTTACGAACCCACAAGCGCAAGCTTTAATAATACAGATAGTATTATTACACTGTCTTATGAAAACCAATCTGTAGCCAATATTCTTACTGAGGTTAAAGAAAAATATTTCAAATTCACACTACTATCTCTAAGCTCACGTGAAAAAATAGATGAAATTCAATGGGGATCTTATCAAACAAATATTACTAACCTATTTGGCGAAGTGATAGGTGTGGCACGTGATACAAGTGAAGCTACATCTTATGCAATCGGGGTTTTAGCTTTAAACGATGAAACAACAGGAGGTTGGGTAAATACTCCGGGAGATGCGGCTCCCTTTCAATATATTATCCATAGTCCTGATCCTGATAAATTTCCATTACCACCAGATTTGCATGAAGGTCAATTATTTTCAATTGGTGGAGATGGTATTAGCGATGTTGCTTTCTACTCCCACTACGAAGACTACTTTAGAATTTTATATGGAAATTCTGCGTCAATCGATAGTGCCGGAAGAGTTTTTATCACCTACCATTCAATGGATAGAAGAAAAGAAAGAGATATATTATTTTCTCTTATTCCTTTTCTAGAAACCAATAAACCAAACCATATTGAAGTACAGCCATTACCTGGTGTAGATTACATAGGATCATCCATAGCTTTATGGGGAAGTCCCGACAGCACAGCTCTGCTGGATGTAATTGAAAACATCGTTTTATCAGAAGGCTTGCCACACCCCACAATTAATGGAAAATGGATAAAAGATCCGGCAAGGTACATCCCGGATGTTTCAACCAGTGGAGGACTTTACGATAGCACTTTTTCTTACACATCTCAACTGGGTTTTAAGGCAATACATGCAAACGATTTACCAATGTATAAACCTGACAGGGGCAACAAGGGCTATATTGATGGTGAAGAATTTGAAACTAAACCATTTAATTTTTCATCTGGTAAGAAATCACATAAAGAATTTGCGGAAATTTTAAATACAGAAGGCATCATGATAGGGCGGCATACCATGGCAACATCACTCGCCCAGGGAACAAAAGATGCAAGTCCTATTCCAAACGACAGCCTATGCTATCAGCAAAAAAGGCTACTTATGCGAGATATCTCTGCTACTGATAGTTTGATTGAGGTGAATGACCCAAAATATCTTGATGAAATAGCAAGTTGGGAAGGGCACTGTAGAAATTTGAATATGATAAAAATAGGTAAGGAAATAATACACTATTTGGGAGTTTCTGATACACCGCCATACCTTCTTCAAAATGTTAAAAGAGCTTATTGGGGAACCAACGCTACAAGTCACGTCGCCAATGACACCATTTATAAATTGCAAGTAACCATAAACTATGGCTACGATGGATTAATTCCAAACATCTATTTGCAGGATAAGATTGCAGAATATTATGCAGATGTGAGTCATATAAATGGAATTCACTTTATGGACCTGGATGGTCAGGAATTTTTATTTAATCAGGGGCAGGGTTACTATTCTGTTAAACGCTTTTTCAGGAGCATGTTTGATAAAGCTGAGAAACATGGTATCCCTTATATGAGAGTTACTGGTGCTACGCTTTCAGAAGGATCATGGCATTATCAAAGCATTTGGAATGTTGGGGGTGGAAAAAACATGTACGATGTTAAAGCCCGAAAATGGGGAACAACTACCAGCGAAGGAAAAGACCTTCGAGATGTTGCCTATTCCAATTATTTCCCAGCAACTTTTGGGATTAACTTTGGCCTAAACTCAAAATCTACTGTGGCCGATTACGAGCATGTGCAGGCAATTTCAGTTGGGGTTGGAGCAACTTACATGTTGCAAATAAACCAAAAAGATGTTGAAGCTTGTCCACAGAAATATGAAATATTTAAAGCTATCAGAACCTGGGAAGATGCCAGGGCTGCCAATGCATTTCCTCGAAAAATTAAAAACCTTTTAGCCAATCCGTTAAAGAACTGGACCCTCGAAAGCGGAAACTCTGACAATAATTGGATACTACATGAAATTATAGATAGCAAAATGGTAAATTCATATAATTTAAACAGAAGTGATGGCTATTAATTAGCCTTCTTAATAAATTGATTTGCTGACCAATGGCTTTGACTGAATTAAAAAGTTTGATCCTAAAAACTACAACTAAAATATGGATTGCAGTAATTCTGCTTTTCATTTTTATAGCATGTGATACAATTAATCAGGTAGAAAATACCAAATGGTTGACTAAGAATAATCGAGCTTTTACCCTTAGTTCAGAAATTGATAACTTTTTGAAATCGTTGAATGGTAATATTCGTCTGCTTTACTGCAAATATGACAAAGCTGATTTGATTGCAACTCACCCTTTTAATATCCATGAAACTTCCATTAATGAAAATAAATGGAATACCCGGGTAGAAGCAAATTCAATTAAGTCTGACCCAGATGCATTAGATCTGAACATTCAGTTTCAATTAATAGAAGGATCTGTTGAAGATGCAGGTGTAGCTGTTGCGTTTGATTTTAAAAAATGGGATACCGAAAATTATGTTTTGCTACCTGCTTCAGTATATAATGGTAATCGCTGTAAAATAGTTAACAGTGGATATGCTCAAGGCTTAGATCGAAAATATTTGTATCAAAAAAATATTCCAATGATGTCGGTAGCGATTCCACATCTTGCCTTGGAAAAAGACTCAGTTTCACGACTTGAAGTAAACGCTAGCTATTTGTCTACCCCGGCAATGTGTTTTTACAGTAAAGAAAAAAAACGTGGATTCATTTTATTGACCGGCCAGAAATCACAATTCGGCGACAATGGATTTATAGTTGAAGAAAGCGAAGATCGTAAACAAGCCAGTTTAATAATAACTGCTCCTGGAGTACTTGAGAAAAAACCACTTTTTGTTGGCTCTACGGAGAGCTTAGACAGAGGAGTCAGTTTAAAAGCCGGGGATAGTATTGAATTAAACATACGTTTATACTCTTTTAAAGCCAATGATATCCCTGAGGTTCTGGAGAAATTCATGGAGGTTCGTAAGTCATTAACAGGTCAGAATAAACCCAGAAATCTGATTCCATTCAGTCAAGTAGCCGATTTTATGACAAAAAGAATTGACGAACGATATTATGACGGCCCAGAATTTCAATTTTATTGTCCTGAAAATGCCAATTGGATTTCATTTGGGTGGATAGGCGGATTGATGAATACTTTCCCAATGTTAGCTCTTAACGATGAAAGGCATTTAGAGCGGGTGACAAAAACATTTGACTTTGCTATCCCTCGTGGCCAGGGAGAAGCAGGGTATTTCTATGGTGCAATAAATTACGATGGAAAGCCTTTTGGGCGTGAAGGCTACGATGAGTTTCCTGAAATTGTTTTGACACGTAAAAATGCTGATGTGCTATTTTGGATGATAAAACAATTCAAGCTGCTGATAGCCCAAGGAAAAGAAAACAGTATTAAACCGGAATGGGAAGAAAATATACAAAGACTTGCCGATGCCTTTGTTTCTACCTGGGAAAAAAATGCTCAATGGGGAAGGATGATAAATAATCAAACCGGTGAGGTGGCTGAATATAATACATCCGGAGGAGTAATGGCTATTGGAGGCTTAGCACTTGCCTCGGAGTACTATGATAAGCCTGAATATCTGGATATTGCAATAGAAGCAGCTCATTTTTATTACCAAAGAGATTTTTATGAACAAGGATCGACTACTGGTGGATGTGCAGATATTCTTCAAAACGCAGATTCCGAAACTGCCGCAGGATTTATGACTTCTTTAATGGCTCTTTATGAAATTACGGGTGATAGAGAGTGGCTGGAAAAATCTCGCAACCTTGCGAATCTATGTGCAACCTGGACAACATCCTACGATTACCAATTACCTAAAAACACAGAGCTAGGAAAACTTGATGCAAAATTGGCAGGTGTATATTGGGCCAGCACTCAAAATAAACATGGAGCTCCTGGAATTTGCACTAGTTCTGGTGACCCGTTATTTAAAATCTACAGGAATACAGGAAACATATTATACGCTGATTTGATGAACGATATTGTTCATGCCCATGGCGAAAGCATACGTCCCGGGGGGTATACCAACGAACGATTGACTTATTGTGATGCAGATAGTAAAGGAGAACGAGGAATTCACATAACCGGATGGAACGAATTGAATGGCTTATTAATGGCTCTTGAAATCCCTGGAATATATCTGCAAACTGATGGAGAACTATTTTATGTATTTGACCATGTTGAAGCTAATATTGAAGAACATGACAAAAATGGAGTTACCTTATTAATTAAGAATCCAACGAGTTTCGATGCCAGTGTCTCAATTTTGACTGAATCAACAAAGCAAGCTGAAAAACCTTTGGGATACAATGCATTTATAAATTGGCCTATGATTAAGATTCAAGCTGGTGATAGTTTAAGAGTTAGCATTAATAGAGATGGAAATATTACAAGCAAATAACTATGTGGGAAGATAAACTAAAAATCTACGATGAACTTGTTGCAAAATGTAATAGATTCGAAAGAAAAGGCAAAACTGTGCCTTATACTTCTGCTAACGGACATATGTTTTCACTTGTAAATAAAGCCGGAGAAGTTGGCATTAGGTTTTCAAAAGAGGTTCAGAAAAAATACATTGAAGAATTTAACTCTACAATTTACAAATCCTATAATTCCATAATGCGTGGGTATGTATTGATACCTGAAAGAATGCTGATGGATTTAGACAATGTCGCAAAATATTTGGACGAAAGTTTTGATTACGTGATGAGCCTTGAGCCAAAATGATTTTTGAGAGTGACGCTGGGATTGACGCATGGTGAGAATGGTGAGATACAAGCTGTAATGATCAAAAAACTTCCCCTACCTTGCATCAACTATATACCTTATCCAAAAAAGAATCACCTATGAAAACAACAATCTATATCTCATCAATTCTATTCGGATTATTTCTTTATTCCTGTTGCAACAATAATTCTGAAGAGGCAACAGTAATACCTGAAGTTGATATCCTGCATGCTTATTCGAATGAAAAAGAATTTAACCTGAGTCAGATTGTACAGGATGTTGATTATGTCAAGCTTGAAAATCATCCTGAGGCCCATTTTTCTTTGGGAATCCCAATTTTGGCTGATAACTATATATTAATTGAAGCATTATTTGAAAAGAAACTTCTCCTTTTTACTGATAAAGGTGAGTTTCTCAGATCAATAGGACAAAATGGTAAAGGACCTCAGGAATACCTTGATATTAGCGAAGTTTCTTTCCATCCCGACGGGGAATTAATCCTGATACACGATTATTCCCTTCACAAACTACTTGTCTACTCCACTTCTGATAAATGTGTTAGGGAGTTTATATATTCAGATCGCTATGGTGATCCATTTGATAAAGCTTTCTTCAATAGTTCAGGTGATATCCAGATAGTATTAAGACGTCCATTTGAGGAGATTAACGACTTTCATATGGTAAGAATTCTGGATGATGATTTTAATGAAAAGGAATCCTTATTCAAGATCTCAAATAAGAAAGTTGGAGATGGCTTTACTACCGGATTTTCAAATTATTTCATCTCCAACGGTAGTCTTCATATTCAGGAATTCTTTTATGACACAGTTTTTATTCAACAAGATGAAGGATTTTCACCACTCTGTCATATCCAGTTTACCAGCAACTCATTACCCGCATATTTTATTCCAAGACCACCAGGTGTTTGGGGCTATAATTCATTGTATTACATTACAGGTTACAGTAATTATTTATTTCTATACGTCAACCTGCCGGATATAACTGACGACTATGTATTTATGGTCTTCAACCTAAAAACTGAAGAACTAATTCGTGTAAAAGAGCAGAAATTCGTCGATAAAAAACCGGGATTCTTAATGGGGATCAACAATGATATCGATGGATTCTCTTCAGTAGTCTTCGCAGGAGACATGGGGAATAAATTTGCTGATGTTATAGATATCATAGATGCAAAAGACCTGCTTGATCAAAACAAGTACTTGGAGGAGGTTAAATTCTCGAAAAAACAGCAGGAGTTGATTAAAATGATAAAAGACTCAGATATAGAAGATAATCCCATTGTAAGGATTTTTACTCTACAATAGAAGAAAGAATTTGAAGGCATAGAAGAAAAGATGAATGAAATGATAAACAGATCCTTTCTTTCAAGCAAGGCCAGGAAAAAGTATTTAGAAACAGTTGAAACGAATTTTAAATAGTTATTTTCGAATTAGTGTATTAAAGGAAGGTAACGCAAGAGTGACGCAAAAGTAACGCCCATGATTCCTTCCCCCTTTTCAAAGGGGGACACAGGGGGATACGCTCGCGAGGATTATTGGTTATAAATTATATACAAAGATGAAATATATACTCTTATGGTTCTTCTTATCAACCTGTCTAATTGTGACACAGGGGCAGACAGATGAAAATGTCGTTCGCTATAGTGACTTCGGTGCCAAGGGCGACGGTAAAACTGATGATGTAGAAGCTATCGTGGCTGCCCATGCATTCGCCAATGAGAATGACTTAGAGGTAAAAGCCGATGATGGGGCCACGTACTACATTGGAGGAAAGGAGCGCACAGCGATCATCCAGACTGACACCGATTTCGGCACAGCCACCTTCATTATTGACGATACCGAGGTGCAAAATCGTAATGCATCTATTTTTATGGTCAGTTCCCGTTTGCAAGCGTTTAAACTTGAATCCATTTCTTCACTTGAGAGGAATCAGGAGAAAATCGACGTCTCCCTGCCCGGAACCTGTCTGATCACTGTCACCAATTCCCACGTAAAGCACTACATCCGCTTTGGGCCGAACCAAAACAATGGGTCTCCACAGACTGATATCTTTCTCGTTGACAAAAACGGTAATGTGAATATGGAAACTCCGATCATCTGGGACTTCGACCAGATCACTGAAATCACCGCTCTTCCCATTGACAAGAAGACACTGAACATCACCGGAGGACATTTTACCACAATTGCCAATAAAGCAGAATCGAAGTACACCTATTATAGCCGAAACATATCGATCAAGCGTTCCAACGTTATTGTTAATGGGCTGGAACACCACATCATGGGCGAAGGAGACCATGGTGCTCCCTATGGAGGATTCATCAATATCAGTGGCTGCGCCAATGTAACTGTTAAGAACACCATACTGACCGGACACCTTACATACCGTACCATTGGCTCAGCTGGGAAGCCCGTTTCCATGGGCTCTTACGACATTTCAGTCAGCCGTGCACTTAATGTATCATTTATTTCCTGCAGCCAGACAAATGACATCAATGACCGCAGGTATTGGGGAATCCTGGGTTCTAACTACTGCAAAAATCTTCTTTATGACAATTGCACCTTATCCCGGTTCGATGCCCACAAGGGAGTTGCCAATGCCACCATCCGCAACTCAACCCTGGGACACATGGGAATCAATGCCATTGGCAGTGGAACCTTAAGCGTTGAGAACACCACCATCCAAGGTAGAAGCCTCATCAACCTGCGCTCAGACTATGGCAGTACATGGCAGGGAGAGATCTTTATCCGTAACTGTGTTTTCGTGCCCGCAGGTGGCAGATCAACAAGCGCTGCATTGATAAGCGGATTTTATTCCGGTCAGCATGATTTCGGCTACACATGTTATATGCCGGAACGGATCACCATTGAAAATCTTCATGTCGACGACTCCAATCATCCGGAGGATTACCAGGGGCCTGCTATTTTTACAAATTTCAATCCACAAATGTTCGATGATACCTACCAGGAGAAGTTTCCCTATGTCATAACCAGGAAAGTCATTCTCAGGAATGTAAGCACTACCAGTGGCAAGGCCTTGAGACTTAGTGATAATATGTTTATGTTTAAGGACGTAAAGGTGGATTGGTGACGCCAAATCGACGCCAATTCGTAACGAAAGGGCTCTGAGAACTGAACGCTATATTGCATACAAGTGATGCTTGACATACCAATCTGAATAAAACTAAAATGACCAACAAGAAATAGTCAATGGAGGCACTGATATGAATAATCAAGACAACAAAACCATAATTAATTGCCACACACATGTTTTTACCATTGATCATGTGCCTAATGAGTTTGGTAAGTCCTTAATGCCATGGCCGGTATACAAGATTCTTACTATCAAAACGATTAAATGGTATTACACGAACTTCACCTCAATAGGAAGCACCAGGTATAAATCATTTATTCGCAAGTGGAATAAGTTTTTCTATACCATAAAAGATATCCTGAAGCCTACTGTTATTCTCTGGTTGCCCTTTGTTCTAATTTACAAAGTACTTAGATGGCTATTAAGAATTGCACTGGATTTCCTGAGATGGGATTCAATTTTTAGCGATGAGTTCAAAGGACTTATCAGGCGATATATTACTCTTGCCCGATACTCCATACACTACAAAGATCAAGCATCCATTTATACCTTTTTAAAGAAGAACTATCCTACTGAAAGTAAGTTTATTGCCTTAAGCATGGATATGGAATTTATGGAAGCAGGGAAACCAGCAACTTCCTATATGGATCAGATTGAGGAACTTAAAAGGATAAGCAGCCGACATCCTGAACTCCATCCTTTCATATCCCTTGATCCCAGAAGAATTGTTAAGACGAGGAAAAATAAAAGGGTTCAAGACTATTCAGAATATTTTGAAACGAATTTGAGAGAGAAGTCCTTTAGCGGCATCAAAATCTATCCTGCCAACGGATATTATCCTTTCGATAAAGAGCTCATACCAAGCTATGAATTTGCCCTGAAACATAATATTCCAATTATCACTCATTGCAATAGAGGGCCAGTATTTTACAGAGGACGAAAAAAGGATGAATGGAAAAAGCACCCCATTCTAGAATACAATCACAAAGGAGGTGATATGAAGCCTATTCCTTTACTTCAGAAGAGTAACGCGAACTTCACTTCCAACTTTACCCATCCAATGAATTATCATTGCTTATTAGATAAGAATCTTTTATCCGGATATCTGGGAGAGGACAAAGACCTAAGCAAATTAAAGATTTGTCTGGCTCACTTCGGAGGAAATAAAGAATGGGATGATTACAGAAAAGACGCTTTCAACGATTACAACAACAACATTGCTCCTGTAAGTCTCACGGAGTATAATAAGAAGATAAACACCCTAACTCACAAAAACACAAAAAGAATCTGGTGGCACGCCAGCTGGTTATCGGTCATCTACGATCTAATGGTTCGGTATGATAACGTACACGCCGATGTAAGTTTTATTCTTTACAAACAAGAGTCGTTTCCCCTATTAAAATACCTCTTGCACGATGACAAAGTAAAACACAAAATCCTATTTGGTACAGACTACTATGTGGTTTCCCAGAAAAGCGTTGACAAAGTGTTATATCAAAATCTTAGGAGCTATTTAGGTGAGGAATTATTTATGATGATTGCGCATGGTAATGCAAAAACGTTTTTGACAAGGTAAATTAAGTAAGGTGTTATGGGAGTGAGCATATGAGTCTAAAGAAACGTCCGTCCCAATGATTCTTCTCACATTACAAGTTCATTGAACCACAATCATTTCCTGTTCAATCATCTTACCTGCAAAAATCCTATATATGTAAACCCCGTTCCCCAAATCATCCAAGTCTACATTTTGTATATTCTTTCCTGCTCCTTGCACATCCAATTCGATAGATTTTACCACCCGGCCTTCCAAATTATAAAACTTAATTTCAACCTCAAAGGGTTGATCTAAGTGAAAATTGATAGTCCCCGATCCTGAGACCGGATTGGGATAAAATACTGATTGAAAGGGCTTCCCAGATTCCTCATCAGAAATCCCTGTTGGTATACAATCTTTGAACTGTACACCATCTACCCAAAGGGTGTATCCAAAGTCCCATGTATCAGCATGAAATTCGACATAATTTACGGCATCGAAATCCATATCTCCTACCTGTGTTCTTACAAACTTTGAAGTTCCTTTTAGGGGTATATTATAATGCCTCCATCTGTTGTGAGCATTGTTTAAATCCGATGCCGGGATAGTATATTGATAATAGCTATGGTCAAAATTACCGATCCGAATAAAAAATCCCTGAAAGCCGTAATTGGGATTTTTTATGGTTTTAATCCAGAACTTGAGAGTATCGTTTTCAGATAGATCCCATAGGGCAATGGAATCACCTCCCGGACGATAATTTATCCCAACATCCCATCCCCTTGGGGTATTTAATTTTACAGAAGCTTGTCCTACTTTAAAATCCACAGAGTCAAACTCTAAAACTTCATCCCTTCGGTGTCCGAATCCGGGATCGGCATAAATATTCCATACAGCATTCGGCTCTGCCATATCACAAGGGGGCTGATCCATGAATCTGGGAGCCGGACCTTCAACAAAGGGATACCAGTTGATTGTTCCTCGCATTTTTCGGACGATCAAATCACGATCTGCCGGATTGAACTGATTATCCGGAGCCTCAATGGCATCCTCCGTCATTGCCTGAATGAAATATGAAGTGGGAGAATTGAAATAATTACGGCTTATTGTGTCGTTTTTTGAATCACCCTCCAGGTAAATATCTGCTTTCTGGTTGTGAATAAATTCGTTTCCCTTCGCAACCAGATGCTCGGTATTGATGGCATGGATCCCCCACATATTTCCCTGGATCAGATTATCATATATATAATAGCTGTGAGAATATTGATCACCATAAGGCCCAATCACTCCTCCCTCCCAGAGCTGAAAGCCATAAGGATTCTGACGTATTTCATTCCCCCGGAATGTGTTTTCAAAACCCCGATCAACCGCGATTCCCGCAGTTAAGTTCCCGATAATCTCATTATCCTCAACCAGATTATTGAAACTATATCCAAGCCACAGGCCGTAATGACTAAAATTGCAATTATTATCAATGAACACATTGCCATCAGCGAAAGTAGATTCGATGGCATTATGCGGAGAATAGGAGCAATCGTTATGGGCAAAATAATTGTTATTAGGAATATGGCTGTGCTCATACTGTCCGAGAAAAATACCATCTCCTGAATAAGTCAGATCATTGTACTCAACTGTATTATTATTCGAAACGATCAGGAGGATGGCTGCACAATCGGATGGATCGGTGATTCGATTAACATGTGAACAATCATTGTGGTGAATATTGCAATTATCAGTGAAATTCATCCTGATTCCAAATCCACAGTTCCAGTTCAGAGTATTATCATGAATTCGGATATCATCACAATGGTACATGGCCACACCATCATTCTGCTGTACCATAGTATTGCCAAAAACGTCTGAATCAGTACATTGATCTAACAGAACACCTCCTCCCAGAGCCTCCCCAACTTCTGTCCAGATAAAAATCCATCCAAGAGTATCCTTCTGGTTATAAGAGAGATTATTATCCTCTATCGTAATTCCTGAACTGTTCTTAGCACGAATAGCATAAAAAAACGCAGAGGCCGATTTGAAATTCTTGATAGTGACGTTAGTTGAATTCTCAATATAAATCAGATAGCCCGTAGTATCCATCCCGCTCACATTCACATCACTTCCATCAATGATCACATTTTCCTTATTGACAATCCGCAGAAGTCCATTATTATGCAAATCCTGAATCTGATAATCCCCTGGATTAATTTTGATATTTGCACCTGAGGAGATTTCTGTATTATCCACCAAATCAATCGTGGTTTGAGTATAAGCTGTTACCGTAAAAAGACCAAGCAAAATCAACAAAGACAGTCTATTAATACTCCACATGACCATATTTTTTTACTGCCGGATGAACGACCGGATTGGCAGAATTAACAATTTCATTATTTAATATTGTAGCATATTTGGGTGTCCCGGGAGCATCATCAGGAATATCTTGTAACCACGGAAATCTATCCTTCCAAGGTTCCTGATCAATAGGCATTGCCCTTAATCGTTGCCACAGTTCATTATCCGGATCATCAATATATTGCGTATACCAATTCAATCCTCTTCCGTCGTACATAATAGATGCTTTCGGACAATTACTCATTTTATTACCGATTATCCGATTATACCGGCCTCCACCAATCAATATGCCTGATGGACAATCCTCAATCACATTATTCAAAACATCAATTCCTGATGCCAGATCATCAAGATAAATTGCCCAGTTATGATGATGACTTGCCTGTCCTAAATCCTTGAAGTTGTTGTGCTGAATTACAGTTCCTCCCATTGTCCAGTCGCGACCACAATAAATAGCCCCGGCATCAGAGGTATTCATGCAAACCCTTCTGATATCGTTCCGCTCGATCAGGTGATCATTACCACTGAATAAGATCGCATTATGGGGAGCATCAGAAATTTCATTATATGATACTATATGCCCAACACCTAGCAAACTAACCGCCGGCGCATATGTTTTTACATGAAGAGCAAAATTGCGGATAATAGAATTTGTAACATAATGATTAGCAGGTGTGAGTGTCTCGCGATCACCGGCCTCAATGCGCACTCCCCTCTCTCCCAGATAATTTAAATCAGAGCGATTAACACCACAGTTAGTACCACCATAAATCTCTACAGCATTTTTAGAAAGACGATAAAAAGCGCAGGCCTTAAGCTCAACAGAATCACTATCGTTAATCAAAACAGCAAGACCATTATGAGCACTTAACTCCATATCCTCTACGGTGATATTAGAGCAGTTACGAATATCAAACAAAGGAAAGCTCTTATAAGCAATCTCAATAGAAATATCAGAGGAAGCCGAAGCCGGTAATATCAAACGAATAGTACCAGTACGATTATCATAATAATACTCCATCTGCTCATCCAGGAAAGAAGGATGGTTAATCCCATAAAAAAGCCCTCCACTGGGACCTCCAATACCGTAGCGATGTGGAGCAGCCATTGCAATTTCCCCAGTTTCGGAATTGATTGATTCAACCCGTAGAGTTTCGTCGTACCATTTGTAGCACCAGTAACCGGAGAGGAAGAGCGGGAACTCGGGATTCGGGATTCGGGAATCGGGACCTTGGACCTTAGACATTGGACCCTGAATCAAGTTCATGGCAAGCTTTTCAGACCTAAATCGTCCTCCGATTCCCGTAGAATCCTCCTGCCTTGGAATAGAGCCCCGCTCAAGTACTGAATCTATTTTGACCCATCCTTCATTCGGCCATCTTGCAATATGCATTGGCACTCCACTAACATACACTTCTGGCCAACCGGCCGAACCTCTGAATGAATCGGGCCAGTCTTCAGTTATTAATTCCTTTAGCTTAATCTCATAAATTAGTTTTTTCTCATCCAAACAATCAAAATCCGAGAGGCTAAGCCGCAAGGCGGAAGTAACGATGGCCAACCCATAATTTTCAGCACGAATAGTGAAGTTTTCAACGCCATCGAGAACCACAGCTTCATCAAGCACGTAATGCCCATTAGGAAGTACAAGCGAAGGCGAGCCGGAGGCGATTGCCTGGTCGATCATGGATTGTAAATCCCGCTCTTTGTTGCAAGCGGTCATTAAGGTGAGAATAGTGAGGAAGACCGAAAAGGTCGAAAGTCGAAGGTTAAATATCAAATATCTGGTTCTCATATAATACTCTTAAAACTTATTACTTATAACTTCCTGATAACTGAAAACCGAAAACTGAAAACTTTCCCGAATGATGAATGACGAAAGATGATTCAGTATATTGGCATATTGGTTAATTGCTGCGCATGAACGCTTCAATTTCGGCAACCGTGCGAGGAATACCCGCAGTCAAATTCTCACACCCATCCTCAGTAATAACAATCGTATCCTCAACCCGCACACCCATATTCTCCTTAGCAAAAATCGCCAATGGCTCATTTGCAAACACCATACCCTCCTCGAGCGTTCTCGGTCCACCTCCAACATCATGCACCGCCATTCCAACATAATGTCCGAAACTTGCTCCGAACTTTTTGAAGATTGGGAGTCTGGTGTCGTATCCCATTTCCTTCAATTTGGCCATTACTTCTGGTTTAAGTTTGCTGTAATCTAATCCCGGACGATAGACTGCCATGCATGCCTCATGCATGGCATTGCAGGCTTCGTAAATTTCTTTTTGTCTGGGAGTGAATTTGCCGTTTACCGGGTATGAGATCGTGATATCGATATCGTAGTAATGTAAATCCGGACCACCATCAATTACCAGAAATTCACCATCTTCTAGTGTTCCGTCATAGGTATGATAATGCACGTATGGATGGTTTTCTTTCTGACACACAATGGTATAATATGCCAGTTCCTGGGCTCCTCTTTTTTTATTTTCATACTCAAAAAGAGCTGCCAATTCATATTCTGGCATACCAACATATGTTGCCTTCATGATTGCCTTGTGGGCTTCAACACCAATCTTTCCTGCTTTTCGTAAAAGTGCTATTTCTGCGGGCGATTTGATCACTCTCAGATCCCATATCTTTTGGGTACAATCGGTCACAAGAACATCCGGAAAAAGATTTTTAAGATTAAAAACAAACTGATCCTCTTTTGTTGGTCTTCCATCCCATATATTCCTCGTCATACCCTGAATCAGATATCGACCTTTCTCCATCGAACATTCCCGCATAAGCTCCTCAGCCTCAAATTCAGTATAGAAAACATTAATATCCTTACTCTTCTTCCTGAGCCACTTCTCCAACTCATTAATACCCAGATGGTACTCAATACCAGTCACCTCTACAGTATTATTAATATGCTCCAAAGGAATCCCCTCATTCCGTGCACCACGATCATTGATCGAAAAGAAAACCGTACTCTCCTTATTAACCCCATCAATCACCAAAACAGCCCCGGGAATCTCCAATCCACACAAATACATAAAATCATTACCCTGAAAAAAACGATAGTATTCTGTACGCATAGCCGCTCCCTGGATGATGGCAATACCGTCAGGTATTTTTTCCATCAGCTTTGTGCGTCTGGCTGTGTATTCTGATTTGTCAAACACACCGAAAGATGGGGACTGAGAGAAGGTAGTAAAACTGCAAAGCAAAAAAATCAATGCGAGAATATAGTTTTTCATAGTTACATTAGATTAAAGTAGTAGGATCCGGTTCCTGTCCCGAACCTGATCCGGGAACGAATTTACCATTTTCCCGTAAGATTCTCTTACCTTTATTCGCACAACATAAATCTTATGCGTCCATACTTACTGCTTATAACACTGACTGCCACACTTGGTGGTCTTCTCTTTGGTTATGACACAGCCGTAATTTCAGGCACCGTTGAATCATTGAAATCCTTCTTCATCGATCCTTACAATTTATCTGAAACAGCTGCTAATTCCCGACTGGGATTGATTGTTTCTGCTGCATTACTTGGATGTATTATCGGTGGATTATCCGGAGGGTGGCTAAGTCGGATTTTGGGCAGGAAAAAAGGACTGATGATCGCGGCTATTCTATTTCTTGTTTCAGCAATAGGATCTGCTATGCCAGAGATTTTTGTTCGTCCCATAGGAGAAGGAGATCATACTTTTATCTGGAATTTTGTTGTATACCGATTGATTGGAGGCATCGGAGTGGGAATGGCATCAATGATGTCACCAATGTATATTGCCGAAATTGCTCCGGCAAAAAAGCGGGGCAAATTAGTGTCATTCAACCAACTTGCTATCATTACGGGTATGTTGATTGTGTATTTTGTCAACTACTGGATCGCACGTCACGGAACAGACACATGGCTTCATGAAACCGGATGGAGATGGATGTTTGCCTCAGAAGCAATACCAGCATTGTTGTTTCTGATCCTGGTTTTTTTCATCCCGGAAACACCACGCTTTCTTGCACTGAAAGGCAGAGAAGAAAAGGCAATGGGAGTACTCAGACGAATCAATGGCGAGGACAAAGCAAATGAAATTCTATCTGACATAAGAGAGAGTCTCAACAAAGTAAATCAATCAGGCAAACTATTCTCGTACGGCGTTTTAGTCATTATGGTAGGATTGGCAATTGCCATTTTCCAACAGATGATAGGCATTAATGTAATAATGTATTACGCCCCTGTAATTTTCAAAGACATGGGTGCAGAAACCAATGCCTCTTTGTTGTCAACAATCTATGTGGGAGTCGTAAATCTTGTATTCACAATACTGGCAATAATGATGGTTGATAAATTGGGAAGAAAACCACTACTAAAAGGAGGCGCTATAATAATGGCTGTAGCCATGCTGACTGTAGGTTTTATTTTCTATTTCGGATTATCTCAGGCAAACATAGATGGTGAACAAGTTAATCAATTTGCCAATCAGGGTTCAGCCATTGCAGCCTTCGTCTTTATCCTGATTTTTATTGCAGGATTCGCAATTTCATGGGGACCGGTCGCCTGGGTTCTCCTATCCGAATTATTCCCGAACAAAATCAGAGGCCAGGCAATGGCCCTTGCCACAGCTACCCTCTGGGTTTCAAACTGGATAATCTCATGGACATTCCCGATAATGAATAACAGTTCCTATCTAATTGATAAATTTAATCATGGATTCGCCTATTGGATTTATGGAGTAATTGGAGTGCTGGCTGCAATATTTGTATCTAAATTTGTACCTGAAACAAAGGGAAAAACACTTGAGCAACTAGAATCTCTGTGGCGAAAATAAGCCCCTACATTGATGAAACATTTTATCGCTCTTTTTCTGACTCTTTTCACCACCTTCGCCTTAGGAGGAGCTCAGAACTATCACTCAGATCATACAGTTTTTGGTATCAATAAACTTGAACCAAGAGCTGATTTCTTTGCCTATGATTCCAGTAATTTTATCTCATTAAACGGCAAGTGGAAATTCTCCTGGGTGAAATCACCTAAAGACAGGCCGAAAGATTTTTTTGAGCCCTCTCTGGATGACTCAAAATGGAAAACCATCCCTGTCCCCGCTAATTGGGAGATTGAAGGCTATGGCTATCCAATCTACCTTGATGAGCGATACCCATTTAAGGCAGAATGGCCCGAGGTTCCAGAAGATTATAATCCGGCAGGTACATATCGACACAAATTTCAGGTAGCTGAAAACTGGATGGATCAATCTGTGATACTTCATTTTGCGGGTGCTAAATCTGCTATGTACTTGTATATAAATGGTGAATTTGCGGGGTATTCTCAAGGCTCAAAAACTCCGGCCGAATTTGATATTACAAACCTTATTAATGAAGGGGAAAACCTTCTTGCAATCCAGATGTACCGATGGAGTGATGCCTCCTATCTTGAAAGTCAGGATATGCTGAGAATGAGTGGAATAGAGCGTGAGGTTTATCTTTATACTCGTACAAAAACATATATCGGTGATATCAATATCCTTGCAGACCTTGACGATAACTTCTTAGATGGCAAATTCATAACAGATATTCTCATAAAAAACGAGTCAAATCGGGATTCCAGGAGATTGGTAAAAGTTTCTCTCACAGATAAGAAAACTGTTTTGTACAAAGATGAGCGAGACATCATGATATCAGGAGAAAGCTCTGAGGAGATATCATTCTCTGAAATATTTTATAATATTCATGCATGGTCAGCTGAGATTCCCTATTTGTATACTTTGGATATTGAACTCATCGATATTAATAATCCGGAGAATAATTCTTTCATTTCAAAGAAAATAGGATTCAGGAATGTCAGGATTGAAAACAACCAACTACTGGTAAACGGACAGGCAATTTACATCCGCGGAGTCAACCGTCATGAAACTGATCCCTTTACCGGACATGTGGTTTCAAAAGAATCTATGGAGAATGATATTCGCCTGATGAAGGAAAACAATATCAATGCTGTTCGTAGTTCTCATTACCCTAACCACCCCTATTGGTATGATCTGTGTGATGAATATGGTTTGTATGTCATCGATGAAGCCAATATTGAAAGTCATCCGCTGGCCATAGATGAGGACACGCAGATTGGAAACGAAATGTCATGGCTACCCGCCCACCTTGATCGCATCAGACGCATGTATTATCGTGATCGGCATCATCCCTCAATCATCATTTGGTCACTGGGAAATGAAGCCGGACATGGGGGAATCTTTGAAAATTGTTATGCCTGGTTGAAAAATACCGACTCCACCCGGCCAATCCAATACGAGCCAGCAGGAAAAGCTGATTACACCGACATCTTTTGTCCGATGTACCCACGTCCGCAATCTCTGATTGACTACGCCAGCGGAAATCCTCAGAAACCAGCCATTATGATTGAATACTGCCATGCCATGGGCAATTCAGTCGGAAATCTCCAGGATTATTGGGATATTATTGAGACTCATCCCGTTCTACAGGGTGGTTTTATCTGGGATTGGGTCGATCAATCTCTGGAATATAAAGATGAAAATGGAGAACCATACCTGGCTTATGGTCATGATTATCATCCGGATCTACCTACAGATGGAAATTTTTTAAATAACGGCCTTGTTGATCCGTATCGAAAACCCCATCCACATCTCTTTGAAGTAAAAAAAGTATATCAGCCGGTCTCTTTTGAATGGAATAATATCAATCACAGTCTCCAGGTCTACAATAAAAATTTCTTTGAATCCCTGTCGGATGTGAATATTTGCTGGAGTCTTTTTCTTGATGGCCATGAACAGCAAAATGGCTCGATAAAAGACATACATATAAATCCACAAGACTACGAAAACTATACTATAGATATTAATCCATTACCAAACGAGGGAGAAGGAATTCTGCGCTTCGCACTAGTGAGCAAAAATAATCAGGTATGGCTAAAAGGCAATCATGAAATTGGATTTGATGAGTTTGTCATCCAAAACATCCGGCAGGAACAAATTCTTCATGGTATACCCGGGTCGATTGTAATTGCAAACAACGACAATATTTTTACTATCTCAAATCATTTATTCTCACTCAAAATCCATGAGAAATCAGGTGAAATTACTGAGTGGAGATATGAGAATGAGCTTATTACAAATCAGGCTGTTTTACCAAATTTCTGGCGACCACCTACCGATAATGATCTGGGTAATGGAATGCATAAGTGGGCTGCCATCTGGAAAAGTGCTGGTCAAAACGCAAGCCCGCAATTAGTACAGCCCCCTGAGATAAATGATCTGGGCGTTTCTTTTCAAGTCATTTATAAGCTGCCGGATGAAATCGCTGAACTCAGCTACCTCTACACCATATCAGGATCAGGAGAATTGAAGATTGAATATAGTTTTAATCCTTTGTCCGATAATCTGCCAAATATACCCCGACTGGGCATATCACTGATTTTACCAGATGATTATACCAATTTAGCCTGGTATGGCCCCGGACCTCATGAGACCTATTGGGACCGAAAATCTTCGGGCAAAACTGGAATATGGTCAGGACTTATTGAGGATCAATATCACCCTTACTCACGTCCGCAGGAAACAGGTAATAAAACTGACCTCCGCTGGATTGAAATCATCTCTGGCAAACTAAAAATAACTGCTTATCCTGCCGACCATCACCTTCTGAGTGCCAGTATATGGCCCTTCCTCACGTCGGAGCTTGATTATGTTTCAGGCAAGAATGGAGAGCAGTCGGCATCCGGATTGGTTCCACTCGGATCTAAACATGGAGCACAGATAAGGAAAGGAAATCTGGTTCAGTGGAATATTGATCATCTTCAAATGGGTCTTGGGGGTGACACATCCTGGGGAAGATTAGTACATGATGAATATACAATCTCTCCTGAATCATTCACTTATTCATTTATCCTGAGGCCAGAATTATTATAGCAACTAAATTCCTGTCGGATAAGCTGAAAAACTTTTCCTAATTTCATCCGTTTATATTTATTTTTATTTGTCGGATGGAGCTCGCACAACAAAAACAATCATCCGTGTGTGTGTTAAAATATTTTTCCTTTTGTCGTGCTCGGTTCATCGCTTGGAAATTATTCGAATATGCTATTTATTAAGGAAATTCTGCATCGAAAGATAAACTTCATCTTCACTATCCTGGGTGTCACTCTCGCTGTGGCTATTTTGGTTTCATTCTATTCTATCACAAAGGCGAGTAAAAATGAAACACGATTGCTTACAAGAGACATGGGTTTCAACCTGCGTATTATTCCCTCTGAAACAAACATGAATGATTTCTGGATGAATGGCTTTTCTGGTCAGGAGATGTCAGAAGATTTGATACAGCGCCTGATTGAACAAAGGTCGCTTAATTATGCTCACCTCACTGCCAGCCTGCATAAACAAATCATTTGGAATAATCAGGCCGTAATTCTGAGCGGTTTGTCACCAAATGAAGTAGAGCCAAGCGGGTCAAGAAAGTCGAAAATGATCTTTGCCATCCCAAAAGGCAAGCTAATAATTGGATATGAAGTCGCGGCCAATAATAACATCCGGGAGGGAGATCTGCTTACAATCATGGATAATGGCTATACGGTGGAAAGGATTCTTGCAGAAGCAGGCAGCATTGATGATATCAGGATATTTTTCGATCTGGCCGATCTGCAAAATCTGATCAATAAACCAGGTGTGATTAATGAAATCATGGCTTTGAATTGTATGTGTTCAACTAAGGGAGACAATCCTCTTGAGGTACTCAGAGAAGAGCTTGCGAGAATTATTCCCGAAGCCAAAGTTGTCATGAATAGTTCAATCGCTGTTGCAAGAGAGCGACAGCGAAAAATGGGAGACAAATATTTTAATGTGGTCATCCCTCTCCTGCTGATTGTATGTTTAGTGTGGATTGCGCTAAGCAGCCTGAACAATGTTAATCATAGATTCAGAGAAATCGGAGTACTGCGCGCTCTCGGATTTGGAACCGGACGGATTGCCGTTTTGTTTTTCTTACGAGCAGCCCTGGCCGGAATTGTTGCTGCATTTACAGGATATTTCCTAGGCACCTGGCTGGCTGGAATTTTAGGGCCCGAAATATTCAAAGTTGCTCCTGATTCGGTAAAGGCTGTTCCTGCCCTTTTGGGCTGGTCGGTATTCATCGCTCCAATATTTTCTTGCATAGCTTCATTTATTCCAATCATGTGGGCTATCAGCCGTGACACTGCTACCATCTTAAAACAAGACTAGGCCATGATAGAGATAAAAGAATTAAGCAAAGTATTTCATAAGGGTCAGGAGAAAGTAGTCGCTTTGCAAAAAGTCTCATTACATATTTCCGAAAATACTTTTACAGTGATAAAGGGACCCAGCGGATCAGGAAAATCAAGCCTCCTCTTTTCCATCGGTGGAATGTTGAGGCCAACCTCTGGCGATGTTTTTCTGAATGGAGAAAACCTGTATCAACTTACAGAAGCCAGCCGAAGGCGAAAGGCTGCAATTGCGATGGGCTTTGTTTTTCAGAGTTATCACCTCCTTCCCTATCTTACAGTTACTGAAAACATACTTCTTCAAAAGAGGCTCCCCTTCCTGAATATCGATCGCACTTACATGAATGAATTAATCAAAAAGCTCCGCCTCGATCACCGTCTTAATCATAAGCCATCTCAGCTGTCAGTAGGAGAAAAGCAAAGGGTTGCAATGATCCGCTCATTAGCTTCTCAACCAAAAATAATCCTTGCCGATGAGCCAATTGGTAATTTGGATCCCGAGAACGCTGAGATTGTGTTATCATTTTTAGATAATTTCAGACAAGAAGGAGGTACATGCATCATGGTTTCACATAGTTCTGATGCTGATGCTATTGCAAGCAGGGTAATACACCTCAGAGAGGGAATGATCCTTTCTAATTAGTATATTTGACCGACTTAATCTCCCGCTCCTATGAAAACTAAAATATTTCCGGCTCTTTTGCTCGCCATTACGCTGATACTTAGTGCATGTGTAAAAAACAACATAAGCAGCGACAATGACTGGATTCAGTATAAAAAGGATAATTACAGATCAGGAGTTAGTCAAACAAAAATAGATCTGACAACTCTCAGCCAGAAATGGATTTATTCAGCACCTCATATTCCTGTACCCGCATGGTACGGACCTGCGTATGAGGACGCCTTTGCAAATTCAGGCCCCCTGCCCTCGATGAGAGATTACGATCTGGCTTACTATCCGATAATTGTGGGCGATAAGCTGTTTTATGCCTCCACTTCAGACGATGCAATACATTGCCTTGATAACTATACTGGTGAGGAATTATGGAGATATACTACAAATGGTCCCATTCATATAGCCCCCGCTTATCATGCAGGCAATCTGTATTTTGGATCAGATGATGGATATGTATATAGTATTGGTGCAAAGAAGGGAAAGCTTAACTGGAAATTCTCACCATCAGATCAAAATCAAACTAAAGTATTGAATAATGGTCGACTCATTTCATTCTGGCCCATCAGAACAGGTGTTTTAGTAGAAGACGGCAAGGTATATTTTGGTGCTTCCATGCTTCCTTGGAAAAAATCCTATTTCTGTGCGATTGATGAAAAAACCGGAAAAGTTATTGGCGATGACTGCTATGTAAATGAACTGGAGAACAGAAGTCTGGAAGGATCCATGGCATCAACTGGTGAAAAAATTATTCAGCCACAGGGAAGAATTGCACCAGCATTCTTTGATAAAAAAACAGGTGAAGATCAGGGCAGCTTGCCGGGCTCTGGTGGTTGCTTTGTACTCGTAACCGAAGACGAACATATCATCCATCCCCAGACATCCCGAAAAAAAAGCCTGCATGAATTGTCAAACGGAGATCAGCCCGATTTCATGTCCTTCGATGGCGGAAAAGAGATAGTTGTTAAGGGCGATACAAGTTATGTACTTACAGATCACACCATAGCTGCATATGAACGTTCCTCACAAAAACTGATTTGGCTGAGACGAAATTTTAAAGCTCACAGAATAATTCTGGCTGGTGATTATATCTTCGCCGGTGCCACCGATACCCTGTTTGGTATTTCAACAAAAAACGGTCTTCCCCTCTGGAAAGCTCAGGTACAAGGAACTGTTTATGCACTTGCTGCAGCCGGTGAATCAATCTATGCATCTACCGGTGAAGGTTTTATCTATTGCTTTGGTGAAGGTGAGACATCCACCAGTTTCCTTGCTCAAAATGTAACACAGAGCCCCTCGATTGATCTTGTCTCTGATCTGAAAATAACACCAAACCATACACAAACCTTAACAGTATATGCAGGCCCCTTTATTGAGGCAATTTCACCTCAGTCAGTAAGTGTCCATTTTGAAACCTTGGAAGCTATGGATTGCTCTTTGACATGGAAAAACGATGGCCAGTTACTTCAAAATCTGATCAGTGAAAATAAAAAGTTACATGAGTTCATTCTACCGGTAAGGAAAGATTTCAGGTATTCAGCAATAATCTCCAATGCTGACAATCAAACTCTCAGTTTTCAATATGATAACTTTTTCAATTTTGAAAAGGAAGAAGCTCTACCTGCCGGATGGGTGGACTCATCTCAAGCAGAAAATGAACTCGTATCAAATCTGTTAAGCAGCAAAAAGCTAGGGGTCGGATTATGCCTCGTTTTGGGTACATCTGATACGAGTATCCCTCTCTCAGTTCTAAATCAATCTGATCATTACATTATCCAAATAGACCAATCAGCGAAAAAGATTAACAAACTTCGTAATACCCTCATTGACAAAGACATCTATGGCCAAAACTGGTCTGTATTTTGCCTTGGTGACATACCCTTAACTCAGATAAGATCTAATCTGGCCAGTTCAGTCTGGGTGGAATCTGCTAATAGCTTCAATCCCGACCAAATCATTGAGCTGATCGCACCTCTGGGCAAAGCTGTTATAAAAGGAATGAATCAAAACTCTGAGTGGTGGTCACAATCCGGCCTTAGCTGGCAAGTGGAAACTGAGGAAGTAAATGATGCTCTGGTTCTAACGAAAAAACAAATTGAAAATCAGGGAGAATGGACCCATCAGTATGCCCGCCCTGATAATTCTGCCTTCGGTGGTGAAAGCCTTTGGGGCTCCACTTCAACAAATGAATTTGACGTACAATGGATGGGGCGACCAGGTCCCAGGTTTCAAACCGACCGGAGCGGTAGAAAAGCAAGCCCTCTGGCTGTATCAGGAAAACTATTTGTACAAGGTAAAGAAAGGTTAATGGCCATCGATGTATACAATGGATCAGTTTATTGGGTCAGGCATATTCCTGGCTTCATTCGAATGAATATTCACAGAGATTGTTCAAACTGGGCAGCCGACAATTCTCATTTATATCTGGCTGTTAATGACAAAATACTTAAAGTCAATCAGGAAACCGGAGATGTGGACCAGATTATGTTAGTTGATGATTCCGGGCAAATGGAATCAGGCTATATCAGTATTCATGATGATTTCATAGTAGGTTCTACTTCTCCTGCCGGATCACATTTTACCGATTATCACGGAGGTGCAGGATGGTATGACTGGGCAGAGGGTCCGATGGCTGAAAAAGTAATTAGCCACTCCCTTTTTAAGAAGTCAAAAAAAGACGGATCAGACCAGTGGAGATATGCTGGCAAAGGAGTGATTATTAATTCAACAATTACCCATTATCAAAACCAGATCTGTTTTGTTGAATCAAGGACGGGCAAACTAAAACTATCTGACAATAACAGAGGGAAGGATGATCTTTTTAACAAAATATATCTTGTTTCTCTGGATCTCAATACAGGAAAAAAACTATATGAGAAAGCCCTTGAACATTATCCTGGAAAAACGGCCTATTGTATGGCAGCTGGAAATGGAAAAATAGTCATTCTGTCTTCGGCCGAAAGTAATTACCACATCTATACTCATTCAGCCACTGATGGAGAATTGCTTTGGTCTGATGATATCCCCTGGTTTCATAGTAATCATGGGGGACACCTTTCCCGTCCCGCAATTGTTGGTAATAAACTTATAATTAAACCCTCAATTTATGATCTTGAATCAGGGATTCAAATCGACTACAATGTGCCTAAATCCGGACACGGTTGTGCCAGTTATGCCCTTACTGAGCAATCCATTTTTTACAGGGGAGGAAGTGTAACCCAGTTCAATTTCGACACACGGGAATTCTCAAGATGGGAAAGACTCAGACCCGATTGCTGGATCAGTACCATCCCAGCTCAGGGAATGATTCTTTCTCCCGAAGCCGGAGGAGGATGTAGTTGCGGAAACTGGTTGGAAACATCAATGGTAATTGCCCCTCTTTCAAGAGCCCCAATTACTATTGAAAGAGCTGGAACAGATCACCTTATTGACTACAAAGATGAAACATACGGAAATTATACTCAGCAATATCTGCCTAATGAGTTCAATGAAAATATGGACGTGACCATTAGTTTACGACCCAATACAATTGCAGATATTTACTATACAATTGATGGAAGTGAACCCTCAAAATCAGCAGAACTTTATTCCGAACCACTTAACATAAAACAAAGTACAGAGATCAAAACAGTGGTATATATTAAATCCCCAAAGGGCGAACAAAAATATTACAGAAGTAAAATATTCACCAAAGTGAAGTCCGAATAATAGATGAACCGAGCATGACAAAAACCAAAAACATATTGACACACAGAACGATGAATGTTTTTTGTTATGGAAGCTCCATCCGGCAATTGAAATAAATACAAACGGATGAACAAACGTGTGATCATCTTAGCTTTAGTTGTAAGTATCAGTTTGCAGATTTATGCTTGCAGGTTCACGGTGAGAGAAATTGGATTTTCTACACTTTCACAAGATTTCTTCTCCCTGGTAATTATTGATTCTTCACTTAGCCAGAATGATCAGGTCTATATCAGAATCAGGGAGCTGTTTAAAAAAAGCAATATCAGATTGCTTGTTCTTCATCCGGTACTTGATCAAACTCACCCGGCATTCCTGGCCGCCAGAAAAGCCAATTTCTCATTCCCATCCAGATTTCTTTACTCTCCGGATGGAAGAACCTTGTTGCTGGGAGATTCCAATCTGGAAGAGCTAGCTGATTCTGTACTTCACTCCCCCTTGAGAAAATACTTAAGTCAAAATTTTTATACCCGCTTCGCTTTTGTCTTATTTATCGAAGGCACAAATTCTGAGCATAATACTCTCGCGGATAATATCCTGAAAGCCAATTGTTTTAAAATCACTAACCGAATGCCGAATATGCCCAGGCTCGTGGCAAACGGACCTGAAGTGTTGAGAATCAGTCGAAACGATTTTCAAAAGGAACGAATTCTGTTGTGGACGCTGGGCATTGAGCATATTCCACCAAGCCCCCAGGCTGTTGTTATTTATGGTCGGGGCAGAATAATTGGAAGCATAACAGACTACCCTGACATCATTAATGACCAGGTTTTCAGATGCCTTGCTATGATAGGAGCAGATTGCGAATGTGGACTCGACCGTAAATGGATGCTCGGGGATCAAATCCCTTTGCACTGGACATCAGCAAATAGTCAGCAACTGGCTGATGAATTAGGATTTGATGTTGATAATCCCATTATCCTGGCAGAAATGAGCCATATATTATCAAAAGATCAAATATCGGATTTCAATTCGGCCATAACATTTGCTCCTGAAGAATTCGATCTTGACAGTCTCTTTTCCTCCTCAGATAATCAACATGAAAATGAGGAAGCAGCCGGCAGGAAGTCTCCAAATCCATTTTTGTTTATCCTAATTATTTCAGTGCTAATCCTGCTTTCAGGACTTTTTATTTTTCTCCGCAGAAATAAATAATCTCCTTATTAACCCACCTATAAAAGGATATGACACAGGCATGAAAACCTAACTGTGATCATGTTATTATCTTCAAAAAACATCGTCTTATTTGTGATATACTATTGCTTAATTAGAAACTAACCAATTAATTGTTTATGAAAAAATTTACACTATTACTTGGAGCCTTGTCTTTCGCGCTTATGGGATTCTCCCAAAATCTAAGTCAGACACAAGATGCTCCTGTTAAACAGGATATTATCGATTTTTCGAAAACCCCTGAAAAAACTAAAGCTGGTGGTGACATAATCTGGCAAACTTCCTTTGATTGGGAAGATCCCTCAACTGAATTGGGTTGGTCTCTTCCTGAGGGCTGGGAAATTATTGACAATACAGATTTTGGAATTCCATGGATCTGGCGCAAAGACTCAACAAGTGGTTATTTTACAAGTGCATTCATTCCTGGTGGATTTGACACACCAGAGGACGGCTTTCTATGTATGCCGATTGATGAATACAATTACAGAGACGTTGACCGCACCTTTAATGAGTCCGATTCGTACATTACCACTCCCCCTATCGACTGCAGTAATGCACCATCAGTTGTAGTAAAATTCAACCAGATCTGGCGATATTGCTGCTCGGGATACAATCTTGAGATGCTTGTCACAAATGATGGCGGAGTTCACTGGGCAAGTTATGATGCTAAATTTGGTGTTTCAGGTAATACAGTAACTCCTGTTCGTTACCGATCACCTGAGATCAATATTTCAGATGTGGCTGCCGGTATGGGCGCAGTTCAGATCAGATTCCACATTCATGGTCCACGTCTATACTACTGGATGATTGATGACCTCAAACTTGCAGAAGCTTATGAGAATGATTTAATTCTCGAAGATACCTGGGCTAATTTTAATGGCGGTTTTGATGAACATATTGGTCATATAAATTATTGGCCAAAATCTCAGTTTGGCAGCGCTTCAGAAGTTGCCGGAACAGTTGGAGAATATTCTTTCGTAGGAGCTCTGATGAACCAGGGAATGTCTGATCAGGAAAATGCACATGTACAAGTAGATGTGTTAAAAAATGGTGTTGAAGTTTATAGTGATGTATCTGATCCTGTCGACATCTGGACACTTGACAGAGATACTCTTACAGTTAATTCAACCTTCCTGGCCGATGATTTTGGTGATTATCAATTCAACTATACCGCCGTTTCTGATAATGCTGAAGAAATACCAGAGAATAATGTGTATTCAAAACGCTTTACAATAAACGACTCCCTTTTCCATCGTCCTGACTTCTCTGCAGAGTCAACAGCCAGCACCAGTGGATGGGTTGGTGGTAATAATGCAGGTGACATGGTAGGAGTAGGATATGATTTGTATGAAACAGTGGAGATAAAATCCATCACAGCATACCTGTCAACATGGTATGAAGATGCAAATGCTCAATTCCAGTATGTATTGGTAAAATACCTGCCTGAAGAAGACACTTATGTTGAATGGCTAACCAGTGAGATAAGAGACATGGAAGAAGACATGGCTCGTACTTGGCTGACATTAGAATTAGATAAAGATGGTGAATCAGAATTCCTTGAGCCTGGTTTATATGTCGCATGTGTAAAAATGTGGGGCGAAGAAGAAGGTGATGATGATGGAATATGCGGAATGAGAATTGGATGGGACAAAGACGATAAAGGCAACAATGGCTATACTTATATGTATCAGGCTGTTGATGACGATTGGGCTGGAACCGGGAAAATGAATATGATCGGAATGGTGATTGATAACCATGAAGGCCCCTCAGATGCTCCGGGAACTTTTAATGTCGACATGAATGCTCATATCCAAAATGGCGAATTTTATCCTAATTCACATTTTGTTGATATCGCCGGAAGTTTTAATGACTGGACTGGCTCAGCTCCAATGACTGATCCTGACGCTGATGGAATCTATAGCATAACAATCGAAAACCTGCCTGTTGGAGAAAAGGTCGAATACAAATACCGTATCAATGGAAACTGGGATACTTCAGAATTCCCATTGGGTGGCCCTAATCGCAGCTATACAATCAGGTATTGGAATGATGTGGATGATGTATATAATGGTGGAACAACAACTGGTGTGGAAGATCTCCGGGATGAGGAAATCTTTGATGTTTACCCTAATCCAACACAAGGACAATTCACTGTGAATATCGTTAATGCAAGATTCTCTGACCTCCAAATTAAACTAATTAACCTTCAGGGTCAGTTGGTTTATTCTAAAACTCTGAAAGCAGCTAATAGTCACCATGAAACCATTAATCAGGATCTGCCAAAAGGTATCTACTTCCTGACTTTGGAATCAGCAACAGAGGTGAAAACCCGCAAAATAATTGTACGATAATACCTACTCGAAAGAGTATTATTTGACTTGATATGATCATGGGCCTCAACAAATGTTGAGGCCCATTTGTATTACGGCCAAACAAAGCTCGCCATTCACTAAATCATTTAGCCGAACTGATCCCGAGCGCTAGTCTCGGGATCTCTTTGGGTTTCACTCTGCATTGAAATCAGGAGCCTGTGGTAATCTTTCTGATAATTATTTCCTAAACAGTTTGCTTCTCTGCTCAACGATGATCAATTTTGGCTTATGTGAACCAGGCATAACCAAAAACAAAACCATGAAAAATACCCTGATAGCCTTATTCTTGCTTTTTTTCTATTCTTGTAGCTTTAATCATACTAGGATTATAGAATCTCCTGATGGCAACATTCAGCTTGGAGTTAGTGATAAGAACAATCTGTTAGAATTCTTCCTGATTTATAAAGATGATACAATCATAGGTAAATCTCCAATTGGATTAGAACTTAATGGCATCAACTTTTCAGAAGAAATTCGGATGACCAATATGTCTGTTACAAAATTTGATGAGACCTGGAATACGATCAACGGCAAGAATCCAAAAGTAAGGAATCAATATTCAGAGTTTGTTTTCTCTGTTGAAAATAAAAAACTCTCAACTCTCACTTATCAAATAAGTATCAGGTGTTATAATGACGGCGTAGCCTACCGCTACGAAATAGATAATACAAGTCATGATCCTGTCTCAATTAGTAAAGAACTTACAAAGCTCAAATTCAGAACAGATTATACCTGGTGGTCATACAATGGTGAAAATCATAATATTGGTCCTTTAAAAGCATCTGAAACGGCAGGAAAAATTATCCGAACTCCTATGGTTCTGAAGCTCAATGACAGTCAATATATGGCTATTCACGAAGCTGAAATAATAAACCATGCAGGCTACAATTTGATCAGGGCAGAAAACAATAAGGATATATGTTTTGCACTTCCTGAATTGGAGTCTGCAAAAGTTTTCCTGTCCTCCTGGCGGAGCCTTATTATTGGTGACAAACCTGGTGATCTTTTAGAATCAAACCTTATAGTGAATCTGAACAAACCTTGCAAAATTGAAGATACATCGTGGATCAAGCCGGGAAAAGCTATGTGGGATTGGAGAGTTTGGGGTTATCAGGCAGCAGACGGTTTTGAATATGGATTAAATACAGAATCACACAAAAGGTTCATCGATTTCGCATCGGAAAATAACATTCAATACCTGCTCATTGATGCTGACTGGTACGGGTCAGAATTCAGTGAATCTTCAGATCCTACATCTGCCCGTAAGGAGGTTGATATTATAGAGTGCATGAGATTTGCCAGGGACAGAAATGTTGGAGTTATCCTCTACTTAAACGATGTGGGGGCTAAAAAATTCGGACTTGAAAGAGTATTAAAACAATTCTCAGAATGGGGAGCTGTGGGCGTAAAATATGGCTTTATGCGTGGTACAGCACACGAAAAAGTAAAACATACACGGGAAGTGGTGGAGCTTTGTGCAAAATACAAGCTGATGGTAAATTTTCATGATAACCCGGTAGCACCCAGCGGAGATCGTCGCACCTGGCCCAATCTGATGACAAAAGAATTTGGGCACTCACAAGCCGATGCGAAAAGATCTTATTATCCAGAGACAGCTGTCACCTCGCCCTTTGTAAATATGATTGCCGGGCCGCTCGATATGTGCGAAGGTTGGTTCGATTTCAATACCTCTCTGTCAAGAGTTAAAGTCTTTGAAGAAATACCTGGCACAGTAGCCGCTGAAGTGGCCAAGCTAATTGTGAATTACAGTGGATGGAAAATTCTTCCTGACAGCCCTGAAGAGTATCTTAAAAAGGATGATTTGTTTGACTGCATCCGCAAAATGCCAGCACAATTTGACAGTTTTAAAGTCTTAGACGGCCAAATAGGCGAGCTTATCTCTGTTGCCCGTAGATCAGAGGAGGATTGGTTTGTAGGATCTCTGAGTAATAGAGAGTCCCGAACCCTGACAATAGATTTCGGCTTCCTGCCTGCCCAAACAGAATTTAAAGCTACGTTCTATTCTGATAAGAAGAACACACATTTCCTTGATAACAGAGAAGCTTACCAGATTCATGAACAAGACATAAACTCAGACTCCAAAATTGAAATCTTTCTGGCTCCCGGTGGCGGACAAGCCATCTATATTGAGAAGAAATAAGCTATCCCTGAATCCGGCAGGTCCCTACACCACAAAGTATTTTATCTGCTGAAGGACATATTGTGAAATCTATAACATGCATGTCTATTAGTTACCTTTATCAAGGTAAAACTTAGAACTAGGTAATTATGTTTAGCATTATCATTGGTATTTGCCTGGCAATTGGGTTTGTAGGTTTATATAACCGGGCCAAATCCAAAAACCTGAAAATCTCATGGTGGCAATGGGCAGTCACCATAATCTGGCTCCTATATACCGGCTTTGTGTTGAAATTGATTGAAGGATTCATTATTGAAGGAGCCCTGAGGGCCGCTTTGGTCATGGGAGGTATATTCGGATTCCTTTCAATTGTTGCAGCCGTATTATTATTCCGTTTTGTTTTCTTCAAATCACTGAGTCATGAGTAAAAACGAGATCCAAAGAAGAGAATTTCTTAAAAGAATGGGCATTGGCTCAATAGCCCTAGGTGCCGGCTTAGGCATTCCTAAAGTACTGGCAGAGACCGATAATGGCTTTCTGGTGGAGAACAAAGAGCAGTATGGGATGACTCCTGTAGAATTATTATCTGGAAAAGAATTCCCCTATCAGATCAAACCTGATATTCTTAAGAATATGCCTAACCGAATGACTGTTTTTTCAAGAGATGGTTGGGATCCAGTTCGCAGGGAGGAGAGAAAAAAAGTACGCGAAGCACAGGGTGGTCGAAGTATGTTCCAAATCAATATGATTGATAAAAAAGGAAAGTCTCCTAATCAAACACGACTTGATTATGCCTTAATGCAAGCTTCCTGGGCTACCGCACATATGGATCCTTTTTACAATTGGGAAACACAATCCTATTCAATCAAACAACTGGCAGAATTCGGGAAATGGGATCCATCAGATAATGACCTCAGCTGGGAGGAAGCATCTGTAGCTCTTAAACATGCATCCCTTTTCTATGGAGCCTCTCTTGCAGGTATTGCAAAATATAATCCATTATGGGTTTATGATGAATACATTCATGCTCAGGAAGGATCAAACAGAAAACTCATACCTGAAAATATATCGAATGTAATTGCCCTGGCTTTTGAAGAAGACTATGATGGTATTTGCAATTCTCCCGGACGTCTGGCTTCGGCTGCCACCGGCGATGGATATTCACGTATGGCAGTTACAGCTCATAAGGTCGCAGAATTTATTCGCGCCCTCGGCTATCAGGCCATTCCTGCTGGAAATGGAACAGCCCTCAGTATTCCGATTGCAATTGATGCAGGATTAGGTGAACTGGGTAGAAATGGTCTGCTCGTAACACCAAAATACGGACCCAGAGTTCGAATCGCCAAAGTATTCACTGACATGCCCCTGGTACCTGATCCTCCTATTCGATTTGGTGTTAAAGAATTCTGTGATTCGTGCATGATCTGTGCAAAAGACTGTCCAAGCGGATCTATTTCAGTAGACGAACAAACCTGGGAAGGAAAATCAGTATCCAATAGCAATGGTGCTAAAAAGTGGTATATCCAACCTGAGCCATGTAATGATTACAATGGCTTCAGCTGCTCAAATTGCAAACGCAATTGCCCCTTTAACAAACCAAACAATTCATGGATACATAAGCTGATCAGAGATAATATCAATCTGAAAAGCAAAGCTCTTGATAAAATCATGGTTAAGATGGACGCAGCAAGTGGCTATGGAGTAGAAGTCCAGGCAAGTGAATTCTGGGAAAAAGATGGCAAAGCAAGCATCACATCACGCGATCCACAAGCTTAGAGACAACAGGGCGTAGGGACAATTGGGCTTAAGGCATACGGTATAGGGCTTAAGTAGGTTTCAAGCTAAAGGTTCAAAGCTTGTAGCTTTCCTCTTCTATAGAATCATTGTTTTCATGACTCAGATAATGGATCATTTTTCCCGTATTACTAATTAATCCTGATACGGACATGAATTATGATTAAATTTCGGGTGAATATGCTCCTCATAATTAATTTGTAAAATGAATAGCTCTAAAAAGATTCTGGTCCTGTTGATGGCAGTTATTTCAGTATTGATCCTGATCTATGCCAAAAAAATAATTATACCATTCATACTGGCAATCCTTTTCTGGTTCATTATCCGGGCAATAAAAAAAGGAATTCTCAAGCTGAAATTCATGAAAAAGATACCGATCTGGCTTATCACAATTTTTTCAACTTTGCTCCTATTGAGTATTCTGGTTCTTATGGTGGGAATGATTTCGAAAAATATCCAACAACTCTCTGAAGCCATGCCAGAATACGAAGAAAATATCAATATCCTGACTGAACAGCTCAATGATACTTTCAATATTGATCTGGCTGAGACAATTAAAGATTACACTGAAGAGATAAATTTCGGTAATATCCTATCGGATTTGTTCTCTGCTCTTACAGGCCTATTCGGCAATGCCTTTATGATACTATTGTACCTTGTTTTTCTTTTACTCGAAGAACCAACCTTCAGAAGAAAGCTCCGAAGAATGTACCCTTCGGATGATCGCTATAAGCAGATTGAGGGTCTGGTTTCAAAAATTGACATGTCAATCAGAAGTTACATCACACTAAAATCACTGGTAAGTATACTAACCGGATTCCTGAGCTATTTCGCCCTCCTCTTCATAGGTGTGGATGCACCTTTATTTTGGGCATTTCTGATTTTTATACTGAACTTTATCCCAACCATTGGTTCACTAATTGCTACAATATTTCCGGCAGTCTTTTCAATGCTACAATTTGGTGAACTATCCCCGGCCATACTTGTATTATCAATTGTAGGAGCCATCCAGCTATTGGTTGGGAATCTGATCGAACCAAAACTTATGGGTACAAGCCTCAACATCAGCCCACTGGTGGTTTTCCTCACCTTGGCCCTCTGGGGACTGATCTGGGGAATTACAGGAATGCTCCTAAGCGTACCAATTACGGTGATTCTCATCATTATCTTATCAGAATTCAAGGACACAAAACCCATCGCCATCCTCCTTTCTCAGAAAGGGAATGTAGGCCAATAATATCCTTTAATCTATCATACAATGAAGAATTTTAAGATTACTAAAATCATACTATTTTCTTTCATTATGGTTTTTCTCCATAATGGCACTTACTCATCTTTAAGGGCTCAAAGCTCTGTCAACTTGTTTAATGGTGTCGACCTAACCGGTTGGCATGTTGATGTCCCGGAAATGGATAAAAACTCAGAAGTAAAAAGCCCTTTTATTGTCAGAGATGGGATGCTGGTGAGTCTGGGTACGCCGGGCGGCCATCTGATTACTGATGCAGTTTATCAAAATTACAAACTGGAAATTGAATATCGTTTTGCCGCTGAGCCCGGAAATTGCGGAGTACTGGTTCATGCCTCCACACCCAGATCATTATATGAAATGTTCCCAAAATCACTCGAAGTTCAGATGCAGCATAAGCACGCTGGCGATTTCTGGTGTATCGTCGAAGATATCACTGTTCCGGATATGGTAAAACGACGCGGACCCAAAAAGAAATGGGGAATCGTAGAAGGGAAAAACAGAAGAATAGAAAACCTTACTGATGATTCAGAAAACTCACTTGGAGAATGGAACCATATGCTTATAGAATGCACTGACAGAGAAATAAAAGTCTGGGTTAATGATGAATTGGTAAATCATGGATCTAAGTGTACAGTAAATAAAGGTCAGATAGCTATTCAGGCAGAAGGATCAGAAGTAGAGTTTAGAAAGCTCATTTTGTCAGGCATTTGAATACCAAATGAAACAAAAAAGCGGGATTAGAGGAATCCTACATTGGCCAGAAATTGTTGTCAAACCAGATTTTTTCCTTTAATTCCTGATCCAGTGTAAACAATAATTTGTGATGACCTTTTTCCCAATCACAAAGCCATTGATAAAACTTTCTCTCCTCTTCATCATTGGCATTTTTGGCCCTTTCAGAATAAACAGCAATGGCTCGATTCTCCATATCTATCGCTGAGGATATCGCAGCTGCTTCAAAGCTTGCCGCAGCTATTTTATCAGCGAGATCATTGGGTAATACATCATCAGCAACAGAATCTTTTATGTGCCTTTCTATAGTAGCCGAGTCGAATTGTCCAACTGATTGGTAGTTCATATATTGTTGAGACAAAAACTTAATGTGATCTTCCTCCTCGTCTGCCATAATCTGAAAAACTTTTTTTACATCTGGATCTTTTGCACTGGCAGCAGCATTCGAATAAAAAGCTTTTCCCCTTTTCTCAAGTAAAATTGCTTGTTTTAAAATCTCTAAGGTTTTTGTATTTTCCATGAGCTTTGCATATTGTATTATTCAATACATATAAAAGTATGCTTTGTTCTAAGACTAAACAATATTTGCATGAGATTTACTATTACCTTAAGCCTAATTATATTCATGATGAATGCCTGCAAAACAAATCAACATGAACACCATCTTGGTGTAATATATGCCTTTTGTGAGGTGGTAAATGCCGGAGTCAAACCCCTGGCTCTCAGCGAGCCTATGACTCCATCTGATATAGAAACAATCCTTGAAAGGGCAAAGGATATTGCTAATAAACACGACTGTAATCTTTATCGGGAAACTGAACTTCTCGAAAATGATCTCTTCCCGGGAGCGCGACTGGATGGGAAAGAAATTCTCCTGATATACCAGGGCAACACACTGGAGGTTTATAAGAAAATCAAAGCCGATAAAACAAAACTTGAAGAAAGAGGAGAGTATTCAGAATCAGCACGGCGAGAAATTTCAAAACGCTTTGGTCGATTATTAGGCTATTCACCAAAAAAAATCAATCAATTACTGTCCTTGAATACTGATTTCAGAACCCTTTCAAATTTCGGAATTCGAGCATCAAACCTTTTCCTTTATTATAAAGATTTGTCCCAAGCCAGCAATTTCTACTCAAATATTCTTGGTATGGAAATAGTTGCTGATTATGGAATGGCCACAATTCTGAGATTGGCAAAATCATCATACCTCATTCTTGTGGATGAAAAATATGGAATGCATAACTCAAGCGAGGCAAAAACAGTGGCTATTGCTCTTCTTACCAATCAGTTGGCCGAATGGAATGCTTACTTAAAAACTCAGAATGTTCAGATAAAATACGGCTATCATCCAAAAGAAGGCGGAGCTCACGATGGATTTGTTATTGTTGATCCGGAAGGATATCTTCTTGAATTTGAGACCTTCAAACAACATCCCGAAAATGAGTTTTTCCTTCCTGTACTGAATCAAAATCCGACAATCACTGGATCAAAACATGAAAAGCGGCTGACTCCTGAAGGCCTGGGTTTTCATTCTACAATTACATGGCTTTACTATAAAGATCTGTTGTCAATGCAACACTTTCTTCAGGATGTATTAGGACTTGAAATAGTAGCAGATCAGGGATGGGCAAAAATTTATCAGGTCACCCCATCTGGTTTTCTGGGATTGGTCGATGAAATGCGTGGAATGCATAGCTATACAAAGGAAAAGGCAGTAACAGTGTCCTTTATTATTGATGATATTGAGTCCTGGTACGAGTACGCTAAAAGCAATCATATCTTCCCCCTCAGATCAGGAGATATGGAAATTGGTCCGGAATCAAAATACAAAGCCTTCGTAGGCTATGATCCGGAAGGTTATTTCCTTGAATTTGACAAATTCTATAAGCACCCCGATAATTCATTACTATTGGAATACCTTAATCTAGAATTTTAACACACACACACGGATGATTGTTTTTGTTATGCGAGCTACATCCGACAAATAGAATTAATTATAAACGGATGAAAACCCGAATCTTTGCTGTTTCAACACTTTTATTTGCTCTTATTGTAAGCTCTTGCTCACTGCTGCGTTATCAGGCAAAATACATTGAACCCAATCCCAGGGTTGATACACACAGTAAGACCATTACTAATCAGATAAAGAAAAAATACACCTTTAATCAGGGTACAATAAGTTTTGATAATCTGTTCGATATGGCCAGGATGAACGATTGCCGTAAATTAAATGATTCAACATACACCATCAGTATACTTCCTGAAAATACTCCAATTAATGCTTCTCCCTGGTATGCTTTCAGAATAAACAGCAGAACCGATCAGACTCTATATATCAATCTTGAATATACTGCAGCTAAACACCGGTATAAACCAAAAGCCAGTTATGATGGAAATCTGTGGATCCCCCTGGAAGATGACCAGATTCATCTCTCCAATGGCGATTCTGTGGCAACAATAAAATTCAATTTACAGGCAGGAACAACCTGGATTGCCGGACAGGAATTATTTAGCTCCGGCAAAGTTATGAACTGGTGTCAGAACCTATCTCACAGCAACAATGTTGAATTTCATTCTTTCGGTACAAGCAAAGAAGGCCGGCCTTTAATATTTATGGATATATATTCAGGTAAGAAACGTAAAAAGCCAATCGTAGTAATACTTGCAAGACAACATCCACCTGAAGTTAGTGGCCATTTAGCAATGCAATCCTTTGTCGAAACTCTGCTTGAAAAGACCCCGCTTACCCAGCATTTTCATGAAAAATACCGGCTATTGGTATACCCCATTTTAAATCCTGATGGAGTTGATTTAGGACACTGGAGGCACAATACCGGCGGAATCGACCTGAACCGCGACTGGGGTAATTACAATCAGCCTGAAATCCGGCAGGTTGCCGATCATATAGTAAAACAATCGAAAGTTAATCGATCTGAGGTGATATTGGGAATTGACTTCCACTCTACTCATTACGACATCTATTATACTAATGATGTAGATCCTGGCGCTTTGTCAGTAGGTACCTTCACATCTGATTGGATTGACCAAATTGATAAAGTCTTCCCTGAATATACACCTCGCGTGGAAGCCTCTGAATACCTGCCGGTTGCAACCTCTAAAAACTGGTTCTATGCCGAATTTCAAACTGAGGGGATCATTTACGAAGTAGGTGATAATACACCCAGAGATTTTATTTCTGAGAAAGCCAGAGTTGCGGCCATAGCCATGATGAAAATTTTAACGGAATAGGACTAATTTTTGGTTTATCCTGAATAGTATAAGTGCTTCCTAGGATCCAAAAGTATATGTAAACTTGGCCATTATAGTGCGTTGTTCAGATAGCGGAAGTACAGGTTCATGTGAATAGGGATAAGTATTAAGACCTTCATTATATACAAGATAGAAGTCAACTCCTTCACGGGGATTATATCTAAATCTAAGATTGGCGATAACCCCATCTATTGCTGTATTGTATTGAATAAAAGCTGACAAGGAGGTCTTAACACTGAAAGTCAATAAGGCTTTCAAACCAATAATATGATTGAAAAAACCTATACCCCTTGTCGGAATGTCAACCCGGTCTAATCGGTAAGTACTGCTCAAATCCAAACTTGGTGAGGCACTCCAGGTAGGCATTAATGTTGCCGACACCTTCCATCCATCATAAAAAGAACCTATCTCTGTCATAAACATGCCAACAATCGGAGATGACGGGGGCAGCATCCATTCGGTTTTAAAAGAATGGAATTCATATCGATCAGGCGAAAAACTTACGTCCTCGGTAAGATCAAGACTATCACGCAAGATCTCAATTGAATAGTTGTGCGCCAGATTACCTGATAAACCGGATCGCATCTCAAAATGCCATCCCGTTTCTATATTAACAGTCTCAACGGATCGATCAGGGATATGATTATAGTTCAGTAATCGGGAGTAAAACCGGTGTCTGAGTATGGGAGATGACTCATTGGGTATCCAGCCGTACAAAACATTTACAAAAGAACCGAAATAGTTCTGTTTACGTAGAAACCCGATTCCCGGATCAAAATCCGATCCTGACCAGGTAAATATAAAATTATAGCCCAAACCCTTTTCACCACGGCGTTCAAGTGCTAACTGCACACGTAACGGATCCATAGGTTTATCAGGCCTGATACCATTTTGTATGGTATTTGCCACATGAACAGATATGTACTCATCTCCGAATAGTCGAATGTTAGCATCAAAACCTGATGAAATATTGTAATTCCCATCCAGACCAACCCTAGAAGTAAACATCCCTCCTACATAAGAACTTTGATTAAAAACAGTCCTTTTCAGGCGTACAACTCCAAAATTCTCACTTGCTAAATTAGTTATTGATGCTGTTTGCATATCAAGAATACCCACATCCCAGGCTCCTGCCCTGCCCGACAGCCTGAGTCCGCCAAGAATCCTAACCGGCTCACCATCATCCAGCCCAATCCTTCTACTGTAAAATAAGGAATTGGGTCCACCCATTGAAAAATCGAAGGCATCTGCCTTCTCTTGGAAAAAGACTCTTTTCTCTGGCAGAAACAATGAGTATCTTGTCAAATTAATTTGCTGATCATCAGCCTCAACCTGAGCAAAATCAGTATTTAAAGTGAGGTCTAAGGTGAGATTATTTGTTATTCCAAGTTTAAGATCTAATCCGGCATCAAACTTTGGAGTGGTAGTTTTTATATAGCTTGTTTCTGTTTCATTCAACTCATGCTGATAAGCAATTCCACCTAACAAATAAGGACTGATATACAAAGGCTTTTTTGAATTCAGCTCTTCAAAAAAAACCTCCTGAGCCATTGATGGTTTCCAGTTTCCAAGTGCATAATCCGGCAATATAGACGGGGAACAAACAAGTTCGTTCTTTGCAGGGATAAACCAACAGGAAGTTAAGCCCATAGTAACAATACCATCATTAAGCTGGTATCTTAAACTAGACAGGGGAATTTTGAATTCAGTATGCCAACCCTTGTCATCAATCAGGGTTTTTACTTCCCAATAAGTGTTCCAGTTAAAATTAACATCACTGTCAAAATACTTAAGATCTCGTTTTACTGCCGCATCAAACCGTAATCCATTAGGATTGGTGTAAAAAATCATAGAGTTTTGCTTGTCGAAATAGGTGTCCAGATGAATCCCAAAATAATCACATGTCACCTGATCATAATCCCTTTTCTTTCCAATAGCCTGAATAATTGAGACATCCTCATAATAAAGATGAGCTCCGACATAGAGAAATTCTTCATCAAAACACAATCTTACATCCAGCCTCTCTGAAGGTTCGTTCCCATTTATTGGTTGATACATTACAAAATCCAAAGGATCATGGTTTTGCCATTCTTTATCATCAGGCATACCGTCAAATAACAAATTACCTTTCATTTTCTTGATCTCAAGTGGAGACTGGGCCTGTAAAATGGTAGAAAGACTAAGAAAGAGTAGAAGAATAGTTTTTTTCATGGCTTAAAGGATTGTCCAAATTACAAAAAATCAACGTCATTGAAACCTCTCTTTTTCAAGTAAACTATTACATTTGTTAGTATCTCAAATCTGCATCATCGAAATATTCACAACTATGAAAAATAAATTGCTGATAATGAGCCTTGTCTGGATATCTGTTTTACTTTCTTCGGGATGTTCAGAATCTATCCTGATAGAAGCAGAGAGCTTTGACTATCAAGGAGGATGGCTAATTGATCCCCAATTTGTTGAGCAAATGGGTTCCCCTTATCTCATGGCACATGGAATGGGAAAACCTGTCAAAAATGCCCAAACTTCCTTTACTGTTTCCAAAAAAGGCTCTTATCATATATGGGCCAGAACAATCAATTGGGCACCAGGGCCATGGGAGGCACCCGGACAATTCAGAATAAAAATTGGTTCCAGCCTTCTGCCAAACAGACTGGGAAATCAGGCTGGCTGGAATTGGGAGTATGCTGGTGAGCTTACCTTATCTTCTGGAGAGTTTATTCTGGAACTGGTTGACCTGAGTGGCTTCAACGGACGATGTGATGCAATATGGGTAAGTCAGAAGGAAACATCACCACCATCTGAACCAAATAATCTTGCAGATTGGAGAACAAAACAACTGAATAGACCATCAGCTCCAAACAAAACAGAACAGTTTGACCTTGTAATCATTGGGGGTGGAATAGCTGGATGTGCTGCAGCCATTGCAGGGGCTGAACACGGTTTGAATGTGGCACTAATTCACGACCGCCCCGTTCTCGGAGGGAATGCCAGTAGTGAAATAAGAGTTCATACATTAGGCATATATGGGAAATTCGAAAGAATACTAAAAATGCTTGATACCAAGCACTATCCAAATGGAGATCCACTGGCAGGCATTGATGAAATTAAACGGCATTCCAGCATTGAAGCCTATGAAAACATTCATCTATTCCTTAATTGGCGGGCCTATGCGGCAAATACAAACAGAAACACAATCAATTCAGTAGATGCCAGACATACTGCCACTGGTGAAGAACTAAGATTCACAGCCCCATATTTCGTTGACTGTACAGGTGATGCCTGGATAGGATATTGGGCCGGAGCTGAATATTTCTATGGTCGGGAAAGTGCTGACACCTACAATGAAGCATGGGATGAGTTTGGAGAAATATGGAGCCCTGATCTTGCAGACAATGGAGTCATGGGGGCATCAGTACTATGGAGAACTGCATTATCGGAGCAAGTATCACACTTCCCGGAGGTACCCTGGGCTATGGATGTAGCTGATGGATATTCCGCAAAGAAAGGTACCTGGAATTGGGAACTTATCTCATACGACTTACATCAGGTTGACGATGGAGAAGCCATTCGGGATCATATGTTCAAAGCTATTTATGGATCTTTTTACAACCAAAAACAAAGACAGGGAAATGAAAACCTTAAACTTGAATGGATGTCCTACCTACTGGGAAAACGGGAATCACGAAGACTCGTGGGCGACCATATTTATACATTTAATGATGCACGAGAGAACCGGGAATTTTCCGATTCAGTAGTTGTTGAAATCAGAGAGGTAGACGTACATTATCCTCAAAACCTCTTAAATGATAACAAACCTGATTTCCTAACAGATGCAATGTTTTATCATGCCGGCAGATACTACATTCCATACAGAAGTTTATATTCAAAAGATATCAATAACCTATTTATGGCGGGCCGCTGTTTCAGTTGCTCTCACATTGGCCTGGGTGGTCCAAGAGTCATGCGTACTACCGGACAAATGGGCGCAGCAGTTGGAATAGCAGCATCACTATGCCTGAAATATAATAGCTCCCCAAGAAGTATTTACACTGATCATCTGCCTGAATTTTGGGAGCTTATCCTGAAGCAAGAATGAGATAAAGACCAGACCGGTACCACACAACAAAATAGCAGGTGCGTTTCTCTACGCTGAATGGAGTAGAAAAACCGTAACTCTGATTTGACAAAAAAGTGAACGGAATTTACTCTAGATTTCTGATCAGAACTTTTTGAGTCTGCATAAGATTATCTCCTGATAAGCGAATGAGATAAAGACCCAGAGCTATAGAAGAAACATTCAGTTCAAGATGAGTTTCACCCTTGGCGAGTTTTCTGCGTATCATGATCTGACCTGAAGAGGAAACCAACTCAATTACTCCCTGATTGACACTTTCAGGTAAGTCCCTTATCAGAATAGCCTTTTGATCAGGATTATAGCTCACTCCCATGCTTGAAATAATTTCCTCGTTCATCCCGGATCCAAGCTCACCGATTTTAAAAACCGGAAAATCAACCCTGTTAGCACCTACTCCCCTGTCCTCGAGATAATCATCGAAATAATTCCAATGAACCAGGCCATCATCAGCCTCAGGTTCAAGCATATAAAAAATGAGAAAGGCATAGGCCTGGGCCATATCAACAAAATAAGATCCGGCAGGCATATCCAAACTTGCATTCTCAAAATACCCCTCAAGACTGGCAGGATAATGACCCTGATACGACCTGTTTTGCTTATTTAGCTGCATTACTGTGTATTTCTCACCCTGAAAACTGCTTGCATCACTTAGCTGAGTAACTAATACTCCATGCTCACGAAGCTTCTCTGCCACCTTCCATAGCTCCTCTGGAAAAACATAGGCCCTGGGAACTATAGCTTCCCTGTCTGCAGACATATCAAAGTACTGATTTACACCTGAATACCAAATTTTCTTACCTTTCCTTTTACCACTCTTCACCTCATATACATACAAATCCGTACTTAAACCAGGTTCCTCATATGAAAACTCCACACCCCGAGAAAAAGATCCACCATTATCAATGATTTGATCAATAACTTCCTGATTTGCATTATCAACCAATTCCTGAATTTCAAAACCATAATCATTTGTGTATTCAAGTAAAGCAGTTAGAAAGGCAATATTGCTATCAATCCTTTTCTCAAAATGATCATGAGAGAAGGTCTCAACAAGAATCGCCAGTTTATTTTTAAGGGCAAAGCTATTGGTCAGAAACCTGGGCTCAGGATACATTCCATAATATGATTGGGGAGGATACTCATAGAAGCCTCCATACTGATGGGTCTCATGCCCCGATCTTTGTCTGATCCTGTTTGTAATTCGCGGAAACAACTCTTCATTCAAATATGTAGATACAGCCGGATGTCCTGCTGTATGAATCCCCGGGGCATATGTAATAGAGTAACCATGCCATGTTCCGTTTGTGGTATGTAAATCAACAAACATCAACGGATCCCAACGATTCATCACATTTTCAACTAATGCTTTTCCTTCGAAAGTCTCAAGTTTCAGGCCATCACGATTAAGATCAAAATCCTGGCCATTGGTTCTCTTTCCAGCCAAAAAAGGACTTCCATCCTGATTAGGTCGATTGTTAGGACCTAAATCATCGTTCCCGTCGGGATTAAATAAAGGGCAGAACAAAAGAATTTGATTGTCAAGTAAATACCCCTTTTGCTCAAAAGCGATTTCACGGAGCAGTTTTAAAATGGCCTCCTTGCCTTCAACTTCTCCCCCATGAATATTTCCTTGTATATAAAAAACAGGCTTGCCAGATGTAAAAGCTTGCTCCGGGCTGGTCACTTTAGGATTAGAAATAATAACCAAAGGAAGATCACGCCCCTCAAAACTTGTTCCCATGATCTCAACATGTACTTTATCACTATTCTCTTCCAAACTCTGCACAAAAGCCATGATATCAGCATGAACTGAGGTTTCCTGATACTTTGTCCGTTCAGGTCTGCTAAACAGCTCATCAGGTAAGCCTGGCTCTTGAGCCTGGAGGAAAACGGAACTGACTATTGCAATAATAATAAAACCATGAATTCTTGTGCTCAGGAATTTGCTCATGTCATCTTTGTGTGTTACGAAGTGTCAATATGACTATTTGTATTCCGGCAGCCATACAGTAAATACTGAGCCTTCATTCCATTTGCTCTTTACAGATACGGTTCCTTCCATTAATGAGGCGAAACGCCGGGATATGTGAAGCCCCAAACCAGCCCCATCATAAATTCTTGTATTACCTTCACTGGCTTGCCGGAATTCATCAAAAATGATCTGCATGTTTTCTTCCTTAATGCCAATCCCTGTATCATGGACATCAATACAAATCATTGGAGTTTCCTCCAGAAGAGCCCTTGATAATTTCACTTCAACGCCACCCTCCTGGGTGAATTTTATGGCATTATTAATCAGATTATTAAGAATTTTTGAAATCAACTCTTCATTGGCAAAAGCAAACTGAGGATCCTGGTAATCAATTGTGGAAATACTGAGCCCCTTTTTACGAGCATTTGCTTCAAACAAATTCACTGACTCTCTGATCACTTTTCTCAGGTCAATTTTGACAATACTTGTACCCTCCACTTTAGATTCTGCAAAAGACAAATCAATAATTCCATTCAATGTTTCCAACAATCTGCTCCCACTTGAGTAAATTATGGATGCCATATCTTTTGATTTATGACCTTCCAGCTCCTCTTTCAGCAATTCAGCAAATCCAAGTATTCCGTTCAGAGGAGTACGTATTTCATGACTCATATTAGCCAGTATCCTGGATTTAAGATTACTTGCATCCTCTGCTGTTTTGCTTGCCATCTTCAATTCAGTCATGAGAGTTTTTCTTTTCGTAATATCCTGAAAAGCAGTAGCAAATTTATTCTCTCCCGTCTTAAATACAGATATGAAAAAATGCCTATTCATTGGGGCGAAAAAAGTCTCAAAAACATGAGGTTTTCCTGATAAAACCACCTCTGAATATGTTTCAATATAAGCCGGTTTACCATACAAGTCTGATGCGAGATTGTTTACCGCATCTTGAAATCTTATGTCAGAATATTCTTCAAATTTGGGATTCACCTGCAATAATCTGTAATCAATTGCCTTACCTTTCTCATTGAAAATCATTTCATGTAAGGCAATCCCATCATTAGATTGGGTAAATAAACTACTATATTCTTTTTTGGAGGCAGCAAGCTCCTTTTCCTTATCGTAAAGACTCCTGTACAAGTTACTTTGCTTTTTGTTATAATACCAGAACAATCCAAAGACAGATGCCAGTATCAGAATAAAAAACAATACTCCAATGATGATATTCCTCATGACTAAATCTGCAAAAGCTTCCCTGACATCAATTTTTGTGATTAGTATCCATCTTGTACCCTTTATATCCCGAATGTCAGCTAATACCTTTTCTCCATGAGAATCTATACCCTGACAAATCCCTCTATATCCTTTAATCGCCTGAACAGCAACCATTTCAGTATTGCCAAGAGACATCTTTTTAAGGAAAGATGTATCCTTCTGATGGCGCAATTCATTTAAAAACAAAGCATTTTCACCTTCCCTACGTACAATAAGGGATTCAGCACTTTCACTGGAACTTGGCCATAGTTGAATCATTGGAAAAAAGATTTCATTCGGATCAACCCGGAAAACAAGTACAAAAACCTGATTTTGAACACTAAATGACATAGAATAGTCCAGATGCATGTTATCGTGGTTATCACATCTGTACAATTTCTTTTGAACAATTGAATGATCACCTCCTATAGTTTCCTTGACAATATTTACCGTTTCATTATCAAAATCTTTCAATTCAGGCTCAGTCGATAGGACTATCCTCCCTTCAGAATCACCGATGAAGACATTTTGATAATGATATTGTTCCTTCAGAATGTCCATTCTCTTTACAATTACCTCAGCTATACTTCTGTCTCCTGCTTTTAAAAAATCCCCGAATGCTGTCAGAAAAAACGGACTTTGCGTAATTGATTTGATATCCGCTTGTCGCTCATAATCCCAATTGCTTATTTCTTTGACCTTCAATTTAGCAACAGCCTGTAAGTCCATTTCCTTGCTTGAACGAACTGCTTGCTTTTGAGCACTAAAATAAAAGTGCCCGATGATAGATATGCATACAGTCATAAACAAACCAATAAAAATCAATTTTCTGGCAAAAAGTAAGGGCCTGAGTTTTATTTCTGTATTCTTCTGATATTTCATCCGTTTATAATTAATTTTATTTATCGGATTGAGCTCGCACAACAAAAATAATCATCCGCGTGTGTGTTAAAATATTTTTCCTTTTGTCATGCTCGGTTCATATTTCACAAAATGGAAAGAGATTTCTAAGGTAACCAATAGAATATTGAAAATACAAGCATTTAAGCTAGTAGCATTTATTCAAAAACAGATCGTCATCTTCATAAGATAGTAAGCATCCACTATTAAACTCACAGCCCCCATTTATATAATTAGTCCATAGTAATTTAACATAATCTAATTAAATTATCAGATGAACCTGACTTAATCTAAAACTTTAAGTGTGTCTGTACCGTATCACATGCTTCAATCAGTAACATTCTGCTGTGCTAAATCACCAATTTCATCAATTTTTTACTATAATTACTCCCTGACAAATACAATTAGCGACATGAGTAAGATTAAGATACGCAGCTATGCAGAATTTGAATCTTTTCTTGGAAAGAAGATTGGAGTAACTGAATACCAAAAAATTACCCAGGATCAGATTAATCTGTTCGCTGATGCAACCATGGATCACCAGTGGATTCACACTGATGAGAAAAGAGCCGAAAAAGAATCTCCTTTTGGAACAACTATTGCTCATGGATATCTTACAGTTTCACTACTTGCTTACCACTGGAATTGCCTGGCAGAAGTAACCAATGTAAAACTCCAGGTTAATTATGGTATTAATCAACTGAAATTTGGTCAGCCTGTAAAAGTGAATGACGAGGTCCGCATTCATGTTTATCTTGATTCAATCATTAATTTACGCGGTATTGCAAAGGCACAATTAAAGGTATCCATGGAGATAAAGGGAGAAAAAAAGCCAGCTTTTGATGCACTCATAACCTTCCTTTATCATTTTGATGATTAGTCTTTATTAACAAGAAAAACGACACCTGATCCAATTCCTAATTTGATACAGGTTGGCTTTGGCTAAACAATTGCCTCCGGGAAGTTCATAAGAGCTTATTCTTTCACTCTGAATAGTAGTACCTTAGAGTCATGAAAAAGATATTGCTAAGCAGTCTCATCATTGTAATATTATGTGATACTTACTCTTTAGGCCAGGTCCGGACAGATCACCTCAGTATATATAGCATCTACATTGGAATAGGAAGGCAAAAAATAGATCTTCCCGGAAGGAGTTTATTTGCATTTCCAGTACATTCCTCTTTTCATTTCGGACTTCAGAGAAGCTGGAGTCAATCAAGCTCGAGCCCGTTCTATCAAACAGTTGATCTAAGTATTTACGAAAATGCTTCAGCAGGTTCAGGCTACTTGATTCTTAGTCATAGCGGATACCAAACGCCCTCACTTTTCGACCTTTCTGCGATATTTGAATTAGGAGCTGGATTTGCTCATCTTTTTCGTCCGAAAAGATTATTCGAACTAAATGAGGGTAGCTTCACAGAAATAGTGGATTTAGGCCAAATAAAACCTGGCTTTAGTCTGAAAGTCGGTCTTGACTATACAGTAAAACAACTTTCCATATTTGTCCGCTACGAGATTCTTTCTTTGCTGAAATATAACGAAGACATAAAAGTGCTACCAATGACATTTTTGAACCTTGGATTAAAATACAATCTTAAAAAAAGATCATTATGAGATTTTTGCTGTCGCTCATTACAAGTCTGGTATTTCTGACCTCATGTTCCAAAGAAGTAATTATTTTTCCAAGCACCGATTGTTTTTGGCGTGACCTGTCAACTGAACACTCCAGACACGATGACTATCAGAATCTTCTGAATGACTTCCACTCCAGAGGTATTCCGGGAGTGACGGTACTAATAGCTAAAGCTGATGAAGACATATGGGTTTCTTCAGCTGGATTGGCCGAGCTGGAATCAGGCCAGCCTCTTGCACCATGCCATATAATGCCTGTTGGCGATATAAGCCAGTTGTTTTGCGCAGCAGCTTGCATGTTAATGATAGAGGATGGGATTTTAAACTTGGAATCTAAGATTCAGAATTTCCTGCCGGATGATTATGTCATGAATATTCCAAATTCCAAAACAGCCACAATAGCACAATTACTGAGTCACACATCTGGCATTCCGGATTATTCAGATAATTCAGATTTCAGCTTAGAAATGCTCAACAATAAAAACATGGATTTCAACCGTGAAATAATTCTGGAGAAATACCTCATGGGACAAGCAGCAAAGTTTTCTCCAGGAACTGAATACGGATATTCTGCCAGTAATTACGAACTCCTTACTCTAATAATGGATCAGGTCTATTCTAAGGGCCATGCTTCTTTCTACTCATTCAGACTCATACGGCGTCTTGGATTGAACCGGAGCTTTTATAAAAACGAAACTGACTATTTCAGCTTGCATTCGAATAGTATGGCCAATGGGTATTATGACCGGATGAGTGATGGCAAGTTGGAAAATGCAACTGATCTTTCGATTAGCATGGCCAGTGGGCAAACAGGATCCCACGGAGTAGTAAGTAATGTTGTTGATTTATATATGTTTCTGAAAGCATTGATGGAAGCAGAATTAATTTCAGAATCAAGCCTGGATTTGATGAAAGATTATACAAAAGAACCAGAAAACCTCTCTAACATCAAATACGGCTTGGGGCTGGAGTTCAGGCAGCATGATATATATGGAACTGCAATCGGACATGGCGGTCGTTCTTCGGGGTTTACAAGTGAAGCCTGGTACTATCCTGAGCAAAACGCATATCTTATTTATTGCATTAATGCCGGTACAATTACAAATGGACCTGTAAAGCGGTTAATAGATGAGGACTTCAGGGAAGCCATTCTTTCAAAACTATTTAACTGATAATTCAATATTCTGATACGATCATTCAGTTTTTAATTCGCTTTCCCATTCACTGTAGCGGATAAACCTATTGTTGTTCATCGTGAAAGCAGTAATGGAATCTGGATAGCCCCATTCAACCGGCCATCCTGGATTTGGCCATACGATTGTAGAATCCTGGTTGGCAAAGATCATATTTCCATAAGGAGGAGTATGGCTAATGGCAGCCATTTCATCAACAACAAAAGTATTATTTGAAAGCTGAACACCAGAAGCCCTGTGTCCCCTTATGCAAGTATGAGATACCCTGTATATCAGATTATCCTCTACTAAATATCCCTTGCTTCCCTCATCAATAAACATCCCGTTATTGGGAGAAGCATGATTCAGTTCACTTCTAAGTATATCATGAATTCGATTGCCTCGGATTACAGATCCCGGTTGGTTACCAAGCGTGTATATACCCCCTCCATCTCCCAGCATTTTCATCACCTCATAGATGTGATTATCCGAAATCGTATTGTCTCGCGATGAGCTGGGTACCGGATTCCATTGCCATCCAACAGAAATCCCGGTGTAAGGCTGGTCAAAAACTTCATTATTGCTGATTATCATATCTGTGCCAAATCCTAACCATATCCCGACTGCTGATTGGTAATGTCGTCCTCCGTGATTAACCTTGCCATTTGAAAAACTTACTCTCTGAACCAAAGCAGGATCTTCATTTCCCGGATCGTAGGAATTACCTATCATAACAGAATTACCTCCGATATCCTCGAGGGCCATAGCATCAATTTTAATATCTTTTGAACCAGTTGTTACAAATAGTCCATTAGCACCGGTATGTGAAACCTTACAATCAATGAAACTACAATCAGAAGCCCATTCAAGCAAAATCGCTTCCTCAATAAGAGCCTCCTGATTGGTAAGTCCTGTTCCCTTACTATAGAAAAAACAAGCCTGACGGCCATCATGACCATAATCAGGCAATAAATATGAGGCATGTTTAAATGAAATTCCTTGAAAATGCACATTTTTGACTTTTTCATCCTTGTTGCCAGACAGCTGTAGTAACTGATCTTTTAGTGGGATAATTACTTCTGTATTTTCTGGCTCCTGACCAGGGAAAGGTTTGTAATATAATGTCCCTGCTTTTTTATTGAAAGCCCATTCTCCAGGGAGATCAATAAAATCATAGTGTCCTTCAAGATAGCAGGTAAACCGATTTACGTATGGAGCCATGATGCCATTGTAATTACCATCAAAGATTGCGAAGGGAGGAGAAAGAATCATCCTGCCGTTTTGAGTATTACAAGCTGCAACTTGCTTTCTGAAGGTTGCCCAGTCCTTGAAAATAATAATCTCAAAATCACTCAGCTCTTCAAATCTCTGCAAAAATTGCTGATCTCTGACCCATAAATCCACCTGTAAAAATCCGTCTTGATCACGACTCCTCACAGTATGCACAGAATCAAGATACCATCGTTGAGGATCATCTCCCAAATTAGGAGTTCGGGCTCGTGTTGCCCTCAGATTGCTAACATACAATTGCTGAACATCGGGAACATCATCTATTTGTGCCATCCACAAACCATTCTCAAACTCCCAGTCATGTACAGCCTGACCACCTGAAAAGACAACAGATTCATCACCATATGCCTTAAAGGTCAGAGAAAAATCATCACCTCCTCCTTCGTCTGCATGGATTACAAGGGTTTCCTGAAGATTATATACACCCTCACGAAAGATAACCTCAATGTCTAAACCAGGAAATTCAGCCTTTTTCTCGCGAATTAACTGTTGAGCCTGGGGAATAGTTTGTACCGGTAACTTTATTGTACCGGTATTCAATCTATTACCATCCGGAGATACAAATATTTTAATCGTCCGTGGCTGACAAGAGATTAGTACTATGGCCACAATAAGCGCAATTGGGAAAGTCAATATACTTTTCATCCGTCTATATTTAATATTTTTGTATCAGTCTTTCAATTTCTTCCAAAGGAAACCCAAACCAGTCAGACCGGCCAGAATATTAGCTCCAAAAGCTGCCCAGAAAATACCATTAAGACCCATTAAACTACTGAGTAAAAATGCAAAAGGAACATACAAAACAAACATTCTGGTTGATGTGACAAGCATTGCATACATGGGTTTATTGATTCCATTCATCATGGAAAGACAAATCATCATGATACCCAGAAAGCAGTAACTCAGTGAAACAATTTTCATATAATTTGCAGTCACTGCAATTACTAATGGATCATCTGAGAAAATTCTTGCAATAGGTTCAGCAAAAATCAGTCCTGCAACAAAAAGGAACAGACCCCACATCAGGGAAAATATAGAGCTAATTTTAATACCCGACCGCAAACGCCCCTTTTCACCAGCTCCCCAGTTTTGTCCTCCATAAATAGTCATAACCGAGGCCAGAGCATGAATAATCAACATTCCGAGAGATTCTAGTCTTGTGGCCACACCTAATCCAGCAACAGCCTCTTTACCAAAAGTGGATATCAATCGTGTTATTATTGCCATTGACAGAGGTGTTACCATCATTCCCAAAGCAGCAGGTCCCGAAACATATAAAATCTTTCTCCACGTGCCTAACATTTTACTAAACCTGGGAATGTAAAACCGGAGAAGCCTTTCATTAAAAACCAGGATCCATACTGTGATCATCATACCGAAGGCCCTTGCTATTACAGTTGCCAGGGCAGCTCCTTTGAGTCCCATCTCCGGGAAAGGTCCCCATCCAAAAATAAGAAAGGGATCCAGAACAATATTTAGTATTGAGGCTGCTACCATAATCATGCCCGGCCTGAAAGTGTCACCCGTAGCTCTGATAATATTATTTCCAACCATAGGCACCACTAAAAATATCATACCCCAGTACCAGGTCACCATATACTGCTTGATTAATGGCAAAAGTGTCTCCGATGCTCCTAAGGCCCTGAAAAGAGGATCTAAGGTTAATTGACCTATAGTTACAAATACAATAATAATCAGCACCGACAAATTGATTGCATCTACACCGTATTGCTGAATAAGCTGTTTGGGCTCCTTAACTATCATTCTGGATATTAATGAGCCGGTTCCAATACCCAATCCCATGGCAATACTACTGATCATCATGATAACAGGAAAAGTAAACCCTATTGCTGCCAGCTCAGAAACTCCAAGACGTCCAACCCAAAAAGTATCTACCATGTTAAAAATGACCATCCCAGCCATACCAAAAATCATAGGCCAGGTTAATTTGGCCAGTAAAGGAGCTATACGCCCCTTTGTTAGATCCTTGCTGTATTTCTTTTTTCCCATGATGTGTTGTATGATATATCGCCATCCAATTTACGGTTTTCAAATTTCAATACCTTTATCGATCCAATAAACATATCATGAGAACTAGAATTTTACTGTCGGTTTGCATCATAGCATTTAATCTCAATGCTCAGGAAAACCTGATACAATACGTAAATCCAATGGTGGGAACCCAACGAATGGGACACACCTACCCTGGAGCAACTGTACCTTTTGGAATGGTGCAATTAAGCCCGGAAACAGATTCTGTTCAATATGATCTCGGGAAAAGCTACAATAAAAATGTTTATGCCTATTGCGCAGGTTACCAGTATGACGACCCGACTATTGTGGGTTTTGCACACACCCATTTCAGTGGTACCGGTCATTCTGATCTGGGTGATTTCCTGATTATGCCTACAGAAGGTAAATTACAACTTAACCCAGGCACAGCGAATCATCCGGCAGGAGGTTATCGTTCAAATTATTCACATTCTCACGAAAAAGCCGAGCCAGCATATTACAGAGTGAATTTAACTGACTATAATATACTTGCAGAATTAACCACCTCAAGCAGAGTAGGCTTTCATCAATATACCTTCCCGCAAACTGATTCAGCAAATATTATCCTCGACCTGTCATCCGGGATTTATAATCATACTGAGAAAAATGTATGGACCTTCCTGCGAGTTGAGAATGACACCCTGATTACCGGATACAGACAAACAAATGGATGGGCGCGAACCCGGACTGTGTATTTTGCGATGACATTTAATAAAAGGATAGAAAAATATGGACATCATAAAAAAGACCAGGGTCCTTATAAAGGATTCTATCGGAAATTTAATGAATCGGAAAATTTTCCCGAGATGGCCGGACAGGATATTGTGGCCTGGTTCGGTTTCAAAACACAGGATCAGGAAAAGATTAAAATTAAATTCGCTCTCTCTTCTGTGAGTACAGAGGGTGCCTTGCAGAACCTTTTTGATGAAATTCCTCATTGGAATTTCGAACAAACAAAAAAGGAGGGCCAAGCCTTCTGGAATCGGGAACTTGAACGGATAAAAGTTGAAACTATATCCCCCGACGATAAAAAAATCTTCTATACAGCTATGTATCACAGTTTTTTGAGCCCAATCATTTATATGGATACTGACCGGCAATATCGCGGATTGGATCAGAACACTCATGTGGCAAAAGATTTTACTAACTATACTATTTTCTCCCTGTGGGATACATATCGTGCTCTGCACCCCTTATTTAATCTGATTCAAACAAAACGAAATAGCGATATGGTGGAATCAATGCTGGCGCATTACGATCAAAGTGTACACCCTATGCTACCAGTTTGGTCTCATTATGCTAATGAGAACTGGTGTATGATAGGGTATCATAGCGTGTCGGTTATAGCAGATGCTATTGTAAAGGGAGTCTATACTAAAAACATGGAATCTGCCCTGGAAGCTTGTGTAAATACAGCTTCATATGCCCCCTATGACGGTCTCGGTTATTATATGGATTATGGTTATGTCCCGGAAGATAAAAATAGCTCATCGGTAAGCAAAACGCTTGAATATGCATATGACGACTGGGCAATAGCTCAAATTGCACAGCGCACTGGGAATTCCAAACTTACAAATGAGTTTTTGAAAAGATCTGAATCCTTCTTAGAACTCTTTGATTCCAAATCCGGATTTATGCGCCCTAAACTGGCAAATGGAAATTTCAAAAAGAGCTTTGATCCCATGGATACTCATGGACAAGGTTATATCGAAGGAAATGCATGGAATTATGGGCTTTACGTTCCTCATCAACCAGCCAAACTTATTGAATTGATGGGCGGGCAATCACGATTTGTGCAAATGCTGGACTCTCTATTCACTATGAGGCTTGATGATAAATATATTGAGGCCACAGAAGATATCACTCGTGATGGAATCATTGGTAATTATGTTCATGGTAATGAACCCGGACATCATATTCCCTACTTATATAATTGGACAGATAAGGCCTGGAAAACCCAGGAAAGGGTTAGGATGATATGCAAAACAATGTATGCAGATGCTCCGGATGGACTATGTGGCAACGATGATTGCGGACAAATGTCAGCATGGTATATTTTCAGTGCTTTGGGATTCTACCCGGTTTGTCCGGGATCTCTGGAATATGCTGTTGGAAGCCCATCTGTTATCGCTGCTACTATTAAAATGGAGAATGGCAAGTCACTAATAATCAAAACAAAGAATCAAAGCGACAAGAATGTCTATGTAAAAAAACTCCTGTTTAACAATAAAGAAATAAAAAACAATAAGCTGAACCATAACGAATTAGCACAAGGAGGAGAATTGGTTTTTATTATGTCACCGAAACATTCACGCAAGTAAAAAAGCATTGAATGTCTTGATTTTTATCATGTTATTTGTACAATACATGCTATACCTTGCTAGTGAAAACCAATAACAAACTCAAGCATGTCTGACCAGAATTCGTTCATCGAGCAACTAAAACTATTTGCCACAGAATCAGGAAGAAAAATTAAAGTTAAAAAGGATCCTTATCCAACAACCTCATCCGACCAGGAAGAAGAATACCGGATAACGGTTGTTATTCCTGAGATTGATGATGGAGATCTATTTTTTATTGCCTACTCCGATCTAAAATCAGGAAGCCTTTACTCTGTTTATAGTGGTGTTTTTTCAGCGGGTTCTGAGCCCTGTCAAAGTAAACTTAGTGTAGTTAAAAAAGACTGGCTCGATCGCCTTAGTTTCAGAAGCGGCTATAAGTCTATAAAAACCGGATCAATCCCCTTTGATAAAAAAACAAAAATCACTTCCAATAATCCGCAAATGGTTCACCGACTTTTTTCGGGCCTGGATTCACAGAATGCCGCAATGTCTGCTCTCGACTTATCAGATGGATTCACCATCTCCATAAACGAATTAGTCACTGAACAGATGGAATCATTCAAAGGCTTCTCCCAGCTAAGCCTGTATGCATATAAAGATTGGATACTGGATGGATCTACTATTGAAAAAATGTTCATCGCTGTTAGAAACCTTAAGGAAAGTTGGAGGTAGTTTGGCACGGCTTTTGTGTCTCTTCTGTAAAGGCTGAAAGCACAGAAGATATCGCAACAGAAGATTGATTAATAATCAATTATACCATATGCTCACCCCGGTAAGGACCAAGGTTCTTCCGGGGGCTTATTTTTTATAGATCCCCCCACTAAGTAATTTCACCCCAAACTTTTGACTTTGGACCCCGGACTTTTATCTTTTGACCCCGGACCCCGGACTTCGGACCCCGGACCCTTTAATCTTTAAGTCGTACCTTAGTACTTCAAAACCTATAACGATGATTAATCGCCTTTCCTCTGTCGCCATTATTTTTATATTTCTATTGTCCTTCCCTGCCATTGTATGTGCCCAGACTTCTGCCTCAGAACGATTGGCTTCCTGGAACCTGCATCAGAAAATGGAGAAGGAATCTCCATTTAAGCATCTTGAATGGCAGGCAAGCGGCCCGATGAAACAAGGAGGCAGAATCGAGAGTATTGCTTGTCCGGCAAATGATCCATCAACAATTTATGTAGGTGTAGGCTCAGGAAACGTGTGGAAAACTGTGAATAATGGTACTACCTGGAAACCCATATTTGAGGATGAATCCACATTTACAATTGGGGCCCTTGCAGTAGCTCAATCTGATCCCGAAATTATTTGGGTTGGTACTGGAGAAATCCTTATGGCCCGATCATCATATGCCGGAACGGGAGTCTTCAAATCCCTAAATGCCGGTGAATCCTGGGATTATATGGGTCTGCCCGAATCACACCATATTGGGAGGGTGCTGATAGATCCTCAAAACCCTGATATTGTTTATGTAGCGGCTATGGGTCATCTCTACACATACAATGATGAAAGAGGATTGTATAAAACAACAGACGGAGGAGAAAACTGGGAGAAAATCCTTTACACTTCTGAGCGTACGGGCTGTGTTGATGTGTTCATGCATCCTGATGACAATCTGACTCTTTTTGCAATTATGTGGGAGCGAAATAGAAAAGCATGGGGACATAGCCAAAGCGGGCCCGAAAGTGCATTATATAAAAGTACAGATGGAGGAGAAAACTGGGAGAAAATTACCAATGGATTACCCTCTGGTGAGCATATTGGTCGGATGGGCCTGGCTATAGCACCATCCAATCCCAGCAAAATATATGCTTTAATTGATAATCGAACACCAAAGAAAAAGGGAGTAGTGGGGGGAGAGTTATACCAGTCAATCGACCATGGTAAGAGCTGGACCAAAATGAACGACGACAGAATTCCTACCGCAATTGGATACGATTTTTGTCTGGTTCGTGTATCCCCCGATAATGAAAACCAAATCTATATTCTTGGTAATAAACTATTAAGATCTGATGACGGCGGAAATAATTACTATGAGATTCTTGGCACCCTGGTTCATATTCAAGCCCATCAATCTTCTGTTTTACACCTTGATCACCATGAAATGTGGATTGATCCGCTGAATCCAAACCGCATTTTGCTCGGAAATGATGGTGGAATTCACATTTCATGGGACCGTGGTGACACCTGGATGCACTACAATAACATTCCAATAGCTGAATGCTACGCTGTAACTGTCGATATGGCCGACCCATTCAATATATATATTGGCACTCAGGATGATGCTGCATTATTCGGACCATCAGATTTTGTCATGAAAGACAATGTATCTGATCCCTGGACCCAGATCTATGTTGACCCCTGGGGAGGCGGTGACTCCTATTTCACCTATGTAGATCCTGCAGATTCAAATACCATCTATTATGAACATCAATTCGGTGATCTGGTTAGGAAAAACATGAAAAAACAGGAAATAAAATGGATCAAACCCCGAAAAGGACCAAATGGGGAAAAGCTCAAAACTAATTGGATGACTCCGTTTTTTATATCTGCATATGACTCTAACACCCTGTATTACGGTGCTAATTACTTATTTAAATCAACAAATCGAGGTGACAACTGGACAGTTATCAGTCCCGATCTGAGTACAAATCCTGGCCCGGAAAAGCAAGGCAACGTGCCATTTGGTACCATTACCAGCCTGTCTGAATCTATCCTGCATCAAGGCCTGATCTATGCAGGGACAGATGATGGAAATATCCATGTTACCCGTGATGATGGGAAAAGCTGGAATAAGATTAATAAAGGCCTCCCGGATAAATGGTGTAGCCGGATAATCGCATCTCAGCACAAACTAAACCGGGTATACGCCACTTTTACAGGTTACCGTGAAGACGATTTCACAACATATGTCTATATGTCCGAAGATTTTGGCCAAAACTGGAAGTCAATCAAATCAAACCTGCCGGATGAAATGGTGAACGTTATCAGGGAAGATCCTGGAAATCCGGAACAGCTATTTCTGGGTACTGATCTGGGAGTTTATCTAAGTCAAAACCTGGGAAAATCCTGGCATTCATTATGTAATAACCTGCCAACAACAGCCGTATATGATCTCGTAGTCCACCCCAGAGATGATAAATTGGTTATTGGAACTCATGGCAGAAGCACTTTTATACTTGAAATATCTTCCTTATAGCTGCATCCCCAATTGCTTAAAAAACATAGCCAACTGTTAGATAAGTGCCCCGCGAACGAATCACACCCTTAGTTTCATCACTTAAGAGATTTGTAAATCCATGCTTAAAGCTAACACTAACAAAAACCGACATTACCTCAAATCCAAAACCATACACTAATCCGGTTTCATTTCTAGCATAACTATTTGCAAAATCCATTGGCTTTTTAGCCATTCTACCAGCGAAGTGATAACTGTAATAAGCACCAATTGTAGCGTAGAAGCGCTGGCTCACATTACGATCAATGTTGGATGCAATCACCAGGCTCATTGGCATTGTAATACTGTGAGTTCTGAAATTGCCAGATTTACTTTTGGCGGCCATAGTGGAATACAAAAGCTCTGGCTGAAGGGAGAAGTTTTTAGATATTCGAAATTGAGACATCAGGCCCAGCTCTGAACTAAAACGACTCTTGCCTTTGTAAAACTCATTGGGATAAATATGCGAACTTCCTCCAATATTACCTTTTACTCCCAATCTGAAAAATGGCAAACCCTTACTCTCAGCCCCGGCTGTCGTTTTCTTGTTCGGAATCAGCTCTTCGTCCCCGGCAAGTTCCAAAGTAAGATCAAGCAGTAGATTGGAGATTAATTCCATTCCTGCGTAATCGATTGTTTCAGGATCATCTTCGGGCTTATGGTAGGGTCCTACGATCCCTGAGGAAACATAAATGGATGGAATACCTGCATCACCAAAAGATTTTGAATCAGTTCTGTTCGATATCTCATTATTGATCCCCTTAATCTTGATGTCATAATTGTCAGTAACTTTAAAGAGCTTTTCTTGTCCCTGCTTCAGACTCTCCATAGCTCCCATAACCAGATAATTGCTTTCGGCATACCTTCCAATCATATCTATACTCATCATTACTTTCACCTGATCCATCGGAACAGTATTGTTCCTCACAAAACTACGTGATCCAATCAGACCACTCTCCTCAGCATCAAAGCCCACCAGTACAACAGACCTTTTCAGTTTGTCTTTCTGCCGCATAAGTGCCCTGCCAAGTTCTATTACCGCTGCAGTTCCAGACGCATTATCATCGGCCCCATTGTAAACTACCTTTTCCCCATTAACTATTTTGTATGAGATATGATCAAAATGGGCTCCTAAGACAATGTACTCGCTTTTGAGTTCAGGATCAGATCCTTCAATCAATCCAACAACATTTTTGCCTTCTAACATGGTCTGTCCAATCCGGGCAAAGAAGGGGTGGAAGTAACTGTCTCCAATAGCTTGAAGACCTATTTGTCTGAAGTGATCAGCAACATAATTTGCTGCTTTGTGTCCGGATTTTGTAGATAGTCCTCTACCCTCGAGCGAATCGCTGGCAAGGAAGTAAACGTGACTTTTAAGTTTATCTGCCTTGATATTGGCTTGTCCAAAAACATTAATGCCGATGAAAATTGACAGGACAACTGTGAAAATTTTTCTATTCATTATCTGATGTTCTAAAATTCATTGAATAATGAATCCACAGAGATATCCTACCTATGATCTTACCTTGTTGCTTTGACTTTTATCTCTGTAAAACTCAAAGTAAAGATCGGCATTAACTTTATTAAAAGTTTAATTTTCACAAAATAAACTCCTTATGGTCTATCCATTAATTTTGTGCCTTGTTTTGGGCCCGTTCAACAATCTGCTCTACAACAGAAGTATCCAGCAAGGTGGATATATCACCAAAATTATCATAATCCCCTTCTGCAATTTTCCGTAAAATACGCCGCATAATTTTACCCGATCGGGTTTTAGGAAGACTATCGACTAGTAAGATCTTATCAGGCTTGGCTATCGGGCCAATAATTTTTGTTACTCCCTTCTTGATACTATCTGTTATTCCTGGCTCACCACCGGCGGAAAGTTCACCACACACAACATAAGCATATATCCCCTGACCTTTGATAGGATGAGGATATCCTACAACTGCAGATTCATTAACCAGAGGGTGCTCATTTATCGCATTCTCCACCTCAGCCGTTCCCATTCTATGACCAGATACATTTATAACATCGTCAACCCTACCCAATATTCGGTAATAGCCATCCTCGTCACGTTTTACACCATCACCTGTAAAATACAAGCCTTCATAACTTGAAAAATAAGTCTTTTTAAATCTCGCATGATCCTTATACACGGTTCTGAGAATACCAGGCCATGGATATTTGATACATAGATTTCCCTCAACACTTTTCCCCGGCAATTCTTTACCCTCAGCATCTACAATAATTGGCTGAATTCCTGGCAAAGGCAAAGTTGCAAAAGATGGTTTTGTGGGAATAATACCAGCCAGAGGACTGATAGCAATCCCTCCTGTTTCTGTCTGCCACCAGGTGTCGACGATCGGGCATTTATTCCCACCAACATGATCATGATACCAGTGCCAGGCTTCCTCATTTATTGGCTCCCCAACAGTACCCAGAACTTTAAGTGAATCCATTTTTCTGTTTTCAACAAATTCCTGTCCCAGCGCAATTAATGATCGTATTGCTGTTGGTGCCGTATAAAATTGATTAACCTTGTATTTATCAACGATATCCCAGTATCTGCCTGCATCTGGATATGTCGGTATTCCTTCAAACATCAACGAGGTAGCCCCACATAATAATGGCCCGTAAACAATGTATGAATGACCCGTAATCCAACCAATATCAGCTGAGCAAAAATAAATGTCTCCATCGCTATACTGAAACACATTCTTAAAACTATACGCACTGTAAACCATATAACCTCCTATGGTATGCACAATACCCTTAGGCTTATCAGTTGATCCTGAAGTATACAAAATGAATAACATATCTTCAGCATCCATCTCCTCAGCTTTATTATTGTCTGATGCGTAATTCATCAGATCATGCCACCAGAAATCACGGCCATCCTTTACATTAACTTTCGTATGAGTTCTTTGAACCATCACAACAGACTCCACTGTCGTGCATGACTCAAGAGCTTCGTCAACAATTTCCTTTATTGGAGTAATCTTACTCCCACGAAATCCTCCATCTGAAGTAAGCACCAATTTAGCCTCAGCATCATTGATACGATCTGCTAAAGAATTGGCTGAAAAACCAGCAAATACAACTGAATGAATAGCTCCGATACGAGCACAAGCCAACATTGAAATAGCCAATTCAGGAACCATCGGCATATATATGGCGATGCGATCACCCTTTTTTATTCCCAGGCCAAGCAGAACATTTGCAAACTTCTTGACTTCAGTAAATAATTCGAAATATGTTAAAGTCCGATTATCATCCTTGGGATTATTTGGCTCCCATATGATTGCCGGCTGATCCCCTCTGGTAAATTGATGTCGCTCAAATATATTCTCTGTAATATTGAGCTTGCCATTTATAAACCACTTGATCTCAGGCTCCTTGAAATCCCATTCCAATACCCGATCCCACTTTTTTCTCCAATAAAATGACTCAGCAATCTGACTCCAGAAATCCTGGGGATTAGCTACACTTTTTTGATATTCATGGATATATCCACCTAATGTTGCTATTTTGTTAATCATATAACTATACTGTTAAGGAAATAACTCATATTTAAGTAGTTAAATATATAAACTTTTGCATAAATGCAGCAGTGAATATTTTGACCCGGCCCTTTTCATGGAGTTAACATGCCGAATAGGGATTTTCAATGATTCATAATGGCTCAGAATGCTATTTGGTGCGTTTTGAATAACTCATATCTTTGCAGGATAAATTATTCAAAATGAAAAAAGCAGAAATCCATACCGAAAAAGGGATCATGAAAGTTGAATTCTACGATAAGGATGCCCCAAAAACAGTTGATAATTTCATTAAACTGTCAAAAGATGGTTATTATGATGGCCTTAATTTTCACCGGGTGATCCCCGATTTTGTTGTTCAGGGTGGTTGTCCTGACGGAACCGGAGCAGGTGGACCAGGATACTCGATCGATTGTGAGTTAGACGGCGATAACCAGTATCATGATCGTGGAGTTCTGTCCATGGCTCATGCAGGTAGAAATACAGGTGGTTCACAATTCTTTATATGTCACTCGAGAAACAATACAGCCCATCTTGATCGGAATCACACATGTTTTGGAAAAGTAACTGAAGGGCTTGACTTTATTGATCAAATCCGGGAGGGTGATAAAATCACAAAAATTCTGGTAACTGAGGAATAACAACTGATAATCAGGGGAGCTGACCGCCACCATAGGGATCACCGTAATTACCATAATCTCCGCAGTCAGCATAGGAATCATCACAAGCTTGCAGACCGATAGCCAGTAATCCTGCCACGAAAAGAATTAGGGCAATTTTTGCAGATATTTTTTTCATATTCATTACATTGGACTCAACCAAAGGTAATAAAAGGATTTGACTTGCTGATGCTTGTGAAATACAAAATACAAAGCCGACATTTTCAATACTTGGTTCTGTTCGGAATAATCCTGTCAGCATCTCTGATCAGACTGAAGCTGAATTTTAGCTCACCATTGCTCCCGGGAGTCAATGGTGGCTACTATCCAGTTCAAGTCAGAAGCTTATTGGAATCAGGTCATCTGGCTATTGAAGACCTTCCGCTGGTTTTTTGGTTTGAAGCAGGATTAGCCTGGTTTATTGACCTGTTTAATTCTACCCGACATTCAGGTATTATAGTAGCATCTAAAATTATTGACAGCATTCTGCCTCCCCTGACAGCTGTTCCAGCATTTTATTTAGTTAAGCATTTTTGGAACAAACGACTGTCGCTGGCTCCTGTACTATTGATAGCTTTCAGTATTTTGTACTTCCCTTCAATTTTCCTTCTCACCGGCGAGATGCATAAAAACGCAATCGGGCTGCTAATGGTCATATTGTTTCTTTTATCAATAGCCACATGGGATTCGAACAAAAAACTCAAGTCTGTTTCCTTTACTGTCCTTTCTCTTACTTTATGTTTGCTAACTCATTTTGGCTCCATTCTTTTGGTTCTCATATTTGCTCTTATATTATTCCTGCTAAGTAAAAACTGGAAACAACTTATTATTGGCTTTTTTGGCCTTGGATTCATAGCAGTATTAATCTATTGGCTGATACCCGGGCGGTTTGAAAGAATAAGCGAACTTCTGTTTTCACCAATCAGTCTTTTCGACCAACCCTTACTATTCTATCTGCTCAAGGGGCAAAAGGTTCTCACGCCAGCTTTAACTCTAATGCTTATTATCACCCACACTTTTGCAATAGTAACTGTGATTATCAGCTCATATTATAAAAATGTGCTGGATAATAATAAGTTCAGACTAGCCATGGCCAGTAGTATCACCGCTCTGATTTTCTCTACACCCCTGATCGGAACTGAATGGGCTTTACGATTGGTAATGATGGCCCATATCCCGCTGATACTTAGTTGGGCTGTTTTATTGCCAGTCCTTTCAAACAAATCACAGCAATGGCTGAGTAGTTTTCTGATTATAACATTAGCCTTATCAATATTTGCAGCCACTACTGGCAACCGACCTTCCAGCATACATCCGGATGCATTATCAGAATTGCATGAAATGGATCAGGTTCTCCAAATAAATGATGATGATTTAGTTCTTGCACGTCACGGGCTTGAATGGTGGACAGCATGGGCCCTGAATTGCAAAATTGCACAAACCCATATGATGGAGACTTCCTTATTCAGTAACTACAGACGAATATATTTACTTAATCAACATTATCGGCCCAACAAACAGTACCACAGGGGCCAGGTTCAATTTGAAGAACCACCCGCCCCTCCCGGATCTGAAATTGCCTGGCAAGGGTCATATTTTACTCTCATTTACTTGCCCGATCCTCCGGCAGGAACACCCGATATAGCCGAAAAAGCTCTGGCAGCAGGTAAACTGATCAGCACACCAGAAGGAGAAATACAAATCACAAACAACACCTTCACAAATCCTTTAATTCTACCCACTGATGAATTAAAAACACAAGCCAGGCAACTCCAGCAACAAAATATTCCAGTAAGAATTTACGGTACAAAAAAGGCCTTCTCCCTAAAAATCAAAGTAAAAAAAATCAAATCCCACCCATCAACAATCCCAAACAACTAAAAAAACTGAAATCTTTTTTCTCTCTAACTAAAGACTTTTTTTGTCTTGCTGAAGACTGAAAACTTCTTTTTTTTCTTTCTGAAGACTGATAACTGAAGACTGATAACTTCTTTTTTTTACTTCAAAACCCTCTCCAGAAACTTAAAATACTGCCCATTCAACAGCATATAAGTTGTCAGATCTGTAGCAATACCATGAGCCCCCGGGGGATAAATCTTCAGCACAAAATCTTTACCCGCCATATTAAAAGCATTTACCAGCTGGAAAGTATTCTGAGGATGAACATTTTCATCCATCAGTGAATGCGCCAGTAATAGCTCTCCCTCAAGATTACCAGCATGAGTAATCACAGAACTTTGCTTGTAACCTTCAGCATTATTCTCTATCAGCCCCATCGATCTTTCAGTCAGGATGCAATCATACAGAAGATGGTCGGTTACAGGAGCTGCAACGATCGCGGCCTTAAAAACTCCCGGATGTGTAAGCATAGTGAAAGCAGAGGTGTACCCTCCATAACTGTGTCCGTAAATGGCAAGACGCTCTCCATCAATCCACGAAAAAGTAGATGCAAGATATTGAGCTGTTTCAACAAAATCCTGACTTTCGTATTTTCCTAGCTGCTCATACACAATTTTCTCAAAAGCATCCCCATATCCGCCATTTCCACGATTATTTACATTGGCAACGACATAACCCTGGTGAGCAAGATACTGTGAAAAAGGATTTCCTTCCCACGAATTATATACACCCTGAGAACCAGGACCACCATAAACACTTAATACCATAGGGTATGATTTACCCGGATCAAAATCAATTGGTTTTATGTAATATCCATCCAGTTTCTGACCATCTGATGCAGTAAAACTGAATAATTCTTTTGCCGCATAGGCTGTTTTTTCAATAAACTCTAAAACCGATTGATTGTCAACCATTTTCTCAATCATCTTCCCCTTAGTTGTCCACATTTCAACCTGTCGGGGTGTACTAACGTTTGAGTAGCTATCCAAATAATACTTGCCATCAGGACTGACTGAAACTGAGTGTTGGCCAGGCTCCGGGGTCAAACGCTTTTTCGATGAGCCATCAAACTTGGCCACATACAAATGCCTTTCAGTTGAAGAACCCTCTGTTGAAGTAAAATAAATTTTCTTCTTCTTCAGATCAAGGGCATCGATACCTATCACTTCAAAATCACCTTTTGTGACCTGATTCAACAAATTACCATCATAATCATAATGGTAGATGTGTGCATATCCATCTGATTCTGAAACCAGAAAGAATGACTTCAGCTCATCAGGAAAATAGAAATGATGCAATCTGCCACCGAAAAAGTCAGAAACATCTATCCATGATTTAGATTTCTCTTCCAGAACAACCGTTTTAGTCCCTCTTAAAACATCAATCATATATAATTTCAGGTGATTCTGCTCACGATTCATCCAAACCACAGCCAGCTTATCGGCATCATTTGTCCAATACATTCGTGGTATATAACCATCATGCAAATCAATATTCAACCATTTCTGACTATCGTCCTGAGTATTCAGAATACCAATCTTTACAATGGGCGTAGGATCACCAACCTTAGGATATGGCACTTCCATATATTCAGGGTGCATCCCCGCGAAATCTGTCAGTTTATAAATCGGAACATGTGTCTCATCTGATTGCCAGTAAGCCATATACTTGCTTTCAGGCGACCAAATCCATCCCTGTACAAGTCCAAATTCCTCTTCCTGAGCCCATCCGAATCGACCATTATATTTATTTGTGGCTGCATCATTAGTAAGCTTTGTGTTTTTACCAGTGGCAAAATCAAACACAAATAATTCACCGTCTTTACCATACCCTACCTTAGTACCATCAGGAGATATCTCAGCAGAGAATGCTGAACCAACAATCTGCTTTAATGTCTTATCCTCAACACTCCAATAGAAATAATCAGAATTTCCTGAATAACGCCAGATAGGTCTGAAATTGGTTTGGAAAAACAAATATTTGAAATCCTCAGTCCACTGAAAAGAAACATAACGAAAAGCTTGATCACTACCAGGAACACTAAGGTCCTTTGTGCTGAAAACCAGCTCTTCATCCCCGCTTTTCATTGTATGAGTCCATATTTCCTGAGCTCCCTGATTGTTCTTTGTAAAAGAATATTTTGCACCACCCTCAATCCATGTCATATTTGAAGGCCCTCCCTGTCCACCTATTTGTCCTGATGCAAACAAGGCATCTCTGAATGATTCATACTTCTGTTTTTGGCCCTGGGCATTATAAACAAAAAAGATGCTTATACATAGCACCAATAAAACACTGATATTAATTTTTTTCATCCGTTTATATTTAGATTTTTATTTGTCGATTGGAGCACGCATAACAAAAACAATCATCCGCGTTTGTGTTAATTATTTTTCCCTTTGTCAAGTTCGGTTAACATTCGGATCACTGAACACATCATTGTCATCTGAACTGGTGGAGGAAAACTCTGATATAACAGCTCCATCATCACCAGCCTGAAACCAGTGTAATCCGTTTGGCTGAATGGTGTACTGTTCCCCCGGATGCAGAATAATCTCATGCCAAACATGTAAATGCTCACGATACACTTCAGGTACCTTAGCTTTCGGATTTAGAGCAGCATCTCCTGAAACATACAAATAAACAACACCCCATCGGCACCTGAAAGTTTCCTTCTTTCCAATATTCTTATCAGATATCTTCGGATGTCGATGCTCCGGACATATCTGCCAGGGCAGGAGTATGATCTCTTTTGCACAATATCGATCATTATTCACATATTCAATCACCTCCAGTCCAATACGTTCTATGTCATTCAAACCCAAATCAGCAATTTCCAAGCCTTCCCTCTCATCATCCGTCAATACTATTCCTGCTTGCTCAACAAGATCCAATGCCTGACTTTTTACTTTTTTTACAATAGCTTTATCCATGCTTTTAAGTGTTGATATAAATGTGGTGAAAAAAAACGGAAATTGTAAATGACCAACTTGTAATTATCCGATTATTTTGTGAAATTAATGTGGTAATAATCTTCCATTTATGAAATTGCACTGGATTGATACTTCCCTGATTATTTTATACTTAGTTCTGGTTGGAATTTTAGGCCTGGTAATACGAAAAAAAGCTTCATCAAAATTAGACAATTATTACCTGGCTGGTCGCAACGTTCCCTGGTGGATGCTGGGTATTGCAGGATGTTCAAGCTATATCGATATCGGAGGGACAATGGCAATGGTTGGCGCCTTGTTTTACCTGGGATTGAAATCTGTATGGATGACCCATATTTTCTGGGGATGGTTTATTATAGCAGGATACATGGCCTTTCAAGCCAAATGGATCAGACGCTCAGGAGTAATGACCTTTGCTGAATGGAACGAAACCCGCTTCGGCAAAAATCGTGATGCTGAGATGGCCCGCCTTGCATCTGCCATTTTTCTCCTGGTACTTATGATTTTCAATCTGATGTATATTGCTGTCGGAATCGGGAAATTTGCTGAAGCCTTCTTTCCTATCAGCCGATGGCAGGCAACTCTCATAGTATTTGGTGTAGTAGGCTTATATGTCACTGTTGCAGGCTTTTATGGTGTTATTATCACCGACATGATCCAAACTGTTCTAATCGCAGCAGGAGCAGTTTTGCTCACAATAATTATTTTCTCAAATGGTATTGGAATCGATTTAGCACAATCTCAACCTGCCGGATGGAGCCAGCTCGCACCAAGCTGGAATCTTTGGGATGGATACCTTAATTCAACACCTGCTGCCTACCAGCATTTTGATTTATTCGGACCTTTAATATTTATAGGCTTCTGATGGATGATCTTCAGAGTTCTGGCAGGCCCGAACGTTTGGGATTTCCAGTTCTTCCTTAGCGCGCGAAGCACTCGGGATGCATCTCTGGCTGGTGGAATGTGGACTCTGGGATACACCATCAGATGGTTTCTTGGTGTTGCATTCTTAGTATTAGGTGTCTATTATCTCGGAACCACTTCAGGTTTTGACGCAGAAAAGATTATGCCCATGGTTCTGACAAACCTCCCTGTAGGAATAAGTGGATTATTCATGGCCATTCTTCTGGCAGCATTAATGTCAACCCTGGATGCCATGATAAATGTTACCAGCAATGTAGTGGTTAATGACTTCATCAAAAGATATTTTATTAAATCCCTTAGCGAAAAGAAAATTATCAGAATTGGACAGTTAGCTTCAGTTATTGCCCTCCTCATAGGTTTTGTTTTCAGTCTGGCCTTCCAGGATATTATCTCGGCATGGGAAACCATGCTTTTCATAGTGGTAACCATGATATTGGTGCCTGCCACTCTACGATGGCATTGGTGGCGCTATAGTGGTAAAGCTTTTGTTTTCAGCATGATTGGCACAGCAATCTTTATTGTTTTTCAGAAAGTCTTTCTAAGCGACCTTATAATTAGCTATTCACTGGGGGTAAATGTGCTGGCCAGTCTCATTATTTCAATCACAATGGGATGGATATTTAAACCAACAGATCAAAAAATTCTAGTCAACTTCTATACGAGTATAAAGCCCTTTGGTTTCTGGAAACCAATTAAAAAAGAAGCCATCTCACAAGGACTCATTGATCCTAAAAACAAGGAGCCTTTATGGGATGCTCTGAACGGACTCATTGTTCCGGTTTTTCAGTTTTCTTTGGCTCTAATACCATTTTACCTCTTTCTCAGAGAATGGAATAAATTCTGGATATGGCTTGGGATTGCCGCTTTGCTTGTTGTGGTTTTGTATATCACCTGGTACAGAAATCTCCCTTCAAAAGATGAATAAATGAACAAGGATTATAATAATCATAAAAATACAGTCCACCTTATTTGTAATGCACATCTCGATCCGGTTTGGCAATGGCGTTGGACAGAAGGATGTGCAGAAGCTCTGGCTACTTTTAAGAATGCTGTTCAGTTACTCAAGGAAAATCCCCAGCTGATTTTCAATCACAATGAAGCAATATTATACGAATGGGTTATGCGATATGACCCTCGTCTTTTCAGGCAGATTCAGGACCTGGTTCACCAAAAACGCTGGTTTATTTCTGGTGGATGGTTTTTACAGCCCGATCTGAACCTCCTGCCCACCCGCAATCTCATCAAACACATCCGGGAGGGAAAAAAATTCTTTAAAAAACACTTCGATAGTGAACCCAGGGTGGCCTATAATTTTGACTCATTTGGCCATTCAGCAGGCTTGCCAGGCTTGCTTAATGAGCATGGATATGAGTTTTATATCCATCAACGTCCTGAGCTGGATCTTCTTGAACTACCATCCAGTCTATATAATTGGGAAGGATCGGATGGAAGCATCATTCCAGCTTATCGCATTGAGATCGGACTTTACCACACTGAGCGCAACAATATCAAACAACGCATGAAAGAGGGTGCTGACCTGTCGGTTCAGCTTAATCGGGATGTAGCAGTCTTCTGGGGTTTGGGAAATCATGGTGGTGGTGCCACACGGGAAGACCTGAAAAAAATTCAGGAATATATTACTGAAGAAAATAGAGTGAATTTTATACATAGTACTCCTGACAGATTTTTTCAATCACTGAGCCGGTATATTGTCAAAGCTCCGGTTTATCAAGGTGAACTGCAAAGGGTTTTTACTGGTACATATACTTCCATGGCCCGCTTGAAAAGAAAGGCTTTGCAGGCAAGTGCTGCTGCCAGTCAAATGGAAAAACTATCCAACATAATCCCGCACGACAGTAAAACGAATATTGATTCTGAAAAGGAAACAGCTCACGGCAAAATCTGGCACGACATTTTGTTCAACGATTTTCATGATATTCTCACAGGCACCTGCATCTCTACTGCTGAGGAAGATGCTATGGATCTGTTTGGCAGAGCCATGGAAAACATCCGGGAGGAGAATATGAAATCTGTTTCCCTGATAAACAGTAGTGCTATGCCTCTTGTTGCTCATATTCCACTTACTGTTTTTCACGACCACAGTGGGTTCACGAAACTGCCAATTGAATTTGAGTGTATGTCAGACTATCGTCCATTCTGGGATGAAGAAAAAGAACTGATTCTGACCAACAGGGAAGGTGTTGTTATTCCATGTCAGGAAGAGCAAGCTGATGCCTTACTTCCTTTTCATCGATGGAGAAGAAAAATAGTTTTTATGGCCAGGGATATGCAGCCGGGAATACATCATTTCGGTTTGAATCCTGTCCCGGCTTTATCGAGGCAGGAAATCGAACCAGAGCTAATAGATGATCCTTTTAAGGTTAAGTTTATTGTCGTCAGAGATATTGCTGACTCCTGGGGCACACAAACCTGGAAATGGGATGATGTCATTGGTGAATTCACTGATGAAAAAAAATCAAAGAGAATTGTATCTCACGGATCAGTAAGAACCATACAGGAATCATTGCTTAGCTATAATAATAGCAGCATAATACTTCAAGTCATCAAATATGCTGACTGGCCTCTTACTGAATACCGCATTCAGATAAATTGGCATGAAGAGCAGAAAAGAATCAAATTGGTGCTACCCCTTGATCCGTCTTACGACAGTTGTACTTGTGAAATCCCCGGTGGTATGATCACCAGAAAAGCTGATGGCCAGGAACATTGCCATGGTACTTGGATGAAAATCGGACAGAAGAACCAAAATCAGGAGGAGATTTGTATTGCCCACAACGGACTTCACGGCTATGATTTTGTCAATTCTGAGCTTCGCCTCAGTGTTCTCAGATCTGCAGCTTATTGTCATTGGCACGAATATGATATCAAACCCGAATCCCGCACCGGACCAGCACCAGGATTTATGGATATAGGAAATCATGATATCAGCTTGGCAATCTGGAAGCCACAAAAGGATTTGCCAAAAATCGAAACACTTGCTGAATGGCTGAATGCACCTGCTCTTGTTTTTCCGCATCTTCCTATCTCCTAATTCGCCTATTAATCTATCTTTACACTATGTTTATTGAAGTTGAATCTATTACCAAGTATTATAAGAAGTTTAAGGCTGTTGACCAACTGTCCTTAACTGTTCAGGAAGGTGATATTTATGGTTTTCTGGGTCCAAATGGTTCAGGGAAAAGCACAACCATCAGGATGATCCTTTCATTAATTAAACCAACATCAGGGGAGATTAAGCTTTTTGGAAAAGCAATCACATCCGGAAAGAATATGACCCTTAACAGGATTGGAGCCCTCATAGAAAAACCTGATTTTTATAATTACCTCTCAGCAAAAAAAAATCTGGAAATTCTGGGTAAACTTTCCGAAGTTACTCCGCTGAAAAAAAGAGTTGATGAAGTATTGGATATTGTGGGCTTATCAGATCGAGGCCACAGTAAAGTTCGTACCTTCTCTCAAGGTATGAAGCAAAGACTGGGTATCGCTCAAACCATACTGCATAATCCTGATCTGATCATTCTGGATGAACCCACAAATGGATTAGATCCCCAGGGACAAAAAGAAATTCGTGAACTTATCCTGAGATTAAAGGAGGAAAGGAATATTACTATTCTCATTTCCAGTCATCTTCTGCACGAAATAGAGTTGATAGCTTCCCGTATGATCATTATAAACAAAGGCGAAGCAATTATCGAAGGCAGTGTAAACGGTCTTCTGAAAGAAAGTCAACAACAAGTTACCATCACAGTCAATAATCCGGAAAAAACACTTCAACTGATAAATGAATCTGATTGGGCGAACAAGATGGTGAGTTCAGCGCAGGAGAAATTCTTTTTTAAAATCTCCAAAGATGATATACCTGCTTTAAATGCCTACCTGGCTGAAAAAGGCTCTGGCATTATCTCAATTGAACCAATACGATCATTAGAAGACTATTTTCTTCAAGTTACTGACAATGAGAAAACTAATTAGCATAGAGCTTTATAAAATTTTCACCAAACCAAGAACCTATATTGGATTTGGTGCCATTTTTATCATTATCATCGCCATTCAGATTGGTATCGGAGTAGAAGGAGATGAGATGATGGATTTCATCATCCAAAATATCAAAGATCGTTTCATTTTTGAAGGAAATATCATTAATGTTTACCTGATCTCTTATGTTATTCTCAATACTCTATGGTTTCATGTTCCCCTTCTGATTACTCTGGTTACAGGAGATCTGCTTGCCGGTGAGGCCAACAGCGGTACTTATCGAATTTTACTTTCCAGACCTGTCAGTCGAATCCAGCTTGTTCTGGCAAAATTCATTGCTGGATGGATTTACACTTTGTTGATCATTATATTAATGATCCTGCTCAGCATTGGAGTCGGGTCAATCTTCTTCGGAATGGGAGATCTTATCGCTGTAACAGATAAGGTCAATATTTTTGCAGCAGATGATCTCTTATGGAGGTTTGGATTGGCTTATGCATACGGATTGTTAGCGATGACCACTGTTGGAGCCCTCTCATTTTTCCTCTCTGCTTTTGCAGATAACTCCATAGGGCCGATAATAGGTACTGTGGCTATTATTATCGGTGTCACAATTATAAGCACGGTGGGGGCATCCTTAATGGGGCCTGTCAATAAATATGTGTTTACCACCTATTTACCTTCATGGCAATACTTTTTTCATTCCGATCTCAATCCCGGATTAATATGGCATGCCGTGCTCATTCAATTCATCTACATATTATTATTCCTCTCTGCCACTTTAATATATTTCCGAAAGAAAGATATCCTGAGTTAAAATGAATACAACCCGAATAATACTATTATCCATACTGATGAGTCTGCCGGTTTTTCAATCGCAGGCACAGAATCAGACCGATGAAATTCTAAGTTCTGTTTTGTTAAAATTCGACGAGATTGCAGGCTTTGAAGCAGATGCACTTATCAAAGTAGATGTAGATTTCATTAACATAAAAGATCGTGAAGTCAAGATCAGTTTTACCTCACCCGACAAATTCGATTTCGACATAAAAGGATTAGCACTTCTACCGAAGAATGGATTCAAGATGGAGTATATGGACTTATTACGTAGCGAATATACCGCCATAAATGCAGGTCCTGAAAGCATAAGGGAACAAAATACTGTTATAATCAAACTCATACCTGAATCAATTGACTCAGATATTATCTTAGCCCAATTATGGATTGATCCGGTATTAGCCAGAATTGTAAGAATGAAAACTTTCACACGAAGTTCAGGCTCCTACCTTATTGATTTTTTCTTTGGCTCTCCTGATATCATTTTACCAAATAAACTGGAAGTAGTTTTTGATATTAAAAACATCAATATGCTTCCGGGATCCATGATGAACGATCTAATGTCTGACGGAAAACTTAAGGATGACTCTGTCCCGGACGAAGCAAAAGTTACTGTGGAATATAACAACCTTCAGATTACAAAAAAATAGATGAAGAATATGAAATCCAGATCGTTTTTAATACTCAGCGGGCTTATTCTGATGCTTGTGTCTTCCGCTTGCACGATTCAGGACAGTTTCAATGAAAATTTTGATGCACAAAATAATCGAAACTGGATAAATGAAAATTTTTGGTCGGTTCCGATAGAGAACTGGATGATTCATGAAGGCCGTCTCGAATGTACTGGTGTAAAAAACAACAACAAAACGGTTCTTCTAACTCATTTGCTCGATCAGAAAGGTGAGTTTTTGATTAACCTCCGGATGGGTGTTTTGAATGACGGTGAAAAAACAGGATCAGGAGGATTGATTATCGGTATGCAGGATGATACCGACATGGATATAAAAAGCCTGACCTTTTTCGGAACTGGTCTGAATGTAGGAATAGATACTGATCGGCAATTATTCCTGGGAGAATTATCCAGTACTATTCCGGATAAATTTGATTTGAAAGATTTCACCTTGCATATTGATGGCTTGTACAAAGATGGCCATGCTGTAGTACGATTACAAGCAAGTGACGAGAATGGAAACAGTACTACTATTCTTGAAAAAGATGACATAGAATCTTTTGCAGGGGCTATTGCTTTAGTTAATCATCATCCATCAGGGAAAAAATACAGCGGAAACACCCGATTTTGGTTTGATGACCTGAGTTTGTCAGGTACGGCGGTGATATCACATGAAGAAAATGCTTTCGGACCTATCCTCTGGTCAATGTATACCCTGAGTAAGAACAAACTAAAACTGAGCGTTCAAATGCCACCGCTAGGACCAAAAGACAATCAGTATATTGAATTGCACTTTCTTGAAAACGATGTTTGGGAGATAAATCAATCAGTAAAAATGAATCCTGATAGCCGGACAGCCGTTTTTGCAATTGATAATTGGAATAGTGCTATCGACAAAGATTATAAACTGATCTACCGGGAAAAATCAGTATCCGGAGAGGAAACAGAGCACCTCCGGCAGGGAATTATTCGTAAAGAACCCAAAAAGAAGACTCTTGTTCTGGGAGGTTTGACTTGTCAGTATCACTATGGCTTCCCATATCGCCCACTTGTTGAAAACCTGCAACAAACTAATCCTGACATGCTGTATTTTTCAGGTGATCAATTGTATGAAGGCAATGGTGGCTACGGAATTGTCCGCTTTCCTGCTGATGCAGCTATTTTGAATTATTTGGGTAAATGGTATATGTTCGGATGGGCCTTTGGTGATCTTATGAAAGATCGTCCCACCATCACCATACCTGACGATCATGATATTTTTCAGGGTAATCTGTGGGGCGATGGTGGAAGGGAGATATCTCAGGAAACATTCAGCAAATTCCATGGCACCAGTGGTGGGTACATTGAGCCGGCCAAAATGGTAAGCGTTGTTCATCTCACTCAGTGCAGTCATCTCCCCGACCCTTACGATTCCACCCCAATGGATCAGGGTATTCCGCCTTATTACACAGAGCTGTTATATGGGGATGTCAGTTTTGCCATAGTGGGTGACCGCATGTTTAAATCCGGACCAAATACTGTGGCTTATTGGCCGGGAAGACAAGATCACATTAAAGATACGATCAGAAATTTATCCAGAATAAATCCTCCCGGCTTACAGTTATTAGGAGACAGACAAATGAATTTTCTCAAAAACTGGGCTCAAAACTGGAGTGGGGCTAAAATGAAATGTTTGCTCAGTCAGACGATCTTCAGCAATATTGCCACTCATCATGGCGGAAATAAAATGGTTCTTTTCGCAGATCTTGACTCAGGAGGATGGCCGATGACAGCTCGAAATGAGGCAGTTGAAGTAATGCGTTCATGTTTCTCCTTTCATATTGCCGGTGATCAGCACTTACCATCAATGATTCAATACGGTACTGAAAACTATCGGGATGCTGGATGGGCTTTTTGCACTCCTGCCATTTCAGTTGGGTATCAAAGACGTTTCCAGCCTGAAAAGCTGGCCTGGCCAATCTCTGAACGCCCTGAACATAATCTTCCCAATACTGGAAAATACAGGGATCCTTTTGGTCATCCAAGCTATGTATATGCTGTTGGAAATCCTGAAGATAACACCTCAGATCCTAACAGATATGTAAAGGCTCAGAAATGTTCATCCGGATTCGGGCTGATTCATTTCAATACTGATAATAGAACTATCCAGTCTGAAGCGTTTCGTTTTCTGGCCAACATGGCTGATCGCGAAAACTCTGACAATCAGTTTCCTGGTTGGCCAGTAACGATAGGTCAATTAGATAATTACGGTAAAAAGAAACTTGCTTATCTGAAGGAAATTGAATTGAATCCAGAACAGCAGTATCTCCAATTGTATTCTGAAAATACTGGTGAACTGGTATATGCTCTTCGTCCTGAGAGCAACACTTTCAAGGCTTTTGTTTTTTCAAAAGGGCAATATACTATTAGAGTAGTTGATGAAATAACAGGAGAGGTAAAAGAATATAAGGGACTTGGCATAGTCAGATAATTGTTTCCTTTCTTTTCAGTTTGTTTTCAGCTGATTAAAAATAATTTCTTTTGCCTCTTTCATATCAGAATAGCTAAAGGTTTGAATTTCTGAAGAGCCTGTAATCATCGCTGACAAAGGCCTTCCTTTTTGCTGTCTGTACAGGCAAACTACCGGTTTCCCCAATTCAATAGCCCTTCCTATCTCATATCCCACTCCCAAACTTGTTTGCGTAACCTCAGCAATAATCATATCTGATTCCCTGAGCCAATCCATATCCCGATCATGAATTTCAATGTCACTTAATAAATGATCACCCGAAACATTCACATCACCAATATGCTCTGTAAGCACAATTGCAAAATCCGAGATGTAGTTTATCAGTTCCTGATAAATTTTATAATCCTCTCTGCCTCCTCTTATTGATCCGCAGAAATATATTTTTTTATGCATTTCTTTCTTGATAATCTTTGATTTTTTGCAAAATAACAGGCTCTGCCATCTGATACATTTCCTGGATGAATTCATCATGGAAATTATATGTTCTCTCTTCAAAGCTCATGCTATCAACCCGATCGAACAGCATTCCCTTTGCTTTTTCAATATCTCTGCCATAAATATGAAAAGAATCAGCCTGCCAGTTCATTCGTCCAAGTTTCACTTTTTTCCCAGTCCTTTTTTGTATTTCATCCGCGATTTCCTCTCTAGAAAACTGAACAAATCCAAACATATTCATAAAATTGGCTCCCCAGGCATCATTACTTCTGAACCGTATATTAGAATTCAACCAATAAACTCCATCCTTGTCCTCAAGAATACGATACCACAGAGATTGCAAGCATGGAGGATCATAAACTTGTGTGTCAATATTTGGCATCCATGTGATCATCTGAGCCTGACGTGTAAAAGGTTGGTCCACAAGCTTTGCAATAACAGCCTCAATCTGGTCAACCCTGAATCCGGCAATATGTGATGAATCCTTGTCGGCAAGATCAGAAAGTTCTTTCCATGAACCATAGTCAGCGAGTCTCCCATGATAGGTATATTCCCAGCGAGTATCCCCGGGATCATTCATGTTTTTCACCCAGCCATCCTTATAACCTTTCAGTTCAAGAACATATTCTTTCAGATCATCAATCCCACCCGGGAAAGCCTTATGAATCATGGGGTCGGTCTCAGGCTCAATAATGGTAATATTGACAGTGCAGTCAAGGCTTAAAGGATCCCCCGGCTTATCATACTGGGTTTGAAACTTTGTTCCTTCTTTATACAATCTGATTAATGCTTTTTCGTATGCTTCAGCCAAAGTATTCTCTTCAACACAAATTACAGGGATATTCATAGTGCTATTGATGTAATATTTGCCTGTTAAACTACAAAAAGGGTAAAAAGAAAAGCCCCGACAAACGGGGCTTTTAATCTATTTTTATTAACAAATCTAGTTAATAATCATACGCTTGGTTTCTTGAAACTGACCAGCTTTGAGGGTATAGAAATATACACCTGCTTCAAGCTGAGTTGCGTTAAGGACAAAGTTGTGCTGTCCTGCCGGCTGTGTTCCTTCATCAATCTGCATAACAACTCTTCCGGTAAGATCTTTAATATCAATTGTTACATCACTTGCCAGACCCAATTCATAAGGTATTTCAGTACTTCCAACAAATGGATTAGGATAATTCTGAGCTAATGAACTCAATGCACGATTCTGCTCCACACCGTCAATAACATTACTATGGTCGTTCAGGAATAGTTTAACCATAAATTTACGCTTGGTCACAGTTGTACCTGAATCCCATGAACCCTCAGCACCACCTCTTACAATCGATACAGGATCATTCAATTTCACACCAACATCCGATCCGATTTTAAAGTTCTCATATCGTTTATATGGTCGTACTTCAGTATGCCAGTTCCAGTATTCAATACCAGCATAAACCCGGTCACCTTCAAAGAGGAATTCAGATTCACCATCTTTATCAAATGGGAAATATACCCATGTATCAAACATACTGGAATCCAGTAAAACAATATCTGATAACAACCACTCTATAGCTCCGAGACCTTCAGGGTCCTCATCTTCAGGTGGTAACCAGTATAGCGCACCCCTGAACTCAATTTGTCCATCCGCCATTCCTCCAGCAACATAAACAGCTACCCCGTCAATTTCGCAATCACCATATATTGGGAATTGTGATCCAACGAAGTGTTGCTCATTTGGTACACCTTCTTCCCCGTAAGCCTCAAATCCATAAACATAAGACTCTTCTGAAGTGTCATCACAACGAGAATATACGCTGTCGGTAACATTGAAAAACACATCTACCATATCATTTTCAGGAGTTTGCTCCTCTGCTTCTTGCTTGAAATCATAGGTGATTTTGTAATGTCCGAATTCAGTTGGAGTATAGGGTTCAGCTACCCGCATTGTATCAAGATACAAAGTAGGCATGATATCAGTCTCAGTGGTTTGGTTAAAAACACTTTGCGAATTCTTACTGATATCTAGCTCAAAATAAGTACCCCACTGGTCCTCTTCACCAAAATTATAAACTCCTGCCTCGAAATTCTTAAATGAACCACCCACTTGAGAAATTGGAATATTATGAATAAAACTTTCAATGGTGTTCTCATCCCCATCATCCCACTCAAGAACATAATGCCTCATACGCAGGTCATTATTATATGCTTCAGCAAGTTCAAAATCATCAATCAACCAGAAATAATCAGATGTACCTCTCCATGTCAATTTAATAATGACGTTAGCCATTCCAGATGCTACCTCAGAAATGTTCGTTTCAAAAATTGCAACCTGTCCAGTACTAATATCATCCGGGCGATCCTTATGCCCACAACTAAAGCCTGCATCATAGGCAGCCCAGTGAACTCCATCATCATTTGAAACTTCGACAAGCATATCCCATCCTGATGAATAGCACATAAAGCTTGTTTCATAACGCACAATAACAGATGATTTATCTGAGCAGTCAAAGAGTGGGAATACAATAGAGTTATTAACATCTGAGTAGTTTTCATCATAGCCTGTATACATACCTAAAAAGAGGGCCAGATGACCATCTTCTTTTGATGATGATTGCCAGGGTATTTCCCGGGTCCATTCAGAAATGAGAGAGTCATTGGGATACCAGTGGAAATTATACCCAATATCATCAGGATCTTCCATTGTGAACCCCTCCGGGGCAGTCCAGCCTTTTTCATCTGCAGGATTTCCCCAATCAAAAGTTGTTTTGTAAAAGGTCTCCCCATTACCTTTTAAACTTGTGGATTGGCTCATGCCTGACGAGCCAATAAGCAAGCCAATAGCTGCTAATAATAGAGTAATTTTTTTCATACGCATTAAGGTTTGTGTTTGTACAGTAAAGCTAAGTCGAAATATTATGAATTCAAATGAGTAAAAATATTTTAAACAACATAGTAATCTGATTATGTAAAAAAAGTATCTTTATTTATTATGAAAAAAAGCATCCACGCCTTTAATTCAATTAAAACCACCCACTTAGCACCACTAAACACACCAATACATAGATTATCTCTTTCCCTGGATACAATTACTGAAATTTCAGGATTGTACTGTAAAAGAGATGATTTCATAGGCCCATTGGTCTGGGGTAATAAACTGCGAAAACTAGAGTATACCTTTGCCGAAGCATTGAAGCAGGGCGCTGATACCATAATCACCACTGGTGGCATGCAATCCAATCATGCAAGAACTACAGCCCAAACAGCAGTGCAATTGGGCTTGAAAGTTATCCTGGTCCTAAATGGAGAATTTCCTGATCCTCCCGTGGCAAACTTTTTGGTAAACCGAAAACTTGGAGTAGAAATTCATGCTGTCAGAGATCGCTCTGAAAGAATGCCCAAAATGTTGGAATTAAAGAGCTCACTTGAGCAGGAAGGGAGAAAAGTCTATATAATACCTCTGGGAGCATCAGATGAATTCGGAACTCTTGGATTCGTGAATGCTGTTCAGGAATTGAAAAAGCAGGAAGAAGAACTGGACGTTGAATTCGATCATATTTTTCATGCAAGCTCATCCGGAGGGACACAAGGGGGACTTGTTCTTGGCAAAAAGCTTTTTGGATTAAAGGCCAGAATTATCGGAATTAGTGTGGATAGTTCTGTGAAGGAATTACAGGCATCTGTTCTTCAAGCTGTACGGCCAATTGAAAAACGTATTGAGATGTCTCATCCTGTAACAACAAAAGACATAGAGGTCGATACCCAATATATAGGTGAGGGCTATGGAATACCCAGTACTGCCTCAATTGAGGCAGAGAAATTATTTGCTATGAAAACAGGAATTCTACTCGACCAAACTTATTCAGCAAAGGCTGCTGCTGCCGTAATAGATTATTATATGAAAGGCCTGTTGAAGCCTGATGATAAAGTACTATTCTGGCATACAGGAGGAACAATTGGTATTTTTCAATAAGATATTTTCAGTCTTTTCACTGCTTAGAGATTAACAATTTTCCTGACCGGGATATGTCCCCATTTCACATCAATGAAAGGTTCACCATTTCTCAAGCCTACATTGGCAAACCCAGTCTCAGTTGACAGAAAGCTCACAAAATCCTGTCCAATTCTCGACTGAATATATAAGGTGCCGTCTACAGCATCAAAACGTATCCCAGTCAACCCTTCAATCAGCCCATAACTAGACATTGCTCTCGCATACCAGTGTCCGCATTCATATTCATTGAATGGATTACGTATTCTTCCGTCATATCTGATCCGGCAGGCCTGAACAATATCCAGGCCCCTTTGGATTTCACCTTTAAACATCAAATGACTGGCTACCTGATATTCAATACCGGTCCATACCTCATTGCTATAAACAAAAGGCAAACTTAAAGCACCTCCTTTTGGCCATGAGCAAAGAAGAAGACCTCCATCATCAGAGCAGGCAAAAGAGGGTCTCTGAGGATTGACATGATCACTCAAATCCCACTTCAGATTATATTTATGTATAGATTTCAAATGAGATGTGACCTGATCAGTATCCAGAACCTCATCCAAACCGCAAACTGTTGCCATCCACATACCAAGTATCCCATCCGACAGGCATCCTGTGCCATATTGATACTTTGGGCCTTCATCCAATAATCTTACTAATTCTTCATCATTCATTCGCTTTTTCTGCTCCTCAGTCAGATCAGTGGGATCATTGGCTGCGAGGCCAGTCCATTGAATTTTTTGTATGTAATACTCTCCATCGTATAACTCGCTCTCCATATATTTTTTCCCTCGTTTCAGTATATCCAAATATACCTGAGCAGGCTCGTTCAGGGCTTTGCTCATTTCAAGGAAAGCTGTCAGAGCACCTAGATAGAAGCTGCTACACATTCCATCCGGGCCCCAGAACTCAATATCATATGTATTATGGTGGGGTTCAGTCAATACACCTTGTTGACCGGGATCCCAGGCAGACATGCAAAAATCAAGACTTTGTTTAACAGATGGATAGATTGCTTTTAACCAGTTGGTGTCACCACTGATTCTCCATTCTCTGTGAACCTTCATGATCCCACCCAACTGACCATCTGAAGCTGCATGGTAACTGTGAAGCACAGGTGAGATAGGCAATCTCGACCTAAAGGTCTGATGTCCTCGTTCATCCTGGCTTATAAAAAACTCTGTTTCACGTAAGCTTCTCTCCAGAGCCGGGAAGAGATGACAAATTGCCTGTGCATAATTCCAGACATGAGTGCAGCTACCCGAACAACAGCCAGAATTATCACTGCAGCCTTCCCATGCCCATAATTTACCATCGGTCTGACGTAAAACAGTTGGCGATTTCAATATTGTAAGATTTGCAGTAACAGCTTCCATTACCTCCTGAGGTAATGTACTGGCATAAATTGCATCCCTGAACAAAGCTGATGTCCGACGCAAATCTTCATAATGAATATTCCAGTATTTGGCTACAGCATCAACAGACTTAAATCTTCCGGCATACCAGGGCTTATAAAATGGACTCTCCTCACAACATTCTTCCCCATCTTCGCAGCAGGGTTCTTCATCTTCGGGAGTATCAGATAAGACCCACCCCTCCTGGCCCTGCTCAAAATCCTCAAAAACTACAACTTCGACCTTCTGCTTTCTGCCCTCTGCCTTATTGACCATGACAAGATGATCAACATTTATATGTCCCCATGCACCTGTGACCTTATCAACGATCTGAATCCTGGCCATTTGACCTGCATATTCCGTAACATCCCATTCTTCCCAGTCAAGATGCTCATCATTATTTCCCGTACTTGAGTAAATAACTTCATCATTAATCAGAAGATTGACACATGTAAGCCCTTTTTGTGCTCCCCCACCTATCAGAAATCGGATTAATTGCTTTTCGATAATAAACTCTTTTGAAGTAAGAACCCCGGTTTGTCCATCCCCAAGTGGATCATAAGAATTGATTAATCCGCTTCCCTTGAACCCGGTCACTTCCTGCTGACCTGATGCAGCTCCTCCTGAGGGACTCTTACTGAAAGCTGGTCCCTGTGGTTTTGCAGAGGCACCAACAGTCAGATTTGTTTGAGGCACATACCAACAAAACTTGAGGGGTATCACACGGGTTTCCCCTGGCTCCAATCTTATTGGTACGAAAAAAGAAGCTCCCGGAGGATTCTTCCCCTTCGGATCATCCTGAATCAATTCACCCGATTCAATCTGCTTCCAGGCCATGGTAAGAGCATCAAACCACCCTCCTCTGAACCAGCAATAATCTACTGTCGTTTCAGGATCATCAACCCAAACAGCAAACCAGGATTCATTCTCCGGCTGATCTTCAGAACCGGCTTGATAATGCTTAATCCCATTATTGAAAGCCTGAATCTCATTATTGCTATTCAAGGCAATAATCTGAGTAGTATTCCAACTGAACACGGCCTCAATAACAACATCCCCCGGGTTATGAAAACTGTATTCGACAGCTCCAACTGGTAAACTTGAATTATCCTCATCTCCCGGTGTGAAAGGGCTCCATCCTGTAAGTTTTATATCCAAAGGAATATCCTGGTCAATCAATTCAATTTCGGCGAAAGGAAATCGGGCTAAAAAACGAGCCTCATCAAAGCGGGGCAAGCCAAATGAACGCTCTCTTTTACCATTACCAGTTCCAGGACCACCAAATACCTTTCTTTTTGGGACAGGTCCCTGCAATAATTTCGTGCCATTTTCCTGGCCTTTCACATGAATTGCTGCAAAACATAGTGGTTCATTAAACACATCTGGCTTGTTCCGAATCGAAAAATGAGACCATGCTCCTGAGCCTTCTATGCATAGCATCCCTGCCCCAATACCTCCGATAGGAAAAGCTACATGGTTCAGATATTCATCTTCATAGTAATTGTTAAATGTATGTCCTGAATCATCTGTTGTCTGAGCCTCCAGATAATTTGTTAAAAGCAACATTGATATTACTAAAACAATAAAGGGATTTTTCATGGTAATGATTTTTAGGTATTATAAAAATACAAATAATATTCAGGCTGCTGATATTGTAACTATTTTACAAAAACATAGTCTTACTATTTACAGTCATTAATTTAACAGATTATGTTCAAAAACCTTCTGAAAACCGCTCTCCGAAATATTTCAAAAAGTATCGGATATAGCGTTCTTAATGTCCTTGGACTGACTCTTGGGCTTACCAGTGCACTTTTTCTAATTCTATATATTGCTGATGAGCTATCATACGATCGTTACCACGAAAAATCAGATAGAATTTACAGAGTTCAATCTCATATCACAGAAACAGACGATGAATTTACCTGGATTGTGGCCCAGTCTCCCTTCGCAGATCAGGTAAAACTTGATTACCCTGAGGTGGAGAACGTAACCCGGTTTATCGATTTCGGCAGGGCCCTTTTCTCTGTTGATGATATAGAAAATTTTGAAGAAAATTTCTTCTTTGCTGACACAACAGTATTCGATATTTTCAGTTATAATTTTATTCATGGATCGGCAGAGCAAAGCTTAAGCCGGCCCAACGATATTGTTCTGACTCAAACAATTGCCTTAAAATATTTTGGGAAAAGTAACCCAATAGGTCAATCAATGAAGTCAGGCGATACTTTTTACGAGGTTACCGGGGTCATCGAAGATGTCCCCCGACATTCACATTTTCGCTTTGATGCCCTGGTATCCCGTTTAAGTCTGCCTCAGGAGTTTGGTACCTGGGGTAATTTCGGAGTTTTCACCTATCTGCTGTTCCCCGATAATGTAGATGTGAATGCATTTGAAGTGAAGATTCAGGAGATGTATGAGAAATACATGGCTACAATTTTTGAGGCTATTGGAATCACCATTGAATACGAATTAATTCCAATAACCAAGATTCATTTATATTCGGATAATGCCCAGGAACCTGAGCCAACTGGTAGCATAATATATGTGTACATTTTCGCTCTCGTAGCTCTGTTCCTGATTCTAATTGCGGTAATGAATTATATGAATCTTGCCACCGCTCGTTCAGCTAAAAGAGCCAAAGAAGTTGGACTGCGTAAAGTAGTCGGCTCCGGACGAGGAGCATTAATTTTACAATTTCTCACTGAATCAATAAGCCTGACTCTTATTTCCCTGATATTGAGTACAGTTCTCATGGGATTATTGCTGCCAAGTTTCAATCATCTGGCAGGCAAGAACTTTGGACTGGATGTTATTTATAGTCCAATAATACTCTTCAGTTTGATTGGTCTGGTTATTCTTGTTGGGATAATCGGAGGTAGCTATCCGGCTTTTTACCTATCACGATTCTCACCCGCAGTGGCAATTAGTGGTGAATCAAATTCAGGAAAAAAAGGTACCTGGTTAAGAAAAATTCTCGTTGTAATTCAGTTTTCCCTGTCAATAGCGATGATTGTTTGCACCATAGTCGTATACAATCAATTGAATTTCTTGCGAGACAAAGATCGTGGATGGGATATGGAGGAGGTAATTAGCTTGCAGCTTCCTAATAATGAACAAGTAGCTAAAATGTCGGTTCTAAAGGAACAACTTATATCCAATCCACAAATAAAATATGTCTCTAATACAAATGGCAGAATAGGCGAAGGATCTTCTAAAACCATATTTAATATTGAAACCAGTGAAGGCATGGCCCAAAGGGGTGTTAATTTCAATGTTGTGGATCATGATTTTGCTGAGACGATGGGTATAGAGATTATTGAAGGCAGGGATTTCTCTCCTGACCGACCTGCAGATACCCTTCTGGGCGTTATAGTAAATCAAACTCTTGCAAATCGTTTCGCCTGGGATGAACCCTTAGGCAAGAAGGTGGAACTTGGGGATGACAACACCATCAGGGCTGAAGTAATTGGAGTTATGAAAGACTATCATCAAACCGGGATGTACAATGAAGTGGAATCACTTATGTGGCTTTATCGAAACGAAAACCCTATCATGTACATCAAGTTAAGTCCGGATAACATTAATAATACCCTCGAATCTATAGGAGTAAGCTGGAACAAGGTATTCCCCAATCATCCATTCGAATATGAATTTCTGACGGATCGTTTCGAGGATCAATTCGGCGCTGATAAAAACAGAGGTGTCATATTTACAGTATTTACCTTCCTGGCCATATTTATCGCCTGTGTAGGACTGTTTGGTCTGGCTTCATTCACAGTTGAGCGACGAACTAAAGAAATTGGTATCCGGAAGGTTTTGGGAGCCACAGAAAGAGCAATTGTTGCACTCATATCGAAAGAATTCATGATTCTGGTTGGAGTATCCATGATCATAGCATTTCCTACAGCAGGATATTTCATGGCGAAATGGTTAAACAACTACACCTACCATAGCAGTCTGAATATTTATGTCTTTCTGGTGCCGGGATTATTGGCAATTCTTCTTACTGGTATAACGGTTAGTTTTCATGCATATAAAGCAGCAATTCTCAACCCTGCTGACAGTATCTACGATGAATAAAAAAGCAAATTGCTAACCCCCCCAAAAAGGAACTACCATATTTGGAACATCTCGACGCGAAGCGTTGGCGGTTCCAAATATGGTAGTTCCTTTTTGGGGGGGTGTGATCCTATTCTGTCAGCGCTTTGAGAAGATCCTTTATGTCTCCCGGAGTTGACATAATCTTAGAAAAGGTCCCCATGGTGAGCTCCGGCCAGTGCAGAGCAATCCTGAAACGTCCGTGCAACATCGTTGCCTCTTTGCCAATCATAACAATTTCATATGGCATAGCTGCTACATGATCCTCACCAATTATTGGTAGAAAATGAGGCTCGCCTTTATCTTTGTTCAACAATCCGATACCAAATATCGCCACCTGATTTTTTTCATCAACAATAGAATAAACCAGTTGAGTTTTACCCTCTTTTTGTTTCAGGTCTTTCTGAATCTTCGATACACCGGTTTTGAATGACGAGAAAGTCTGAAGCTCAACAGGATTCTTAAACCCTTCCATCCCGACCATATATCTGTACTTTACCAGCTTCTTAGCCTCCAGACGACCACCAAATCCTCGCAGAGAGCCCATAGATCTGAAAACAGCTTTCACATCTGCATTTATTTTCCGGAGATTACTTGATTTACCAGCATCCCCTTGTAAATAAGCGTAATTAAAATAATCAGGATTAGTGAATGATACAGTTGTTTTACCTCCTTTTGAAATAAAACCAACTCTGACAACTGCAGCATGAATGCCTCTTTTCCTGTTACTAATTACCGCCTTCTTCAAATCATCCCGAGTAAAGACTAAAACACCCATCGTTGATTTGCCTTCCGGATGATAAGTTCCCAGTACTTCAAAGCCCTTTTCAGTCAATTGCTTCTTAACTTCCTCCATGGCAACATCTACCGTACCATTAACTTCTTTTACCTTATAATATGGTGAATAAGTCACCTGTGCAAACATTGCAGAAAAACTCAATAATGCAACTCCAAGGATTAGTATAAACTTTTTACTACGATTCATTGTTTCTGATTTAGTAGGTTTAATGCGAATATAAAAACTATTATGGGGTATTTTATGAATCTATATAAAAATTTATATATTTATCCACCTCAATACCTTTACCTAAGTTTGAAGAAATGATAAAGAAAATACTCGTTGCCAATCGTGGTGAAATCGCTGTTCGGGTGATGCGATCCTGCCGGGAAATGGGCATCCTCTCTGTAGCCGTTTATTCAGATGCAGACAGAAGTTCAATGCATGTAAGATATGCGGATGAAGCTTTTCATATCGGGCCAGCCCCATCAGCCGAATCATATCTCAACCAGAACAGAATTATCGAAGTAGCCAAACAGTCAGGTGCTGATGCTATTCACCCTGGTTATGGATTCCTGTCAGAAAATGCAAGCTTTTCAAACCTCTGCAAAAAAGAAGGCATCATCTTTATTGGACCCGATGAAAAAGTTATTTCAACCATGGGCGATAAAATTACTGCTCGTAAAACCATGATGAAATCTGGTGTCCCTGTGGTTCCTGGAACGAATAAAGACCTGTCGGATGAAAAAATAGCCCTCGAAACCATAAACGACATTGGCTTGCCTGTAATGTTGAAAGCTTCTGCTGGTGGAGGAGGAAAAGGGATGCGCTTGGTTAGGGAAGAAAAAGACATTCTTCCATCATTACGGGGAGCCCGGTCAGAAGCACTGGCTTCATTTGGCGACGGAACCGTTTATGTGGAGAAATATATTGAGGGCCCTCACCACATCGAATTTCAGATTATTGCAGACAAGCACGGAAATGTGGTCCATCTTTGTGAAAGAGAGTGTTCAGTGCAGCGCCGGCATCAGAAAGTAATAGAAGAAACCCCTTCACCCCTGATAAACGATAAAATCAGGAATGAAATGGGAAAACATGCAGTAGCTGCTGCTAAATCTGTCAATTATGAAGGTGCCGGAACAATAGAATTTCTGGTTGACAATGACCTGAATTACTATTTTCTGGAAATGAATACCAGACTTCAGGTTGAACATCCTATCACAGAAAGAGTAATTGGTATCGATCTGGTGAAAGAACAGATCTTGATAGCTGAGGGAAAAGAACTCTCAATGAAGCAGGATGAAGTGATTCAAAAAGGACACGCTATTGAATGCCGGATATACGCAGAGGATCCTGACAATAATTTCATGCCCAGCCCGGGAAAAATTCGGCATCTGACCGAACCTCTCGGACTAGGTGTAAGACAGGATGGATATGTATATGAAGGATATGAAATCCCAATTTACTATGACCCACTGATCTCAAAGCTGATTGTATGGGGTAAAACAAGAAATGAAGCTATCCAAAGAATGAGGCGTGCTTTATATGAGTATAAGATTACCGGAATAAAAACCTCAATTCAATTTTTAGAGAGAATTATGGATACGCCGGATTTTATTATTGGTAATTACGATACTGGATTTATCGAAAAGAACAGTGCCAGCCTTTTTGAAGAAAGAAGCTGTGATTCCCTTTGTCAGGATGTCTCACTTATGGTTGCTTTTGTTGACTACCAGTACCGCTTACAACAACAAAAAGCTCCCTCAAGCTCACAAAATGGGCAATCTGCATGGAAAGCCTTTGGTAAAAAAACCAGTTTGAATCGTTTTTAATTTTACAACTATGCAAATTGATATTGCAAAACTAAACAGGGAAGCACAGATTGAACTTCGTGTCCAAAATGGCACCAACTTCTGCTTCATGGTTGACGGTAAAGAATACAATCTGGATATTCTGATGGTAGAAGATGGGGTGTACTCCATCTTGTATAACGGGAAATCTTATAATGTTGAAACAATCCCTGGTGTTAATCCAAGGGAATATATTGTCAATACCCTCTTTACCAGATATGAGCTTGAAATTGTAGACGCTGCTGCTAAATACCAAAAGGCCAGAAAGGGCGACGAGCAGGAAGAAGGAGGTAATCGCATACTGGCTCCAATGCCCGGGAAAATTGTTAGCGTGATGGCAAAACCCGGTCAAGAGGTTTTAAAAGATGAAACATTGGTGATTGTATCTGCCATGAAAATGGAAAGTGAATACAAAGCTGGTAAAGACGGAATAATTAAGGAAGTATTAGTACAGGAAGGTGATACCGTAGACAGTGGACAGGTAATGGTAATTCTGGACTGAAAAAAAATAATAATATGTCACTACAATCAAAGTTCGATAAACTAGAATCCGAAAATAGAGCTGCCGAGTTAGGCGGGGGTCAAAAGAGAATTGACAAACAACATAATGCCGGCAAAAAAACAGCCAGGGAAAGAATCAATGATTTGATTGACCCGGGCTCTTTTGTTGAAATTGACAAGCTGGTCAAGCATCAGACCAAAGATTTTGGAATGGAAGACAAAAAAATAGCTGGTGATGGTATGATAACCGGTTATGGAAAAATCGATGATCGATTAGTGTATGTCTTTGCCCAGGATTTTACTGTTTTTGGCGGAACCATGAGCCGGTCGAATGCTGACAAAGTCGTCAAGATTATGGATATGGCCGTAAAAATGGGTGCGCCCCTCATTGGACTAAACGATTCTGGTGGTGCACGTATTCAGGAAGGTGTCAGAAGTCTTGCAGGCTATGCAGATATTTTTTACCGAAATGTAAGAGCCAGTGGGGTCGTCCCACAAATATCGGCGATTTTAGGTCCCTGTGCCGGAGGTGCTGTATATTCACCTGCCCTCACTGATTTCATCTTCATGGTTAAAGAATCGTCATATATGTTTGTTACTGGTCCTGATGTTATCAAAACAGTAACGCATGAGGAAGTAACTAAGGAAGCTCTCGGTGGAGCAATGACGCACAATGCAGACTCCGGAGTAGCCCATTTCGCTGCCCAGGACGATGAGCAAAGCATGATGATGATCCGTGATCTGATATCATTCATCCCATCGAATAATCTTGAGGATCCTCCTTTTAAGCCAAGCAATGATGATCCCAATCGCGAGGATGAGAAACTGCAAAACCTTGTGCCGAATGATCCAAACAAGCCCTATGACATAACTGAAATTATTAATTCAGTTGTTGATGACCATAATTTTCTTGAGGTACAAGCTCATTACGCCAAAAACATGATCGTTGGTTTTGGACGTTTAGGCGGACGAACAGTAGGTATTGTAGCCAATCAACCAGCATTCCTGGCTGGTTGTTTAGACATTAACTCTTCAGTGAAAGCCGCTCGCTTTGTTCGGTTTTGTGACGCCTTCAATATCCCCCTGATTACATTCGTTGATGTACCGGGATTCCTTCCCGGAACTAATCAGGAACTGGGTGGAATTATTAAACATGGAGCAAAATTATTATATGCCTTTTCTGAAGCTACTGTGCCGAAAATTACCCTTATCACAAGAAAAGCATATGGTGGAGCCTATGATGTGATGTCGTCAAAACATATTGGCGCAGATGTAAACTACTCATATCCAACTGGTGAAATTGCCGTTATGGGACCAGACGGGGCTGTTAACATCCTTTACCGCGATCTTGACGATGAGAAAAAGAAAGAAGCCGTTGCTGAATACAAGGAAAATTTTGCCAACCCATTCAGAGCAGCTGAACTTGGCTATATTGATGAAATTATTTATCCAAAAGAAACCCGAAAAAAGCTTATACAAGCCCTGGAGATGACCAAAAACAAAAGTCATTCCAATCCTCCAAAAAAGCATGGTAATATCCCTCTTTAATAAGGTCCCCTTGGTTTAAGTTTTTACTAACTTTGCAGCATGGAGCAACGAAAAGCTATTGGTAAAAACCTGCGGGATAGTATTGATCTGGTCAGGGAATTGCTTGATGTGATTCAGGTTAATCTTGAAATATTAGATGTTCTGAAATTGAAAGGCAAAATCTCTCTGATTGATAAACAATTCATTGAAATAACGAATCTTGACAGGAAGCATCGCAGATCATGTGAAGATTTTATGCTGAATACTCTTCCTGATTATCTCAATAGCGAAACTGTAGCTACTGATAAAGTATTGTACAAAAAATACGAGCTCTGGTCGTCTGACCTCATTGTCAGCCTAACTCATCTTGATAAAATTTGTAAGGAGTTTATTCAGGATCAAATCAATCAGGATAAAAAACTCAAGAAAATTGTCAAAGATATGCAAGTGAAAGACAAGCGGTTCTGGCGATTCCTTGATATAGTAAAAGGTAAAGGCAGGATTTTCGATAGCTTCAATGAAGAATCCGAAGACGCAAATATTATTGATTAACTTTTATATCCGGCAGGTACAATTAAAACATAATCCAGTCCCATTTCTCTACCTTGTGACAAAGCTTCTGAAGCCAAATCCACTATGGGTTTTCCACGTACCTTGAATGAAGTATTGATAAGGGAAATAATTTCAAGCATGGTAGCGATAATATCCATCATGCAATAAAATACTGAATTTGAAAAACCACCAGAAAGATCAGAAAAGACAAAAAGAGTAAGCTGGTTTTCCGGTTTTGTCTGGAATTTATAATTATCATTGAATATATCAGGGAAAGAGGGATGGCCACAAGTTGCCAAACCTCGAGCGATACCCTCTCGAATAGTAAAATCATCAAGGGAACAATCCAGACAAACTGAATAAATACATTCAGTATTCGTCTACCCACATCTTTTCGGGATCTGCCGGCATTTATTAGCATCGGGAGGCTCAGCAAGATCCAGCCAAACCAAATGAGCCATAATATTGAATTACCGGATAAGGGTGGAGGCCAGGTTGTTCTGATTTCAAACCACTGGATAAATCCAATCCATGCATACTCAATATTCTTGTTTATCAATAAAATGGCCACAACGATCCATACAGGAACCATGATTCCCAGCAACAGAACCACAAAATCCCGCCATCTGATCTGCTTCAATCTGGCTATCGCTAATACGTAAATGACAAACACCAGGATCATAGGAGGATAACACAAAATTGCCAGCCCTAACAATACTCCGGCATTAAATATATCCGGCAGGCCTTTATGGTTATGGTATAATCTGAACAGAGAAACAAGACCTGCAAAAATGAAAAGACTTGACAAGCCTGCCGGATGAAAAAATTGCTGAACCAAAGGGATACAGCTAATTATTATAAATAGGTATGAAATAAGTACAGTTCGTTGCCCCAATAATTCATATTTGATATTGGTGCGAAATAAGACAAAACTGATCACCACCATTTGCAAATAAGAGAACAGGATCATCCATACCGGATATCTGCTTAATCCGATCGCAAAGCTGGTATACAACCAACCTTGTGCATTATGTTCAGAAAGAAGGGGCTCGGCCTTAAACAGAATGAAAGTAATAAAGGGAAGAAATCCAAGAACAGGAATTAAAACCTGCATTGTGATACTCTGGGATTTAAATGCCCCGATCATCCTGCAATAATTTAAAGATCAAATCCTATATCGCGACGGTAATACATCTTATCAAAGCGGATTTTTTCCGCATTTTTGTAGCTGTTTTTCAAAGCATCCGGCCACTGATCTGCCAGCGAAGTCACAGCAAGAACACGACCCCCGGAGCTCAATACTTTTCCATCCGATAGTTTAGCTCCCGCATGAAAAATAATTGAATCATCTACATTATCCAGTCCTGTTATCTCCTTTTCTTTCTCATATGCCTCAGGATATCCACCCGAAACCATCATTACTGTAGTTGCTGCCCGTTTGTCAAACTTAATCTGACAGTTAGCAAATTCAGGAGATCCCATTTTTGACATAAGCTCAAGCAAGTCTGATTCAATTCTTGGTATGACTACTTCAGCTTCGGGATCACCCATCCGCACATTATATTCAATAACAAAAGGATTCCCATCGACATTAATCAGTCCGAAAAAAATAAATCCTTCATATGGGATTCCCTGATCTTTCAAACCTGAGATAGTTGGTTCAATAACTCTGTCAACAACCTTTTTCATGAACTCATCATCAGCAAAGGGAACAGGAGAAACTGCACCCATACCGCCAGTGTTTAAACCTGTATCACCCTCCCCAATTCGTTTATAGTCCTTTGCTTCAGGTAAGATATGATATGATTCTCCATCAGTTAATACAAACACAGATAATTCAACTCCCTTTAAAAACTCCTCAACCACCACTTTAGATGATGCAATACCAAACTTCCCGTCAAGCATGGCCTCAAGTTCATCAAGTGTATTGTCAAGATCAGTCATAATCAGCACCCCTTTACCGGCTGCAAGTCCATCGGCTTTCAAAACATATGGTGGCTTCATAGTTTCAATATAGGCCTTGCCATCTGTCAGCTCATCTCTGGTGAAGCTGGCATACCGTGCAGTTGGAATCCCATACCGTGTCATAAATTCTTTAGCAAACTCCTTACTCCCTTCAAGCTTTGCTCCAGCCTTCGCAGGCCCAACTATTACAATATTTTTAAAAAAGGGCTCCTGCCGGATAAAATCATGAAGCCCATTAACCAATGGATCTTCAGGGCCGACAACAATAAGATCAATTGCAAAATCACGGATGAATTCAACAATTGAAGCAAAATCCCCGGGATTCATATCCACATTTGTTCCCAGCTCAGATGTTCCCGAGTTACCGGGAGCAATAAATAACTTCTTCAATAAGGGACTTCGTGCTATCTTCCAACTAAGAGCATGTTCTCTTCCTCCTGATCCTAAGATTAGTACATTCATGAGATGGTATATTATTTACTTTCAAGTTCAGTTTGCAAATTAGCAAATTCATATCCTCTTTTCGAATAATACTCTAATATTCGAGGTAAAGCATACTCCAGATTAGCCCTGGCTTTACTGTTATCATGAAAAACAATTATGGAACCAGGCTTAATATTCCCAATCACATTCCGTACAATTTGTCTACCCTCCATTCCCTGATCATAGTCCATACTGAGAACATCCCAGAGAATGATTCTGTATCTTGCCCTTAACAAGCGTCTGGCATTCCCACGCAGTCTGCCATATGGTGGGCGGAACAGTTTTGATTCAATATATTTTCTTCCCCGGTACACATCCCTTACATATCGCCGAATACTGGTTCTGAAGCCATTCAGATGACTGAATGTATGATTACCAATGCCATGGCCTTCCTCTCTGATCTGCTTATAAATATCCGGGTACTTACGTACATTATCACCAACACAAAAAAAAGTTGCTTTCGCCTGATGTTGCTTCAAAACACCTAAAATCCATGGGGTCAACTCCGGAATCGGACCATCGTCGAAAGTCAGATATAATTTATTCTCGCTACCATCCATTCTCCAGATGATCGGGCCTGAAAAAAACCTGGCCCAATTAGGAGGTCTGACAATCAATCTGATTTTTATCCGCTTTGACAGTTTAATTTTCATGAACCCGATTTCACCAGGAGATTAACACGTGATTCAATTTCCTGACTTAACTCTGTTTGTTCAAATTCTTCAACTAATCGCATAATCTCATTAAGTACCGTGGCTGTTTGCTGAGCCTCTGCGTTCATGGCATTACCATATTTTTTCTGGATATCGAGAAAATAAGCCAGGTCATCATAAACGACCTCAAGATAGGTTTTGATTAAGCTGATTGCTTTTTCTGATTCACCATTTCGAAAATAGGATTCAGCAATTCCAATTGTAAAAACATCCATCGGGAACTGACTTCCGGGCATAATTTCAACAATTCGGTCTAAAACAGCATTTGACTTTTCAATTTTCCCCTCTGCTCTTAATGCATCAGCCAGTTGAATATGATTATATCTGATTCTTAAAATTATCGATGTTCGCTGAGTATAGTAATCTACCCATGTTTTCGGATCTTCCATATTTCCCCAATCGAAAACATGCATGAAATTATCATATAAAATAGTGGTGTTAATATTGGCAGTCTGACCTGACTCCGGACTATTTTTTATAGGTACAAAGCGATATGCAAGTCCTTCTAATCTGAAATAATCTTTTAATCCATTCATATTCTGATGCATGATGGAGGTGAAATATACAGGACGATCCCAGTTGTTATGCGCTAGTAAATCCAGAATCATCAGGTCATTTTTTCCGATTCCCCCCCGCTTTATTTCCCAAACTATTTCAGGAACAATTTTATCAGCATCTTCGGGCGGAACAGTACCATTCCGAACTACTTTTGCTGAATCGACAGGCAGTTTAAACTTATTTGTCGGAAAATGATCAATTGATGTCCCATCCCGTAATGGAACTTTTGATCCCTCATCATCCGAAGCAACAAAATCTATCGCATCTTTCAGGTTAACTGCCCCTTCAATACGTTGAAAAAACGGGAGGTAGTCACGTTTTCCCATACGATATTGCTCAGGGCTAAGACTAAATGGAATGGGTTCAGATTCATATGCCTTACGTGTCATTTGCTCAATATACCAGTCGGCTGCGAGGTAAGGTAAACAGATTACCCGAACGTCAGTTCTAACACCTTCAACCTCCTGAGCATACCATAATGGGAAGGTATCATTATCCCCATTTGTAAATAAAATAGCATTGGGGGCACACGAATTCAAGTAGTTGTATGCAAAATCCCGAGCCATATATCGATTTGAGCGATCGTGATCATCCCAATTTTCAAAAGCCATTAAGGTGGGAATCAACAATCCAAGCAAAACAATCCCAATCCCTCCCAGGGGGCCAAATCTTGTTTCGGTCCATGATCGGGATTCAGAGTTTGCTTTTCTCTTCAAAGCACTAAACAGGCCCAAAACTCCTAATCCAACCCAAATGGCAAACGAATAATAGGAGCCGGCAAATGCATAATCCCTTTCTCGTGGCTGGTTAGGCCATTGATTCAGGTATACAACTATAGCTATTCCGGTGTACAGGAATAATAGAAAAATCACCCAGAAATCCTTGTTTCCCTTTCTGTATTGATGGATAACTCCAAACAAACCTAATAGAAACGGCAGGAAATAATACACATTCCTGGCTCTGTGATTCCTGGCTGTATCCGGTAGTTTATCCAGTGGACCCAACCTGGCCTCATCAATAAACTTTATTCCACTCATCCAATTTCCATGCTGTATCCCTCCGTGCGACTGGATATCATCCTGACGCCCAACAAAATTCCACATGAAATAACGGAAGTACATATGTCCCAACTGATATGAGAAGAAAAACCTGAGGTTCTCTCCGAATTTTGGTTTGTTAATCAGCTTAGGTTCTCCCTCGTTATTTTTCACTTGAATCGGACTGCCCTCAATCTGAGCCCATTCATTATATGATGCTTCATGTGCAGGACTGTTGTGCCACATACGAGGGAATATCGTCATGAATCGCTTATCATATACCCGTTTATTAACACGATCTGTAATTTCGTACTTTCCATCTATCCGTGTATAGGTTGGCTTTCCTTTTTTCTGTCCGATAACAGGAGCATTGAAATATGCTCCATACAACAAAGGATGGTCTCCATATTGTTCCCGGTTCAGGTATTTTATCAATTTGAACACCTCATCAGGATTATTCTGCTCCATTGGTGGATTTGCATTGGCCCTCACCACAATGGTTGCATAAGATGAATATCCAAGCATAATAACTGAAAAAGCCAATAACACTGTATTCCATAGCACTTTACCCCGCTTATGTGTCTCATAAATCCCCCAGGCAGTTAATCCGATAATTAAAATGGCAAATATGATTACCCCTGAATTAAATGGTAAACCAAAGAGATTTATAAAAAACAATTCAAACCATGAAGCCAGAGTAACCACTCCCGGAATTACACCATACATGATAAACAACACGAGGAAAACCGACAGAGCGAAAGTCAATAATATTCCCTTTAGGGAGGTGGGATATTTTTTGAAATAGTATATGAATACAATAGCCGGAATTGCAAGAAGGTTAAGGAGGTGAATTCCAATCGACAATCCCATCAGATAAGCGATCAATAAAATCCATCTCAAAGCATAAGGGCTATCCCATTCAGCCTCCCATTTGAGAATTGCCCAAAAAACCACTGCTGTAAACAATGATGACAAAGCATATACTTCCCCTTCGACAGCTGAAAACCAAAAAGAATCTGAAAAAGCGAAAACCAGGCTTCCCACCAATCCTGCACCTATTATCATTATCTTTTCTGTAAGTGAGTAAGCTTTATTCCAAGCAATAAGTTTTCGACCCATATGCGTTATGGTCCAAAACAAAAAAAGCACTGTAAATGCACTTGCCAGAACAGAAATCAGGTTAATTATCCAGGCCACCTTCGTAGGATCGGGAGCGATGGAAGCAAACACACGGCCGATAAGCATAAACAAGGAAGCCCCTGGGGGGTGTCCAACTTCCAGTTTAGATGCAGAAGCAATAAACTCACCACAATCCCACCATGATACTGTGGGTTCCATAGTAAGATAATAGGTGATAAAAGCTATTAAAAAAGTTGACCAGCCGGCCAGCCGATTCCAGATTCGAAAATTTGTCTTCATGTCAAACAATTCTTATGGGCGTGAAGATACGAAAAGGGGGGGAATGGTTGCGAGGTTACGTATTCTAAGACTAAACCAAATTTCTAGCTCATTTTTTTCAGGCTGCGAACTTTGCAGTGTTCACATAGGGTGTTCCTCTCTCAATAACAGCAAATATGCGAGCGACCAGTT
>JABHCC010000208.1 GCA_018669475.1 Bacteroidota bacterium | reverse complement strand
GTTTCCATTAATGCTGTACATATTATTCTTATCTGCCATTTTAAATGTTACTGCTGTAACATTAGCTGTCATGGTTTGAGATGGTGAATACACATTGGTATTAGCCAGATTGACAAAAGAATTACGACCAATGATCTGGTCAGCAACCAGCATATTATAGTTGGTAAATGGCTCTGTAAGGAATTCCTCCTCTTCAAATTCAGGATTTTTATACCTGGCATAAGTATTTGCTGTCATGGCATTGAAAAATCCCAATCCCAGATTATTTGAACTCCTGCCGGATATTTTGGTCGCATTAATAAGTTTTACCTCCGGTGGATTTTCAAGAAATTCCACCGAGTCTTCTAACAGACCATAAACATCATAGTATCCAGCCGGCTGTTTTCCTATCCGACGTGAATAGAAAATGTCAGCTTTGCTAAAAAGCTCAAGCCCCTCAGTAAAAAACTGTCTGTTCTCACGGTATTTTATTTCGTATGGAGAAAGATTTAAAACTATATCATCTGACTTTCGCTGTCCAAAATCAGGAATTAGTGTCATATCCAGAGTATATGCCTCATTAATGCCATATTTAAGATCTAATCCGGCAGCATAACTTGCTCCTTTGCTCTCAGGATTAATTTCATAATATCCGGCAGCAAATGGATATAATTCAAGACGGAGAGGTGCTTTAATTGAGCTGATACCATGTAATTCACCATCCTGGTCTTCTTCAGCAAAACTACGATCAACAGGATTCCATGATGAAGTTTCTCTTATCCGACGTATGGTTCTCCAAAAATTTATGCCCCAGGTCTGCACGTCTTCTTTAGGGAATCGTATAGCTGCATAAGGAATTGCAATCTCTAATATCCATCCTTCATCAGTTATTTTAACAGCACTTTCCCAAACAGCATTCCAACTAAAATCTCCATATCTCATACGCATATCCATACGACCACTGCTTACCGACTTTTTGCTGTCAGCCTGAACATTTGCAGTAGTTATCTGGAATTGATATATATTCTGGCCATCATTATAGGGATTCAATGTAATTTTAAAGCTGTCAGTGTTTCCCATGTAAATATTGTCTCGCTTTGTAAACTCCTTCATGATGCTATCAGGATACTCCTCATAGCAGATTGCTGCTATGTAAACAGCCCGATCATCATAAATCACTCTGACTTCAGTGGGTTGAGAGGGAAGATCCCCCATAGTTGGGGAATAAGTTTTAAAATCCCTTGCAATAGGTGCATCTAGCCAAACAGCTTCATCGAGTATACCATCAATATTGATAGTCTTCTCTATTCTGATTGCCTGTAATTGTTTTTTTGATTTTTCCATCGAAAAAGATGGCAAAACTACTAGGATAGCAGACAAGACAATAAAATACTTTTTTATGCTCATAAGGTCGGCAAAGGTATCGAAAATAGAAAGGCTAAATGCTGACTATTATGGGGTATTCGCTAAAAATTTGTTAATAATACTTAAGACCGCAAAGAGGCACTACAAATGAAAAGCGTAAGAACAACACCCGAGAGAAAACAGAATAAGTTTTACTCAATTAACAATGGCATCACCAGAGTAAATTATTGCAAGATAGACTATGTAAGAAATAAGCAAAACCACTCCTTTGATTCGGGATATCTTACCCGATTTTACCGGGAGCATCATTAAAAACAGCAAAGCACATAAACCTATCAGCCAATACATATCAAAGCTCCGGATCTGTTCATTTAAGCGTAAGGGCTTAACCAGGGCAGTTATTCCCAAAATTCCCCAAATATTGAACATATTTGACCCGATAATATTACCGATGGATATATCTGTTTCCTTCTTAAAAGCCGCAACCACTGATGTGGCCAATTCAGGAACTGAGGTTCCAAAAGCAACAACAGATACAGAAATCAGGTACTCACTAATATCAAAACTCTTGGCTATTTCTGATGCCCCTTTTATTAACCACTCTGCACCAAAATATAATCCAACAGCCGAGCCAAGAATGATGAGAAGGGATTTCAACAATGAGTATTTGGGCGGGACGACATTGGTCCCTGCAGTATTTTCTTTTCGGCGTGATTGGTAGATTGAAAAAACTATAAATGCACTAAGGAGTATGACAAACACTAAACCCTCGTAAAAATTCAGCCATCCGTCAAGGATAAAAACAAAAAACAATAAAGTTGCTGACATCATAACCGGCCAGTCAAAAAGAGTAGATCTTTTGTTGACAGCTATCGGAAGAATAATGGCAGTTAGGCCAAGAACAAGGGCGATATTAGAAATATTAGAACCTATAACTGTCCCAGTTGCAAAATCCGGCTGAGAGTTCAATGTTGCTTTCAAACTAACAAAAAGTTCAGGAGCAGATGTCCCCAGTGAAACTACCGTCATTCCGACAACAAGAGTTGAAATTCTGAAATGCCTGGCAAGAGAAACACCACCTCTCACAAGGAAATCACCACTCAAAAGCAGAGTAATAAAACCAGCCAGTAAAATCAGATAATTCATATACAGGAGGATTATCCTTTCAGATCTTTTTTAATCTCTTTGACATCTTCAGAGATTCCGGAATCATCCAGATAACTTCGAACATTTGTGGAGACATCATCTTTGGCCTGATCAAGTTCACCTTTCATGTCTTCGATTTCAGTCTTAATTCCGCCAGTGGAATCATCAAACTCTCGCTTTATTTCACCGGTTACCTTTCTGAACTCACGCATTCCTTTGCCAAATACACGAGCAATTTCAGGAATTTTATCAGCACCGAATAACAGTAGGACCACCAAAAAAATGATGATGACTTCCTGACCACT
>JABHCC010000207.1 GCA_018669475.1 Bacteroidota bacterium | reverse complement strand
TCACCGGCCAGAGCTTCAGCCAGTGTAATCTCGTCAAATGGTAAAGAATGTAAATCCTGAGTTCCCAGAAGTCTGCGGTTCTTTGGATCCTGTCCGGGTATCCAGTCCGTGATGTTCAGACGTGCAGGAGATTTTCCTGTCATAATACTTGCTCTGGTTGGGCTGCAGACAGGGCAGGAGGCATATGCATCAGTGTATCTGATGCCCAGATTGGCCATCTTATCCACATTTGGTGTTTCATAGAAGGTTTGGGGATTATTACAGGCTACATCTGCCCAGCCTAAGTCATCTACAAGAAATACAATGAAATTGGCTTGCTCCTTTTCAGAGCAAGCTGAGAATAAAAGTGCAAAAAGTACAATGATTCCTGCTTTTTTCATAACACTAGTGTATAATTATAGTTTTCCTATTTTCTTTCAAGTTTCAGCCGTAGCTTTTCAAACGGTACCGGATAAGCATGAATCCATACTTCGGGATTAAAATCTTCAAACTCTTCTTCAAAACCGATGATATATACTTCAATATCTTTTCCTGTTTCGCTTCCATCCAGCGGGATGAAATAGGTGTAATTTCGATTTGACCGGGAATTAATGTATTCCCAGGTATTACTTTGATAGGATTGAGCTCTGTCAGGAGCACCTCTGAGTTCACCATCAATTTTAGCTGCTACATAAGCTCCTTCAGTGCCATGAATTCCGTTAAGTGCGATACATAGGTAAGAATTCGGAGCTATTTCATCGAGTTGGAATTGAGATTTCCATATTTGATGGCATTGTAACTTGCGATTATCAGGGTAGGCAAATAAATTTGAGGCCCTCCATTTACTGCGGTCAAGTGCATCGCCATCTTTATATCCTTCTATTTCACAAATTCTTGAAGGGAAAGCTTTGAATCGCAAATATCGTGTTGCCTCAGGGATAGATATTGTCATTTCTGTGCCGGCAAGATAAGTTAGTTGCTTCCAATGAACGAGATCGGTAGAGATTTCTACATAATTACCTTCACCTTCGAGTAATGGTTGCAGAGAGAAAATATCATTTGTTTTAATCCTTATTTGGTCAAGGTTCAGCACCTCTCCAAGGTCTAATCTGAAACATCCACCATTGATTGATTGATCTCTGTTATACTTTTTCGATTGCCAAAAAGCTGTTTCCATTGAACCGTCAAAAAGATTTTTATCCCAGATGCCTCTGTCAACAAAGGTCTTTTGATTGAAAAATGCTTCCTGTGATGAACGTACCTCCTGAATCTCACTCCATCCTGATCTCTCAATTGAACGTACCTCAAGAGCATTATTATCAGCACTGAATACAGTGGCTTCATAAAGAGATTCCCAGTTTGTATTATCGGTCTTTTCAAGCTTCTTAAAAGATGCAACTTTTCTGGTCAGATCTTTCTCTAGCTTTTTGCCATCAAAATCAATTTTCAACTTCACTCTCTTGGCAAATTTTGGTAATTCCTGATCATTAATTGACAGAGACTTGAAGATTTTTGAATTAGCAATGCTGAAATTTATACTGGTACCAGGCCAGCCCAGGATATCTATTTCAACTGCTTCTCCTTCAACGTTTCTGATTACCTCATACTCAGCTCCAATTATAGCAGGCTCATCTATTTCCTCTTTAGATACCACAATCAGGCATGATCTGAATGGATCAACCTGAATGGAAACAGTACTACCCGTTTTATACTCACCCAGCACCTTCTCAGTAGGATGAAACTGTCGTACTTCAACTTTACCCTTTCCGGTGAGTCCAATTTCGCTGCCAATAATAAGGTCGTAGCTGACAGATTCCCAACTCAGGTTTCTCAGTGTAATAATGCGTGTATTTCCGTCACCTCTTGATACTGCATGTGGTCCATACTGATTCGCTGGTAAAATAATTCCATCAACCATAATGTCCCGATACTTACGGTGCAGATTGTACAAGCGGGCAAATTTTGGATACTCATCATCTCTGAGTAACCATGGATTACCATATACTTCAGGTGCAAGAATCAGGTTTCTGTTGAAAGCCTGCAAAACTAAATCATCATCCCAGTAATCCGGACACGAACTGATACAAACACCATGATCCTCTGTAAGTCGTTGTAGCCCGGGAACCAATCCTCTGCTTATTGCTTTGGCTCTGTGGTGAGGAGCAGTGATGTCGTTTGACATGAAAACATCAATATATGTTTCAGATCCTCCCCATAAAAATGTAGTTGCATATTCTTCAGCTTTTTTTAAACCCAGACGATGATTGAGGAGGATTAGGTCAGGACTGTATACCCTTGCTTTTGTCATCATCTCAATAAAAGCATCTTCATTTTCAGGGCGTAAAGGTCCACAAACAGCATCAAACTTGAATAAGGCAAATTCATAGTCTTTACACAGACTAACCATTTGATCTATACGAATTTCTTTTTCCTCCGGAGTATCACCAAATCCATCCGGACCTCCCCAGACACCCAGACGAATTCCATAGTTTTTTGCTTTTTTGTATAAGGGATCAAAACCGCTGGGAAATTGCTGTTTGAACCTGTCTGATTCAACTGAACCGTAAAAACGTTTTCCATCAATAGCACCTGCATCAAATGCATAAATATCCAATTGCATACCGTATTCACCTTGCAACCATCCAAAAAACTCCAGATTTGTAAGAGTTTGGAATTCAGTTGCTCCCTCATTGGTATTATTTATCCATGAGAAAAATTGAGCTCGTGATGGTGTGCGTTCATCAGCACCAGGATATACATCTTGTGCAAGGCAAGTGTAAAAACTTGAGATAATTAGTAGAAAAATGAGTTTCAGATGGTTAATCATTGTGA
>JABHCC010000206.1 GCA_018669475.1 Bacteroidota bacterium | reverse complement strand
GGGTGCCAGTATTGGAGCAAATGCAACAATTGTTTGCGGACATAACATTGGAGCATTTTCTTTTATTGGAGCAGGAGCGGTAGTAACTAAAGAAGTACCGGCCTATGCTTTGGTTGTAGGAAATCCTGCACGCCAGGCCGGTTGGATGAGTGAATATGGACATAAATTACTATTTGATGAACATGGCATCGCAATATGCCCTGAAAGTAATGAAAAGTATACCTTTGAGAATGGTAAAGTAACTAAGCAAATAATATGAAAGATCAAATTCTGGTAACCGGAGGAACTGGTTATATTGGATCACACACATCAGTTGAGCTTATCGAAAAGGGCTATGAGGTTGTCATTATAGACAATCTGTCAAATTCAAGTATTGAGGTTCTGGATGGTATTGAAAAAATAACCGGTGTCAGGCCCGCTTTTGAGCAATTCGATCTTTGCGAGGCTGATAAAGTGAAAAGCTTTTTTCAGAAATATACCGGCCTCAAAGCTATTATACATTTTGCTGCTTTTAAGGCGGTAGGAGAATCAGTAGACCAACCTCTCATGTACTACCAGAATAACCTGATCTCTCTGATGAATCTCCTGCGTAATATGGATGAATTCGGCGTGAAACATCTGGTATTTTCTTCATCCTGCACTGTGTATGGTCAACCCGATGAACTGCCGGTAACTGAAAATGCTCCGGTTAAACCCGCTGAATCCCCTTATGGTAATACAAAGCAGATTTCAGAAGAGATCATCCGTGACAATATGCAGGTGAAACCCGAACTGAATACTATTGCTCTGAGATATTTCAATCCTATTGGTGCTCATTCAACTTCCCATATCGGTGAACTTCCACGTGGAGTCCCAAATAATCTGGTGCCCTTTGTAACTCAGACAGCCGCAGGCATCCGGAAGGAATTAATGGTTTTTGGAGATGATTATAACACTCCTGACGGATCAGCCGTTCGGGATTATATCAATGTTGTAGATCTGGCCCAGGCCCATGTAGTGGCAATAAACCGTCTTCTGCAGAAGAAAAACAACAGTAACTTTGAATTCTTTAATCTCGGTACCGGAACAGGATCTTCAGTACTGGAAGTCGTTAAAGCTTTTGAAAAAGTAACAGATCAAAAACTGAATTATAAAATTGTAGATCGCAGATCTGGTGATATCGAAAAGGTGTGGGCTGATACACGAGTTGCCAACGAGGTGTTGGGTTGGAAAGCTAAGCGTAGTCTTGAAGACACATTGGAAAGTGCCTGGAACTGGGAAAAAAAGATCCGCGGAATAAAATAGATAATTATGGAAAAAACAATTCTTATCACCGGAGGAGCCGGCTTTATTGGTTCACATGTAGTAAGACTTTTTGTCAATAAATACCCTGAGTATAAAATTGTAAATCTTGATGCCCTCACCTATGCCGGAAATCTTGAGAATCTGACTGATGTAGATCAGAAATCCAGCTATGTTTTCGAAAAAGGAGATATTCGCGATGCTGACTTCATCGATAACTTGTTCACTAAATACCAGTTTGACGGAGTATTACATTTAGCCGCCGAAAGTCATGTAGACAGATCAATAAGTGATCCGATGGCATTTATTACCACCAATATTATTGGTACAGTAAATCTCCTTAACTCTGCCCGAAAAATCTGGACAGAGGGTTTTGAAAATAAATTATTCTACCATATTTCAACAGATGAAGTGTACGGATCGCTAGGAGAGGAAGGATTCTTTTTTGAATATACCGGCTATGATCCCAGAAGTCCGTATTCTGCTTCAAAAGCAAGCTCAGATCATTTGGTCAGAGCGTATTACCACACCTATGGCTTACCTGTTGTGCTTACAAATTGCTCCAATAATTATGGAGCCAATCAATTCCCTGAAAAACTAATCCCCCTGGCTATCAACAACATAAAAAATATGAAGCCAATTCCGATTTATGGTAAGGGAGAAAATATTCGAGATTGGTTGTATGTTGTGGATCATGCAAGGGCCATCGATATGGTTTTCCATGAGGGGAAAATTGGCGAAACCTATAATATCGGCGGACATAATGAATGGCAGAATATTGACCTGATAAAGGAACTATGTGCAATCATGGATCGCAAACTTAAGCGCGAAGCAGGCACATCAGAAAGTTTAATTACCTATGTAAAAGACCGGGCCGGACATGACCTTCGTTATGCTATTGATGCAACAAAGATTAAGGATGAATTAGGATGGGTACCTAGTCTGCAATTCACTGAAGGACTTGAAAAAACGGTTGACTGGTATCTGAATAATCAGGAATGGATGAACAGGATCGTATCTGGTGATTATGAGAAATACTATAAAAAGCAATATGTTACTCGCGACTCGTAATTAGTGATTAGTAAAATGTGATTTGTCAACATTAACAAATCACATTTCCCCCATCTTCTCAATCCATTTGTTGGCCAGTTTGGTCTTTTTAATCATATGCTCCCGGATGGCAGATACGGAAGAATTCTTCTCAAAATCTCCCCGTACTTCCTCAAAATCCCTGTTCCGGTCTGACTCACTACCATCAATTCCGAAACCCGTTTGAGAACTTAGAGTAAACTCTTTTTTGGCGTCCTCAAATAGCAATTTGTCCAGATCTGTTACTGCCTTCTTCCAGTTTTCAATAATCTCAATAACATTCTTTGACTCATACTTTGATATTGGGAGTCCATACTCATCCTCAAGCATTTTCTTTGCCCAGGTCCATTCCATTTCATAATAGTCGGCATGCCAAACAGCAAACTCCTTCTCAATTGAATCAATAGTTTTGAAATGATTGGTCTCTATCTCATCGAGAAAATGCTCTAAAAGAGACTTGGGGGCCAACAAGCCAGCCAGATCAACCCATTCGCCGGCACCATGGCGATGGCAAGGCTCAAGCTTCATGAAAATTTCATCAACATTATTAACTTTCTTTTTCTCAAATCTCGAGATCAGAGTATTTCCTAAAAACTTATCAATTCCCAGTGTATAGAGCTTGATTCCACGATCAAGAGCCCTTTGTGGAATCTTGCAATTCTCATAGAAATAATAATCTGAATGTCTTCCTGAGCTGCCTCTGAGTCGATTTAGAAGATCTCGTCCACGCCCCATTTTCTGAATCGAAAAAGGACTTAAAAGGTTAAAATTGATGAGATCAAACTGATCTTTGTCTTTGCGATTATCCCTTTTGGGCCATTTCTGAGCATCTCTTATAGTTCCAACTGAACGTAAATTTACGCCGGGGGCTAAGATACTCTCATCTTTGCTTTCAATAAGGTAAGAAAAAGGAAGGTCAGAGGTATCAGAGTTTTTATAATGCCGCCCCATCACTAAAGTAAATGCGCCAATTTTAGAAGGCCACAGAATATATGAATCACTTGTGGTTTTACTACCTCTTTCAACAATACCTTGATGAATCGGGCCCAATTTATACATGTGATTACTCTGATTTGATCCGCTACCGGCATTTAAAAATGAATAATAGGCAGCGATCAACAGGGTTGACTTATGATGAGTAACAGTATAAGGTCCGGCAAATATCGAACAGGCCTCTCCATGATATCCTGCACAATTGGCAAAAAACAGGGAATTCTCAGCTGAATATTGCTTCGCCAGAACTACTCCCTGACCAATAAAGCAACTATCAATCAGTGAAGAATCTGTCACCTTTGATCCGGAGGAAATAATGAACTTCTTTGCTTTAACACCCGAACCAACATATATCGGGTCTTCCTTTGTAGAATTAATAGAGCCTTCCTCGAGAGAGCTTATACTCTCAAGATGAGATGCCTCTCCAATCCATACATTTTGAATTATACCTGTATTGAACAGTGTTGATCCCGGACCAATATATCCCTGCTTACTTCTTTTATTATCAGCAAAGTTCCGGATAATACCATTTAGTTTCTTAATCACCTTTGGGCGATGGCGATACAAAGCAAGAATATAAGCCAGATGAGCAGATAATCGATCAAACATCAGTACTTCCCTGCCCCCTGTTTCATTAAGTACCGCTATTGGAATACCATTTCCAAAGCTGGTTTCCCCGGAGGTCACAATACGATCTGCATTTTCGATGACCACCCCTTCATCAATAAAATAATTAGCAATGTAATTCCGTACACCGCTTATGTATACCTGATCACAGATTGTACAATTATGAAAACTGGTGTTTTGAATTCCGGAAGGTCTGAAAAATCCACCTGTAAACTCAATAGGCTGGCTGAAAACACCCAGGCGTATTTCACCACTAAATTGACAATTCTTAACCGATGCAGGCTGAAAATTATCTTTCACTTTGACATTATCCCAGTTTTCAGCCTGGCAACCTTGTGATTCTAAAACATTGATCTCTTCGGCCAATAAATCACGGTATGCATTCTCTGACATATTATTCAACAGTTACTGATTTCGCAAGATTCCTTGGTTGATCAACATCACATCCTCTTAAAACTGCTACATGATAAGCAAACAACTGTAATGGCACTACACCTAAAAGAACTGAAAATTCAGGAAAAGTCTCTGGCACTTCAATCGTGTGGTCAGCTATTGCGGTAATTTCAGTATCTCCCTCAGAAACGATGGCGATTACTTTTCCCTTTCTTGCTTTAATCTCCTGGATATTACTCGTAACCTTATCTATTGTTTGGTCTTTTGTTGCCACAACAACAATTGGCATATTTTCATCTACCAGTGCAATAGGCCCATGCTTCATTTCTGCAGCCGGATAACCCTCGGCATGGATGTATGAAATTTCTTTTAGCTTCAAAGCTCCTTCTAAGGCCACCGGAAAGAAAACTCCACGACCCAGATACAATGCATTTGGTGCATCTTTATAAATCTCGGCCAGTTTCATTATGTCCTGTTCCTTCTCCAGTACTTTTCGCATTTTATCAGGGATATTAACTAACTCCCGGATCAGAGCTTCAAACTTTTCCTGGGAAAGATTTCCATTATTGCGGCCAACCAGCATCGCCATCATAAAGAGTACCGTTACCTGGGCTGTAAATGCTTTTGTACTGGCCACTCCAATTTCAGGACCTGCATGAGTATATACCCCGGCATCAGTTTCTCTTGGTATACTTGAACCTACTACATTGCATATTCCCAATACGGTTGAACCCCGTTCTTTGGCCAATCGAATTGCAGCCAGGGTATCGGCTGTTTCACCACTTTGTGAGATCGCAATAACAATATCCTGACCATTCAGAATTGGGTTACGATACCTAAACTCTGAACTGTATTCGACTTCCACAGGTACACGGGCAAACTCCTCAAAGAAATATTCACCAACAAGTCCGGCATGCCATGATGTTCCACATGCTGTAATGATAATTCTGGGGGCTTTATATAATCTGGGCAAGACCTCAAGCAAGCCCCCCAACTGGATTCCCGACAGGTCAGACAAAACTCTTCCCCTGAAAGTATCCTGAATGGAACGCGGTTGTTCAAAAATCTCCTTCAGCATGAAAAAGTCAAAACCTTCTTTGTCAATTTCTCCAATCGACATATCCAACTCAGTTACTTTTGGCTGCAGCTTATCCGACTTTAAAGTGCGAAGTACCAATTCATCCCTTCGGATTATAGCAACATCGTCATCATTCATATAAATAACGTTATTGGTATGCTCAATCAAAGGAGTAGCATCAGAGGCCAGATAATATTCACCGTCTCCAACTCCAATCACAAGTGGGCTACCTTTACGGGCAGCAATCAGCTGATCAGGTTCATTTTTACATGCCACGACAATTCCATAGGCACCCGATACTTTATGACAGGCCATTTGAACAGCTTGTTCGGCAGTCAGATCACCTTCCAGATACAGGTGCTCGATCAGATTAACCAAAACTTCGGTATCTGTCTCGCCAAGAAACTCAATCCCTCTGGTTAACAAGTGCTTGCGTATTGAAGAGTAATTCTCAATTATCCCATTGTGAACTAAGGTGAAATGCCCCCTGAATGAAATATGCGGGTGTGCATTGATCTCGTTTGGTTCCCCGTGGGTGGCCCAACGGGTATGCCCCATACCTATAGTTCCAGCTTTTGACTGAGACACGCCAAGTACCTCAAGATCAACTACTTTCCCCTTAACTTTTTGAACATTGAAGCCCTCACTAATAAGGGCAACTCCGGCTGAATCGTATCCACGATACTCGAGACGTTTCAAGCCGTTGATTAGAATTGGGTATGCATCTTTGCTCCCAATGTAGCCAACAATTCCACACATAGCAATATACGTAAGGTTTTACATAGAAAATGGTAGCATCAAAGTTATAACTTTTTACCAGCCACCAAATTATTTGTTAAGCCTTACAGCAACACAACATCGCTAAGTCTTGATTTTTAATTGATTACCGTGTAGGTGATAATCAAATGAGCTCCTGTTTCGCTTTGGCTGTTGTCCAATGCAACATGGTTTCCTGAAACCCTGGCATTATTAACCACCAGGAATAAGCCATTATTTGTCAGTCTGTCATCAGGCGAAGGATCCAGAATTCGCTGAACATGACGGGCTATATTAAAAACATAAGCATTCTTGTCTTCCTTGAAAGAACCACCATAATAGGCTTGTCCCAGTAAGATATCATCAATAAACTCGTTGGTTCCATCTGTTTTAGATCCAAAAACACTTAATGAAACAGGTTTGGTAAAAACTTCAGAGTTATATTCTTCCTTTATTGGAAATATAAGTTCAGCTTTGTTGATGGCAATACCCAAATCAGCCATTGCCAGTAAACTGTCACTGAATTCAATTTGAACAGAAGCACGTAATCCTGCCATTGCCTGGGCATAAACAATATCATTATCATAAAGTGTATCAGTTAAAACCTCTGAAACTTCACTCTGTGAATAATCATGTTCATATAAGTTTACCCAAGTGCAATTCGTATTAATTAATACATCATATTTCAATGAATCATCTTCCGCATTACTGTAATATAAACTCATCCGTGATTCTCCTCCGGCCAGGTTATAATAAATCATTGCTCCCGGAGAACCAGCAACATCTGCCTCAAAATACAAACCTTTAAAGTATTCCAGAAAAACGGTGTTATTATCAAGATTGGCAGTGTCTGCTTCCAAAATTTTCAGTCCGATTGATTCGTCAAGTGTAATAGCTAATGAATCAAGACTTGGCCTTGGCGTATAACTGATTTCAGCTATAGTATTCGCCGGATCATAGAAGTTGCTAATATCATGATTAGAATAGTATGTTGAATCAAAATACAGATCGTCAGTCAATTCATAAATCCGTAGATTATGAACCAGACTTGTATCTCCGTAATAATTCAAATACTTCAAAAATAAAATAACCGAGTCAAGCTTAATATCATCTCCAAAATCAACGTCATTCGAAGAAAGTCTCAGTTGGGACATAAAACTAGCCTTTGTTGATCCAAAACTTTCATTTTGTGTGGCTCCTAACAAAACGGCACTTCTCTTATCACTTGTCAATGAATCCTGCCGGATTGTACTCATACGAATACTCGTCACTGAATCAATATGGTAAGCAAACCTCTCTCCCGGAGGGGTTATTTCCAAGCCCAGTTGATCGCTGTTTTCACAGGAAACCAAGGTACTCAATCCAATAACCATAACAGCTCCATAGAAGAGCCCGCTAAGCCCAACACCTAGTTGTAATTTCTTCATGTACTTAATTTATTAACTCAATCCAATAACCTGATCATAGAAATCAGAATACTTATCTACGTAATTCTCCGGATCTTGAAAAGTCAAAGTTGGCTTTCCACTACTTTCAACATAATCAACCACTTCCTTCTTGATGTTTGCACTACCAAGAATTATACCATCTGCATAATCAACAGCAAGTTTATTGATCTGATTAATGTCTGGTTTGGAAATAACGTCAACATCTTCAGAATTGATGCCCTCCATCATCACTTTTTCTTTAAAATTTGGGTCAAGTGCTTGTTCAAATTCCTGATCATATAATGAAATAACAACTTTCGTTTCATTAAATAAAGGATCCTGAGCAAATGATCTTTTCAAATAAAGTGGTATGACTGATGAGATAACACCATGACAATGAACGAGATCAGGAGCCCATCTCAATTTTCGAACAGTCTCCAGTACCCCACGGGCATAGAAAATCAATCTCTCATCATTATCTGAGAATTGTCCTGATTTTTCATCCCCCAATATCCCTTTTCTATGAAAATAATCTTCGTTATCAATGAAGTACACCTGCATCCTGGCAGCCTGTATTGATGCAACCTTAATAATTAAAGGATGATCAGTATCATTAATAATTAGATTCATCCCAGACAAACGAATCACTTCATGGAGTTGGTTTCGTCTCTCATTGATATGCCCGTATTTAGGCAAAAAGGTACGAATCTCCCTTCCACGTTCTTGAATTCCCTGGGGTAAGTAGCGTCCGATTATGGACATTTCTGTCTCAGGTAAATAAGGGGTTATCTCCTGAGAAACATAAAGAATTCTTTGTTTTTTCATCCTGACGGATTTTCCTTTTCGCCTGCAAAATTAATAAAAAAAGGGGTATTTTTCAACTTATTAACAAGCCAATCGGGTTGTTAACATCTTTTCTGTTTAACTTCGCCAGCCATTTAACTAACCGAGAATGGATGAAGGTCTGCAATAGTATCAAGGAATTTAAGGATTTCCGACTATCAAGATATCAAAAAGAAAACAGTCTGGGCTTCGTACCCACAATGGGAGCTTTGCATGCCGGACATCTATCTTTGGTGCAGAAAGCACTCTCCGAGAATGACCATGTTGCGGTTTCCATTTTTGTCAATCCAATTCAGTTCAACAAGACTTCTGACCTTACTGCCTACCCACGTACTCTCAAATCAGACCTTCGGATGCTTGAAGAAGTAATGGGGCTGGATGATGTAGTATTTACTCCGGAAAATGGAGAAATGTACCCGGAGCCAATTCAAACACAATATGATTTTGGTGAATTAGCAAATGTAATGGAAGGAGAACACCGACCAGGTCATTTTAACGGAGTAGGAATCGTAGTCAACAGGCTATTTAGAATAGTTGAACCAGATTCTGCCTATTTTGGTGAAAAAGATTTTCAACAAGTAGCAATTATCCGCCGCCTGATCGAAATTGAGTCTTTAGCAGTTAAAATAGTCCCTTGCCCAATACTGCGTGAACCGGGGGGATTAGCTTTGAGTTCGCGTAATTTGCGGCTTACCAGGACGGACCGGAAAAATGCCTCAAATATTTTCAAAATACTGCAGAATACCCGGAAAAAAATATCATCAGGTCAGGATATCAATTCTTTATCCGTGGAAATCAGAGAAAGTTTGAATAAACTGCCGGATTTTGCTGTGGAATATGTCACTTTTGCTGACGAGAATAAGCTTCAACCAATATTGCAGCTGAACAATTTAGCAATAGAGAAGTCTAACATACGTTGTTTTATTGCTGTTACGGTGGGAAATGTCCGTCTGATAGACAATCTTTCAATGTATTGAAATTTCTATATCTTTGCACCTGAAAGTTGGGAATAAAATGTTTATCGAAGTTTGTAAATCCAAAATTCACAAGGCCACGGTCACCCAGGCTAACCTGCAATATGTAGGAAGCATCACTATAGATGAAGATTTGATGGACGCCGCGAATATCATTGAAAATGAGAAAGTTCAGGTAGTTAACATCAATAATGGGGAAAGATTGGAAACCTATGTGATTAAAGGCCAGAGAGGCTCCGGAGATCTTTGTCTCAACGGGCCAGCTGCAAGGAAAGTTCAGGTAGGCGATGTGGTTATTATAATTTCATATGCCTCCATGGATTTCGAAGAAGCCAAGCAACACAAGCCCACACTTGTGTTTCCGGATACCGAGACCAATCGATTAATCTAGGGTCTGATTCAGGAATCAAGTCTTAGAAACGAATTGACGCATACAAGCAATTCAGCTCACATTAGTGGCTTACCTCAACATAAACACATGGCTAAAACCAAATCAACTTACGTTTGCCAATCCTGTGGTACTCATGCTGCAAAATGGATTGGACATTGCACCGCTTGTGGTGAATGGAACAGTTATATTGAAGAAATCATATCATCGGATACTGCACGCTCAAGCTCCTCTGCTAAAAGCTTCAGTTCAAGGCCTAAAAAACTTAAAGAAATAAGCATTGAAGATCTTAAGCGTCTGCGCACCGGTAATGAAGAGTTTGATCGTGTTGTAGGAGGCGGAATTGTGCCAGGGTCAGTCCTGCTAATTGGTGGAGAACCAGGAATTGGTAAATCCACCCTTGTTTTGCAATTAACTTTGAACATGAATAATGTGAAAACATTGTACATATCAGGGGAGGAAAGTCAACAGCAGCTCAAAATGCGGGCTGAACGACTGGGAGGAAACAATGATGAGTTGTTTTTTATTAGTGAGAATTCTCTGGAAGCTAATATGAAACATCTTGATGAGATTCTTCCTGATTTAGTAGTGGTTGATTCGATACAAACCCTGGTAACTGACAAGGCTGAATCTTCAGCCGGCTCTGTAACACAAATTCGTGAATGCACAGCAGAGTTATTGCACTTTGCAAAACAACACCATGTCCCTGTCATGCTCATTGGTCATATAAATAAGGAAGGGCATCTGGCCGGACCAAAGGTTTTGGAGCATATGGTTGATACTGTTCTGCAATTCGAGGGTGATCAAAATCATTTGTACCGCATTTTACGATCAAAGAAAAACCGTTTTGGCTCATGCGACGAATTAGGCATTTATGAAATGCAGCAGGGCGGACTCAGGGGGGTAAGCAATCCCTCAGAAATGCTACTGGCTAACCGGGACATGCCGATGTCAGGAAATGCTATTTCTGCTTCAATGGAAGGCCAAAGACCCATTCTGATTCAAACACAGGCATTGGTGAGCACGGCAGCTTACGGAACTCCACAAAGATCAACAACCGGTTTTGATGGCCGCCGCTTAAACATGCTCCTTGCTGTACTGGAAAAAAGAGCCGGATTCAGACTGGCAATAAAAGATGTATTTCTAAACATGGCAGGTGGACTCAAGGTAACTGACCCTGCAATTGATCTTGCTGTCATGGCTGCAATATTATCATCAGATAAAAACGAATCCATTTCGCAAAATACCTGTTTTGCAGGTGAGGTTGGTTTGTCAGGTGAAATCAGGCCGGTAAGCCGTATCGAACAAAGAATATCTGAAGCCGCAAGGCTGGGTTTCGATAAAATTATTATCCCTGAAAGAAACCTGAAAAACAATGACCTGAAAAAAGCCAAAATTCAAATCATTACAGTAAAACACATCGGAGAATTAATAAATAAAATCCTGTAAAGTCAATCAGGAAGCTTTTTATTCTACTTGCTTACCCCACCGCAAGCAGCGGGGAACCGAGTTTTTCATGAGCTAGGCGTAAGCCAATGCGCTCGCGTAATTCAATGCACTGCAAACATCTGGCAAGACCCTCCCTTAGAAATCATCAAAATCATCAAAATCATCACCCAGACGATCAACCCTGGTACGATTTTTCATTTCTTCGCAGTCAAGATTCAGATTGAAATTTAAGGGTGGATCAAAATCACCTTTCGATATATTCAAAGTACTGTCTGCATAGGCTTTCTTCATGAAATGAGCCCAAATAGGCAAGGCCATATTGGCACCCTGACCCAGTTGATTATTCTGAAAACGAATTCTTTGTTCTTCAGCTCCAGCCCAGGCACCTCCTACCAGATTTGGCACTATTCCAACAAACCAACCATCTGCATTATCATTGGTTGTCCCTGTTTTTCCAGCTATTGGATTATCAAAATAATATTTAGACCTTAACCTGACCCCTGTGCCTCCATACTTCGTTACAGATTCCATCATATTCAGCATTTTGTAAGCTGCAACTTCACTGATGGCTTCCTCCTCCTTAGGTCTGAACCGTGCAATTACATTTCCATTTTTGTCTTCGATTCTGGTTACCATGTATGGCTGTATCCAAATACCCTTATTGACAAAGGTTGTAAATGCTCCTACTACCTCATAAACTGGCAACTCTGCTGCGCCAACACAAAGAGGCCAGCCAGGATAAATTTCTGATTTGACTCCCATCTTGCGCACCAGATCAATCACTGCTTCAGGATTAAATTGCTTCAACACCCAGGCCGATACCTGGTTCATTGATTTCGTTAAGCCTCTTTTCAGGGATACCATTTGCCCTCCCCAATCAGAAGTCGAAAACTTTGGCGTGTAAGTGTCCGGTGTGCCATCCGGCCGCTCAAATTCAAAGGAAGTTGGCACATTGGCAATCTCATAACATGGAGAATATCCATGCTGCATAGCCAGTGTATAAACAAAAGGCTTAAATATTGAACCTACCTGGCGTTTACCCTGCATGATTTGATCATACTGAAAAAACCTGTAATCAACACCCCCAACATAAGCTTTGGTGAAACCTGTATGTGGATCAACTGCCATAAATCCGGCTCGTAAAAAGCGTTTATAATACATGATAGAATCATTGGGAGTCATAACTGTGTCAATCCCACCAGGTTGATCCCAGCTAAACACCCTCATCTCAACCGGGGTATTGAACATTATTTTGATTGAATCCCTCGACAAACCTTGTAATCGATGCACCCTGGTGCGCTCACTCCAGCTCCTGGTAAGCACCATACTCTCTTCAATTTGCTTCTGGGAAAAGTCATTATCAAAAGGAGGATATCTCAAAAACTTGAATTCATTCTCAAACTGCTTTTGCAAAGTATCACCAACATATTCAATAATTGCCTCCTCGGCATATCGTTGCAGACGTGAATCTAAGGTTGTGTATATCTTAAGCCCATCACGATATAAATCATACCTGGATCCATCCGCTTTGAAATTCTTGTGGAGCCATCCTTTCAAAGGATCATCCTCCCATTCAGCATCTTTTGGTCCTGCATCCTGCATGGTTATTCGCAACCATTCTCTGAAATATGTTGCCAATCCCAATTTATGATCCACCCTTTGATAATCTAATTCAGGATCAACTAATCTCAAGGAATCAGCCAATTCAGCATTTAAATAGCCCTGATCCTTCATCATTGACAATACAAGGTTTCTCCTTTTCAATGCTGGCTCAGGATGTCTTTTATAATTATACAAGTTGGGGTTTTTTGCCATTGCTGCAAGTACGGCCGCCTGTTCAGGACGTAATGTCGCCGGGGTAGTATTAAAATATACTCTTGCTGCAGATTCAATTCCAACGGCACTGTATAAAAAGTCATACTTATTGAGATACATGGCAATGATCTCTTCTTTAGTAAAAGACTTTTCTAACTTAATTGCAATGACCCATTCTCTGAATTTCCTTATTGCAAATTTAATCGGGTTACGATAAGTTTCCCTGGGGAAAAGGTTTTTAGCAAGCTGCTGTGTAATCGTACTCCCACCTCCGGTATCCTTACCCAATAGCAAACTCTTAACCAGAACCCTGGCCAATCCCCTGAAATCAATACCTGAATGTTTATAAAAACGTTCATCCTCAACAGCAACCAATGCATCAGTCATATATGGTGAAATGTCGCTGAAATGAACCGTAGTTCGATTTTCATTACCCCAGTAATACTTACCAAGAACCACACCATCATCAGATATAACCTGAGTGGCAAGATTGATCTGAGGATTCTCCAACTCTACGAAAGTAGGCATATAGCCCAGCTTACCTTTGGAAATTAAGGTGAACAATAATACCATGATGAGCAGTCCCAGCCCAAAAATCCCCCATAGAATTATCAGGTATTTTCGATACGGATATGATTTGTTTTTTGCCATGTCAAACAATTTGTGTCAAAATTAAGTAAAAAAAAAGGAAGGTTTTTTTCCATTTTAATAGAGCAAACGCATATATACTATAGAAAATTATGTTTTACTTTGTGCCACTTTTAAAAATTGGAGATTAGAATATGGTTGATAATCTGGTAATTGTTGAGTCACCGGCGAAAGCAAAGACGATTGAAAAGTTCCTGGGGAAAGATTTTCTGGTGAAATCGAGTTTTGGACACATCAGAGATCTTGCTAAAAAAGAATTCGGAATTGATATCAATAATGAATACAAGCCCAATTACATTGTTTCACAGGACAAAAAGAAGGTCGTCAGTGAACTAAAAAAACTTGCCAAAGAAGCAAAGATAGTCTGGCTCGCGTCTGATGAGGACCGTGAAGGTGAAGCTATTGCATGGCATTTGGCTGAGACCCTGGAAATACCCCAGGAGAAAACAAGGAGAATTGTTTTTCATGAGATAACCAAGGAAGCCATCACAGCAGCGATTAAGAAACCGCGGTCAATTGATGGTAATCTGGTAAATGCCCAACAGGCAAGACGAATTCTTGACCGACTGGTTGGTTTTGAACTGAGTCCGGTATTGTGGAAAAAAGTTAAACCATCTCTTTCTGCAGGCAGAGTGCAAAGTGTTGCAGTTCGTCTGCTGGTGGAAAGAGAAAGAGAAAACATAGCCTTTAAACCAACAGCAACTTATCGGGTAAGCGCTTTTTTTACAGTCATTGATGATGCCGGTAAAAACTTTTCTCTCAAGGCCAGCCTGAACAAAACTTTCGCTAAAAAGGAAGAAGCACAGACTTTTCTTGAGAATTGCAAAGATGCTTCCTTCAGGGTAACCGATATTGAGACAAAACCCTCACGGAAAACCCCCGCAGCTCCATTTACTACTTCTACCTTACAGCAGGAAGCAAGCCGTAAATTTGGCTTCTCAGTTGCCCAGACAATGACATTGGCCCAGCACCTTTATGAAGCTGGTAGAATCACATATATGAGAACAGATTCTGTTAATCTTTCGAAGCTTGCCATAAACACGGCAAAACAAGAAATTGAAACAGAGTATGGTGAGAAATATTCCAAAATCAGGCAATACAAAACTAAAGCAAAAGGGGCACAAGAAGCTCACGAAGCAATCAGACCTACCTATATGAACAAAAAGGAGGTACCTGGTAATGCTAATGAGAAAAAGCTCTATCAACTCATCTGGAAAAGAACCATTGCTTCACAGATGAGTGATGCCGAACTAGAAAAAACCCAGGTAATTATCTCCATTTCTAATCGATCAGAAATTTTTACAGCAATTGGAGAAGTTGTAATTTTTGATGGATTCCTCAAAGTTTATCTTGAAGGAACCGATGAAGAAAAAGAAGGTAATGGCAGTGGAGCAGGTCTACTCCCTCCGGTGAAGGTCGACCAGGAACTACCAGCAGAGAGCATTGAAGCTCAGCAGCGATATACACAGTATCCCTCAAGATTTACAGAAGCCAGCCTGGTTAAAAAGCTTGAAGAGATGGGAATCGGTCGTCCATCTACCTTCGCACCCACCATATCCACCATCCAGGCTCGTGAATATGTGGTAAAAGAGGACCGTCCCGGATTCACCAGGAATCTGGATTGCATGATCTTAAAGAATAAAACCATAGAGTTTATTACTAAAACCGAAAATGCCCGTTTCGAAAAATCAAAGCTCTTTCCAACAGATATAGGAATGGTGGTTAATGATTTCTTACTTGAGCATTTTAGTAATATACTTGACTTCAATTTCACAGCCAATATTGAAAAACAATTTGATGATATTGCGGCAGGGGAAAGAGTATGGCACATCATGATTGATGAATTCTACAAGCCATTTCACGAAGTTGTGGATACTACTACAAAAAACAGCTCACGAAGCTCAGGTGAACGACGCTTAGGCGATCATCCTGAAACTGGTGAACCTGTATTGGTAAAAATTGGCCGATATGGCCCGATGGCTCAGATTGGTGAAGGAGGAGAGGATCAGAAACCACGTTTTGCACGACTACGAAAAGAGCATTTTCTCGAAACCATCACTCTGGAAGAAGCCCTTGATCTGTTTAAATTACCTCGCCAGATAGGTGAATATGAAGATAAAGTCCTGACTGTCGGTGTTGGTCGTTTTGGCCCGTATGTACGTCATGACAGCAAATTCTACTCATTAAAGAAAGGTGTAGATGATCCGATGGAGATTACAAATGAAAGAGCCATCGAACTGATTACTGAGAAACGTGAAGCCGATAAGAAAAAAGTTATTCAGGTCTTTGAAGGCGAAGAAGATTTTAGAATTCTTCGTGGTCGCTATGGTCCATACATATCATTTAAATCCAAAAATTATCGCATTCCAAAGGCTACAGAGCCCGAGAAGCTTTCAAAAGATGATTGTCTTGAAATCATAAAAAAAGCAGATGCAAAGGCCAAGAAATAGACAAGGGACCTAGGACTAGGGACTAACGACCCTGGACCAACGACCATGGACTAACGACCAAAGACCAGAAACTAATGAATGATGACTCTTTGTCCGATCTTCTCCATTACTTTGACCCTGTCGAAGTACTTCAACCAGCTATTTCCCCTATCGGATTAGCCAAAAATCTGGGTGATAAAACTCAAATCAACACTGGAGGAAGAGGCATATCGCTTAAAGATGCATCTATTATTATTATTGGCGCTCCGGGTGATCCCATAGCCGACAGGATAAGACGACACCTATATGCCCTTGGTCCAATTGATGAATTGGAAGGAATTGTAGATCTGGGTAATTTCAGACAAGGGAAAACTGCCCGTGACACCCATAAAGGTTGGGAAGATGTTATAACAGAACTTGGAAGAAAACAGAAGATCATCCTGATTTTAGGAGGTAGCACTGAGCAAATTGGCAATCAAATCAATGCATTTACCAGATTAGAACACCCAATAAATCTAATGCTTATTAGTCCGGATTTTCACCTGGCTGCTAAGCCAAAGGAAGCAGACGCTACATATCTTAACCGGGTTCTTTTGCAGGATGATAATTTCTTGTTCGACTTCACTCACCTGGCTTATCAGAGTTATTACACAGATCCGGCTACCTTGGAATTACTCGACAAGCTGTATTTCAGCTATATGCGGCTGGGAGAAATCCGGCAGGATATCAGAGAAACAGAACCATATTTCAGAAATACTGACATGCTTGCCTTTTCCATGTCAGCCATCAGGGCAAGTGATTCTCCTGGCAGTCGCCTGCATTCAGCAAATGGTTTATATGCTGAAGAGGGCTGTCAATTAGCCAGATATGCAGGTCTGAGTGATAAACTAATGTGTTTTAGTCTGCTTGATACTGATTCTGATTTGGGAAGCAATGAAATAACTCCCAACCTGGGGGCTCAACTTATCTGGCATTTTCTTCAGGGTGTGAGCCAGCGTAAATCTGACTATCCCTTTGCACCAATAAAATCCTATCAAAAATATATCGTTAACCTACCCAGGGCAGGACATGACATCAATTTTTACAGGAGTCCGAAAACTGATCGATGGTGGCTTGAAGTGCCTTATCCTAATCCAAAATACCCTCGTTCTGTTTATGTTGCATGTACTGTTCGGGACTACCAATTGGCAAGCAATGGAGAAATCCCGGATCGTTGGTTAAAGACCTATCAACGGATTTGTTAGTGTTAACGCATAATAGACGAGATTTTTGCCCGTTATTAAAACTTGTACAGTATTTATATTTTCACTTATTTTACTGTCTTGAAATGAAGAGGTACAGATACAATATTCTCAGGCTATTACTGGTTTTCGCTGGCATGTTAATTAGCATGGGAATTCAAGCACAACAGGATCCCCAATTCAGCATGAACATGTATAACCACATGGCCGTGAACCCAGGATATGCTGGTAGTCAGGGTATGATGGAGGCTGCAGTACTTAATCGTCAGCAGTGGATGGGATTCGAAGGCAATCCGAAAACAACCTTCTTTAGTGCTCACACTCCTGTGAAACCCTTCGGTATTAAAAGTGGTGTAGGGCTGACTTTCATGGATGACAAATTGGGTTTCGAAGACAACTTAAGCATAAATCTTAATTATGCCTACCGGATGGATATCGGTAATGGAAGTCTTGGAATTGGTCTTGGAATCGGATTATTAAGTAAAACCCTGAAAGGTGAGTGGTCAATTCCTGATAGCGATTTCCATTTTTCTGTCGGACAGGATCCTGCTATTCCCGGAGGAGAAGAATCCGGAATGGCATTTGACATGGGATTTGGAGCCTTTTACAATACCGATGATTTTTATGTTGGCCTGGCTTCTTCACACATACTTGAACCTACTGTAGATTATGGCTTAAGTGCCAAAACAGACATAAGCAGACATTATTTCCTTACTTCAGGTTATAACTTCCAGCTATCAAATCCAATATATGAAATACAGCCCTCAGTCTTCGTAAAATCAGATGGAGCTTCATTCCAATTGGATGTTAATGCTATACTCATATACAATAAAAAGTTCTGGGGTGGCGTTTCGTATAGGCTTGGCGACGCAGTAGTATTCATGGCCGGCATGGAAATGGCAAATGGAATGAGAGCAGGAATAGCATATGATTTTACTACTTCAGCTATTGCAGCCTATAGCAACGGAACTGTAGAATTTATGTTAAGTTATAGTTTGGAAATTGGAGGAGACAAAGCGTCACAGAAATACAGAAGTGTAAGATTCTTATAGGATTAGAAATAAAATTAGAAATATTATCGTTAGCCTTAACGAACCATATAGAATAGTATTATGAAGAAATTAATTCTCATCGGTTTGGTAGCAGTTCTGGTACTGTCGGGATGCAGCAGTACGGGCAGCGGCGAATTAATTGGAGTTCAAAAGAGGGAGAAATGGTTCGAACCCGACCCTTATGGAATGGTTAAAGTACCTATGGGCTCCTTTGTTGTAGGCCCTCAGGATGAGGACATCACGTTCTCTATGAATGCTACTTCAAAAACAATCTCCGTTGATGCCTTTTGGATGGATGAAACCGAAATCACGAACAATGAGTACAGACAATTCGTTCACTGGGTCATTGACTCAATGGTACGTGAAAAGCTCGGAGAAGAATATGATGCAGATGAATTCCTGATTGAAGAAGACGAGTATGGGAATCCGATTGTTCCCCCTTATCTGAACTGGGATGCCAGAATCAATCCAAAACAAGAAGAAGTAGCCGAGGTACTCGAGCAATTCTATATTCCGGAGAATGAGCGCTTCTTCCGTCGTAAAGAGTTGGATACGCGTAAACTGAACTACGAATACCAGGATATTGATTATCAGGCAGCATCAGCTGAAAGAAAAAATCCACAGCGTCAGATCATGAATTCTGACAAGTCAGAAGAATTTTATTCAGATTCTATTCTTGTTTCTGACAGGTCACAATTTGTTAAAACATACCGGCTGAATATCTATCCTGATACTTTAGCCTGGATCTCTGATTTCACTTATAGCTATAACGATCCTATGGCCAAAATGTACTTCTGGCATCCGGGATTTGATGATTATCCTGTTGTGGGAGTAACATGGGAACAGGCCAAAGCTTTTGCTATCTGGCGTACCCAGTATCATAACACTTACCTGTCGGCTGCTAAAGGGGGTGCCTTTGTGCAGAACTATCGTTTGCCAACAGAATATGAATGGGAATATGCCGCTCGCGGTGGGAGAAATCTAACAATGTACCCCTGGGGTGGCCCATATACTCAGGACAGTAAAGGTTGTTTTCTTGCAAACTTTAAACCCAGGCGAGGTAATTATGTAGATGATGGTTTTATTAAACCTTCTCCGGTTGGATCATTTGAACCCAATGATTTCAATCTCTACGATATGGCTGGCAATGTTGCTGAATGGACTAACTCTGCCTACGATGAGTCAGCCTTTAGTTTCACCCATGACATGAATCCGAATTACGAAGTTAATGCTATGCCTGATGATCCGGCTGTAAGTAAACGCAAAGTGATCAGGGGCGGTAGCTGGAAAGATATCTCTTTTTACCTGCAGTCTGGTACACGAACATATGAATACCAGGACTCAGCCAAATCATTTATTGGTTTCCGCCTTGTTCGTTCAACCATGGGAATTGATAACTAAGAGAAACATAATAATTTAACTAGTAAAAAATAATTCGAAATAATATTTTCGAAAACAATAATACCAAATGGCACTATTTAGTTTTGTTCGAAGCAGGGGTTGGAAAATTTTTATGTCTCGTATGTACGGCTGGGGAGCCAGTGTTGTTATGATTGGCGCATTGATGAAACTGGAGCATTATAATTATGCCAGTTATTTTTTGATTGCCGGTTTAGGGACCGAAGCTCTGATTTTCTTCTTTTCCGCTTTTGAACCACTCCCCGAAGATTGGGAATGGGATCGTGTTTATCCTGATCTTGCAAATGGAAAAAACAAGCGTGACAAGAAGAAAAAATCAACTGGTTCACCAATTCAACAAATGGACGAGCTTTTCGCCAAAGCTGATATCTCACCAGAACTATTGCAAAAACTTGGGCAGGGAATGCGCAATCTTTCTGACACTACAGAAAAGATCAGCGACATATCAAATGCACATGTTGTTACCCAGCAATATGTGGGAAATGTTAAAAATGCATCTGACCAGCTTGGCTCATTCTCCGACGCTTATGCAAAATCAACTGATGCGCTTAATAAAACGGCTGAAGGCCTGAGTCAATCCTATTCAAAAACAGCTGAAATGGTTGCTGAAACAGGTGCAAAACTGGTCGAACATGTTAATCGCTCATCAGATCAATTAAGCTCTTCTTATACAAAATTGCTTGAAGCCATCAATAGTGATTATGCCAAACTCAATGAGGGTAGCAGTAATTACACAAGCCAGCTTGAGTCCTTGAATAAAAATCTTGCTTCTCTTAATACCGTTTATGAACTTCAGATTAAAGGTTCGGATGCACATCTGCAATCATCTAAACAAGTGTATGCTGGTTTGGATAACATGATGGAAAATCTGTCTTCATCCGTTGAAAACACCAAGCTGTATCGTGAAGAAGTAGAGCGACTGGGTAAAAAACTGATCGCATTGAATAAAGTTTATGGCAATATGCTTACCGCCATGAACATGAGAGATGATGTTTAATCCGATGAACCGGAAATAGAATTATGGCACAACCCAGGCTCACACCCAGGCAGAAGATGATCAACATGATGTATTTAGTGTTGACAGCTTTGCTAGCACTAAATGTTTCAAAAGAAACCCTGGATGTAATCGCAAAAGTTGAGAAAAGTCTGAATCAGACTATCGAAAACTTTACTTCCCAGAATAATCTGACATATGCTGATTTTGATCAGGCATATATGATCAATCCAACCAAAGTTGGCCCATTCAAAGAACAAGCCGACTTGATGAGAACGCAGACACAAAGTTTGATCGATAAAATTACCGAGTATAAGTGGATGATCGTTCGAAAAGCAGATGGCGAAGACGCTCGTTTAGACAGTATCAAATCGATGGAGGATCTGAATATACCGGCTCAGCTAATGATCACAGAGAAACCAATTGAATTTGAAAACCGGAGAATATCCAGAGGAAGAGAGCTGAGAAATTCAATCATTGCATACCGCGAATTTCTACTTTCAATTGTAGACCCAAACGACTCTGTTCTCATCCATTCGATTCAAACCAATTTGGAAATCATTGATCCGATCGGTTCATCCAGTGAAACAAGCAGAACCTGGGAACAGGATAATTTTGAATATCTGCCATTAATCGGGGTTATAACACTGATGTCAAAAATGCAATCCGATATAAGGAATGCAGAATCTGATGTACTTAATTATTTGTACTCAGGTATTGATGATGAGTCATATAAATTCAACAAACTAATGTCTGCTGTCATACCAACAACTTCTACAATGGTTGTTGAAGGCAGTGCGTATGAAGCCAATATTTTCCTCGCTGCTGTTGACAGCACTCAGGATCCTGAAATCTTTGTTAACAACAGAAGAATTCCGGTGAAAGACGGAATAGGTACGTGGAGAACTCCGACAAATATAGCCGGACATTATAAATGGGGGGGCGTTATTAATTACAAAGCTCCTGATGGAAGAACTCTGAGCTATCCTTTCGAGGAAGAATATGATGTTATTCCACCAATGCTAACTGTTTCTCCTACTAAAATGAATGTATTTTATATGGGTTTGGCAAACCCCGTGGAGATAAATGTATTGGGCGCTACACCAGGATCTATTCGCGTGGATGCAACAAATGCCACCATCGAATCAGTGGGTGGATATGAATATGAGGTTCAGCCTCATCAGGATTATGGCGAAGCAATTATTAAGGTTTCAGCTGAATTCGATGGCGTTAGAAGACAATTGCAGGATAAACAATTCAGACTAAAACCTCTACCTCCTCCGGTAGCAAAGATTGGCGGTCTTTCAGGCGGAGGCATTACCAAACCACAGCTCAACGCTCAATCAGGTGTAGCAGCGGTATTAGATGACTTTTTATTCGATATTAATTATACTGTAATCTCTTTCACCTTATCGGTAATTAAAAAAGGGTTTACAGATGACGCCAACTCACAATCTGCCTTTTTCACACCAGAGCAGAAGAGGCTATTAGCATCTCTTAATCGGGGAGAAAACTTCTTTGTTACGAATATTGTAGCAGTTGGCCCGGATATGAGAGAACGTACTTTACCTAGTATAATTTTTACAATTCAATAGGATCAGGAAGATGAGACAAGCAGTAGTAATAATTATCGGAATCCTGGTTTTGAGCCCAAGTCTTTTGTTTGCTCAAAACACCAATCAGGAAAATACCACCGACCCGGCAACATGGTCAGGTCACGATCTCATTTATGAGAAACAACATATTCTGGATAAAAAACCAGTGCCTTACGAAAAAGTAAGAGAGGCCGATATTATGTGGTCGAAAGTAGTATGGAGAATGATTGATTTCAGAGAGAAGATGAATCAACCATTGTATTTCCCTACAATTCCTATCGGTAACCGGATGAGCCTGACAACAGTGCTTATGAATGCCTTAGCGGCAAACGAATTAACAGCTTATCGTGCCGGAACCGACAATATCAATGAGTTTAAAGAGGTCATCTCTTACGATCTGGTGCTTGAGGAATTTGAAGCTCAGGATCAGACAATACAGGTGACTAACCCTGTAACCGGTCAAATAACTGACTCAATTGTTGCAGGTGAAATCAGAACTGATGAAGTTTTGCAACTCCTGGTTAAAGAAATGTGGTTTTTCGACAAGAAAAGGTCCACAATGGAAGTTCGGATTATCGGACTATGTCCAGTACGCTTGTATTATGATGTACAGGATATTAATCGCGAGCAATTACGTCGAAAAAAACTCTTTTGGGTGAAATATCCCGAAGCCAGAAATGTACTATCCCGTAATGAGGTATTCAATGCATACAATGATGCTGAAAGACGCTCTTTCGATGAGATTTTCTATAAGCGATTTTTCGATGGCTTCATCGTACAGGAATCTAATGTGTACAACAACAGAATGATTCAGGAGTATACCCTGGGAATGGAAACTCTCTTAGAAGCCGAAAGCATTGAAGATTTCATATTCAGATTCGAACACGACATCTGGGAGTTCTAAAAACAACACAAATCCCCTAACACGTATTACTTTTCCCAGACCAACGACCAAGGACCTCTTTCTGAAGACTGAAGACTTTATTTTGCTGAAAACTGAAAACTTTATTTTGCTGAAAACTGAAAACTGAAGACTTCTTAAATATATTTCTCCCCCCCAAGCATCTTTACTTCGTCT
>JABHCC010000021.1 GCA_018669475.1 Bacteroidota bacterium | reverse complement strand
TTCAACCAATTCTATTCCTGGATCAACTGGCCCCTGACAACTTAATAAGGTAAGTGCCATTAACAGCACGATTAGTCTGAAAGTCATATTGCATTTTTTGTATCAGGTTTATAAAACCAAACTCCAGGGGGCAGAGCCTGTTAACCAAAAATAGAAAAATAATACTGCTTATCAAACAATTTATTGTTGTGGCTCTTTCTCTTGGAAGTAGTTGTGGTATATGAAAAAATAAGTTCCTTTGCTGAGAAACTCCCTGAAAATTTTGTTCGCGTTCACAAATCCTATATTATCCCTTTTGATAAAATCGATGTCATTGAAGGAAATCAAATAACAATAGGTGCGGAGAAAATTCCAATAGGGAACTTCTATAAGGCAAATTTTCTTTCGAAGATTCAGGATTCATCAGACAAGTAATAGCGGTTTACCAATCAATACTTTGATCTTGCATTTCACTTGTTATTCAAGGTTTGGCCAATGTGGTTGAAGATAAATGCTACGTGGTTGAATTATTTATGAACTATCAGATCCAATTGGTTCATCACATTGTTTTTTCTGCTATCTGATAATTTGGATTCTTTTCAATACAGGCTTGTTATACTGTGTCATTAAGCGCACTACATAAATTCCTGCAGCCAAAGCATTTCCCGTTTGGTCACTTTTATTCAATTTGAATGAAGTTGTTCCGTGCGATAATTTTCCTGAATATACCTTTTTAATAATCTTACCATGTAAATCCAGTAAGTCAATGTTGGTGAAAGTATTTTTTGGAATAAACACTGAGATCTCCATGGATTCTTCCATTGGATTTGGGAAACAATCTATGGATGTTTTGACTTCGTGCTCTATTAGACTGATTGAGCTGGTTGCAGAATCAAGTATCCCTTGACTCAGATTATAGTAACTGCCTCCTCCGCTCGTTTCAAGTTTTACTGCTCTTACCATGTAAGTATAGGCCTCATTATCACCGACGTAATCATTGTATTCAGTCTGGGTTATAATGCTGCTATTCAATCTTATAAATTTGCCCATTAATGAATCAGCTCTGTAAACATGATAGCCCACAATATCATCTTCAGAAGGTAACCAGTCTAAATGAATCGTATGTCCACTCGATCCAGCAATAAGATTACTCGGAGGTTTAACAACATGTAATCGAAGTGAAGGATCACCCATTAGTGCAACATGAATTTGCCGAACTCGATCAGATGGAGCATATAAAGTGCTATTATTCTGACTTAATCTGGTAACATATCCAAGGGTTTCGCCAAGAGCCATATGATGAATATGCCAGGCGGGTGCACCAGCCCAAACCGCGGCTAGCATTGAAGGTTCTGAAGCTAGAGGAGCACGAAGGAAATTATCTTTGTTATCCCAATCACCGAAATAACTACCATAAAGCATTGTAAAAGTTGAACGGACCATTTTGCTTGCAAAATTACTTGAAGATCCAATACCTCCGCAAGAAGTGTAACTTCCTCCCCCGCAACCCTGAGACCAGCTATAACTAGCATTAACCATCGTGCTGAAATATTCTCCTTCTATAACATTCGAAGAACCAAATAATGATGCAAAATTTCTTAAACCAATTGCACCCACAGCCATCCCAAGCATTTCGCCCAGATTATTACGGACCAATCCTCGTCTGGCGATTTGGATCTTTCCATTTCGATAGTCATGGTTCTTCTTCAGATATCTTCGAGTTAATTCAATTTCACCTTCATGAAATACCGGTAAATTATTCAAATCAACCCTTCCTACCTGCAAGTCAACATCGGATGGTAAATATGTTTGATCAAATTTCCCGTCGCCCGGAGAATTGAAATTTGCCATCCTGATTGCCGATTTATTATAAACGGTTTGATCGGTCCATTCTCCATCCAATTCACCATAATATAGATCTGCCGGATACGCCCCACGATGATCGGTATGTGCACTCATCACATTTCCAGAGTATGGTACTGGCACGTGCCCCAGTAGAAATACTGCTTCAAGATCTGGATATTGATTTTTTAGATCAATGATACTATTCTTTATGTCTAGCACTTTGTCACGTCGATTAACAACCATCGGTCTGACCCTCCAACCATCACAAATCATGTCATTGATTAATCGATTTACCTCTACAGGAAGATTAATTGATATACTCTGCTCAATCACCAGAACAAGAGTACCCCTTTGCTCAATTGCTGGATATTCTATTCCTGCAAAAACGTGCCCATATTTTGCTCCTTCATATGGACCTCCACTGGCAATGACTTCGTTAGATTCAATATCTGTTAAGGTCCAGGTAGTTTCTCCTGCGAAAACATCCAATTGAATATCTATAACAATATCATCTGTAACACCACCAGAACCACCATAAACTGTAAATATTTTTGTTTCCTCCTTCCCAAAAACTCCTCCATTCGTATAAACCCCGTTGTTTCCTTTTATTTCATATTTTCCGAAACCGTGATTACAACAGATACCATCGCTCCAGCTATCTCTAATATGAAATTTTAGACTTTTCTGATTCTCAACTTGAATAATCTGCCTTTGATGAGATGATGTTTTGTAAAAACCATATTCAAATGCCTGACCTGGTTGCACCTGCGAATCAGTAAAACTTGATTCGCTCCCCTCCAAACTTGCAAAGACAGGACCCCACTCTTTTTCGTTTTTAAGTTTTCTGAAAATTATATACTCTTTAGCATAAGGATCCTTCGGCCAACTAAAATATAGTTGAGGCGGACTGCTTCTAACCTCAGCACTTACCTCAACTGCATATTGTTTAACCTGAGCACTACCATTTGCATAAATGACAAATAATACCCCCAGTATAATGAAGCATTTCCTTTTCATTGGATCGAATCTATTATTATCTCAAAATATACTTCAACGCTTTGTCTATTTGCTCTCCAAGATCATCTGGTATCCAATGACCTGTATTTGGTGTAATCACGATAAAATTTGATAATCCTATGCGAGTTAACTCATCTGACATCTCCTTTTGTAATTCAATTCTGGGGTCGAGTTCTGTTGTAAGAATTATTCCTCTCACGCCACGGTCTTTAGCTTTTGCAATATTTTCATCAGAAAAAGCTTCAGGTCTATCAGGACAAAGAGAAATAAATCCTGCAACAGGGAAGGTATTGCGAAGCGTTACTTCCATTGCTGCGATTCCTCCCGAGGAGAATCCACTAATAATAACCTGGTCTTCCAATACTGGGAATGAGTCTCTTACTAAAGTAAATATTGAATCAATTTCCTTAACAGACAGATCCATATCATCGCTCCATGTATAACCTGTTAAGGAAACCATCTGAGATGATTGAATATATACTGATATACAGTTTTCGCTCACTTTGTTACTAGTCCATACATCAGGAAATGCTTTCAAACTCTCTCCAGCACCGTGAAGCCCAATAAATAAAGGATAGGGGATTTCTTTATCGTAGTCCTTAGGTGTTTTTACAATATACTGTGTCTTTGACAACAAGCTTGCTTCATTTTTTTTCGCGATATTTCTTTCTTTGAGATCGGCAAAACCAGGAAAATCCAGGTATGGACTGAAAAGGTCATGAGATAAAGCCAACACATTGTACCAAATTCCTTGTTCGAGACCATAAATCAAGACGCTCAGTCCTTCATCTAATTCATTCAGATGACCTAAAGCTATTGCAAGATTAAAAGTATTGGCTTCCAAATTGTCTGGAAACATCTTGTAACTTTTCCTGAGAATGTTTGCAGCATCTTCAAAACTACCTTGGTTATACAAATCAAGAAAAAGGTTGTGAGCCTCTTTATTGGTTTTAAAAAGAGGTTCACAAGTTGTTTGTCCTACTGATTCATGTGCAGCAATAAAAAAGATCAAAATGGCAACTATGCATATACTCTTCATAATCTGGTGCTTGATTGCTTTAGTTTACTGAACAAAGATTTTTCGGCTTGTAAGCTTATCTCCTGAACTTATACCGATAATGTAGATTCCCCGAGCCAAATTGCATCCATTTTTTAAATTTGGCCAGGACAGTTCAAGATTTCTATCTGGCCCTACTTCAAAATCTTGCTCACGAATAGTATGTCCGTTTAAGGAAACAAAGAATACTTTGGATTTTCCCTGGTTGCAATTCTTAAACCTAAGATTCAGGGCTCCTCCCTGGTCAAATGTGGCAGTAATCGATAGCTCTGAGTCAACTGTAATATCCCTTATACCAGTTGCTGTTGCAGGAATCCTTTCCAGAGAATTGTCTGTATTCATGACTACCACTATTTCTAAGTTCAATGCATCATATAAGAGTCCCCAGGGACCTTGGAGGTCTTCAGCAAATATGTTTGGGATTCCATCCAAACCTGACAAGAATGTATATATACGGTTATCCGGAGTTGAAGACAAATAGTAATTCCCTTTACCATCAGGAACTATATCTCCCCCAGCAGCTATTTGTGTGACATTTTGTATTTGAGCTTCTCCAGTTTCAGTATTAAGTGTTTTAATTGTCACTGTTTCCTCTCCATCCAGAACAATTAATTCACCTTCAAGGTCATCATACCGAACTGCGAAAGGGAAATCAAAATTGGATGAAATCAAATTGAGCTCCTTTGTATCTGGATTGAAAGAGAAAACCTTGCCATCCAATGGGGCAGTGATGTATGCAACACCATCTGGATCAGAAGTGATTGAAGAAAGTAATTGAGTCTCTGAACGAATCCCCTCTAGAATCACACCGCTTTCGAGGTCATATTTATTTAACATAGGTCCAGAGGTAACCCATATAAAACCATCTTTTACAAGAATTCCTTCCTTGTATCCTCCTGAAGCAATACCGTATTTTGGCTCCAGATCATTACAACAGACAATATTCCCATTTTCTGGATTTGAAACGAAGAACTCATCCTGAGCTTTTCCTGGAACAATCCAGGCAGGACCATTTAAAAGGCTTTGAAGATTCAGCTCATTTTCCCACCATGCAAGTGTGTTTGATTGAAAGCCTACAGCAACTATATCTAAATCAATATCATTATCCAGATCAGCGATACTCAGACCAAATCCTGAAGAAATTGTTCCACTGGTGTTTTGCTTGGAAAATCTTTGATTCCCGTCATTGTTATAGAGTGCAATTCGTGTGGAACCTGAACCCACAGCAATAATATCATTGTCTCCATCCATATCTAAATCTGCCATATCAATCCACATAGCACCTGATAGACTAGGCAATGATTGCTTCTCAAAAACTCCCTGACCATCATTTTTGTACCAAGCCTGACCTCCTGTCCAAGCATTAACCATTATATCCTGATCACCATCCAGATCCAGATCACCAATGTTAAGCGTATGAGCTGAGCTAAAAGACTCATCAATAGTAAACATTTCGAAAGCCATGTTCCCATCATTTTGGAACCAATAAACTTCTCCTGGAACTTCATCAGCAACAACTAAATCGAGATCACCGTCACTATCAAAATCAGCTGATGAAATAAAGGGAGATTGATCCATCGTATTTGACACCAAATGTTTGGTAAAGCTTTGAGAACCATTATTCTCCCACCAAGCAACTTCGCTTTTTGTTGATGAGTTGTCCCATCCTGAGCAAAGAACATCCATATCAGAATCCTGATCAAGATCTACCAACTGTACAGTATGTGCTCCAGTAAAATTATTTGTAATAACATGAGTTGTAAATGATTGTGATCCATTATTTTCGTACCATTCTATCCGATTAGCTTCGATCCCAGTTGCAATAACATCAATATCCCCATCACTATCGATGTCTCCTGCTCTAAGCGATCGACCTTTAGGAAGAGTTGCTTTTATTACATGTTTAGTAAACTCAGACAAACCGTTATTTTCCCACCAGGAAACTTCTCCTGCTGGATAGGTAATTGTGAGTATATCTTGCCAGCCGTCACTATTGACATCACTTGTATAGGTGTCAATAGGGCCGTTTGGAGAGGAAATGCTGTGTTTTGAAAAAGTTGTTTGTCCCAGTGAGGCCAAAGAGATCGTAATGGCTCCAATAAGTTGGCAGGATTTAAATAGAGTGTTTTTCATATTAACTTGTATTAGTCTTATCTCAAATGTCATAACTAAGAAGCAATACGAAGAATATTTTATACCACAAGCTGTTGTATCACAACCAACCATAAATTGACCTCCAAAATGCGGATATTGATGAAAAAGCTTGATTCAGAGGTAAGAATGGATTGTTCGTTGAATCCAATATTAGTTAAGCCCAATTTTTTGTAGGTTTATTCACGAAAGTATGAGAAAGAGACATCTGATATTGATTCATTTATTCTTCTGGGTAATGGCTGCTTCCCTAAATTTCTCATTTCTTGTATTTGCCAAAGAAGTGCCAGCTCAGTACTATTTATCTCAGGGAATTAAGACCTTTTTCGAAGCACTTGATTTCTATTTGGTATACCTCATTCTTGTCCCAATGTTCTTTGATCGAAAGCGTATTGGGGTATTCCTATTGGCAGTCTTAATTTACTTTTGTCTTTTTGTGCCGATTTATCTTTTAGCAAACTATTTTGAGGAGACAATTGAGAATCTTAGGAGTGGAAATTTGCCTACAATCTCAAGATTTCTGTCTGCCAATTATTATACAGTACTATATGCATTTCTTGGGGGATTCTTTAGGTTGGCAGTTGATGGAATAAAGTCAAATCAGCAAAAAGCAGTCCTGGAGAAAGAGAATGCCAAAAATGAACTCGCGTTTCTAAAATCTCAAATTAATCCTCACTTCTTGTATAATGTATTGAATACCATTCACTCATACATAAATAGCAATAATCCAAATGCATCAAAAGCAGTCATAAAACTATCTGATATCATGCGGTATATGCTATCTGATACCAATAAGGAATTTATCATTCTTAAGGAGGAAGTTGAATATTTAGCTAGTTACATTGAATTGCAAAACTATCGTATTGAGAAACCAGACTTTGTAGATTTCGTGATTGATGGAGATATTGGTAAAATCCTAATCCCTCCATTAATTCTTATTCCCTTTGTAGAGAATGCATTTAAACATGGAAAAAAGGATGTGAAATCTCCTGGAATAAAAATTGGACTAAAAGTAAATTCTTCACAACTATTCTTCACCGTTGAAAACTATTTGTCACCGGTCAGCAATAATATAAATCGTGAGGAACACATCGGATTAACAAATGCCTACAGACGCCTGGATCTATTATTTCCAGATAAACATGATTTGGTCATTGACCAAGATGAATATACATTTTCGGTGGCTCTTACCTTAGATTTAATTAAATGATAAAGATTAGATGCATAGCTGTTGACGATGAACCTCCTGCTTTGAGACAAATGGAAGAATACATTAGGCAAGTTCCATATCTTGATCTACTTGGTTCATTTAGTAACCCGATGGATACGCTGGGGTTCCTTAAAGAAAATAAGGTTGATCTGATCTTTCTTGACATTCAAATGGAGCAGTTCACAGGCTTAGAACTACTTAAGCTACTTAAAAACCAGCCGAAGATAATCCTTACCACTGCATACGACTCATACGCTTTACAAGCTTTTGATCTGGAAGTGGATGATTACCTCTTAAAACCGATCTCTTTTGACCGCTTTTGCAAAGCAACTGAAAGAATCTATAATGATCTAAACCTGGTTTCTCAAATGAAAAGTGGAAATGTCACAATCAATTCTGACGAGCTGGATTACATTTTCATAAGAACTAAATCTCGAATCCAAAGGCTAGACCTAAATGATATACTATACATTGAAGGTTTGAAAGAATACCTGATAATCAACACCTTATCTGAGAGAATAATTACTTTAATGACCTTTAATCAAATCCTTAAGAAACTGCCTGAGAAAAAATTCCAAAGAGTGCATAAATCATATATTGTTGCCCTCAAAAAGATTGAAATAATTCGAAAAAGCAGTATACTGATAGGTGAAAAGGTAATTCCGATAGGTGCTAGTTTTAGAGATAATTTTCTGAAATTGATAGAAACCTGATCGGTCATTTTCCATCATTGGTTGAAGGCAAATCTTCATTGGTTGAATAGTTTCCTCTCAGCTAGATTATTTTGAGATCTTCGCTAGCATAGATCAATTCTAAATCCTTGACCAGCTATGAAAAAGATCAGAAAATGGATTCTTCTTCCCCTTATACTACTTCTGTCAGGCAACTCGTATGGACAAGCACCATCCGATAGTATTTATTACAACCGCCTATTTTACACATGCAAAGTATGGGGTCACGTAAAATATTATCATACTGAAGTAGCAAAAGGGAATATTAACTGGGATGATGCTCTTCTAGATGCTCTCCCTGGAATAAAAGAAGCTCCAGACAATAAATCATTTAACGACTCATTGCAGTTGATGATTAACCGTGCGGGAGAAATGGAAGTGAGCTCTGATGCCCTCCCGGAAAATGTCGATAGTCTCAATAATAATTCGGACTATTCCTGGATACAAAACTCAATTTTTTCGGAATCTGTAAAAGAACAACTTGAGATCATTAGAAATAGATTTAGACCTCAAACTAATGTTTATATATCTAAGAATGTTGTAATATCCTTCGATAGAGATACTCTGTATTATTCTGATTCAGATTATCCATCTGAGAGTATGCGAATTCTGGCTCTTTACAGATACTGGAATATTATTCATTATTTTTTTCCGTATAAATATATCATGGATCAAGATTGGGGTAAGACTCTTACTGAGTTTATTCCACCGATAATCAAAGCCACCAATGCCCTATCTTATACTTTGACATTTAAAAAATTAAGCACCAGAATAAATGATTCTCATGGCTATCTATCAAGTCCTACATTGATGAAATGGGAACCTCATTCCTATCATTATCCCCCCTTCCATATTCGGTTTATTGAAAATGAAACAGTAATCATGCATGTTAAGGAAGAATTCACAGATGTAAAAACGGGAGATATAGTAAAAAAAATAGATGGTATTGATATTTATACTTTACGTGATAGTTTTCGGCAATATGCTCATGGTTCAAATGATGTATTTATTGACAAACAAGTATCAATGATGGTTTGGAGGGGTTATGCGGGCAGTTTTCAAATTAAAGTTGATGATGGGCTCAATATTAAGGATGTATACCCTGAAAGAGTAGATTATGAAACATTTGTTGGGTCATTTACTCCTCCTGAAAAATCATGGAGTAACACTATCATTAACGGGGATGCCCATATTGGGATTGTAAACTTGGCATGGCTATTACCTTCTCAGGTAAGCTACATGATGGATGAACTATGGGAAACAAATGCCCTGATTCTTGATGTAAGAAACTATACCATGGGAACCATAATAGAACTGGCAGATTATTTATCTGAGACGCCCTTACATATTGCTACTTTCATGATTGCTGACAGGACATTTCCAGGTAGATTTTATTGGTATAATGGTCAAAGAATCGGGCAAGGAACACAAAATCCATACCCAGGCAAATTGATCATCCTATTTGATGAAATTACCCAAAGTCATGCTGAATATACATGCATGGGTTTAGAACAGATTCCTGGTGCTGTAAAAATTGGTAGCACCACTGCAGGTTCTGATGGGAATATTGCAACAATTTATTTGCCTGGGAAAATCAGGACAAATGCCTCTTTCTTAGGGGTTTATTATCCAGACACCACGCCCACTCAAAGAGTTGGGATAATTCCTGATTATGAAGTAAAACGAACAATAGCTGGAATTAAAGCAGGTAAAGATGAGGTAATGGAATTTGCCCTTCATCTTGGGTTGGAAAACAGTGAGATAACTGAAGAATCAAACAACATAAGAATATATCCAAATCCAGTCCAGAATGAATTCATTTTTGACATAGGCTTTATTGGTAATGTCACAATGGAAATCTTTGACATACATGGGCGATCCCTAAAAAAAGTCCAAACCAACTCATCCTCAGGTAAAATTGATATTTCTGAACTCAAGCATGGTTTGTATATTCTCAAAGCGATCTCAAATGAGGGTATTGAAACCAAAATAATAATAAAGAACTAATATGAGACCTCACATAATTCTGTTGGTTACAATCCAAATTATTTCATTTCTAATATTTCCTCAAAATACAAATGCCCAAGACAAGGTTGAATTAAAGATCACAGGAAGCAAAGGAAAAAAAGGATCATTATTACTTAGTGAGATTGCCCATTCCATTCAATACATCGCTCTTGAAACATCTGAGGATGTTCTTGTTGGAAATTGTAGAATTGAACCCATTGGTGATCAACTTCTTATAATGGAAAACCAATTGCCTTTAAGATTATTTGACTCTGACGGTTCTTTTATCAAAAATATCGGCAGTATTGGGAAAGGCCCTGGCGAATATCCTGAGTACTATTCATGTACAGCCGATCAGACCAGAAAATTAATATTCATACTCAATGATATAAATCAAGAGGTACTCGTTTATAATATCGATGGGGACTACCTGGATAAAATACAGCTCCAAAATCAGACCTTCAGCTTTCATCACTTTAATGACGACAATCTGCTGACGTATTCACTCGTGCATAACGAAAATGGAAGGACCTCATTCCAATTCCAATATATCGGTGATGGAGGGAATAAAGTGTCTACAATAATAAACAAGCAATCAAAAATCAGTGGTGTACCTATTGCATTTTCTCCACCTCTTATTCAAACCTTAAATTCAGGTGGAATAATTATTAACAGGCTATATGGAGATACATTATTTAGTATTAGTCCAAATGGGGAGAAATCAGTGTTCTGCACTATGGATTTCAAGGGGGAACTAATCCCGGAGGAGATACTGTACGACATGAATAGGATGTTTTCTGAAAGAGATAAATACATCTATAACTTTGCAGCCTTTAATTATCACGATTATATTCTCTTCTCATATTCCTACCATGGCAAACCGCATCGGGGAGCATTCAATAAAATTACTAAGAGTCAATTTCTAATTAACAACTGGGAGGACTGTGGAACAGGTCTGCCCAATAATATTGATGGAGGTCCTGGCTTCTTTGCCTCAGAATGTATTCGTGGTGATAAAGCCTTCACTGTAATCCAATCATCCAGTATAAAGGAATGGTATAGCTCAGGGAATTTGGGAAAGGCTGGCTACACTGATGAAAAAGCTCATTCTAAATTGATGCTGCTGCTTTCTATGCTTTCAGAAGAAGATAATCCGATAATTATGCTTACTCATTTGAAATAAGAATAAAAGCTTTGCTGTTTACGATCTCAAACAAGCTTTACAGGAGACTTTATTTTCAAAGAACCTGGCGAATATATTGCTGAACTTGAAGTTGAACAAAATGGTGTTCCGGTAATATATCGAAGAGTTATCAAAAATTAATAAAACAAATAATTATGAAAGGAAAAACAATAATTGAGGTAGTTGTATTCTTTATTGTTTTCAGTGTGCTTTTTAGGTGGTCATCATTCTTATTGAAAGATTTGGGCATTAATTTATTATGGAAAAATATTATTTATGGCTTGATTGGCGTACTACTACCATTAGGGATGATATGGATAACCAAAACTGATGTAGGATTCCGAAACTGGAAAAGAGGAATTTACATTGGAACATTGGTCTTATGGATTGGGATTGTTCAAACAGCAGGATTTATATCGGTTATGGCTTTGGGTCTTGATTATAATTCAATAGCAGCTTTTGGGGTTTTAACCGTTTTTGTATTGTTCATGATAGTCTCAGCGTTATTCATGTTTAATCGTATCAATGACAGCAAAAAAGTACCATATAAAGTAATGTTATATATTTTACTTGCTTCAACCCTAATTCCTGTTATCGTTGTACTTGCAGCAAACAAACCTGTTTTGCCAACCATTGGTTGGGAGATATATTTTTTAGTTGCTATTGGATTTGGTGAAGAAATCTTATACCGTGGATATATACAATCAAGAGTTAACAGTGAGTATGGACGCCCATGGAAATGCTGTGGGGTTAGTTTTGGGCCTGGATTGATTGTAGCATCAATGCTTTTTGGCCTTGGTCATGTTATGTTATTAGGAACTTTAGAGCTAAACTGGTTATTCGCAATTGCAGCTATATTCCCTGGAATATTCTTTGGATTGGTTAGAGAGAAAGGTGGGGTAATTGCTTCTTTTATTTTCCATGCTTTTTGGAGTTTTCTTCCCGAACCAATAATGATAGCGTTTGGATTTATGTAATACTGTTGTTTATTGATTACTTTTTGATAAGCAAATGATTCGTTGTACTTTTCTGAAAAAGAGATTCTTTGTTTATGAATAGAAACCTAAAACTCTTTACTCTTATTTTTGGTTTAATGGCGATTTCAGCTACAGGAATATGCCAAAAAGAAGGTGCAATCTGGTATTTTGGACATAATGCCGGATTGGATTTTACACAGCATTATCCCAGACCGATTACAGATGGACAGACATTTACCAAAGAGGGGATTGCGACCATGTCAACAAGCGAAGGTGATCTGTTATTTTATACTGATGGAGTTACCGTTTGGAATAAGAACCATCAAGTGATGGAAAATGGAACAGGATTGTATGGTCATGCTTTTTCTACTCAGTCTGCAATAATTCTTCCTACTCCGGGCAAGCAACATGAATATTACATCTATACTGTTGGTATTGTTGGTGTTACAGGAGATCAAAGAATTGGCCATCACTACAATATTGTAGACATGCGTCAAAACAATGGCCTTGGAAAAGTAATCACAAAGAATGAGAGGATTCCTGGATACGCTACGGAAAAATTGACAGCTATAAAACATGATAACGGGGAAGATTATTTTCTAATATCTCATCAATGGAACAGCGATAAGTTCTTCGTTGAAATGCTAACTAATGAGGGTCTTCTATGGGGATATTGGGGCGGGCGGGCCCAGCAATGGCTAGGATCAGTCCACGAAGATGTCAATGCACAAGGCCAAAATAGCTCAGGGGCATCAGGATATATGAAGGCCTCGCCAAAAGGAAATTTTCTGGCATTGACAATAGAGGGTAAAAAAATATTTGAGCTTTTTAGTTTTGATAATAAAACTGGAGATCTAGGCTTTATTGCTACACTTCCTGCAGGCGAACCAGGGAATGTGGATGAACCGATCCATGCTGCATATGGTGTTGAATTTTCTCCAAGCTCAAATTATTTATATGGAACCACCAGAAAGGGTGGGAAAATTTATCGTTGGGATATTACCAAAAACTCAGAACAAGAAATTAGAAATTCCCTGGAAGTGATCAATCCAGGAATGGAAGACATAGAATGTGGAGCCATCCAGTTGGCTTTTAATGGTAAAATCTACGTTTGTTTTGCGGGAGAACAATATTTGGGGGTAATCAATTCGCCAACCCAGCCAGATTGCAGATTCGAGCAGTATGGAGCGAGCCTAATAGACAATGTTGAAGGCGTTGGAGGGACAGCCTATTTAGGCTTGCCAAACTTAGTCTCGGATTTTTCCAAGGCCGCAAAATTCTACTACGATAACACCTGTCAGCTAGACACAACATTTTTCTATCTAAGTACCATCTCTGGATTAGGAGGAGCACCAAGCTGGAAGATTTTTAATGCTGATGGAACAAATTTTATTGGGAATGCCGATGTGGACCAAACAACTTTTAGAGGAAGTTTTATTTTCAAAGAGCCTGGCGAATATATTGCTGAACTTGAAGTTGAACAAAATGGTGTTCCGGTAATATATCGACGAGAAGTATTTATCCATGCACTGCCCGACCTTAACTTTGCAGACACCACTCTTCTCTGTGCCACACAAACGGTTATGCTGGATGCAGGTGACGGAGCCTTTTACAAATGGAGTGATAACCTCAACCTGCTGGAAAGGTATAGAAGCATTGCTTCTGAAGGGCTCTATTCTGTCAGAGTAACCCACAATAATGGTTGTGTAAAGTATGACTCAACCCAGGTAATTGAAAACCCTCTGCCCAAGCTGGAGGAAATAATTAGCATTAAAGCCTTTTGCGGTTCGCAGAACGGAAGTATCACATTAATACTTGAAGAGGATATTAGCCAATACTATTTTGATTGGAAGCAATTCCCTGATAGTACTGGGAATATTATCAGAAATCTTGGACAAGGAGTATATGAAGTAGATATAATTTCTAAGGAAACCGCTTGTACACTTAACAAGAAAATAACTGTTTCAGAAACAGGTGCTCCAAGCGTTGAAATTACTTCATCAATTGATGGAACTATATGCCCAGGAACTGAAATTATTCTATCAGCAGATGGTGCGGAAAACTATATGTGGAGTTTCCCCGAGGGCAGAACCGATAAGGAGATCAAAGTTACTCCATACAGTACAACAACTTATATTGTTCGTGGATACTCATTAGATAATACTGGAAATGAATGCTCTGGATTTGCCGAAATAACCATTGTTGTCTATCCTAGTCAACCGCCAGTACTAGGTTCTGACCGCAGTGATTGTGTTGGAAATGAAGTAAAACTAGATGGAGGTAGTCAGTATACCAACTGGCATTGGAGTACAGGTGAAACGGAAAGATTTATAAGCATTACTGAGAATATTGAAGAACTTATTCTCGAAGTTGAAGATCAAAATGGATGTATTTTGGCTGATACAATAGGTATCCTTTTCTGGCCAGTTCCTGATGTTGACCTGGGATGGGACAGAACGATCTGTCAAGGAGACCCTCCACTTAGACTGGATGCTGGTAATGCAGAACAATATTTGTGGAATACGGGCGACACAATCAGAACTATTGAAGTAAGTGAAGCGGGTAAATATTCTGTATTAGCAACAAACAAAGGTTGTGCAATTTCAGATGAGATAATTATTAAGGTTAGTAGCCCTGATTCACTCAGAATTGACTCTGTAAAAGTTAAAGATATTTCATGTTTTGGTGGAGAAAATGGAAACCTTATTGTTTTTACCAATAAAAAGGATCACAATTATGAATATAGTCTAAATGACGGTTTTTCATGGGAGTCAAATAATGGTGTCTTTGATAATTTGGCCAGTGGTATTTACAACGCCGTCATGATAAGAGAAGATTCATCATGCACCAAATCCTGGGAACAAGAAATTATTATTGATCAGCCAGACTCTTTGAGTATAGATTACCGACTTGTTTCACCAAGCTGTAATGAATGCCTGGATGGCCAGATTCATTTGGATATTGGCGGAGGAACTCCTCCCTACGACATATTATGGTCGAATTTCAAATCTGATAAATCACGAATTGATCTAGGACTGGGATTATACGATGTTTGGATCACAGATGCAAAAAACTGCAAACATCGAAAAACCATTGCCTTAGATATGGGTCATGGTTCTGCTTCCATACCGAATGCTTTTACACCCAATGCCGATGGAGTAAATGATTTCTGGGAAATTCGTGCATTGGAGAACTATCCAGATGCCATCGTCGCAATATTTGATCGCTCTGGGAAATTGGTATTTGAATCTTCTGCTGGATATCCTGAACCTTGGGATGGAAAATATAATGGAGAATATCTCCCTCTTGGAACGTACTATTTTGTGATAAAGCTGAATGAGATTCTAGATTTGGTTAATGGTAGTCTGACAATCATCAGATAGTAGCGTGTTGTTTATTGGATGGTTTTTGATTCAGTCATATTTTAAAACTCTTTTTGTAAGAATTACAGACTCCAGCTGAGATATCTGCAAGCTATAAAACCAAACTCCAGGGGGCAGAGCCTGTCTACCAAAAGTAGAACAATAATACTGCTTATCAAAGAATCTATTGTTGTGGCTTGTCATTACCAATCGTACTAAACATTGGGGATCCGAGCATAGGAGTTCCGGTAATTGATTTTAAAGCCATCTTCTGTGGCTTGAATATTTGATTTGGAACCAATAAGGCAGTCATCATTTGTTTTGGAAAGGCTTCTGAATAGAATGTGTCAGGATTATTTTGTCTGTTTACTTGATATTCCCCCTTACTCAAACCGCAAAGCCTCAACTGGATTTCGGGTAGCAGCACGATAGCTCTGCCAACTGACTGTTATAAGGGCCAGAATCAATACCATTATCCCTGCTAATCCAAAGACCCACCAGTTGCCGTCTGTTCGATAGGCGAAATTATTGAGCCAATTTTGTGAGAAATACACAGCAACAGGACAAGCAATAATAAATCCGATGAGAACCCACTTCAGAAAATCAATATTTAACCAAACCATAACTTGCCAGATGCTTGATCCGTTTATCTTCCTTATCCCGATTTCTTTTGTTCTTCTTTCAGTGGCGTAAGTTGCCAG
>JABHCC010000205.1 GCA_018669475.1 Bacteroidota bacterium | reverse complement strand
CTTGCCTATAGCTAACCACCCAATTATGTAAAGTGGTAACCATTAGAGACTCAGGGTATTGTTCGGAAAGTGATGAATCAACTTTTGCAAAATAAACAAAATCTCTCTGAGGATTCAATACAGTTTGACCATTAATCTGATGTGATAAGGCCATAAGACAGGCAGGAGACTGATGATTCTCATTGAGGAAATTAAGAATATAGTCTCTTTGATCTGCAAGTAATTCATTGTACTTTCCCTGCAGCCAACTGTCTGCCTCACTGTCTGAGCCTATCTCTTTTTGATGCTCGTAAATCTGACCCAGGGAATCAAGATATTTTGCAGCTGACTGCATTTCCTTATTTAGTTCCCATATTAATATACTCTCTGGTGATCCACTGATGTCAATGCTGCCGTTTATGTCAGAAAGATCAACATTTAGTTTTATATCCTGGCCGTTCAATACCAACAGGCTGAGATACTCATTGTTTTTTGTTTTCAGAAAAAGGAAGCGAGGATTCTGAGCTGTATCAGTATAATATATATTACCACTTTTGTCAACTTGAACTGTGGCCAGATCTTTCAAGCCTCTTTCCTGCATCTCTTGAATTAGTATACTATCATTCTCAGCTCCGCTTATTTTTCCTGAGATTGTAAAACTCTTTTCTCCGGTGCAGTTGAGACTGAAAAGAATGACCAGACTCAGAACCACATTGATCCATACTTTTTGCATATATTTATTACTCTACGTTTTTGTGCTTCAAAAGTATTCATTTTTTTTACTTTTGTCAGAAATTTAGCAGAGGTGAAGGTATACAATAGCAGCCAGGAAACAGGTCTAGTAAATTCAGTTGTAACTGTTGGTATATTTGATGGGATGCATCTGGGGCATCAGGAATTACTGAAACAGGTAATAGCAAAGTCTCTTGAATTAGGAGTACCTGCTCTGATTGTTACTTTTTGGCCTCATCCAAAACTATATTTTAAACCTGATGATTCTTCGTTTAGCTTATTAATGAGCATAGAAGAGAGAACGCTCATTATGGAAAGACTTGGAGTTGAGCACCTGCTGGTTTTACCTTTTAATCAGCGTATGGCAAATACTTCAGCACAGCAATTTATTCATGATATTTTGGTGGATGATCTTTCAATATCACACTTAATACTAGGTGATGATCATAGATTTGGAAGGGATCGCCAAGGTTCCTTTGAGTTTGTGTCCGGTCTGGCAAATGAATTAGGTTTTGGCCTTACAAGAATGGAATCAATGCTTGATGACAAAACAAGAATATCAAGTACCGCCATTAGAGATAGTCTGAGGCTGGGAGAAATAGAAAAGGCTAATAAATTGCTTGGATATCCTTATTTTATTGTAGGTAAGGTGGTTAAAGGAAAGCAGATGGGTAAAAAACTTGGTTTCCCTACGGCTAATATAAATTGTCTGGAGAAAAGAAAACAAATACCACATGCAGGTGTTTATGCTGTTAAGGTGATGTTAAAGGGAAAAGAGCATTATGGTATGCTGAATATTGGAACCCGACCAACGGTTGAATCGGGTGGAAGTCAAAGCGTTGAAGTTCATATATTTAATATTGAAGAAGACTTGTATGGTGAACACCTGGAGGTGTCATTTATCAGCCGTATACGAGATGAAATGAAATTTGACCGGCTCGATCAGTTAAGAAGCCAATTGGCTATTGATCGGGAAGTAGTTCTGCAATTGTTATCAGGGCCAGGGCCTTATAAAAAATAATTAGTTTTGCATTGAAAATATTAGAATCATGAATACAGAAATTATTGCCAACACAGATTATAAAGTGAAAGATCTCAAACTGGCCTCGTGGGGTAGAAAAGAGATGCGCCTAGCAGAAGTTGAGATGCCAGGGTTAATGGCACTCAGAAAGAAGCATGGGAAGAATAAGCCATTAAAAGGAGCAAGAATTATGGGCTCTTTGCATATGACTATTCAAACTGCAGTTCTGATTGAGACCCTGGTAGAATTGGGAGCTTCAGTACGCTGGGCAAGTTGTAATATTTTTTCTACACAGGATCATGCTGCTGCAGCCATTGCAGAAGCAGGTGTACCGGTTTTTGCATGGAAGGGTGAGAGTCTTGATGAGTATTGGTGGTGCACTAACCAGGCGCTGAGTTTTCCTGACAATCTTGGTCCAAATCTCATTGTTGATGATGGGGGTGATGCTACAATGATGATACATCTTGGCGTTGACATGGAGAAATCAAATGGTAAATATGAACTGCCGGATGATGCAGAAGGCGATTTTGTTGCCCTGATAGAGAACCTGAGAGAAAATTATCAATCTGATCCTGACAAATGGACAAGACAGGCTAAAGAGGTTCAGGGTGTTTCTGAAGAAACGACAACCGGAGTTCACCGCCTATATCAAATGATGGAGAGTAAGGCATTGCTTTTTCCTGCTATCAATGTTAATGACTCGGTTACTAAATCGAAATTTGACAACCTATATGGTTGTCGTGAGTCACTGGCCGACGGGATAAAACGTGCCACGGATATAATGCTTGCGGGCAAGGTGGTTGTAATATGTGGTTACGGAGATGTGGGTAAAGGATGTGCAAAATCTATGCGAAGCTATGGATCCAGAGTAATTGTAACTGAGATTGACCCTATTTGTGCATTACAGGCTTCTATGGAAGGTTTCGAAGTGAAAACTGTTGAAGAATCTCTCGATGAAGGGGATATTTATGTTACTACAACAGGGAATAAAGATGTGATAACACTCAATCACATGAGGCAAATGAAGGATAAAGCTATCGTTTGTAACATAGGGCATTTTGATAATGAAATTCAGGTTGCTCCCATGGATAATGATCCCGAAATACGGAGAGAAAACGTTAAACCTCAAGTTGATCTTTATCATTTCCCTGACGGACACTCAATTATTCTGTTAGCTGAAGGACGTTTGGTTAATTTGGGTTGTGCAACCGGTCACCCTAGTTTCGTGATGAGTAATTCATTCACCAACCAAACACTTGCACAATTGGATTTATGGGAAAAAACCTATGAATTGGGCGTCTATCGTCTGCCAAAATACCTTGACGAAGAAGTTGCCAGATTACATCTTGCTCATGTGGGAGTGAAACTTACAGTGTTAAGCGACGACCAGGCAGCCTATTTAGGGATCAACAAAAGTGGACCTTACAAACCTGAGCATTATAGGTATTAGGGCTTAGGGGATAGGGCTTAAGGGTTAAGGGTTAAGGAGTTAAGGGCTTAAGAGATTAGTACTTAAGGGTTTGAGCTGGTTTTTCCTTTAATTATAAATTCTGATAGTATTGCCGTTAAAGGCTGTTTGATATGGCTTTAGTGGCCATCTGGCCGGACTCTGGGCGACTAGTCCATCGAAAATGGTGTATTTCGAACCGCAGCAAGGACATTCAAGATAGAAATCAGTATCATCAATATATACAATACATTCATCTGTGGGTTCATGAGTGCATGTCAGATCGAATGCGACAAAATCATTTACATCACCTATGCTACGCCTGTATATAATGATACCGTGATTTCCCAGGTCGGGCAAGATAAGCGAACCACCTGGTACCCTGAGATGATCATTTGAAGGATTATTCAGATAAACGGTATAATTTACATAAACATAGGGTACAGGAATCTGTTGCTCCCGGCCACAAGCTAGCAGGATAATCCCCAAAACCAGGGTGAAAAATACTTTTGCTGACTTCATTCTGCGAAAATAACGATAAGTATGCATGTTTATTTCGTAAAATTTATTTTTTTTGTATTTCAAATCTATTAACTAACTTTGGAGAGATGGACTTTGGTCTGGATACTATAGTTTACATTGTGCTGGGTTTAATTTTTGTGGTAGCTCAGGCAGCCAGAAAGAAGAAAGCAGCTGAACGGATAAAAAGCCCGAATGATGAGACTTATGAGGAAGAGACTGAACGCCCCCCTCCATCAGTAATACAAGAGTTTTTGGACTTTAAAGAGAAAGACGGATTCCAAGAAGAATATGTTCAAAAGCCTGTTGATAATAAAGTTACCCCCAAAGAAGAAGTAGCAGCTTTGTCCTTCCATGAGAGTGTTCAGTATGAACAAAATGATTTTGAGATGAAAGATCTGGATAGAGAAGAGGAATTAGTTGATATGACGGAGCGGGATTTAATCGAAAAACCATCATCCACAGATGAGGGTTCAGGATTCAATCTGAAGGATGCAGTCATTTATTCAACAATCCTCGAACGCAAATACTTTTAACTTATTGCAGAACATGTTTTTTTTATATTTAAAATGTTGGCATATTCTGACGATAATATATACATTTACGACTTCTACTTTGTAGAGCTATGGAAATATTGTAATTAAATCACAAATACTTGATTATGTTTCGAAAATTACTCCTAGTAGTGTTTGCTGTATTTACAGCAATCAGTGGATTTGCTCAATCGACTACCCTCAAGGGTAGGGTTATTGACAAGGCTACCGGGGAAGCCATACCGTTTGCGAACGTTGTGGTGATGTCCGGTGAAACTCAGTTAGGGGGTCGCGCAACAGATTTCGAAGGAAACTACACAATCAAGCCTCTGCCTCCGGGAAACTGGACGGTTAAAGCTACTGCCGTTGGGTATCAGGGCTTAGAGGTTGAACGTGTACTTTTGAAATCAGATGCCATCCGCTTCCTTGACCTTGAATTGATAACCAAAACAGAGCAGATCGCAGAAGTCCAGGTCATTGCGTACAAGGTACCTTTGATCGATAAGGACAATACCCAAACGGGTGAAACAGTGACTGCTGAAGACATCGAAAAGATGCCGGGTCGATCGGTGCTTTCCGTTGCCTCAACCGTTGCCGGGGTCTCCTCGCGCGATGGTAATGGTGTTGGAAATATCCGTGGTGCTCGTGGTGGTAATATTTATTTTGTTGACGGTGTGCGTGTGCGGGGCGGACTAAGTATTCCGAAGGCTGCCCAGGAACAGGTTCAGGTTATAACCGGTGGTATGTCGGCCAAATATGGTGACTTTACCGGGGGTATCGTTAGTATTACTACTAAAGGTGCTACACCGATATTTTTTGGTGGTATTGAACTTGAAACATCGGAGTATCTTGATAAATACGGTCATAACCTGGCTGCATTTAATCTCTCCGGCCCGCTGTTTTCTAAGAAATTGCCTGATGGAAGAAAGAAGACTATTATGGGCTATTTCCTGGCAGCTGACTTTACTCTTAACAGGAATCCACGTCGTCACTGGACAGACACTTATCGGGCAAAGCAGGAAGTTATAGATGACTTGCTGATCAATCCGGTAATACCTAGTTCAACCGGAGTTATCCGTAGTGCTGGCTTATTCCTTGACTCAACTGCTTTTGAGAAAACATGGGTTCATTTGAATACCAGGACCAGTGGGGCTAACTTCTCAGGTAAACTTACCCTGAATGCCAGTGACAATGTAACCGTAACAGTGGGTGGATACTTCTCCATGTATGATAATATTGGTTACAACGGCGGAAATGCCATGTTCAACTGGGACAATAACGGACACAGCACAGGTGGACGATATAGAATCTGGGGTCGTTTTACACAGAGATTCAGCGACCGAAACCCATCACAGGAACAAGCATCTGCTTCTGTTATTAAGAATGCATTTTATCAGGTACTTGCCTCTTATGAGCATTCCTACTCAAAAAATATGTCAAACCGTCATGGTGAAGATTTTTGGAGATATGGTCATGTTGGAACTTTTACAACCACAAAGAGAGAAACTTTTGAATGGTCAGATACTGTATCTGGTTATCCAAATGGAGTTAGAGTAATGAATGGTTGGAAAGATGTCTTGTATGATTTTACTCCAAGTGAATATAACGAAGACCTGGCAGCTCGTACAGTACAGTACTATAGCTTCTTTGATGATCCGGTAGGCCATTATGAAAATTATCAGCAAATTATAAATGGTGGTGGTTTATTGAATGGTAGGAATATTGGTGGAGTTTATGGAAATACTCTTCCTGGTGCTCAGATTGGAGGATATGGTATTGGTGATAACCGTCAGTTCAGGATATCCGCTTCAGGATCTGCTGATATTAAGAATCATGAGATTAGTTTTGGATTTGAATTTGAACAGCGTGATGACCGTAACTGGAGTGTGAATGCTATGGGTTTATGGGAACTTGCACGTCAGCAAACAAATAAGCATATTGAAATGCTTGACTGGTCAAATCCGATTCCGGCCTATGATGCTAATGGTGTATTCATGGATACTATCAGATATAACAGGATGTATAATGCAGAAGACCAATCACAGTTTGACTATAGATTACGTGAACATCTGGGAATGGCTCCTGATGGAACTGAATGGATAGACATCTGGTCATATGACCCAAGTGAATTTGATCTGACGTATTTCAGTCCTGATGAATTACTTAATAATGGTGCATCTTATGTTGGATATCGTGGTTACGACCATTATGGAAACAGATTGACTGAAAAGCCCACTTTTGAAGACTATTTCAGTGAAAAAGATGAAACAACCGGTGAATTTAAGCGCCTTGTTGGTCCTAGTCAACCAATATATGCTGCTGGGTACATTCAGGATAAGTTCGCTTTTAATGATCTGATTTTTAACATAGGTGTAAGAGTCGACCGCTTTGATAATAATAATTACGTGCTTTCTGATCCTTATTCATTATATCTTACTAAAAAGGTAATTGATGTGGACGGAAGTATGAACCCATCAGGGAATCACCCGGCTAATATGGGAGATGATTATGTAGTTTATGTTGATGATGTTTCGGATCCGTCTACCATTAATGGTTACCGTACCGGAGCCAGATGGTTCACAGCACAGGGTGTTGAAGTTCAGGATCCTGATCTGATTGCCTCTTCAACAGGACTTGCTCCTTATCTTGTTAATCCTGATCAAGCACAGCGGAATGAGATTACTCCTGATGCATTTGAGGACTATACACCACAGATTGTTGTGATGCCTCGTGTTTCATTCTCTTTCCCAATTTCAGATGAAGCTCTGTTTTTCGCTCATTATGATATATTATCACAGAGGCCAGGTGGATCATTCAATCCTGCTCAGTATTTCTTCCTTTCAACAAATCCGGGAGGAACGATGACAAATCCAAACCTGAAGCCAACAAAAACAATTGATTATGAATTAGGTTTCCAGCAAAAGCTGACCAATTCATCGTCATTGAAGATTGCAGCCTACTATAGGGAGCAACGTGATATGCAGCAAGCTGTCAGAATTCTCGGAGCTTTCCCGGTTGACTATTTTACAACTGGTAATATTGATTTTGCTACTTCTAAAGGTATGTCTGTTTCTTATGACCTGAGACGTACAGGTAATATCTCACTGAGAGTTAACTACACCTTAGCATATGCATATGGTACAGGTTCAAGTTCAACTCAGCAAATGAGTCTGCTTCGTACTGATCAGCCTAACCTTAGGATTCTTGCTCCTCTATCATGGGATCAGCGTCATAAAGTGAATGTGAATATGGACTTCCGTTTTGCAGATGGAGCTGCTTATAACGGACCAAAACTGTTTGGTAGAGATATTCTTGCCAATGCAGGTGCTAACTTCACAGTTATTTCAGGTTCAGGTTATCCTTATTCAAGAACTCGCGGAGTTGGAGAACCTGGTTTGAAAGGATCACTTAATGGATCTCGTCTTCCATGGACAACTAATATTAAGATGCGTGCAGATAAAGATTTTGATCTGAAATTTAAGAAGAACGGAAACCAATCAGGAAGAAATCTTTCACTGAATGTATATCTTGATGTTGACAATCTGCTGAATACCAGGAATGTTTACGGCGTTTATGCAGCTACTGGTGACCCATTTGATGATGGTTATCTGACTGCGCCAAAAATGCAGCAAAACATTGCAGCTCAGGTTGATCCTGAAGCTTTCAGAATGTTTTATGCCTTTGGAATGCTGAATACTGGAAACTTTAGTGGTCCCAGAACCCTGAGACTTGGTGTTTCCCTTAACTTCTAATCAATCCGGTGATAAAAAAAGTGATATGATGAAAAAGACACTACAGTATATTTCAATTGTAATTCTGGGACTATTTATTTCCAGTGCCAGTTTTGCTGAAAAGTACGTGGGGCCGGGTTCAAGCAATGACACCAGGGATCTAAAATCCATGACAGCGGCTTGTGCTCTTGGTTCTACTGTAACTGAGATTTCTCTTAACAATGTACGTACGTTTATTCGTATGGACGGTATATTATGGACAGACATTGATGGTGGTTCTTCAGGATATGAGATCCCTAAAGGCTCAGGAAAAACATCAATTTATGCAGGTGGAATTTGGATTGGTGGTACTGATGTTAACGGACAGCTCAAATTGACTGCCGTTAGATTCGTTGGTGCACGTAACTACTGGCCTGGTCCATTATTAATGACTACTGATGCTCGTGGTACTACTGATGTTGAAGTGTGCTATCAGTATGACCGTCATTTTGAAATAACCCGCTATCAGGTAGAAGCTTTCCGCGAATGGTATAATACCCCGGCTGCGGATAGAGGAATTGAATTTGAAGGATATGCTATTCCTCAGATTATATTAGATTGGCCAGCCCATGCTGATGCATCTGCTGGTTATGACTTCTATCTGGCTCCTTTCTGGGACAATAATGATGATGGATTTTATAATCCTGCTGATGGTGATTATCCATTCTATGATTTAGATGGAATACTCCCTTGCGGTACTTCACGTGAATTACGTCGTCCAAGACTTTATGGTGATGGTACTGCCTGGTGGGTTTATAATGATCGTGGAAATATCCACTCAGGTCCATCAGGTGAACCAATTGGTATGGAAATCAGAGGTCAGGCCTTTCAATTTTCAACCAATGATGCTCTTAACGATATGAGTTTCTATAATTATGCTCTTATCAACAGGTCAACCTATACTTTGATTGAAACTTATTTTGGTGTATACGTTGACGGTGACCTTGGTTATGCGTTTGATGATTATACCGGATGTCATGTGACGAAGGGTGTAGGTTATTTCTATAATGGAGAAGCTGTTGATGGTAGTGGGGAAGCCTGGGCCTATGGCGCTAATCCTCCTGCTATCGGTATGGACTTCTTTGAAGGCCCTTATCAGGATCCAAATGGTATTGATGATTGTACTAGTTATGATGATCAGAGGAACCTGGTATGTAACGAATGTATTCTTAACGGAAACATTAACGGACTTAACTTCGGTGACGGGGTAGTTGATAATGAGCGCTGGGGAATGAGACGATTCTTGTATTACACCAACGGTGGAGGTGATACAGGTGACCCGAGTTCAGCCCCTCAGCACTATAACTATTTACGTGGATATTGGAAAGATAATGAACGTATGCGTTACTACGGTAACGGTCACCCATCTGGTGGTGGAGACGGCCCGATAGCTGACTTTATGTTCCCCAGAGCTACTGACCCTTGCGGTTGGGGACAGGGTGGAATTCCAATGCCTGTATGGACAGAGGAAACAGAGAATAATACTCCGGCTGACCGTCGTTTGGTTCAGTCATCAGGTCCATTTGTTCTGGAACCAGGTGCAATTAATGATATTACAGTTGGTGTAGTTTGGGCAAGATCTTATGATGGTGGTCTGATGGGTTCAGTTGATAAGATGCTTCAAAGTGATGAAAAAGCTCAGCGTTTGTTTGAAAACTGCTTTCAGGTGGTTGACGGACCAGATGCTCCCGAGCTGACCATCATTGAGCAGGATCAGAAACTCATTTTCCATATCTGGAATAAGCCTAATTCAAATAATTATCTTGAGCAATATGTTGAAAGAGATCCTTTCATTGTTTGTCCTACAAGCAATGCTGATTGTGATGTGAACTATACCTTCCAGGGATATCAAATATGGCAATTGAAAGATCACACTGTTTCTGTTACAGACGCGAGTGAGCATAATTCAAATCTTGCCAGAATGATTTTCCAGTGCGATAAGCGTGATGGTATTGACCAATTGGTGAATTTCTACTGGAATACTGAAATTGAAGCAAACTTCCCTGTTATTGAGGTAAAAGGTGCTGATCTTGGAATTGAGCATACTTTTGTTGTTGAGGAAGATCTATTTGCCAGTGGTATTCGTACCCTGGTTAATAACTCCAGATATTATTACGTAGCTGTTGCTTATGCTTACAACAACTTCTTGAAGTACGACCAGAATAATGCTGATAGTTTTGAAGGCCAGCGTCATCCTTATAAAGCAGGTCGAAAAGGTGCAGGTGGCCCAATAAAAGTATATGAAGTAATACCTCATAAAATTGAGCCTGAGCAAGGTGGTACTTTGATTCAGGGTACTTTCGGTGATGCTCCTATTGTAACTGCTGTTGAAGGTCATGGTACGGGACGAAATATTGTAGATATTGATTCTCTTACCCATGATGCTATTATGGCCGGACCGCCATGGAAAGTAGACAG
>JABHCC010000204.1 GCA_018669475.1 Bacteroidota bacterium | reverse complement strand
TTGATCTGAATTTCAATTCCACTATGGTACGATTGAGAGTCATTGCCATCACATCAACAACCCGTGTCGTCTGCTATTTCAATTCCACTATGGTACGATTGAGAGTGGTCTTGAGTTCATCATTCAGTCGATTAAATTAATTTCAATTCCACTATGGTACGATTGAGAGTTCTGGCCAAACTTATTTGCTTGACCACTTCCAGATTTCAATTCCACTATGGTACGATTGAGAGCTCAGTGTTTTTCATTGTTAGCCCCTTGTGACTTATTTCAATTCCACTATGGTACGATTGAGAGGTACTGGTAAGTACGCTCACTGATTGCCACGTTATCATTTCAATTCCACTATGGTACGATTGAGAGCGTAGATCCAGGTATCCACCCACTGAGAGATTATCATTTCAATTCCACTATGGTACGATTGAGAGTGTAAAATTTTGCAGCTGCAGCAGCAACATTAAAATCACATTTCAATTCCACTATGGTACGATTGAGAGGAGCATTCCATATGAATCCACCCCGTTTATTTTCCATTTCAATTCCACTATGGTACGATTGAGAGCATTTTAGTTTATCTTAAACAGTGTAAAATTTATAATTTCAATTCCACTATGGTACGATTGAGAGCCGTTTGACGACTGAAAAAAATATACTCATTATGAGTATGTTAATTATTGTAAATGTAGTAAAATCAGATGAAATAGTTGTCGATCTGTGATAGTGACTAAAACCCCTATCATCGACAATCATTCTAAGATATTGTTTTCCAGTATGTCAAAGAACTTCGTTTAATTTGATTGCAGTGTTCTAGGATAAAGATATCCTTATCGACAATTTAGAGGAATTGTCCAGTTGAACTGCGCTCAATTCCCACTATCTCTTTATCAAGCCATTTTTCTTGTCTGGCCTTAAAGATAATAAGACTGTCTGATTCTTCTTCCATTACACGACGAGCCCCAATACGAAGTTCCTCTAAATTTGATTCCGTTATTTCACCTTCAAAAACAGAATTCTGAATCCAATGCAAATACCTTCGCATATGCTTTAACATTTTACCAACCCGCTTCTCTCCAACATCATACATGGCTATCACATACATTACCAGTACATTTTAAAAGGTTTATAAGGCTCAATATCCAGAATTTCTTTAATAAGCTTGTAGCACTCAAGCCTTATAAGATATTTGTAGCTGACATTGCGTTTTAAACTGCGATGCCTTATGGTTTCCTGAAGCCTGCTTTCAAAGGCCAGAACAAATATTTTCTTTCCTGATTCCTTCATAATAATCCTGTTCAGGTCATTTTCAAAATGTTTTGCCTGTATTTCTCTTTTGTTTAATACTTTAAAAATAACCCGATCAACCAGGATGGGTTTGAAAATTTCTGCTAAATCTAATGAGAGTGAATAGCGCCTTTCACCAGGCTGATGCAGAAATGAAATGATTGGATTTAACTGAGTTTGATGGATAGCTCTGAGACACTGTGAGTAACACATCATGTTGCCAAATGAGATCAATGCATTCACCTCATTAAGCGGAGGCCGATAAGACCGGCCCTCCATAGAAAAGTCATTAAGAATCTGATCAAAAGCATGGTAGTATGACTTTCTGATGTTTCCCTCAATACCCATCAGTGATTCAATATCAGTAGTTTCAGTTATTGATTGCTCAAGATGTTCTATTCTGGCAATCTCTGCTTCAATACCTTTACCTCTGGTTTGATAGTATCGTAGGTTCTTTAGCATATTATACACCGCTCCTACCAGTATCCTCTGTGCAATACTGATTCGGCATTTTTTATTCATATGATGCTTCACCTGAGCTAAAAGAACTTTCCCGGAAAGCAAACTTTCCTTTGGCATAAAGGAACCAGAATAGTTTTCATAATAATCAAAGAAATGAGCGGAGATATTGTTCTTACCCAGGAAATTATACATTGAAGAGTTTGCATCCAGTGATCCAAAAACGTATAAATCTTCCACATTCTCAACAGGTAAATACCTGGCAGGTAAATCATTTCCATCGTCATCGTGTGGGACAAACTTTATTGTTTTGTCTTTACGTGAGATTCTTCCAGGATTAAATAGGTAGTAGGTCTTTTTCATATCTCCTCCTCTACAGTCCAGCAAAAATCAAAATAAGAACAGTTTCTGCAAGAGCTAATATTTTTTCGTTCCGGTGCATATTGTTGCTCAGTAATGCCTTCGATTGATTCCAATATTTCCGGGATAATTGTCCGGTCGTCATCAGTTAATACAACTTCCTCTGTTTGTCGAAGTTTAGGATATTCCAATAACCCGGCAACCCCGGCGATACCTGCCTTCTCAAGAGTGTAGATGTAATACTTAAGCTGCCAAGCATGAGCATCTTCCATTTTGGGTGACTTTTTAACTTCCCTAATCAGCTTCTTCACAGGATCATAATAGTCAACTTTTATTCCCCCGATGGCAACCTCCCGATAACGATCACTCCGATTCTGATATGTAGATTCATGGATCAGTTTTCCCTGGGCAACAAGCTCCGAATTATGTTCCATAGTAATCCCATTTGCAAAAAGCCATAATTTACGGTGGCAGATATGGTAATAATTAAAGTGTGTTCCTGTAGGTTTCATAATTCCCATATTAGCAATTTCTTAACATGATTTTCAAGCCACATGGTTTTATAATCGAACCAGTCTTGCCTGCAGTGAGAGTTCTCGACGATGGCTTTAAAATTTGCGAATGGCTTTTTATGGCTTAGTGCATTTATCAACTTATTTTGAAAACTATTATCCATTATGTCATCAGCAAAGTATTCCATTATTTTGAAAGAATCATGCGAATCCAAAGGCTCAAAACTGATACAGTTATCCCAATTAGGATTCTTTAGATCCAAAGTCTCAAATGATTCACCAGTTATAGCCTCAAAATCATCGGGATCCTCTATCATGCTTTGTGATATGTCCTCGGTCTCAAGTGTGTCCAGGTTCAGAAAGCATACCAATCCGGCATCAATGCTATCAGCAATTCCTGGTATTACCTTTTTATACTTCTCTGGTATTTCAATTATTTCTGATTCTTCCTGCTCGGGGTACACTTCATTTCTCAAGAACAGGAGGATTTGCTGCAGCTTGTTTTGATCTTCTTTGACTGAATGAAGGATTTGCAGTATCTCATCTAATAATTGTTGTGTTGCCATTATTCTGTTATACTTAGTTTTAGCTCAATAATTACACATTTTCGTATCTCATTACCGTGCGTATAAAAAAGTCTCTAATAACTTGATCTTCAAGAATTTTAGTAATTATTCTCTTCTATATAACTGATTATCGTTTTATTCAGGCATCGAAAAACTAATTACCAAATCATTTTGGAGTTTTTTGTTTTTCATAGCAAATCCGATAACAAAAACACGCAATTCATCTTCAGGCAGATTCTGAACTATTCTTTGCCATTCAGGCATCTGTTTAAAACCATACTTTCTCATTTCTACAACTGGACAACACTTCTTCAATGGAAAACAAAACTGCAACTATATGGTGGCAAAGATAATTTTCATCCTGGCAGTTACATAAGTAGTCTGCAATTTCCCCATTTTCACTTATCGTAATATCTACATCATACTCACCTGACCCATCAACGGAGGCAAAACAAAGCCCGTTTTCCATCATTTTGAGATCAGTTACAGAGTTATTGTGATAATAAACCTTGCCTCGTTCCAGGATTACAGGTGAAATTTTTGATCTGAAATTCGATAGGTTCATTTTATGATTTGACAATATTGTTATGACAGTTGAACAAATAGTCTATAACCTTTTGTGTGATCAAAATAACCTATAAAGACAGTAAAGCTACACAAAAGGTTAAATCTAAAACTAGCTTAATAGACTACTAAACAGCATCCTATCTAAATACACCCATACGTCTTCCGGTTTGGGGAGTTTTTTAATATCTATATGCCGCGCCAGGCTACTTTCCCAAGCTTTTGATACAATATGAAATCTGCTCTTATCACTAAAAATTGAAGTGTCTAATTCAATATTTTTAATCAAGCACTTTTCTTCAAGTATTCGAAAAATCTCACTCCAATTTTGAAAATTATGATGTTTCAGAAGATACCATACATCATAATAATCCCGAGGAGCGTCATAGCTTCTCTGATAAAATGATCTCACTTTCTCCGTAAGTGTCTCTGTCAAAGAATATATTGGGATTACAATATCCGCAAACATGCTATTGTCTGTATAAGGATGAATGATTTCCTTTTGTGCTATGGGTGTAAGAACTATTTCCGTAAAACTGATATCTATTTTGATCTTGGTTTGCCACCTCTCCTTAGGTGCAGGTGCACTATTTTTTTTATGATTCGCACCCCAGAAACAGATTTTACATTCGTATCCCTGACTTACATTGTTGTGTGATTTTTCAGCAAAACTCTGTACCCAAAATAGTATTCCTGTCTCCTTGGAACACTTCTTGGCAATAGATTCCAACATGAATTTATCCACATCAAAATTAGAGTCTAATAATGTAAAGTCCAAATCTTCTGAGAAGCGATAATCAGAGAAATAGCACTTCCTCAAGCCAGTACCTCCCTTAAAGACAAACTGACTTGAAACATCAGGATGAGAAAAAAATGAACGTAGGAAATGTCCCAAAACCCAATCCTTATCCACTGTGTCAGGAAGAACTCCCTGCTCACTGGCCTTGTCTGTTATTTCTCTTTTTAATATCATTCTGTTTAGTACTCCTTGAATTTTTTTATATCCTCTTCTGATATGTTCAGGCGGAGCCCCCAGTTAGTTTTTATCACACCATCATTAGATCCATTTATGTCAAATTTGCTTATTGTTTTTGTCACCTTGGATTTCGCAAAACTTATAAAACTTTTCACTGGCAAGTCATACAACTCAGCAAGGTATCCCATTCTTTTTATAGCTGCATGGTTGAAAATTCCTTGTCCATACTCAATAAGCTTTTGTTGACTAAAACGATGAGAAACAAAGGCACGAACAATTCCCGGAAATTCACCACCATATTGAGGTAGGTCGAAGCAGTCAATTATGGTTTTTTCCTTGTCGCTAATTCTATATGCATTGTTACCGTATCCAGAAATCTCTACTCCAAACAATTTCCCAAGCTTTACTTTCACAAACTTATACTGCACACCAAAAACTTGTTTATCCTGTTTTTTCATTATGGTTTGCACGAAAACGGTATTGCTTATCTGCTCTGTCATGCCATGCAAGTTTAGTGCCGACCAGTATGCAACCACACCATCACTTACAAGATAATTTGAAATTGTATAGGGATCTCGGAATGAATACCTGACATATTTACCACGTTCGATGCGGTGTATCATTTTGTGGCGGCACAAATTCTCCAGCATTTCATTAATGTCAATGCTCTTTTCATATTCCGCTCTTACCTGATCAATATCAAATACATCTATTTCGTTATCATCAAGAAACAGGAGAAATTCAATATGTTCAGGCTTAATGTTTTTGTATTGAGTCGTACTTATTGCCATTATAATTTATGGTAACATAAACCCTTATTTCTTGGGTTTAACTTACCACTAAAGATAGTATTTTTTTATAAACCTATTTGCCAAGGCTATGATACTGTATTCCCATTCTGAACTGGCAATGAGTCTGTAAAAAAGGTTTAGACCTCCTTCATGAAAAAAACGTTAGATACAATCTTAGATTGTTGTCTGTTTTTCATAATTAAAATTCTTCATCAATTCTATTAGTTTTTCTTCAGCTTTTTCTAGTGCGTCAACAGTTTCTTTTTTAGTGCGGATATAGCCTCCTGCTGCGAGTGTGACATATGATTCAACTCCGTTTATTTCTTCTTCAATTATCGGTTCTGCTTTATTCTCCTCTTCCTCTTTGAGTTTTGCCCTAATACTTCCAGCAATTTTATTTGCATTATCAGAAATGGATATGGCCAATGTTTCCATCAAGCTAAATGTACGTGCTTGATTAGAAGTTATCCTCCAGTTAACTACTGCTGAGGCCAAAGCAGGAATCAGACGGTCTCGAACTGAGACTGGAACTAACAAACAATTCCCAAATACAGTTATGGTTTCCTCCCATCCTTGTTCCCGAAGCTTATTCTCAGTTTCCTCAGTGATTTCAGGCTCTAGTCTGTTCAATGCGACACAGAATAATCGGCGTAAATCAATTGCTATGTCTTGAACAAAAAGACCGGTGGCTCTAGGATTGTCAGGAATCCATTTACGACTCAGACTTCTGTCTTTCCCTTCGAGTAACATAGCTATTTGATCCTCTGATAATTCTTCGCCTTTTTCATTCCGAATGATTACTTCATTATTTGGTCTATCACTTCTATCAAAGGAAATATTCTCAGATACAACTCCTGCTAACAGAGGATGCAATCCCCGCATTGCCGAAATAGAAAGAGGACTACGACGTTTTATAGTTCTTTCCTTTCCTCCTTTGGATGCTTTCATCCAGCCACCTATTAATTGATCAGCATATAATGGGTCACAAGTTGCATACACTTCACCTTCTTTCATTTCTCCTTTTTTATTTACATCAAAGAGGAAATTAGTGGGTGAGGGGACTTCATTCAACTCCGTTGATAATGCATCAATCATTGAGCGCTTCACCTGTTGTCCGCTTGAATATGGAATTCTCCGGTTGAATTGAGGATCGTAATAATACTTCTGGCCGTCGGCCACGCAAAATACCGTATGTTCAGCTCTTTTAAGGGTTCTTATATAAATTGTATTCATTGTTATTGATTTTAAGTTTTATAAATTTCTTTCAACATATGCATAATCAAATTTTAACAGTATTACGAAATAGCCAAAATCTTCGGCTGACATCATATGCACCCGATCTCTTAAGCTTTTGAAAATATCCAGATCGTTTTTATCTACATCTCTAATAATGGTGGTGAGTGCATCCAAAAAGGATTTTTTCGCTTTTGCAACTAGCAATTCTGATTGAATAAGGTTTTTTCGATCTAATTTTGTTGCTCCTGCTCTATACTCGTGAAGTGCTGTTGCGACTTCAGCAGTATATTCTAATGATTCTTCCTTGTTTTTTGTGATCATAGCTAATAACCAAGTTTTATAAGTTCTGTATGTTACAATATTTATATAATCTTTCTTCAATGCATTATCCTTTCGAATGCTAAATTCTGCTTCCCCCTCACCTTGCTTATTCTTAACATTTGGTTTAGTAAGTTTTAAGTTAGAGTTTTTTCCAAAGTATTTCCGTAAATCTTGTGGTTCTAATGCCTGCATGCCTATGGATCCCAATTCGCAAGCACGTTTAATATGCATTCCGAAAATTGATTCATACTGTTTTGCATCCTGAAGAGCAGCTTGCTCACCAAACAGTGTGATATAGTATTGAATTAAAGATCTGGCTTTATCGAATTGGAAAGGATAGAAACCAAGTGTCTTGTTTGTTTGCCCCAAACTATACACATAACCGGATAGGGTATGATGAGGAAAACGATTTGAAACATTAAAAAATAATTCACTCCATTTGATTGTGTTAACCTCAATAACTTTCTCATTGACAGTAAAAACTCCTGTGGAGTGTAACTTGGCAAAATCAAAATTCTCTCTAAAGTATTTATTGTAGGAAAAGTTTAACCATTGTCCATTCCATGTATTAATTTGGTTTCCTCTAAGGCGATCAAGTGTTTTATCATTTAAGTAACTCCGGTAAAATTTCCATCCTTCATATAGTTTTAACAAAATATCTGGCTGATCAAAAAATATTGAATACCCTCCAGCAACACCAACTCCCAAACCACCACCAATCCATGAATAATACGCATCTTCTTCATCAAGTAACAATTCAATGTCAGTAACCATACCGGAAGTAGTAGCAAATTCCTTAATTTCGGAAGCAGGAAAACCAATTGCAATACTTGCATCTTTATCACCCTCGGAGATTTTTGTATGTAGGGTTATTAATTTATCCCTCCTTTCTTCCGGGACAAGGCGATGAAGTTTCTGGCCAGATCTCATTTGAACAAAAGGTGAATTGGTCACCCATTGCATGTATTTGGAATGATTAAAGAAATATTCAAAAAATTCGTTTTCGAAAAACTCTTTTGCAGTCATTGTCTGCTCTGTTTTAGCGTTGTATGCTGTCAAAAAAGTTCGTCCTATTGTTACTGCTATCATGGCAATTATTATTGTCTATAAAAATGAATACTCTGGATTATAAGCTCCAGCTTTCGCTTTTTCGGTCTCAAAGCCAAGTTCCTTACTGTAAGCTGAATCAGGAATAATAAAGGGTCTGGAGCCACAATCCAATTGTCGCAGATCCTTTACGACATAGTATCGTGTGCTTATTTCCATTTGTGTCCGCTGCTCGATTGTTGTCTCCAAATATGCTTGTTCATCAGCCTCACAAATACAGCTTACACTATCAATATCAAGTAAGTCAAGCAGTATCGCTTTGGGATTGTGAGTGAGTTTATCAATATTCCAGCTTCCGGTTTCTTTAAAAATGGAGTGCTGTTCAATTCTCAAAAAGTCTATCTCGGTAAAAACCTGATCAATTTTCTCTTGTAAGCTATTTTCCTGAAGCATTTCTCCATCTGATAATACTGCATAGCTCCGTTTGATAATATCTAAATCATATGGCAAGGCTTCTTTTATCTCTTCGGGTGGAGATAGCACATAAACTGGCTTGAATCTCCCAATGGTAACATCTGAACGTTTTCGGTTAACACGACCAAATCTCTGAATCAGTGCATCTAATGGTGCTGCTTCGGTTACCATAAGATCAAAACTTATATCAAGGCTCACTTCAACAACCTGCGTCGACACAACAATACATGCGTTATTGGAAGTATTAAACTTATTTATTGATTCTCCTTTCTCATCTAAGCCAATCAGCAAACATTCTTTTTCACCACGGTCGCTTCGCTTAAATCTGCTATGAATTAATAGAATGGGAGTATTTGGATATCTCTCTATTAAGGATATATATTGCTCCTGTGCCGTACGAACCCGGTTACACACTATCAGAACCTTTTTTTCTGTCTGCACTGCTTCATTGATAATCGTATTGACACTCACCCAATTATCCCGTTTATGTACTACATGCCTGTTAAACAGTACTAATTCCTTCTCATTTAATTGGACTTCAAGCACATTCTCATTTCCTAACAATTCAATAATTCTATTGTACAACAAAGAAGGCATGGTGGCAGTGCCAAGGTGGATTTTACAATCCAGATGTTGTAGTATTTCTACAATCTTCAGAACAATCGCACGAGTCACATCTGTATAGGTGTGAATTTCATCCAAAACCACATCACATCCCCTGATATCCAATAGCATAGCTTCGTATCCATTAGTACCGAAAGCAATCGAAGCTATCTGGTGTGGTGTAAGAACTTTAATAGCAGCTCCTACATGTCCTTGAATAATACTCTCTTCTTTAGTTTTTCCTGCCATTACAATACTTGATGAAGCATGCAACAATCGGATATCCATGTTAGGATTATCGGTTTCTAAATCATTTTTCACCCTTCTGTACATTGCATTAATGGATGCTTGGAAAGGTAAAGTATAAAATACACGCCCTGAGCACCTCCGGAATAAGAAATCGGTTTTTCCAGCACCGGTACACGCAACAACCATTGTATGCTTTTTCTTAGACTCTGCACTTTTTTTAGATAAAGGAAATAATTCGTTTTGTCGGTTAAAGAATCTCAAATCGGGTGACATGAACAGCCTTTTCAAATACTTATATGTTTTACCTGAAAGGGCAGAAGCAAAATGGTCTGCAGCCATTAGTAATCCTCGCCATTCGGAATAGCCTTGTTCTCTTACTTTGTTTTCACAATAGTCTAATACGAATTTATAATTATTTTCGGCCTCTTCTTTACTGATGGGAGTTGTATCAATTCCAAGCCCTGCTAATATTGTCAATGAATCATCCTTCCATTGTTCCCAATCTCTGATATGCAAATCAAAAGGATCATCCCAGTTTTCTTCCAAATCCAAAATCCCTTTGAGCCTTGTATCATGCAGAACAGATTTATGATGGGCTATGATCATTTCTATTAATGGCCCATGCATAGACTCCTCGAAAAGAGAAAGAAAAAAACATGATGCAATTTCATGGCGAAAAGGTGTATCGAATCTCTTCTTTTCATACAATCGTTTCTGAAAAACCGTACTTGCTTTTCCTATATCGTGCAGAATAGCTCCACATTTTGCTATTTGAGCATCCATCATAAAATGTGGAGCTATTTTTTCAGCAACCAAACTAACTTGGTTTAAATGCGCGTAAAGTGTGGTTTCTTCAGGTAGTCCCTTAGCCTTAATATGTGGGCAGACTTCTTTCATCTTAAGATCTTAATAATTTCGTTCTACCGGATTGCCTACAACTTTTATAAAGCCATACATCGATTGATTTTCTTTAAAACGATTATAGCCAACCAAAAATGACTGTTTGTTCCTTTCAAATACTAATTCGAAACCAGAGAATAATTCTTCATTTGAATCAAATTCAACCCGGCTTACCTCCAAAATAGCTTCATCAGGGTAAAGAATATCTTCATTTCTACACAAACAAATGTGTTGTTCTGATGCTGCTTCTGCATCTGGTTTTTGCTCAAATGCAAGGAATAGTATCGGCTCAACTAACACTCCACGTACCAATATGGCGTACGGTCTTTCAAATGTTCTATTTTTCCTTGTTCCCTTTTCATTCCAGCCTCTTGGCTGTATTTGTTCTTGTTGTTGAGATATTTGTTTATAACTAAGTCTATGCCCAACAACTTTCTTAATCTCTCCATCATCTGATTGCAGCAATTCAGGAAAGAGTTTTCTTTCAATTCCGGCAACAATTGATGGAGTAAGGAATTGCTGACTATAAGTCTCACTATCTCGTACAGCTGTCCATGGTTTAATAAATCCAAACGGACCAGAATATTTAACTACATAAAGCATTTTATCCTCCTTTATTTTATTGCACCAAATCCAATTCCTGTAGAATTCCCCAATCCAACATTCCAGATAAATCGCTTTGTTTCCAGTTTTGCATCAATAATTACCGGACACCAATTTGCCTTATTGCGAATCCCTTTGTAATTGATCATTTTCGTTCCGGCCCTGTGACTTGTTGATTCAAATCTGATTTGCAAGGCATCATCTTCTAATCCTGGATCCAACATTTTATTTCTTATGGTTTCTTCCAGATAATCTCCTGCTTCTTCATCGGAGTAAAGAATGTGTTTTATGTTCTTAACAACTCTACGTTTTATAAAAATCGGGCTTGCTGGAAGGAAGATGGTTTGTTGCGAAAAGTCAGGATCCTCTTGCAATACAAGCTCTGAAACCCTGAGAGTTTGAAACATATCAGGAGAGGACTGAATGCCTGATACAAGACGTTTTATCAGTTCAGGATTATGTGAACTGAAAAACATTTTTCCACCATTCTCGAAAAATAATCCATCCTCTTGTTTTATTGCTCCCTCAAGTCGGGAAAAGGAGTAAAGAGAAAGGTTGCCATGTACCATATTCTTTCCCAACCATTTATGAATAACACCAACCAGCATAGGCTGATGATCAAATGGAATCGTAACTCTTTGTCCTTCAAATCTAATGTGTGCTCTCATATTAATGGTAAGTTGTTAAATCAACCTTATAAATATATGACCCAAAACTGTCAGATTCTGTCAGTGGCGTGGTCTCTTGTCGAAAACTTCTATTCTCTTCCTGATATGTGATTTTAATTCTGTGGGGTAAACCACCTCAATCTCATCACATAAGCCCATCACAAATCTGCCTATCCCTTCCAGACTGCAAACCCATCCATCGAACTGGTAGTGAGTATCGTCAAGCTTCTGAATCATGGTACCAGCCAGAGGAAACTCCTCAAGCATCAGGTTATAAGCCCGCAATGACAACTTTATTTTTACCAGGATTTTATCCCTGCCGGATATCCGGAAGGCATCAATCGGAACCTTCTCGTGTTTTTCTACAAACTGCCAGTTATTGTCAGTTACATCCACTTCCCTAATCCTGGCAGTCTTAAATGTTTTGTTGGTCCGGCTTTCAGGATCAAATGCCCATACCGAAATGTAATTTGTAGTAAGATCAAACGGCTCAACCATACGATCACGAATCATATTGCCATGCGATGAATGATAAGACCTTAATATGATTTGCTTCTTCTCCCGAATAGCCAGAACGAGATTACGAATGACAGGAAGTTGATCACGATGTATCACAGTTTCAACTACCCGATCAAAATCATATAGGGCATAAAGTTTTCTGATTAATGAAGTTTTTATTATGTTATTGTCATCAACACTATGGATGGCCTCCTTTAGCACAACTGCTTCTTCCTCTGAGAAATGCAAAAGATCTGATAAGTCTTTAATCGGTTTTTCTATCTTAACGATACGGTAACGTCCGTCATGCTGCTCAATTATGACTCCACATTCCCTTAGATTGCGGAAATAGCGGTACAAAGCTCTCTCTGATATTTGTAATCTGTCGGTCAACTCAGATCTGCTGTGCCATTTTGCACTTGCCAAAATCAATAACAATTTAATTTGTCGATTGACACTTGAATTGCCTCCCATCGGGTTAGGATTATTGATGTGTAAACATCAATTAAAAGCTTAAATAGCTGATATTTATATATCAGTGGTTCCTTGTCTAAAGTTAAGTATAAATCATGGATTAACAACCCTTTTCAGGCTATCACATACAACAATTCAATAGCACCTTTAAATAAACCATAACCCGAACCCATCATCTCCTCGTTAGTTTAAGTATCCTGAAGCCTTTCTTAGAAAATAATTATAGAGTTTCACCATCCAACCCCGAACCCACACAGGCAGGAAAGTCCAGAACAACAACAAAAGCCTTCACCACGGCGTCACGAAGGGCGTCACGAAGAGCGTCACGAAGAGCGTCACGAAAGCCCTCCCCCTCCCTACTTCCTATCCTCAATAAGCTTAGTAATCACTTCAAGCTTCTCCTTCATATTGAAACGATAGTAAATCTCTTTTAAAGCAGTGAGAAGCTCACCATTGGTTTGGTCAATCTCATTCGCCTTTTCAAAATAGGGCAAAGCTTGATTAAAATAATCATCCCTTTTTTTGAGAACTGCATCATATGCTTCCTGTTCATTCAGCGGAATAGACATAGCTTCTTTATTGGCATCTACACCATGATTAAAATACATGATTCCCAGGCTGTAATATGGATCAAACAGAGTTGAATCAAGCTCAATTGCTCTGGAATAACCAGCTATTACCTCAGCCTCATTCTTGCCTTCATTAGCCTGAGCATACACACTCCACAGTGAAGCATTCAATGAATCTTTTTCAAGGGCAGGACCAATATATTTTGCTGCCTTCTCAAGTTCTTTATTTCCCAGATAATGATTTATCAACTGGATATACAAATATGCATTATCTTCAGGATAAGCTTCTATTCCATCTTCATAGTACTTAATTGCAGCCAGAGTATCACCAGTATTTAATTTCACCGTGGCAGCATAATGGTATACTTCACTTCCCATGTACTTATATTCTATTGACTTATCATAGTATCTTAATGCAACATCATACAATCCGGCCAGGTCAGCTGCAATAGCAGCGTTAAAGAAAGCTGGTGTATCAACCTGATTTATATAAGGAAGACGACCAATATCAATTGCGGTTTCGAATGATTGTAATGATTTCTTAAACGCTTTCTCATCATATTCCATTGATCCTTTATTGAAAAAAGCTGTGCCTATCATAATAAGTTTGTAATCAATCTCAGGATAGGTTTTTCTTTCATCAAGCTCCTTCGCCTTAACAAAGGCATGGTAGGCCTCGTTTAAAGGATCAGCATGTAAATCCTTAAAGGCTTTATCATTAGATAGGAAAAGCTTATAATAACATTCCCCTCTATAATACCATGTTTTTGCTTTTCCCTGCGTTTTTGGATGTATCGTTGCCAAATCAATTGCAACTTTAGCTTTATCTAACTCGTTGTACGCTGGTTTTAGGTAATTGATAGCGGATTGCACTTTGTTACTTTGTCCCATCACTAATACACCTGCAAGAAACAGGCATAACACTACTAATAGTCTTTTCATTACTGTTAAGTTTTAGAGTTATCTGTTAATTAAGGGGACAGTCAAATTTAATAAAAATGTGATTCTATTTCAATTTATAGTACAGCAAAATTATGTCAGTATTTTCATTGGCATTCTTTATCTCTGTGATGATTTTCTCTTTGATATCAGGAAAAATCACGTCTTCATTCAAAACAAGATTATCAATATTATCTTTATATATCTGAACATAAATCCTTTGAATCAAATATTGGCCATCCATACTGCATTCAGTTGGCGGACTACGCCATCCAACTAAATCATCCCTAATCTCACTTAGCGTTGTAATCTGCTGAGAATCCATATCAACATCAAAATGCTTCCATCCATTTAAAGATCCGGATATCATAAGAGTATTGCCAGAGAAATAGAAGCGATTTGTACGCAGGTAATTTCTCCATTCTTTTGACCGGTTAAAATCAGTGGCAATATGCTCTGGTAATTTCATCTTACCCGGATCCATTACAAAAAATGGCTGCAATTCGTACTCATCATTTAACTGATATACCGTATCGTGAAGTGGAGCATCCCGATAGAGAAATCCATACGACTCAGTATATTTCAACCAATCCCGGTCAAGAAATTGCGAATAATCATTAATTTCCTTTGGTTTATTCCAAACATGTTTAATAAGCTCTCCTGCCGGATTACAGAGAAACAGTCGGCAACTATCAAGATTATCATCCGACCTACGAACATTTTGAAATAGAAGATTTCCGTCAGGCATACAGTACACATGTTCGAATTTGGTAGGTATTTTAATTGTTTCGATCCAATTACCCTGCAAATCATACCAATGTATTTTTTGATTGTATCTTTCTGCAACATAAATCTTTTCTTCTGCCGGATCCATTCCGTACTCACTAAAACCAGAATATTCGCCGGGACCTTTACCTTTTCGATCTAATGATAAAACTAAATCTCCTGCACGTGAAAAAACTCCCAGTGCTGAGCGATTATGCTGATCATAAAAGAGTGAATACTTCTTATAGAATCTACCACCGATCACGTGTCGTGGGAAAAACCATTCACCTTTTCCATCCAATACAACCATTTCAACTTCACTGAAATAATCACTAGTTAATCCGGTTTCTTCTGTTTTAAGAGCCTCAGCCAGATCAAACACCTTCACAGATGCTTCTTCAGGAGACTTATTACCACAAGAGCAAAACACTGCAATTATGAATAATACTGTACATTTTGATAGTTTGTTCTTCATTCGATATATACTTTTATATGCTTCATATGGGAGAGTCGGGACCAACGACCAGCGACCAGCGACCAACGACAAACGACCAAAGACCAATTTACCAAAGCTATTATTTATCCTCTATAGGCAAATAGTCCGCAGGAACGGTGTTCAGCAATTTCTTGCTATCACCGAGATGTGTCCATAATAATTCTGCTCCTATAATATTATACTGTCCTAACTCATTAAAATGAATAGCACCGATATTTTTGTCTACTGAATCTGGGGACAAGCTGAAACTAGTTACTTTGGCATCTCCCAGACCGGATTTTGCTTGGTTCTTATAAAAAACCAGTAGGTTTTCGGTAAAACATAATGATTTTTTTTGTGGGATAACATTGAGATCCTTAGTCTGATCCTTTATTTGATATACTTGATGTGGGAAGTAGTAAAGGAAACCCGACTTGCCAGATTCTCGATTCCATGTAAAGAATCTTTCCATTTCGAGTGACCTGATATAAGCCATGGCCGGACTCATATTTTGCGATTCTTCAAAATCCGGCAGGTCAAGCCATGCTTCTTTAACTTCAAATCCACTTTCATCTAAAAGATCATTGAAAACTGCTGCAAGGAAATGCCTGAAACTTCCCTTAAACTCTTCATTTCTATTTCGCTCCCATCGCTTTTGGATTCTCTGTGGAGCATCTTTCCGTTCTAAATATCTTGCTGAACCCTGAAATACAAAAAAGGCTTTCTGAAGGGTACCATCCGGCAGGTCAATCTCTTCGGAGAACTTAAAATAATCGAGAAAATAGATCAAATCATAACCCAGGTAATTATTTACTATTTTGATCGGAGCTGTTGCATATCCATTGAGTACGACTCCATCATGATAAAAGTACAGATCATCAGGGTTCTCAACATAAATTGACTTACCTGAGGGATCACCCAGAACAAACTCTTTAAATTTCTCAAATCCAAAGGTCCAGTCATTCTGATCAGCTTTTTTTATTATCTCCTCAAATTCAATAGTGTTATTCTGAACATTAACATCTAAACGATATGTCTTACCTGCTTCAATTTTCACTAACCGGGTATGGGGCACATAAGCAACATGCCTGAAAATCAGATCAAAATCCCCCGGATTCAGATTCGCCAGATTGTATTCACCATTTGCATTGCTCGTAGTGCCCTTTGATGTGAATGGAATGAAAATCGTAAGATCAGCAACAGGTTTTCCGTTCTCATCAGATACTACTCCATAAACTCTAGCTTTGTTTTCCTGTCCGGTAATCCCACCTGATGAGTGACCCACAACTGAGATGCTTACATCAGCCAATGGAGATTTGGACTGACCGTCGAAAACATAACCTGCGATTGTTTTGCTTTGGGTAAAAGACAAAACAAGAATCGTCAAACAAACAATCAGAATCAGGATTTTTCTCATAATGAGTCAATCGTTCAGTTCAGGGGGGATTATCTAAAGATATACAAAAGAAGAAAAAGAAGAGAATGTTCAGTTAAAATATGAAAGACTAAAAAAACAATTGCGAAACATTATTTGGTAATTGTGTAGCTTTAATCTCCCCTTGTCCCCAGTCCCCACGGGTCCCCGATCCCCAGACTCCCGATCTACTCCTCAATCCTAATCGTCCAGGCATGCTGGCATGGAATCTCACCTGGTATCAAAGCAGGGACTTCTACTCTGATTCCATCCCTGGTTCTTACCCAGTTTAGTGCCTGCTTGTAGCCCAGCATACTGATTTTCGCAGATGAAGAAGGATGTATGTCTCTAATTTCAATGCTCTCTTTCGGGTATTTTGGCAGAATGCAATATAATAAGCCTGGTTTCTGCGTGAAAAACACTTCTTTTACAGCATATCCGGGATCAGGATCTACCGTTTGTTTCAAGACATAGGTAGCTGAAGTATAATGGCTTCCAACCTTAGGATGATCCTTACTCCCTTCACTCCATTGACAGGTTTTTTCGTATTTTCTTGTGCCATAAATAGCTTCACCATTCACCTGTAGCCAAGCACCCATCGATAACAATCTGTCTTGCATGATTGGTGGAATTTTACCATCAGCATCCGGACCTATGTCAAGCAGAAGGTTGCCTCCCCTACTGACAACATCGACCAATAAAAGCACAAGATTCTGTGGTGAATTATAATCCCATGAATCTTCGGCACGGTTGTATCCGAAGGAAAATCCCATTCCCCTGCACTCTTCCCATGGATGGTCACCTTCATAAGTCGGGTCATATTCAGCTGTATAGTATCCTGCATGATTGAAGCGTATTCCTTTACCCCATCGATCATTGATCACAAGATCATCACTGCATCCGCTTTCATTAAACAACCAAGCAAGTAATTCCTGAGATTTCCATTTTTCTGCCGGATGGTCCCATTCACCATCCGCAAAGATTAAATCAGGCTTATATTTTGATATGAGATCTTTGAATTGCGGATGCAGATGCTCGTCAACAAAACGATCGAGATCAGAGTTGTATAAGGGATTGAACCATTCATAAACTGAATAATACATGCCCATTTTCACATCAGTTTTGCGAACAGCTTTTGTGAGCTCTCCCATTAGGTCGCGTTTCGGACCAATATCTACACTATTCCATGGAAAACCCCATGTTTGATTCGCTGTTTCGCTTGGCCATAGACAGAATCCATCATGATGTTTTGTTGTAGGAACAATATATTTTGCTCCGGCCTTTTTGAAGAGCTCTGCCCACTCATCTGCATCAAATAGCTCAGCCTTAAACTCTTCTCCAAAATTATAATATGAATAATCTTCACCATATCGATCATTATGGAAGTTGACCACCTCTTTGCCCGAGAAATCCCCATTCCCAAAAAGCGTTTTTTTCTGCAACCAGTACTGATACCATTCTGAATAAGTACCTTTTGGTGTCCAGGCAGGCACAGAATAGGGTCCCCAATGGATAAAGATTCCGAATTTTGCATCTGAAAACCATTCAGGAATGGGTCTTGCATCAATAGATTCCCAGTTTGGTTCAATTTTGTTTTGTGCAAATGAGACTGTCCACAGAATTAGAACCAGACAGATAAGAGTATAACGCTTCATGTTAATTATATTTAAGAATCCTTAAAAATAGCAACATTTTCATGCTTTCAGTGTATAAGAGGATGACTAAAAAAAATTAAAACCATGACCAAACAGATCAGCACTTTTTTCACGTTTTGCCTACTCATATGCCTGTGGACACCAATATCAGGCATTGCTCAGGAAAAGGATACAGATGCCAATATTTTTGGAGATGTAAAATCAAATGGAGAGCATATGCCCTTTGTTACTGTCTATTTGAAAGGAACAAATGTTGGTACTGTAACCGATCCTACCGGGCACTATATGCTGGTTAATTTAACACCAGGTGAATACATTTTAGTAGCCAGGATGGTTGGATATAAATCTCAGGAGAAGGCTGTTATATTAGAAAAAGGAGTGACCATTGAGCTTAATTTTGAGCTTGAGGAGAAGTTAATGGATATTGATGAGATTGTTGTAACAGGTACCAAAACATTCAAACGAAAAACCAGGTCACCAGTGATAGTTAATGTAATCGAAGGAAAACTTTTCGATAGAATTGAAGCTAATACCCTACTGGATGGTTTGTCTTTCCAACCTGGAATCAGAGTTGAAACAGATTGCCAAACATGTAATTACACACAACTAAGGATGAATGGATTAGGTGGAGCTTATTCACAAATCCTGGTAAACGGCCGTGCGGTTTTTAGTTCCTTAACCGGATTGTATGGCCTTGAGCAGATACCATCTAACATGATTGAGCAAATAGAAATTGTTCGTGGTGGTGGATCGGCATTATATGGTTCAAGTGCAATTGGAGGAACGGTAAACGTAATTACTAAGATTCCCGAAGATAATACATACGAAGTATCGGCTCGTAATTCATGGATAAACGGCTCTGCCCAGGATCAAATGGTAAACGGAAGCCTTTCAGTAATGTCACAAAAAAGGAATTCAGGGATATCTTTATATACATCGCATAGAAACAGGGATTCATATGATCACAATGCAGATGGATTTTCTGAAATCCCTCATCTTAAAAATAACTCATTTGGAATCAATGCATTTTTGAGGCCAAGCCACAATCAGAAAATTGAATTCAATTTCAGCAGTTTATATGAATATCGTCGTGGGGGTGATCAAATTAATGGTCCGGCTCATCAGGCCCTACAATCTGAAGAAAGAACACATAATGTTCTTATGGCCGGTATCGATTATCAGGTCGACTTTAATGAGAATAAAAGTGCTTTCATTCTGTATGGTGCTGGCCAGCAAACAATCCGCAGACATTATACAGGTATTATTCCTGACCCCGTTATAAAGCCTTATGTTGATTCAAGTGATATTTTCAATCATTATATGAATCCTCCGTATGGATACTCCGACAATAGAACTTACCAGGTTGGTGGTCAAATCAATCACCGGGCAGATGACCTCCTCATTGGCACAAACACTTTTACTATTGGCGCAGAATATGTGTATGATGATATTTATGATGAAATCGACACTTACAATTATAAATTGGATCAGACAACTACTAATCTTGGGGCCTTTTTTCAGAGTGATTGGGCCATGAGTCCAAGTTTCACACTACTCGCCGGAGTCAGAGCAGATAAGCATAACCTGATTGAAAATATAATTATTAATCCAAGAGTTTCCCTATTATATCGCCTCAAACAGAAGACACAATTCAGAATCAGCTGGTCATCAGGATTTAGGGCTCCACAGGCATTTGATGCTGATATGCATATGGCTTTTGCAGGTGGTGGTATCTCAAGAATAATTTTATCTCCGGATTTAAAACCGGAGCGTTCTCAAAGCTTAAGCGCATCCATAAACTATGACATGCCAAGCGAGAAGTATGTCTATGGCTTTACTCTTGAGGGATTTCATACCCGACTCAATGAGGCATTCGTTCTGGAGGAATCCGGAGAGGATATGTTTGGTAAAATTTTTGAGAAAAGGAATGCAGCTTTTTCCACAGTTCAGGGAGGAACACTTGAGGTCAGAGCCAACTATAACAGACAGTACCAGCTTGAAACCGGCGTCACTTTACAGTCGAGCATATTTGATAAAGGGATCGTATATTCTGATGATTTGGATCCCACTGAACGCTATTTGAAAACACCTGATTACTATGGATACTTCACCCTTACTGTAACTCCTGAATCTCCATTTCAAGGTAGTTTGTCAGGAGTATATACTGGCCCGATGCTTTTGGTTCATTATGCCGGTGCACCAGAGATTACCGCTGACGAATATATTCATACTGAGTCGTTTTGGGAGTTAAACACCAAAGTATCTTACAATTGGACTTTGGGTAACCTCGACACTGAATTACAGGTTTTTGGTGGAGTCCAAAATATGCTGAACAATTATCAGTCTGATTTCGATAGTGGAAAATACCGTGATAGTAATTACGTTTATGGACCCAGCCGGCCACGAACTTTTTTCCTGGGCCTTAAGATACGTAGCATCTGATAATTGGAAGCTCATGCTTAAAAATCGGGTCAGGCGGTAGTTGTAAGTCGGGATATTGTCAACAATATCCCATTTCCCCTCTTTTTCGGCAGAATCATATCCATGAGCATAAAAAGCCATGCTGGCAATAGTATAATTGGAAAGTAAACTATTGCAAATAGAAAAGCTAATATCCAATTGACACGCAAAATAAAGAGCTGGCCGAATGAGATAAGCTCATATCCAATTTTCCCAGCCCAATCGTAAGTATAGGATAACTTGTCAATTTGCGCATCGTTTTCATGAATAATACGTTTGATTTCAGGCTCAGTCAACTTATAATTAACCTCTTTATATGAGTCATATACAACTGGTCGAAACCATGATTTTCGCAGATAATTATATCCTGGGAGTACTCGCTTATCATCAACAGGAAGATATATCAGTAGTTTACCATTCTCTCCCAACATCTTAAGTAAATGAATAAATGATTTATCCGGATTGGAAACATATTGAAGTACTGATATGCATGATATTGCATCAAAGCTTAGGTCAGATTTGAAATCATCAATTCCTGACATTTCGAGACTCACATTTTTGATATTCCTTGAATAGCAGTACTTACCAGCTATGTTTACAGATTCTTCATTAATGTCAATGCCCACAAATTCTCCGGATTTAAATCTCCTTGACAAGCTAAATAATAATTCACCTGAGCCACACCCAGCTTCTAAAAAGCTTTTGCTGTGAGTTTTGTTCAGAAGAATTCGTCTGCTTTCTCTTCTACAGTACCATAATCTCAGCGTCATCAGCCAGCTTGCTATATGCTGAAGACGAAGCAGCCACGGAAATCGATAGACTAATTTTGGAGAATTGTTACTTAAAACCAGTTTTGTTACTGTATGAGGCATGTGGCTTAGTACAATACAAATTATTGACTACAAGAAGAACATCCTGCAGCCTGAGGGCTCATACCACATGGTGCAATAGCTCCGGATGAAGAAGATTTCTTTTGTTTTGGAGTTCTGAACTCCGAAGATTCACCACCACAAGTTGGACAGTTGGCAACTACTTTTGAACAAGGCCCGTATATAGAATCAACATATTCTTTTTTTGTTCCGGAACTTTGAAAGACCACATCACAAACCCTACAGCGAAAATCCATTTTAGTAATTATTAGTTCGCTTACAAATATACTAAATCGTAATAAACCATTATTTCTTCGCGTCTGAATATCACTTTCTTCGGCTTAATCTTTGGCATTCTTAAGTTCAGTATTTATTCTTTGAATACTTAAAAACTAAAAGAATATTCGGATTATTCAGATTATTCAATCCAGGCGATTAATTATTTAGGAATTGTGAAGCTAAACTTTGAACCCTTCCCGGTTTCGGATATTAACCAAATCTCCCCACCAAGCATCTCGACATAAGCCTTTGTAATAGACAAACCTAATCCAGATCCCTCAAAACGCTTAAAATTGCTCATCTCAGCCTGAACAAAACGATCAAAAATCGACTTATGATGTTCTTCAGGAATACCAATTCCAGTATCTTCCACGTAAAACTCAATAAAACTCTCTTTTCTCTGGTAACCAAATTCTATCCTGCCCTTTTGAGTATACTTGATCGAATTTTTAATCAAATTTGTGAGAATTGCATATAATTTTTCCCGGTCAGTATTGATAAGAGATTTCTCAACTGGTAAACTATTATTTAAAATCAATTGAAGTCCTTTACGCTCAGTTTCAGGATTAAAAAATCGATATAAGTCATCAGTCAGTTCATTTATCCTGATTCTGTTATATTGAACTTCAGTCTGCTTTGACTCTATTTTTGAGATATCAATTAAATCATTAATTGTACTAAGCATACGTTCACCACTAGATTCAATGACACTAACATACTTTTCATGCTCATCACCAGTAATATCAGGATCCTTAAGCAATTCAGCAAAACCTAATATGCCATTCATTGGAGTGCGAATTTCATGGCTCATATTAGCAAGAAAAGCAGACTTCAGATGATCACTCTCTTTGGCTTTCTTCAGGGCAAAGTGCAGGTCCTCTTCTGTCTTTTTTCTGTGGATTGACACACTTATCTGATCTGAAACAAATTCCAACATCTTCATATCAGCATCATCATAAGCGTTTTCATCGGTATAACTCTGTACTGCCAAAACACCAATAACCTCATTTTCTAAACGAAGAGGAACACCCAACCATTTTTTTGATAAGCTGCCAAACAATTCAATCTTACCATCAGCAGTCATTTTCTTTTTCTCAAATGAATCAACCAACAGGGGTTTATCTGTACTGATAACATAATTAGTTAAGGTTTTACCCTCTGGCAAAATCGACAAATGATCTTTCTCATCATCAAAGAATGGTAAAGTAATCCGATCGTTGTCTTTATCCTTCAGAGCAATAAAAAAGTTCGAGGTATCTATAATTGTTCCAAGTTCAATACGTATATAAGCCATCAGTTTTTCCAGATTCAGGCTTGATAATGACGCTTTTGAAATATTGAATATCACTTCACGAATATGCTCAGTATGCTTCCTTTCAGTTATCTCAGTCAAGGAGCCAATAATTGATTTCGCGACACCACCATCTAACTGGGGAAACTCTCTCACTTCAACCCATATCTTGTCACCACCTTTTTTTAATAATTCCAGTTCATAAGGTGGCTGTCTCTCCCCAGTCTTGATCGCTCTCTCGGTATGTTGAAATCCTTTTTCATTTAATAGATTATCTGAAGCAAGATGAGTCCACCTTACTAAAGCTTCTTCTTGTGTATAACCCAGAATCTCCTCAACCTGAGGACTTAAATAAGTGATTACATGATCAACCGTATGTGAATAAAAAAGGTTAGTGCTATTTTCAAGAATATTTCGAAGCATTTCTTCACTCTCTTTAAGAGCTTTTTCAACTTCCCTCTCTTTAGTAACGATTCTTGCATTCCCAACCGTTCCAGTCATTTCACCATGCTCATTCCATAGCGGGGTTTTATAAACATCCAGAAACAAGTATTTCCCAAACACATTACCATATTCATCAAACCGGCATGTTTGTCTCTTTTCAATCGTAACTGAATCCGAATCAGCACAGTCTTCCCCAAAGGTGAACCACCTCAGGTTTTCGGGATGCTCTTTTCTTTCCCGGTCAACAAAAAACATCACATCCTTCCCAATCGGCTCATTAACATCTTTAGCATTCAGTAAATTATCGCAGATGGCCTTATTAGTAAAGGTAAAACGCCCCTCCATATCTTTCGCCCACATCATATCTGGTGAATTATCAGCCATTAACCTATATCGATCGTAGTCTGATTTATATTGTTCTCTGCTCTGCAACAGCTCTGATTCCACAGCTTCAGGTGTACCCTGCAAGTGATCCTTCTTTTCTTTAATCCTAAACAGGAGCCTGAGCTGAAGAAATACCTCTATTGGATCAAAAGGCCTGGAAAGCGCTGTATCAGCACCTGACTCAATTATCTTTCCTCCGCACTCAGGATTAGTTTTCAGGTCGGTAATTAATAATACCGGAACCGAGCAAGTCAATTGGTCAGCCTTTATCTGGCCACAAAGTTGATAAGCATCAATATCTGCTATCTGAGTATCAATAAGAATAGCATCAGGCTTTTTTCTTCTTGCAATCTCAAACCCTTTAGCTCCGCCAGGAGCAGTCAGCACAGTACATTTTTCAAATTTTTCTTCAATGATTCTCTGCAGATTTGCAAGTCGCTTGACTTGATCATCAATGATCAGAATTGTGTTCATAATAATAAATGCCGGCTAGAAGTTCTTGTAGAGGTTTAAGTTAGCAATACTAATCCAATAAAACATTAAGATGTCTGACTATTTCTTTGCCTGTAAAAATTCTTTTGATTATATTCTTAGCTGATTTTTGATTATATTTTAATCTTTTTGGGGTATTTGTAACAAAACCCTGAGCAAGGGTAATTTATTCAATTTAAACAGTGAGCGAAATAAACAGAATCATAGCACATTTTGATCTCGATACCTTTTTTGTATCAGTAGAGCGATTAATAAACAGTCAGCTAATAGGAAAGCCGGTCATCATCGGGGGACTGTCTGACCGTGGAGTTGTATCAAGCTGCAGTTATGAGGCTCGAACTTACGGAGTCCATTCAGCCATGCCAATCAAAATGGCACGTCAGCTGTGCAGCGATGGAATTTATATCCGTGGGGATATGGAAGCTTATAGTAAACAATCCCGACTGGTCACTGATATCATTGCAGAAAAGGCCCCGCTATATGAGAAAGCATCCATCGATGAACATTATCTTGATATTACAGGAATGGATAGGTTCTTTGGATCACTTATCTGGACTCATGAGCTCCGGCAACGAATAATCAAAGAAACCGGTTTGCCAATATCTTTTGGATTATCAGTCAATAAAACCGTATCCAAGATTGCTACCGGGGAAGCCAAGCCCAATGGAGAAAAAGAAGTAGCCATACAGGATGTACAGAATTTCCTGAATCCATTGTCAATAAAGAAGATCCCCATGTTAGGGCCTAAGACCTATCAGCTTCTTCGCTCCATGGGAGTATTAACAATAAAAACACTGAGTGATATCCCTCCGGATATGCTCGGACATGTACTGGGGAAAAATGGGATGCTTATCTGGAAAAAAGCTAACGGGATTGATCATACCCCGGTACATGCCTACTGGGAACAAAAAAGCATCAGTACTGAACGCACCTACGACCAGGACACTACTGATGTGAAAGATCTCAACCGTCGCTTGATCACCATGGTAGAAAAAATAGCTTTTGAACTAAGGAAGCAGGAGAAGCTTACTGCCTGCATCACAGTAAAGATCAGGTATGCCAATTTCGACACCCATACTATGCAGAAACGACTCATCTACACCAGCTTCGACCACATCATGATTGAAACAGCCCAGGAGCTTTTTAAAAGACTGTATACCAGAAGAATGCGAATAAGACTCATTGGCGTAAGGCTCAGCAATTTAATTCACGGCACCCAGCAGCTTAATCTCTTCGAAGATACTCCTGAGCAGGTCAACTTGTATCTGGCTATGGATCGAATGCGGAAACGGTATGGAAGTGATGCTATAAGGCGGGCAATTGGAGTGCAGAAAGATGAGGGCTTAGGAATAAGTAACGAGGTAACGGAGTAAGCGAGTAACAGAGTAACGGAGTAACGGAAAAGTGTTTTTAAATTGTCATTCATATTATAGTTTACGATACGGTACTTTACCAGTTGAAGATCTGGTTGAGCTGGCGCATCAACAAAGGATTAAAGCGCTGGCTTTGACAGATATAAATAATTCTTCCGGGATATCTGACTTTGTAAAAGCCTGCCGGCATGCTGGAATTAAACCAATTGGCGGAATTGAATTCAGGAAGGATGATCAGCTCTTATATGTTGGTCTGGCTCGTAACAGAGAGGGAATGAGAGAGCTTAATGATTTGCTTACAGCAGCCAATCTTAATGAATCTCCCCTGCCTGACCGTCCCGAAAAATTAGATAACTGCCATATTATTTACCCATTTGCCAATCGTCAGAAAATCCGCTTACGAGATAATGAATGGATTGGCATACGTATGCGTGAGGTACGGCGTATCATCAGCTCAGAGTTTAAGCACAATCAGAAGAGACTAATCCTTCTTCACCCAATAAGCTTTGCTGATACAGATGGTTATACTCTCCACCGAAATCTCAGGGCAATTGATCACAATACCCTTCTTTCGAAACTAAATGGAAACCAGACAGCTGATCCGGGCGAGCGATTCTGGCCCCGGAATGAGATCCGGGAGGCCTTGAATGAATATCCCAGAATATTGCAAAATACCAGCTTGATCACAAAAGAATGTGAATTGGAATTTGATTTCAGTACCATAAAGAATAAGCAAAGCTTCACGGGTAGTCGCAAAGATGATCAGCAGCTCCTGGAAAAACTCACTCTTGATGGTATGCTCTACCGTTATGGCAAGCATAATCCGGTAGCTCAGGAGCGGGTACGCAAAGAACTGGATATTATTACACAACTCGAATTCTCGGCTTATTTTCTGATTACATGGGATATCATCAGGTACAGTATGTCACGACAGTTCTACCACGTGGGTCGTGGCTCAGGAGCCAACTCTGTAGTTGCATATTGTCTTAAAATCACTGATGTTGATCCTATTGAGCTGGATCTGTATTTTGAACGTTTCATCAATCCGAGCCGAACCAGTCCGCCTGATTTTGATATTGACTATTCCTGGAAAGAGAGGGATGAAGTTCAGGATTACATTTTCAAGCGTTATGGCCGCAAACACACAGCCTTGTTGGGGGCTATGTCGACCTTCAAAGGGAAATCCATCATCCGTGAATTGGGTAAAGTTTATGGTCTTCCAAAATCAGAAATTGATCGCCTGATCGATGAGCCCAACAATCCCTTAAACCAGGGGCAAGTATTTGATACCATCCGGGACGTAGGTCGTAAAATGACCGACTTCCCAAATATTCGCAGCATCCATGCTGGTGGTATTCTCATATCTGAAGAGCCCATCACCTATTATACCGCACTTGATCTTCCCCCAAAAGGATTTCCGACCACACAGTGGGACATGTACGTCGCTGAAGACATTGGTTTTGAGAAGCTTGATATATTGAGCCAAAGAGGCATCGGCCATATAAAAGAGGCGGTAGAGATTATTCAGGAGAATCGTGCAGTATCAATTGATGTACATCAGGTTGAGAAATTTAAGAATGACAAGCGGGTACAGAAACTACTCAAAGCCGGAGAAACAAATGGATGCTTTTATATTGAAAGTCCTGCCATGCGAGGCTTACTTAAAAAACTGCACTGCAGTGATTACCTGACTCTGGTGGCAGCCAGTTCAATTATCCGTCCTGGTGTTTCCCGCTCAGGTATGATGCGGGAATATATATACCGTTTTCATAATCCGGATAAGTTCGAATACCTCCATCCTGTTATGGAAGAACAACTTAGAGAAACATATGGGGTTATGGTTTACCAGGAGGATGTTTTGAAGGTATGTCATCATTTTGCCGGTTTAGATCTGAGTGATGCTGATGTTCTGCGCCGTGCCATGAGTGGAAAATATCGCTCAAAAGATGAGTTCCAAAGAATTGTTAATCGCTTTTTCTCCAATTGTGCCGAGCGGGGTTATCCGGAGGAGATTATTAAAGAAGTGTGGAGACAAATTGAATCATTCGCAGCCTATTCATTTTCCAAAGCTCACTCTGCCAGTTATGCAGTGGAGAGTTTTCAAAGCCTCTATCTGAAGGCCTATTACCCCAAGGAATTTATGGTGTCGGTAATAAATAATTTTGGTGGCTTTTATTCAACCTGGGTTTACATTAATGAAGCAAAGCGCTGGGGAGCCAATATTCACCTGCCATGTGTTAATCATTCTCAATATAAGACCAGCATTAAGGGGAAGGATATCTTTCTGGGATTCATTCATATCAGTGAACTCGAACAAAAGGTTGGAAAAGACATCCCGACTAAAAAGAACCATACTGGTGATTTTCTGGATCTTGATGACTTTGTTGCACGTGTTAAAGTGGGCATCCAACAGCTAATTCTGCTTATCAGAATAAATGCTTTTCGATTTACCGGAAAAAGTAAGAGCTCCTTATTGTGGGAAGCGCATATTTTACTGGGCAAAAAAGACTCGCAGGAACTCCAGGATCAGCTTTTCCGTATTCCAAGAAAGAAATTCATGCTTCCCGATCTGCATCGCAGCCGCATTGAAGATGCTTATGATGAAATTGAGCTTCTTGGTTACCCGATAACAGGCAGCTATTTCGACCTGCTTCAAACCTCTTTCAGAGGGGAAATTAAGGCGAAAGACCTCAGTAAGCATCTGGGAAAGAAAGTTAGGCTGATAGGTCAGTTAGTTGTGATCAAATATGTGCGAACTATCAAACGCGAATGGATGCATTTTGCCAACTTTCTTGACGAGAGTGGGGAATTTTTTGACACAACCCATTTCCCTCAAAGTCTTAAACATTATCCGTTCAAAGGATATGGAGTCTATCTGATTCTTGGTAAAGTAGTGGAAGAGTTTGGGTTTCCAAGTATAGAGGTGGAGAAACTTGCCAAGCTCCCCATTAAAAGTCCTGAGGACAGTGCAAGCCTGCCGGCAAAACGCAGCAAAAGACCACATAATCCTTATGGAGACAATAGCCGCTGATACACTTTTTCCATAATAACACAACTAAGTGCTAATCTGAACTCAAGGCCCATCTATGATTTAATTTTCTATCTTGCAGTATGAGAATCCTCCTCACAGGCGCTACAGGATACATTGGAAAACGACTTTTACCTACCCTTTTGGCCAAAGGGCACACGGTGATTTGTTGCGTTCGTGATAAGTCTCGTTTTCAAACACCATCCGGATTTGAGGAGAAAGTGGAAATAGTAGAATGGGACTTTCTTGATACGGAGAAATCACAGTCCCATTTCCCAATGGAGATTGATGTAGCCTATTATCTGATCCATTCAATGTCGAGCTCAATTCAGCGATTTGATCAGCTAGAGCAAATATCTGCATATAATTTCAGGCAACTTATTGAAAGATCTTCTGCACAACAGATTATTTACCTTAGTGGCATAGTAAATGATAAGGAACTTTCAACCCATTTAAAATCCAGAAAGAATGTTGAGGACATTTTAGCTGATTCATCTGTACCAAGCACTGTGCTTCGGGCTGGAATAATTGTAGGATCAGGGAGTGCGTCCTTTGAAATAATTCGCGATCTGGTTGAAAAATTGCCAATTTTAGTCGCTCCAAAATGGCTAAGAACCAAATGTCAGCCAATTGCAATACGCGACGTCATATTTTTTCTCACAAAAATACAACTCCAGGAACAGCTGTATAATAAATCATATGATATAGGTGGTCCTGATATCCTCAGTTACAAAGAGATGTTATTAGGATATGCGGAAGCGAGAGGCCTTAAAAGAAGAATATGGACTGTCCCATTTATAACTCCAAAGTTCTCATCATACTGGCTGTATTTTCTCACTTCAACCTCCTATAAGCTTGCTGCTAATCTGGTAAGCAGCATGAAAGTAGATGTTGTTTGCAAGCCAAACAACTTAAGTGAAATTCTGGATATCAAACCTATCCCTTACAAGAAAACACTTACTCTGGCTCTTGCCAGGATCATTAAGCACCACGTTTTAAGTAGCTGGAAAGACTCTTTAATATCCAGTTCAGAACTTAGGAGCCTCAATCAATTTACTCTGGTTCCGATACATGGTTGTGTTCATAATATTCAACACAGAACTATTGTAGATTCAGAAGAGCAGACAATTAATCGAATCTGGTCAATAGGTGGAGAAACCGGTTGGTATTATGGAACCTGGGTTTGGAAAATCCGCGGGTACTGGGACAGACTTATTGGTGGAGTAGGATTACGGAGAGGCAGAAGATCGCCTGATAATATAATTACCGGTGATGCCCTGGACTCATGGAGGGTACTTATAGGAGATAAAAGTCAGAAACGCCTGTTGCTATTTTCTGAAATGAAGCTGCCCGGGGAAGCCTGGCTGGAATTCCGAATCCACACAAAAGATAATCAAGCAATTTTACATCAAACAACAACCTTCAGGCCTTCTGGTATTTATGGTAGAATATATTGGAGAGTTTTGTCACCTGTACATTTCTGGTTGTTCAGAGGTTTAGCAAAACGTGTGGCCGGTACTAAATGAATAGCTTTAATTGCCAAACATAAGCGCTCATCATTATGACTCTTATAATACACTTACCTGGCCGATCTTTAAAAAGGGGAATCAAACTCTTAATCATAACTATTTCAATATGCCTCTCGTCTTGTAATACGCAAAAACTAAATGACCGTCTGATAAGGTTTGATCAAGCTGCCGTATTCTTTGAACAGGCTTTCCCCATGGGCAATGGCCGAATAGGCTTAACTGTATACGGGGATCCGATAAATGAAAAAATAGCCATCAACGAAGCTACTTTATGGGCTGGTGGACCTGTCGATGCAAATATGAATCCGGATGCATACAAACATTTGCCGGATATCAGGAAAGCTCTTTTCAGCGAGGATTATAAGAAGGCGGATGGATTAGTAAGAAATTTACAAGGAAAATTTTCAGAGTCCTTCGCACCTCTCGGCAATATGGAAATACATTTTGATCATGAAAGCCCTGCCAATAACTACTCCCGTGAACTAGATATCCGCCGGGCTCTAACCAAAATATCATATTCGATTGGAGACAATCAGTATGGGAGGGAAATATTTGTCTCTCACCCTGACCAAGTTGCAGTAATACATTGTACCAGCAAAGAAAAAGGATTATTGAACTTCTCATTAAAATTGAATTCCCAATTACATTTTACATCACATATCACAGACAATCAGGTAATAATGGATGGTTTTGCCCCAATACATGCTGAACCAAATTACCGGGGCAATATACCCAATACAATAATATATGGGGAGAACGGTAAAGGAATGCGTTTCAGGGTAATTGCCGATTTAGATATATCTGATGGGGAATTGTTAATTGAGGGTAATAGTATTATTATTCAGAATGCCAGCACTGCACTTATCCGTTTATCTGTTGCAACGAGTTACAATGGTTTTGACAGGGATCCCGGACTTGATGGGAAAAATGAAAAGAAATTGGCACTCAAGCTATTGGACAGTTCTGTTGAAAAAGATTACTCCACTCTTAAAAGCGATCACATTAAGGAATTCAGCTCTTTTTTTAACAGGGTCAGTTTATCAGTCAATAATGCCATAGCACCTGGAATGCCAATCGATGAAAGACTAAAACAATATTCTGAGGGAACAGAGGATTCTGATCTGGAGTGTTTGTATTTTCAGTTTGGCCGGTATTTACTAATAAGCTCTTCAAGACCAGGTGGAATACCTGCCAACCTTCAGGGTATTTGGAATCCACATTTAAGACCGCCATGGTCAAGTAATTTCACGGCCAACATCAATTCTCAAATGAACTATTGGCCTGCTGAAGTAACTAACTTGTCAGAAATGCATGAACCTCTTTTAAGCTTTATTCAAAGATTAGCTGAAACAGGTGAGATTACAGCGCAGACATTTTATGATTGTTCGGGTTGGTGCTGCAGCCACAATACCGATATCTGGGCAATGACAAATCCTGTAGGAGATTTCGGGAACGGACATCCGGTGTGGGCAAACTGGTCAATGGCAGGTGCCTGGTACAGTTTACATTTATACGACCATTTCTCATTCACTAATGATACAGCCTGGCTTAAAACATATGCCTACCCCCTAATGAAGGGTGCTTCTGATTTCCTTATTGACTTTTTAACAGAAAGCCCTGACGGATATCTTGTTACAGCTCCATCAACTTCACCTGAAAATTTATACAAGACAAGTGAAGGCTATGTTGGAGCAACTCTGTATGGTGGAACCTCAGACCTTGCATTCATTCGCGGACTATTTGAGAAAATAATTGAAGTCAGTCAGATTCTTGACCTCGACCAAGAATACAGAGAGTTGATTATGGAAACTCTTGAACGCATTTACCCCTACCAGATAGGATCAAAGGGGCATTTGCAGGAATGGTATTATGATTGGGAGGATCAAAATCCTTATCATCGTCATTTATCCCATCTTGTTGGGCTCTATCCTGATAATCAATTTTCGCCGATATATACACCTGCTCTTGCAGCTGCCTGTAAAAGATCTCTTGAAATTCGTGGAGATGGAGGGACAGGCTGGTCTAAAGCATGGAAAATAAATTTGCATGCCCGACTTCTTGATGGAGATCACGCTTATACAATGCTTCGTTCGCATTTAAACTACGTTGATCCCAGTGGTGAGACAAAATATGGAGGAGGAGGAACCTACCCAAATCTATGGGACGCTCACCCACCCTTTCAGATTGATGGTAATTTTGGTGGCACTTCTGGTATCGCTGAGATGTTACTGCAAAGTCATATGGGTGAAATTCATTTACTTCCAGCACTACCATCGAAATGGGAAAACGGAACAATTAATGGACTAAGAGCTCGGGGAGCTGTCACGGTTAATCAAATTTGGAATAAGGGAGAACTAAGCGAGGCTTCAATTATCCCCGACCATACAGGTACTTATCAGATTCGCTACAAAAACCAGGTAATTACAAGAACAGCTAAAGCCGGTAAAAAGATCCGCCTGAAAGCTAAGGACTTTCAATAATACGGCTGCTTACTCATAGCGCAAACATACCGCCGGATGTGTTCTGGATGCCTTCAATGCCTGTGTACCGACTGTCAGAACTGCAATCAACAAGACAAATACAGCCGGAATAGCAAAAATATACCAAGCTAAGTCTATCCGATAGGCAAAATCCTGTAAAAATCCATTCATCAGGTATACTGAGATTGGAATAGCTATTATCATAGATATAATAATCAACCATGCAAATTGACGTACCATTAATTGAATTATCTCCATGTTGCTGGAACCCATCGTTTTTCTGACACCAATCTCACGAGTTCTTTTCTCAGCCATGAAAGCTGACAAACCCAACAATCCCAGACTGGCAATTGAAATGGCAATAATTGTGAACACCAAAAGGAGACTACTCAATCTCATCCTGGCTCTGTTCTCTGTTTCGAAATCATCCTCAAGAAATCTGTATTCCATTGGATATTCAGGCATAACTTCATTCCAGGTGCTTTCAAGCTTCTGCATAACAGTAGATCGGTCGCCTGCTGTTATTCTAACAGATATGAAGCGTAAATAATCCGGATCTGTTGCTACTATGGCCAATGGAGGGATTTCCTGACTTAAAGCAGTAATATGATAGTCTTGCATAACACCAACAATAGGGGCTGTTATACCAAAGAAGGACATGTTCATTCCGATTACATCTTCAACATCAATAATTCTTTCAAGAGTTTGATTTATCATGAATGCTCCGGTTGAATCGGAGTACAAATCCGAAGAATAATCAGGCGAAAATGATCTTCCTGCAACTACCGGGATATCTAATAACTCAACAAAATTAAAATCAACTCCATCCATGCTAACAAGTGGGGTTAGATCCTCAGGTTTTCCATCCCAGTCAATTCCGCCAGAGTTACTCCCAATTCGACCAGGACGATGATTACTGGCAGAAACATATTTAACATCCGGCAGGTTTAAAAAAGCATCCCTGATTTGATAGTATGAGCGATTCATATCACCAAATAACTGAACATAAAACACATTATCAGAAGTATAGCCTTTATCTTTATTATTAATATGGCTATTCTGCAAATAGACTATACTTGTTCCAATAATTAGCAGAAGAGATACAGTAAACTGAATAATAACCAGTACTTTCCTTAGGATACCCTTCCCTCTCCTTTCTGAAGGATCACCATACAATACTTTAACCGGTTTAAATCCTGACAAGAAGAGGGCAGGATACAAACCCGCAATCAGTCCGGTAAAAATGCCCATTCCGACCAGACTCAGTACAAAAGGTAATGAGAAAACTGATTCGATAGGAATTTGCTTGGCTGAGATCGTGCTGAAAGGATCTAACAGCAAGGCTACTAACAAAACTGCGAGAAAAACAGCGATAAAAGAGGTCAATAATGATTCAGCTAAAAATTGCCTGATTATTTGAGACCTGAAGCCCCCGCTAACCTTTCTTAAACCAATTTCCTTTGCTCGTTTGGCTGATCTGGCTGTACTCAGGTTCATGTAATTAATAGAAGCAATAATCAGAATAAATATTCCAATAATGACCATTATTAAAACATTTCTATAAGCCCGCTCAGTATGATTGAATCCGAAATACTGATGCAAGTGCATTCGACTAAATGACTTAAGCATGAATTTAGTGCGATATTCATCAGGACTATCTGATCTTGAACTCCAGTCGAGATGTCCTTTTAACACATCCACCAGTTTTTGATCTACAGGTGCAGGATCAGCATTTGGATTTAATCTCACAAATGTTTGTATAGAATTACTACTCCAGCTTTCCTGATACATCCCAAGGGTACGTGTAAAATCGAAAGGGACAAGAAAGTCAAATCGCAGGCTGCTATTTCTCGGGATTTTTTTCAATACACCAGTAACCATAAAATTATGGCTATTGTCTATAATAATAACCTGCCCCATCGGATCTTCTGTCCCAAAATATTTCTCGGCCATCTCGTGAGTAATAACAATAGAATTTGGATCAACTAAAGCTGTATTCGGGTCACCCATTGCGAAGGGGAAAGTAAAAGTAGAAAAGACCGTTGAATCAGTCGCTACAATACCATTCTCATAAAAGCGTTTATCCTCAAATTTACAAAGCAAAGTACCACAAAAGGCAAATCGGGCAGCATCTTCAATTTCAGGGATCTCCTGTTTCCAACCTTCTCCTGAGGGATAGGGGGTAACTGACACATGAAAGATTTGATTGTTATAAGCTTGATCTTGCTCAACTCTGTAAATATTATCAATATTTTCATGGAATTTGTCAAAAGAGACTTCATCATAAACCCAAAGAAAAATAAACAATGAAGTCGCCAATCCCAGAGTTAAACCGAGAATGTTGATCAGAGAATATCCTTTGTGCCTGACAAGGCTCCTGATAGCAATTCTGAAATAATTTGATAACATTTTAAGATGATTAGATTTATATGTTTAAGACGAATCAATTGTCCAAACATTACAGATCAATCAACATCATGCACTAAAAAACATTTTACTCAATTGCCTGTTATCGAAATAGGGAATTAGAGGAATGCTGAATCACAATCAGAATAAGCGCCAACCTATAGAACAGTAGAACAAATTATTCTTCAAACTGAAATCATCTAGTGATGAAACCCTCATGAAGTTTTCCAAACCAAATTCATAACCTACATCGAAGGTTAGGAAAAGCAAATCCACACCAGCCCCAAGCTGAAAACCCCAGGTTGCGTCTTTGAAATCCTCTTTTGTGATCATCTCCGAATTATCAAGTCCATTAAGGCTTAATTCATAGGATTTATTGATAACATATGAAGCAACCGGGCCTCCCCATACTCTGAGACGAGCTAATTTCAGATCCAGTAGCTTGTAACCCAGAAGCATTGGAATATCAATCGTTGTCAAACTTATTGATTGACTAACATTTAATGAACCATAGGGATCAGAAGGATCTCCGATAGTGGTATCAAGCAATCCACGTTTCAATGAGAAATACACTTCAGGCTGCACATATATCTTATCCATATAGATGCTGAAAAACAATCCTCCCTGGAATCCGTTCTTCAGTTGATTTACGTAGTCATGGTAATCAGTCGATAATTGCGTTGTATTCCAACCAATTTTGGGACCAAAACTAATGGGCCCTTGAGCAAACAAACCCATTGGCAGCAAGGCAATTACAAAGATCTGAACAATTTTCTTCATGATAGTTATTTTCTGTTATATCAACTTAATTGTTTGATTTGGGCAATTTTAGTTCATAAACATATATTGATCCATATTCAGCAAGTTTCGTACCAAAGAGTTCTTTTATTCTGGGATTTTGATCAACGTGACGTGAATCACAAAACATATACCTACAACCCTCCTCAGTCATCTTTCTGATTTTCTGATCATTAGTCCAGTTATTCTCAAATACCCATCCTTTCTTTCCAATGTAATACAAGAAAATATGATGCGAAACATCATTTCCGGCCAACACCAGTGCATTATCAGGAACAATCGCCCGTAATTCAGTTTTATATTTGAGTAAATCAGGATTAAAACCACTTTGTTCCCACCTTGGTTGAATTCTGAAATATGAGTATACGGGCATACTAATGATAATTACTACAAGCACTACTTTTCTGAAATTTAACTTTTGCCCTGGTCGAGTCAGGTGTTTCACACCAATAAAAAGGATCAAAGCAAGCAATGGCAGGAAGGGCATAAAATAATAATCATGTACTTTTTCTATCATGTTCATTTCAAAAACCATCAATCCGCTTAATAGCAGAAGGCAAAGCAGGAGTGTCCATTTTAGTAGTGAGTATTGTTTCCAGTTTTTAAGGCCCATCCAGATCCCCATTATTAACAGAGGTATGACAGGAAAACCTACAAGGAGTTCAGGCAAAGTAGCTCTTATATGATAGAAGCAATAATACAAGAAATTTGAACGCTGCTCAGAATTCATATTGGTAATACCAGAAACAATACCATTGCCTTCCCATTGGGGAATTACCCATGCATACCATGCTATTACGGGAATTAATGATAAAAATAGAATAGAAAGTTTGCCAAATAAAGTTCGGTATGAATCCTTTTCAGTTCGATTAAAAAGCACTAAAAGAAAAATAATCAGATAATAAATTATAAAAGGCAGCTTCACCAGGCTGGCTAAAGCAATAATAACTGCGCCAAGAATAAGCTTTGTCTTTCCCCCCTGGTAATACCAAATCATAATCCATCTTAAGCCCCAGATTGAAAAACAAAGAGCCAGATTATCAGGCATAGGATTTAATGAATGGTAGTACAAAACCGGAGCAAAAAGGAAAAATGCCGACACAGCAACTGATTGGAATTCCGTAGCCTTTAAAGTTCTTAACAACTTATATATCCCTAAGAAGGAAAGCAGGCTAAGGAAGAAGTTCAGAATTCGGCTTACCAATACATCATTTGAAAATATTCTGATACCAACTGAAGCAATCCATTGCGACAAAGGAAATTCCATTCTGAATATTCCATCGCTATTACCACGTTCATTTCGGCGGGGGTTCAAAATATTTGCATCCTCTTCCGCAAAACTTATACTGGTATTTTGTGTTTGAGTTTGTCGCCAAACATGAAAACCCACAAGATCTTTACTAAAAACATTAAAATGAAGAAGAAGACTCGTCAGCATCAACAAGAGCAAAACTATTTGAGAAAGTCGTGAGGATTCAAGCTTCATAGCTCTTCAGAAATTCCATTGATTCTTATGCCAACACGCAAACAATTAAAAGGATAATCTCGTATCCCTTTCTCAAAACCAAGTATTAATGCAGCAGAACCTTCCCTGATTCCCAGTTCGGTGCGATAAACAAGAGGATGATCCCCATTATACATATAACCAGAGTATCCACGAATACTGTTCGTAATGAAGAAATCTCGGAACAAAAACTGTAGGCCGGCACCATAAAGCAAAGCATCATTTTGTGGATAATTGTCAAGGTAAGTTTGCCAGACATAAAATCCCCCCAGGGCATACCATCTTATGCCTGATTGAGAATCACCAAACTTATGAGTCTTACCAATAGACAGATCAAAATAATAACCAGGGGCATCCGTATATCTTGAATCCTCCAATGAGGTTCCAGAAGCCGTTCGGCAACTCATTCCAAAAGCCAGATCAGGAAGCCATTTATGGTTCTCAATGAGTTGAACATGAGTGCCAAAATAAATATCACCAAATGAACTACCAGCCAAAGCATCTCCTGACAAAGTTCGACGACTGCGGCTAGTAACAGAATCCACAGTGTAGAATTCATATGGTACGTACATAAAATCAAGAGATATCTTTCCATCAGCTACCGGAATATGAATCTCTGTAAACACATCATGAGTTTGCTCACCATCACTATAATAGTATTCATACTCCATATTAAAATGGAATTTCTTACTTGTTTTTCCGTTGAAAAGCCTGGGAACAGGAAGTGCATTAGGTCCGAGATTGCCTGGTGATACAATCAGGTATTTAGAGAAATGCTGTTTCGGGCCAGTCAATACATAAGGATCAGCCGGAATATATTTGTTCCCGGATACTTGTCCCATTGATGACAATACCAACCAACACAAAAGTATTATAAGTCCCGCTCGTTTAATCATGAAATACTCTCTTCGATAATTCAAAACTATAAAGCGCGTAAAGATAAGGTCTTCTTCATGAATTGTGTATTTTTAGAGAAAAATATCCAGGATGTCACCGATAATCCCATTAGCAGAAAGGTTAAGACCCAAATCATTAGATGATTATGTGGGTCAGGAACATCTGGTCGGTAAGAAATCCATCCTGCGTCAGGTCATTGAATCAGGTAAGATACCCTCTTTCATTCTGTGGGGACCTCCAGGTGTAGGAAAAACTACTTTAGCCCGAATAATAGCTAACCAACATGACAGACCCTTTTACACATTAAGTGCTGTTAGTTCAGGAGTTAAAGATGTGCGAGAAGTTATTCAGAAGGCATTGAAGACCCAGTTTTTTGATCGGCCAAATCCAATTCTATTCATTGATGAAATTCATCGTTTTAGTAAATCTCAACAAGATTCACTTCTTGGAGCGGTTGAAAGTGGGACAATCACACTGATTGGTGCAACCACTGAAAATCCATCCTTTGAAGTTATCTCACCTCTTCTCAGCCGATGCCAGGTATATGTTCTCAAACCTCTATTAGATAAGGACTTACTTGAATTAGCTAATAGGGCCATTAAAAATGACATTGACCTGAAAACACGAAGTATTATTATCCGGGAGGAGGAAGCCCTTTTAAAATATGCAGGAGGGGATGCTCGAAAACTTTACAACATCATTGACCTGGTTATTAATGCAGAATCTGGTGACGTGGTGGAGATCAGCAATGAAAAAGTGTATGCCAGGATTCAGGAAAACATGGCGCAATATGACAAAAACGGAGAATTACATTATGACGTAATCTCGGCATTTATAAAATCAATGAGAGGTTCTGATCCCCAGGCTTCAGTGTATTGGCTTGCCAGGATGATTGAGGGCGGAGAAGATCCAAAATTCATTGCACGGAGATTAGTGATATTTGCATCTGAGGATATCGGACTCGTAAATCCTAATGCTTTGTTACTGGCAAACACAGGCTTCGACGCTATTCATAAAATTGGATGGCCTGAAGGCAGAATTATTTTATCTCAGGTATGCATCTATCTTGCAACAAGTCCCAAAAGTAACTCTACTTATCTGGCCATCAAAAAGGCCCAGAAAATGGTCAGGGAAACGGGAGATCTGCCAATCCCCCTTCACCTTAGAAATGCACCAACCCAACTTATGAAGGATCTTGATTACGGAAAAGAATATACCTACCCTCATGATCATGAAAATAGTTTTGTGATGGCAAATTACCTGCCGGATGAAATCAAGGGCAGCCTCCTTTGGGAGCCAAATGAGAATCAGAAGGAGAAAGAGATTAGAACGAGGATGAAAACCTTGTGGAAAGATAAGTACAAGTATTAATATGTAATCAGCTTATGTCGAAATTCCTTAAACAACTCAAGCACTATAGTGACAAACAATTCTTCCTAATAGCTGGACCTTGTGTGGTAGAATCTGAATCATTATGCATTCAGATAGTTGAAGAATTGTTGTCTATTACTGATAAATTAAAAATTCCTTACATTTTCAAGGCATCTTTTCGCAAAGCCAACCGTACCAAAGGGGATTCTTTCAGAGGATTGGGAGACGATATTGCCTTACAAATACTTGACAAGATTCGAAATAATTTCCATGTGCCAGTATTGACAGATATACATGAATCACATGAAGTTGATCTTATATCTGAATACGTTGACATCTTACAAATCCCTGCATTTCTTTGCCGCCAGACCAGCTTGCTTGAGGCAGCTGGCAAAACAGGTAAACCCATTAACATAAAGAAAGGTCAGTTCGTCGGTCCTGATCAAATGTCATTTGCTGCACAAAAAATTCAGCAAGCCGGCAACTCTGATGTTTGGCTAACCGAGCGGGGCAGTTTTTTCGGCTATCATGATTTGGTTGTTGATTTCAGATCTGTTCTTGAAATGAAAAAATCCGGATTTCCTGTTATCTATGATGCAACTCACAGTCTGCAGAAGCCAAATACCGGTCATGGAGTTAGCGGAGGAATACCTGAATATATTTCTCCAATGGCCAAAGCAGCAGTCGCATTAGGAGTTGACGGGCTGTTTATAGAAACTCATCCTGATCCATCCAAAGCCTTGTCAGATGGAGCCAACATGTTACCATTGAACCAGGTAGAGTCTCTAATGCGGAAATTACAAGAAATATCACAAGTACTTTAGAAATGAATTACTGCAAACTGTACCTTGTGAAATTCACAAGTCTTTTGATTTTGTTCTCAGCTATCTCAGGACTATTCTTATCCTCAGTTTGGGCTCAGAATATTGACCCTAAGGCTGAAGCCATTCTTAAGAAACATGCCGATGCTATTGGAATACAACAGCTCGAGAAGATCAGTACACTGGTTTCTATTGGTCTCATATCACAGATGGGATCAGATATGCAGGTGAGTATTCTGCAAAAAAGGCCTAATCTGTACAGGATGGATATCCATCTGGAAGAAGGAAGAATCTCACAGGCTTTTGATGGTGAGAAAGGATGGATGCTCAACCCCTTTGTTTTTCAGGATACCGTTGAAATAAGCGGGAGCGAATTAGCTCAGCTGATGGAGAGTGCATTGTTCGATGGTGTTCTATTGAATTCATCAGGCTTAAAATACAAACTTAGTTATGGTGGAGAAGATCATATTGCAACTGCACCAAGTTTTGTTTTAATTCTTAAGAAACCAGGTGGAAATCGCATGAAGTTCTTCATAGACAAAAAAACTTATCTGATCCGTCGAACTGAAGCCAGCTTTTCAATCGATGGTTTTCCCGTGGAAGCAAATTCTGTATTCTCAGATTATCGAACTATTAAGGGTATCACTTTGCCCTATATGATAGAAAACACAAATGGTCAACTCAAAACAACTATCCGAATTGAAACGGTTAGATTTGGCGAAGACATTGAGGACCTCCTCTTTAAAGCTCCTGTCAGCTTCTAATTCAGTATACGGTTTTCACTGAGTAAAGCGCGTATTGGATTGACAATCCTTACCAGAAAGCTGATATTCTGAGTAATAATTTCAGCCTGACCTGTCATTCCTTGCGTTGGATGTAAACTCACATCATAAGAGGTTCGTAATCCTTTAGGAAATCGAACTCCAACAGAATAATGATCCTGATCTGAGACTAATGAAATTGACTCCACTTCACCAGTCACCACTCCGAACTCCATGTGAGGAAACTCATTAAACCTGACTAATACTTTTTGCCCTTCCTTAACTTTACCAGCTCCTTTAATGGGAAGGAGTAGCCTGCCAGTAAGGATGGAGTCAGAATCCTGCAATACTGTCATAACATGGTCTCCCGATTTAACAACTTGATTCTGACTATAGAATCTTGTAAAACTGACATAACCGTCAATTGATGACCGGAGCAGGTATTTCAATTCCCATTCCCTGACAGCTCCCTGAACATGAACGATGGCCTGGTCAATTAATGATTTAACAGTTTCCTCTTCTTCTTGTTGACTGATTTTATAATCATCAAGAGTTTTGTTAAGACGTGAAATATCAATGCTCTGTGCGGATAATGCAGTCCAGGTTTCTCCAAATTCGTACCGGTACTTATTAAGATTCTGCTTCTCACTCTCAAATTGCACTTCAGATATTGCTCCTGATTGAAATAATTCTTTTTGCCTTTCAAAGCCTTTTTCAGCTAGTTCTAATTCCTCTCCTTTAATCTGTTTCTGACCAAACAGCCTTTGAAAATGCATATTAGAATTGTATATCTCTTTCTTCAGAGCTTTAACCTTTCTTTCATACTTGCCTATTCGCAGATAATTCAAATAATTCCTGAGTTGCAATTCTAAATCAGCTAATTCATTCTTCAGACTGCCTAAAACAAGCCGGTCGCTTGAAAGGAAATTTTGGACAGACAGCATATCAGCGTTCATTATCCATTGATTAAGGGAATCAGCAATCAGCTTGAGATGCTCCACTGCAGAATACTCATCAGCACTTTCTATTACTGCAAGAATCATCCCACTATGAACAAATTGCTTGTCTTCAACCAGGATAGATTTAATCCGTCCATCAGTTCTGGCGGTAACCTGCATTGGAGGTTGTCCACTCAATAGTGTCAATTCTGATCTGATTCTATCAGGATATCGAAACCAAACAGAAATAAGCAGTAAAAGAATTAAAACAACAGCCAGGGATAATGTGCCCCAACGTACAAGCCACGAAGGGGTTTTTCCGATTATCTCTTTAACCTCCTCGCTTCTCAGTTCAATATTTTTATCCCACTTGGTCATTTATTTTCCTAATTCCAATTGATTCTTAACCAGGTTATAATAGGCACCTTGCTTATCACTAAGATCAGCATGAGTACCATATTCTACAATTTTTCCATTCTCTAAAACAACAATCTGATCTGCATTCTGCACTGTGCTAAGTCTATGTGCCACCACAATAACAGTTTTTCCATGATAATAGCTTTGCAAGTTTTCCATGATAAGCTTCTCGTTATTAGCATCAAGGGCATTTGTAGCCTCATCAAAGAAAAGAAAGTCAGGATTTTTGTAAATCGCCCGCGCAATCAGAATTCTCTGTTTTTGCCCCTGACTTAAACCCTGACCTTGCGCCCCAATTCTGGTATTCAAACCAAGAGGCAGGTATTGTACAAACTCATTGATATTTGATATCCTCACAGCTTCAGACAATCTATCCATATCTATTTCTTCATCTCCTAAAGCAATATTCCTCGCCAAACTATCAGAAAAGAGGTAGCCATCCTGGAGTACAACACCGCATTTATCCCTGTAAACCTTTTGATCAATAGCAGATAATGGACTATCCCCCACCCGAATTTCTCCACCTACAGGATTATAGAACCCCAACAGTAGTTTCACCAGGGTGGTCTTTCCACTTCCACTGGATCCAACAAGGGCAGTCACTTTATTCGCCGGAATTAAAAGTTCAATCTCATCCAATACCATCTTTGACTGTGGGCCTTCATACTGAAATGACAACTCTTTTATATGAAAACTATGATCAATGGGTACATCTGGAATAATAACACCTTCCTTTGTTTGCTCATCCTTGTGATCGTGAACCTCAGATAGTCTTTCAAGTGAGATTTTAGCATCCTGAGCAGAATGAATAAAATGGATCAACTGCTCAATCGGAGCATTCATAAAACCAATAATATATTGAACAGCAAACATAACCCCCAGTGTCATGTCCATATCAATAACTGCTTTTGCAGCCAAAAAAGAAATAAGTATATTTTTAGAGTCATTTATAAGTACTGAACCAACTCGCTGGTATTGAGTCAGGCTCAAACTTTTTACCCTTACGCGAAAAAGACGAGCCTGAATAGCTTCCCATCCCCATCTTTTAGTTGTGTCGCTATTATTAAGTTTAATCTCATGAATACCACCAACTATTTGAATAATACTATTCTGGTTTAGAGCTAATTGTTTAAATCTTCGATGATCAAGGACTCTTCTCTTTTTCAAAAAAAGCAAGATCCATATGAAGTATAATGCACTTCCAATTAAAAAAACAATCAAGATCGTCCAGCTGTATATAGCCAGGACTAAGCTAAATACCACCAGATTGAACATACTAAACAGAGTACCTAATGTAGCACTGGTTAGAAAACTTTCAATGCGGGTATGGTCACCAATTCGTTGAAGTATATCCCCTGTAAGTCGTGTTTCAAAGAAGTTAACTGGCAGGCGCATCAATTTTATCAGAAAATCCGATATCAGGGTGACATTGACCCGGGTTGAAATATGTAACAAAAGCCAACTTCTTATAAACTCAATACCTGTTTTTCCAATAATCAAAACCAGTTGGGCAATCAGTACGAGATAAACGAAACTAATATCCTGATTGCCAATACCAATATCAACAACAGCCTGAGTAAGAAACGGCATGATCAGTAAGACAATTGATCCAACAAACATGCCAATAAATAACTGAATGATAAGCTTCCTATGTGGTCTCAGATATTTAAACAAGAAACTAAAACTTCCCTTGTCCTTCGTATCACCATCCTTTTCATAGAATGCAGGTGTTGGCTCCAACAGAAGGCATAAACCTTCATCTTCACCATCTCGTTTTGTGCTCAGCCAGGATTGCAAAAACTCTTTCTTGCTTAAGGACAATTTCCCAACGGCCGGATCAGCAATATGTATTTTATTTGCAGTTACCTTATAAATAACAACAAAATGACGTTGATCCCAATGAGCAATACAGGGTACAGTAGCCTCTTCAAGCAACTGCTTCCAGCTCATGCGTACACCAACAGTTCTAAAACCTATTGATTCGGCAGCATTACTTATCCCAATTAAACTAACACCCTGGCGGGTAATATGAGATAGCTCCCGAAGTGATTGAATTGAGTAGTTTTTTCCGTACGATTTTGCAACCATTCGCAAACAAGCAGGACCACAGTCTTTTGCATCCAATTGCCTGAAAAAAGGGAAAGATTGCATAGGCAGATTTAGTTATTCCTGCTGAAATATAGGAATAATACTATTGTCCGTCCCAAAAAAATTACAGAATGATATCTTCGTCTTCGCCTTCTGTTGTTGACGTAGTTGTATTAGTTTCTTCACCATCACCACCTCGTACATTAAGCATTTCATTGATTGTTAAAACATTCTCGCTGAACAGATCAAATTTTGAAGTTTTCATTACCGTAATTTTTAAAGTTTTATTATCAGTTTCCATACCTTAATCACTAAAAACATCAAAAGGTAACCCCATCAAAAAAAAGAATTGAAAAAATAATTCCTATCTTAAGTCTCCCAATTGCAATATAAATGTGGTTTAACATCTCACCAGTATTCCGGTCAAAATTTACCTCCATCACAATTATCTCTGTTATCGTATTGATTTTCTACACCATCGAATCACATGGACAGAAAATTGATAATACATATCAGGTGAGCTCTGAGTTTGAAAAAATACGGGATTCACTTAACAGCAATATTCTTTCACCAGATACACAGAACTTCAATTCAATAATTGATCGGTTTTACAAAATCACTTCAGAAAACAGCAAGATATTGCCAGTTGAGCTCTGGATTGATAATATTTATGACTTGGGTATAGTAATATGGGGTAAAAGAGATACAACAAGGTTCATCAATCTGTTTACCCCAATATTTGATAATACCTGGGATCCTCAGACAGATTTAGCAAGAGCTTTTCTGGGCAGATCACTAAACCTTCTTGGAATAGTACAAAAAAAAAATACACAACTAAATGATGCAGTTGGGAGTTATATGGCTGGCTTGTCATATTTCCTTCAATGTGATACAATTGAACCACGATATATTCCCGTTACCTATGGAAATACTAGAAACGCCTATCGCAGACTTGGGAATTTCTCCATGGCAGTTGAACTATTAAGTGAATCAGATAGATATTTTGAACTAAATATTACCTCCTCAGAAAATGATCAAGTTGCAAGAAATCAACTTATCATGGACCAAATTACACATTTAAGCAATCTGGGATTAGCTCTACAGGCCTCTGGTGCAACAGAGAAAGCTATTAATACCCATTTAAGAGCCTCAGAATTAGCTCAGAAACTTAAGCATAATAGCCGGGCATTGATTCTTAGTAACCTGGCTGTAAGTTATCAAACAAATGGAGACCTCATTTTAGCTGAGAAATCTATAATTCAGGCACTCGAAACTTTCCCTGCAGATTCTGTGAGTATTTCATGGGCTAACTATTCAATTAACTACCTGAGTATTATGATTGAGTTGAATAAAACCGATGACTTTTTAAAGGAATTCAATAAAATCAGAACCATAACAAACTCCTTACAATATTCTTTAAGACGCAACAGATTATTGTCAATATCATACGTCCAGGAAGCTCTTCATTATAAGAAAAGTGGTAATTCCGAAAAGTCACTTGAACTACTGCAATCAGCTCTTTATTATCTAGATACAGATAGAACCTTGTCATTAGATTGGCATCAACTCCCTGTTGGGAGAATAAGGCAGAATCCCATGCGCTTTCTTGAAGTTATCGACTTTAAGGCACAAAATCTTATTGAGATGTTCAATTCTTTAGGTGAGATCTCTTACGGTTACGAGGCATTAAACCATTTAAAACTCGCAGAGCAATGGACTGATAGTATACGGATTACAATTGATAACCACAAATCAAGAGTAATACTGAACAACATTCAAAACTCAATATTTCAACGCAAAACAGATCTTTGTTACCAACTATACAGCAAAAATGGAGATCAACATTTCCTTAATGAAGCATTTGCAAGCTGCGAGAAAGGAAAGGCAGCAGGTATGTGGACTGAAATCCAATTAGCTGATCTCAAATCAGAACTTATTCCAGCTGATCTTACCACAAAAGAACAAGACCTACTCTCCCGATCTCTGGAAATCAATGCCCTCATAAACGAAGAGATAGAAAGATCAAGAACAGGATCAAAAGTACTTCTAAGCTTACAAGCCCAGAAAATTGCTACTCAAACAAGTATCGACAGCTTAATCAATATATTCAATAGTGAATATCCTGAGTATTTCAGCCTAAAATATGCAAATACTACTATCAGTTTACCGGAGATAATGAATCAGCTTGAGGACAATACTGTAATGATTCAATATTTTACCGCAATGAACAAACTTCATCAGATAGTAATCACGAATAACAATGTAGAATACAATACTATATCTAATCTATCAGAGATCTATGAATATAAATCTGCATTGTTGTCAAACATGAATCAACCAGTATTCGATTACACAAGGGAGATAGTAAAGGAATATATTCGTTCTGGATATGGCTTATACTCAGCACTATTATCCAATGTAAAGACTGATTTGAGTGATAAAGAGATTATTATCCTACCGGATGTTTTTTTGGCAGACTTGCCATTCGAAGCACTGGTCACTGATAGTTCTTTCAATAATGATACCGATTTCAGAGATCTCTCCTATCTTCTAATTGAAAATAGAATAAGCTACTCCTATACCGCTACTCTTTGGGCTTATCAATCTGAAAAGGAACTTGCCAGATCAAGAGTCGGGCATATACTGGCCTATTCACCCAGCTATGATCCTGCATTAATTCAATCTTTTGAAAACTGGAAAGACCTTGCACCAGTCCTTCCTGAATTATCCGGTACAATTAAGGAAATTGATTTCATTCACCGATCATTCAAAAGCCGCACATTTAATGCTAATATGGCTTCAGAACAATCTTTTAAGAAATTCGCAACAAATAGTGATGTCATACACCTTGCAATGCATTCAGTTCTTGATGAACAAAACCCCTTACAATCCGGATTAGCCTTCACTCCAGGCTCTGACAATCTTGATAATGGCATTCTAACTGCCGCTGAAATCCTTAATGTGAAATTGAACGCTTCCTTAACTGTTCTAAGTGCCTGCAACACAGGAGCTGGAAAAATTGAGGCCGGGGAAGGGATCATGAGTCTTGCACGAAGTTTTATAATTGCCGGCAGCCAGGGTATCGTATTAACACTATGGCCCTTAGATGATCGTATCGGCCAGAAGCTTATAAATAATTTTTATCAAACTTTGAAAAATGGCTCCTCAGTTGCAGAAGCGCTCAGAAGCTCAAAAATTGTCCACCTGAGCAAAGCAGATAAACTCATGGCACATCCATACTTTTGGGCTGGTTTAGTAAGTCTGGGACATGATCAGGAAATCAATCTAAAAAAGCGCAGTATCCTACCTTGGTTATTACCTTTACTAATTGTTCTTATAATACTCGTGAGCCAATTTATCCAGAACAAAAAAAAGGCTGTCGCAAAAGCGACAGCCCGAAACGGATAATTTATTCTACGGATCTGTTTAATTTCAGTATACTTATTCTAATTATACTGTGCGTTTTGTGTTAATGATTTCCAGGATCAGGAAGCGTTTCTACGGTTGGAACTGATAAATTTGGATACTGATAATGTGAAACTATAGCTCCTGTTTCCTTGAATCATTTGTTTATTTCATTCTACGAATCTGTTTAAGTAGTTTTGCTGCCTGATCTTTATAATTGTGCTTACCAGCTTGTATTACAATTTTATTTAGTCGTGCCTGAGCTTCCTGTATCTCATTCTTCTTTACTAAACATCCTATCAGATACCACTCGGCGACTTCGTCATAACAGTTATCATCATTTATTAAAACCTTGCTAAAATATTTTTCAGCCTCATCTAATCTTTCTGTTTCATAAAGCGAGATTCCATAATACATCCATGACTCTGGCACCCCTAAACCGGCTCCTTCAATGAAGTTATACAGTTTTGCAGCTGTTTTGTAATCTCCTGACTGGTACTCCTGATATGCGCTTTGTAGCTGAAAACTTCTTGTCTCTGCAGTTGCTCCACGTGGGTCTCCTGGCCCAGCGAAGTCAAATGATGATCCCTTCAGCAGTCTATCAGCATTAGACTTATCAGGACCGAAAATAATTCCAGATCCAACAAGTATCAGAATCACAGCAGCTATTGAAGCAATTTGAACCAGCTTACTTTGCAGCGACACAGTTTTCACTGAAGGTTGAACTTCATTAGCAATCTGGCTTGTTTTAATTCTAAAATCTATGACATTAGATTCTGAAATAGCCTGGTCAATTTCCTTTTCTAATTGAGTTTGTTCACTTGCAGAAGAACTATTAACAAAACCCCTCATATCATTAAATTTCTGCAGTTCTGAATGTAAACCATTAGAATCCTGGTTCTTCACTGCCCAATCGATGCCAAGGTATTCTGCAGCAGTTTCCTCATTAACAGAACTGTCAAATTCTTCATGGATTTGAGAGAGCTGCATTCTGAGACCAAGAATATCTTTCTCTTTGATTGCAAGCTCAACATCATCATGTTCATCTGAATCTATCAGCATTGGGGCATTCTCATCCCAATCAATACCAGATTCTGAATGAATATTATCAAGCTCCTGCTTGAACGCTACCAGATCATCTTCAAGAATGGCAAAATCGATTTCCTTGTGGAGACGAAATGCTTCTTTGAAATCCGGGTCCTGTTTAAGTCGTTCTTCGAAAGCTTTTGTTTCGCCCAGAGTTAACCGCTTTTCCAGGTAACGATCAAATAACTCTGCTTGGTGGTTTTCAACGCTCATTTTTCAATTGTTTATAATTGGGGTCATTTTGAATTTTCTTTACCAGTATCTCTTTACATTGATACTTTCTCTTCTTAGCATACTTTTCACTTTTGAGATTCATACGTTTTTGAATCTCTTTCATCGGCACTTTTTCAAGGAACATTCTTAGAATTGCCTGACAATCTTTGTGCAATGTCAAGAAATGTGTCTGATACAGTTTGAATCTTTCCTGTTCCTCCAACTTTCCATCCAAACCATCATTCAATTCAATGTGAATCTGATTTTCGGATAGTTCGCTCGTCGCAATCTTTCTTTTTTCCAAATGTCGCAACCAAACAATCCGAGCCACTGAGTAAATGTAAGTTTTGAATGAGCATGTTAAATCCAGCATATCATCCTGTAACTTTTTGTAAATTACAATTAGCGCCTCCTGAAAAACATCTTTCGCATCCTCGTTTGTACCGCTGTTTTTTATTACAAAGAACCTTATCTCAGGATAGTACTTCTTGTATACGTACCTGAGCAACTCGTTATCACTGTTTTTCAGCCCTTTTAAGATGGCTTCCACTGTGTAATGAATCATCTGTTGATCCTGTTCTTTATGAAAACGTAACCCCAACTTTCCAATTTTTTTATAAACAACAATAATTAAACTTCATCTGATCTTATCTTAACGATCTTATTTTCAAAAGTATTAGAAAAAAACTTCGAGACAAATATTTTTACTAAAAAACCATGTCGATGTTCCATTCTTTTTGACGAACGTCACCATTTTGAAGATATATTAAAAAATAGCAGGCCTATAAGCCGGATTCTGTTTCCACTAAAAAGCGGACTCTATCATTTATCTAGAAACGAGATTACTCCCGTTTTCATGCGACCTACCCCCCGGCTTGAAACGAGCAACTCCAAAACGCCGGTATACATGGTCTTGCAACTCATGAGGTGTACAGCTTTTGATGTCACCATCAAAACTGGTGAGCTCTTACCCCACCTTTTCACCCTTATCCTGAGATCAGGACGGTTATTTTCTGCTACACTACTGTACTTCACAGTACCTTCCTGTTAAGAAGCATGATGCTCTGAGTTGTCCGGACTTTCCTCCGATAAGTATTTCTCATCAGCGATAGAACGGCCTGCTATTCGTGTAAAATTACTTATTTTGTCTGATACGAACCAGCGTTGCACCAAATCCGTATTCTTTAAAAGAAGCATCCTCGCCCGAGCAGATTGGATAATCATTAGCTAAAGACTTTTTTACCGCTTCCTTAAGTGTTCCATTACCAATCCCATGAATAAAGATGATGTGCTGTTTTTTGTCAGCAATTGCCTGATTCAATTCAGTGGTGAATCGGGTCAATTGAATACTGAGAATTTCACGATTAGACATCCCAACAACTGAATCCACAAGCTGATTAATGTGCAAATCAACTTCTTTTGGTGGCTCATTCC
>JABHCC010000203.1 GCA_018669475.1 Bacteroidota bacterium | reverse complement strand
TGTGTCTACGAATTGCTTTGACTTTAGATTCTGCGGTCTGCTTTTTTTGATTCATCTTTTGAACTGTTATTGGTTAGAAATTTAAGAATTCTATCTCTTAATTTTTAAACCAACTTGTCCGGATTAGGCTGAATATTTACACATACGTAACTAATTTATCTAGGCGAAAACAAGTTTTCAATGGCTAAGGTAGAAAAAACAGTCTGACAATCGGAAGGGCTACTGAGGTAAGCAATTTGTCTATTAATCTTCAACTAATCAATCAATTATTTGTTTTATGAATGAGATGACTAAATTAGATGTATGGAATCACACCACTCAAAATCTAAAAAAAGCATCTCTGAAAAGCCTGGTTTTCCTTCAGGTTGTCAGGATTATCCTGCTTGTGAAAACAAGTATCGTTTGATATTTGAACGGTCATTCGATATTTACTTTGCTTGTGACCTGGCTGGCAAAATTATTGATATTAGTCCTTCCGTTGAACAACGAGCAGGTTACAAGCCTGATGAACTCATCGGACAAAAGTTGTACTCTATTTGTCATGACCAGAATGATCGCAAGAATCTGATGAGAAATCTACTTAAAGAGAACCACATCAGTGATTTTGAATTACAATTAGTTAAGAAAAATGGAAAAATATCAGATACTTCAATAAATGCCACTCTCCTATTCGATAAAAACGGAAAAGCTGTTGGTTTAGAGGGCGTTATTAGGGATATTTCCTTAAGAAAAGAACTAATAAAGAAAGAAAAAGCTCTTCTTGATCAACTTGAGAAAGCAAATTCACAATTAATTCAAAAGGAAAAATATCTTAAAAGCATTAATGAGTTGGCAAAATCAATTCAGAAGCATAATACAATTGAACAAATTGTATGGGAAATATCCAACCTGGTAATCAAAGAATTAGATTTGGTTGATTGTATCATTTATCTTTTCGATAATGATCGTAAAAACTTGGTTCAAACAGCAGCAATGGGCCCCAAGCAGTCAGAAGATCAGAAGATTAAAGATCCTATCATTATAGCACTTGGAGAAGGGCTTGTAGGAAATGTTGCTTTGACAGGTGAACCTGAATTAATCGATGATACATCAAAAGATTCTAGATATATTCTGGATGATGATTATCGATATTCAGAATTGGCTGTTCCTATCATTTATAATAATGAGATTCTAGGAGTAATTGACTCAGAGCATCCCGATAAAAACTTCTACAATAAAACTCATCTTGAGAACCTGCAAACAATTAGTGGACTTGTTTCAGCCAGAATCAAAAATATTATCAATAAGAGAAAGCTTGACAAGGCACAGGAGAAACTAGTAAAACTGTCAACAGCAGTTCAACAAAGTCCTAATTTTATTATGATAACCGATCTAAAAGGAGTTATTGAATATGTTAATCCAGCCTTTGAAAATCTTACCGGATACAGTAGGGAAGAATGTATTAATAAAACTCCTAATCTATTGAATTCAGGTCAACAGTCAAGAGGGTTTTATAAGGAGATGTGGAAAACTATCCGTAAAGGTGAAAAATGGACCAAGGAAGTAATTAATAGAAAGAAGAATGGTGAAACTTATTGGGCGCTAGAATCGATATCCCCTGTCAAAGATTTGAATGGGAAAGTCACACATTATGTATCAATGCAGGCAGAAATTGGACAATTAAAAGAGCTCCAGTCTGAATTGATTAAGGCTAAGAACACTGCAGAAAAAGCAAATAGTTCAAAGAGTTTGTTCCTAGCAACCATGAGTCATGAGATTCGTACTCCAATGAATGGAATAATCGGTATGTCTGAGATTTTAAATTCCGTACTAACAACAGAAGAGCAGAAAGAACATTTGGAATTGATCGAGGATTCAGCAAACAACCTTCTAACAATTATCAATGATATTCTTGATTTTTCAAAAATAGAGGCAGGACAGTTACTTCTTGAGCAAATAAGTTTTAATCTTGAAAAAGAGCTCAAAAATATTCTGAAATTTCTCAGAATCAAAGCAAATACAAAAAAACTGAAACTCAGTGGACATATTGACAAAGATGTTCCGGAAAATATAAAAGGTGACTCAACCCGACTCAGGCAGATAATAATAAATCTGGTAAACAACGCTATTAAATTTACTGACAAGGGAGAAGTAAAGATTATTGTAAGCCTGTTAGAAATAAATAAGACCAATATTAAACTGAAGTTTGATGTTATTGATACAGGGATTGGAATAAAAGAGAATGTACAAGAGAAACTATTTAAGGCATTTTCTCAAGCTGATAGTTCCACAACAAGAGTATATGGTGGAACAGGTCTCGGTCTATCAATTGCTAAACAGTTATCAAATTTAATGGGTGGAGAAATTGGGGTTTCCAGAAATAAAGAGAAGGGTTCAACATTTTGGTTTACAGCTCAATTTGAGATCTGCGACGGAAAAATTGAGGAATGTTCAAATACTGGTGAAAGTGATACGCACCAAGATAATATCGATAGAAAGTTGAGGATTCTGCTTGCAGAGGATAATCTCACTAATCAGAAAATTGCAGTTTATAATTTGACAAAAAGAGGTCATGATGTTGAAGTGGTAGTAAATGGTAAATTGGCTGTTGAGAAATTTAAGGAGCAGTCGTTTGACCTGATCTTTATGGATGTTCAAATGCCTGAAATGAATGGTCTCGACGCCACACGGGAAATTAGGAAATTGGAAAAGTCATCTAATAGTGAATCCATCCAAATTATTGCTCTTACTGCCAATGCCATGCAGGAAGATAAAAATCAGTGTCTTAAGGCTGGAATGAATGGCTATATAAGTAAGCCTTTCAAACAAGAAGAGCTGGAGAGAGTATTAATCATTAACCAAACAAAAGTTATAGAATAAGTAAAGGAGAAAACCCATGATGGAAATGCTGCCTGTCAAGTTGGATGGGACTACCCAGAGGAACTGGTGAAGGGTAAAGCTACAATGAAAGACGGTTTTCCATGGCACAGAAATCTGTACTATTCTGACAGTTATATCGCACGATTAGTAGTTAGTCCATTAACATCTTATTCTGTTAGATGTATCAAAGATTAAGATAATTCGGGCCTTGAATAACAATCTGTTTTTTCAACGAAAATAGAATCTATCTTTGGGTTATGAAAAAGCTTTTCATTCTTGTATTACTTGGTTTTACAACATATCTCCACGGCCAGGAAGTTTTCAGTCCACCGGTTTTACTTAAAGCTGCTAACCAGATTATTGACCACAGTAGTCATACTGCCATGTCGATTTATGATATCAATAATGACGGTTTACAAGATCTTATTGTTGGTGAATTTGGTGATGTCCCCCTTGAAGGGATGAAGGAAGATCCTGTATACGGTAGATACGTTCAGGGGAGATGTCATATATACTTGAATCAGGGAAGCAATGAAAACCCTGAGTATGGGGAAGATCATTTGCTATTGGCAGGCGGAGAGCCGGCATTTGTTCCTATAACTTGCTGTATTGGATTTACCCCCAGGTTTATTGATCTGGATGGAGACGGGATAGATGATATCATTTCAGGGTCATATCCTGGTGAAATCTACTTCTTCAAAGGTGAAGGACCAGGGATATTCTCAAAGTCGGAAATTCTGATGGATGCTGATGGAGACAATTTGAACGCTGCACATTCATCAGTAGCAGAACCTATTGATTTTGATAACGACGGTGACATTGATTTGCTTATCTCTTCGAGGATGGATGGTACTTTTATTTCCATTAATGAAGGCTCCAATTCAAATCCAAAATTCACCAAAGGACAGCTGATTCCTTTACCCAAATACGATCATATTTACGCTCCGTTGAAAGAACCCAGAAAGTCAAATGTGAGTCATGTTCACCCAATTGATTGGAATGGTGATGGACTTTTTGATCTTGTTTGCGGTACTGAACAAGGACATTTGGTTTGGTATAAAAATTCTGGCACAAAGAAAAAAGCAGAATTCCTAAAGGCCGAAACACTCTTTACCTCCCGATCGGGTTGGGACAATTTGGAAGGAGGTCCTGTTATTCCACTTGGTGGTAGATGTAAGGTTTTCGCCTATGATTATAACCTCGATGGAAAATTAGATTTATTGGTTGGCGACTTCTATTCCTCCACCAAGGTAGCAAGGGAGTTGAGGCCTGAAGAAGAAATGGAGTGGGATATGGCCAAAAAGAAAAACCGTAATCTTCTTCTAAAACTTAAAGAAATGTATCCTGATGTAAAACAGTTTAGGAATGTTGCCTTTTTCAATAAGTTTGAAGGACTTTCTAAAAAAGAAATCCGGAAAATTAAGAAGATCAATGCTGAGATTGATGAAGCCAACAAAGTGACTGCCAAATTTCAAAAACTCCAGGAACATTTTGGTCATGGATACGTATTAGATAATCCGGTGTAATTGGTTCTTCGTCAAATTTGGGGACATATGACCAATACTACATTGTTAATAAATACCTGATAACCAGTATTGTATCTCAATAATTATCTTGGAAACCAGAAG
>JABHCC010000202.1 GCA_018669475.1 Bacteroidota bacterium | reverse complement strand
CCCTATCGCTCACGACAATTGCTCTTTACAAATGCCGCATAGGGTGGTTTGGTTCCAACTTCTGGTGGCCGAAACCGAGAGGCCTACTCTCATCTTTAATATAGCATGGAAAGCTCACGCTTTCCTTCATGACACACGAGCCCAGCGAATCGTTTGCGATTCTGCATCCACAACAATCCGATAACGATTGCTTGTAGTGCCATACTCATTAGAAAACTAAATGCAAGAGTCCTCATTTCAATCATATAGCGATCCCCTATATACTTTGTTAAAAACTAGTGTTTCACTATGTTGCTCAATACAACACGAGTCAGTAATTTTCCAAAATATCCTTTACTCCTCTAATTAAAGTCCCAAATTCAATAGGTTTTGAGTATTTTGCTACAATACCTGTGGATTTCAATTCTTCATCAGGTATCAGCTCTCCTAATCCTGTGATGAGAATAACGGGAACATTATGATTGTATTTGTGGATCTCTCCACTTAATTCAATGCCATTCATTTCAGGCATTGTATAATCGGTAACAACCAGATCGTATTTGTCAGGATTTTTTATAATTCTGTCTAACGCATTTCGACTGCTCGATGTGGTTTGAACCTGATAACCCTGTAATTTTAACATTTCTCCATATGCAGTACATAGTTCTCTTTCATCATCCACAAATAAGATCGATTCTGAACCAGTTGGAAGATCCAACTCCCGGTCAACTTCTTTTTCCGATTGTTCGGTATCATTCATCGATGCAGGCAAATAGATGTTGAATTTCGTTCCCAGACCCTCCTGGCTGTGAACATTGATAGCTCCTCCATGTTTACTGACGATACCATGAACAACGGACAATCCTAAACCTGTCCCTCTCCCTTTTTCTTTAGTCGTATAAAAAGGCTCGAAAATCCGCTCTTTTGTTTCCTCACTCATGCCTGCTCCGGTATCGCTCACTGATAAGAGCAGGTAAACACCAGGATCAAGATTTTCGGTTTCTACGGTTTTGCAATTTATTTGGTAATTGGATAGTGAAACCTCAAGCATTCCTCCTTTTTCTTCCATTGCATGGGATGCGTTTGTGCAAAGATTCATAACCACCTGCTGAATTCGAGTCGCATCACCGTAAATATTTCTTAAATCTGGATCAATACTTTGTTTAATTGAGATTGTGGTGGGTATGGTGGCCCTCAAAAACCTTATTGATTCTTTTACCAGAGGTCGCAAATTCAGACTTGCTGGATTGTAATCACCCTTGCGGCTGAACATCAAGATTTGATCGATTAGATCCTTGGCTCTGTTACTGGCAGAAAAAATCTTATCAAGATATCCGTCTATTATCTGATTTTCAGGAAAGTCCGGCAATTTTTTTTTGGCAAGCTGAGTGTAACCGAAGATGGCACCTAATACATTATTAAAATCATGCGCTATACCACTCGCCAGAGTACCAATAGCTTCCAGTTTTTGCATCTGACTAATCTGATTTTCCATTTTGTTATGTGCAGTCATATCACGCTTAACTGCCACGAAATTTCTTATTTCTCCGCTCGAAGCCAGTACTGGAAAGATTGTGGCAGACTCTTCAATTAGACTGCTATCTTTGCGTCTGTTGATAATATTCCCTGTCCAGATTTCTCCATTGGCAATCGTCTTCCATAAATTTCGATAAAAAGCAGCGCTTTGTTTGCCGCTCTTTAATATCCGTGAATTCTTACCATAGACTTCTGTCCGCATATAGCCGGTATTGCGTTCAAAAGCAGGATTCACGTATTCAATATTTCCTTTGATGTCAGTAATGACAATATTGTCACTGGATTGCTCGATAGCCGAAACCAGCCGAGTCCTGTCCATTTCTGATCTTCTGCGCTCCGTTATATCAATCACATACGCAAAGATATACTTTTCGCCTTCGAAACCCTGAAAATTAGTTGTAACTTCAGCAGGTATCTGGAGTCCGTTCATGTCGGTATATACGCTTTCAAAGGCGTAGGTACCCATTTCCTCAAGCTCCTGCCAGTCTTGACTGAATTTATCTGGGGAAAAACTGTGATCGAGATCCCATAGACAAAGACCCAATAGTTGTTGATGGGAATACCCTGTTAATAAGCTGGCAGCTTTATTGGCGTAGTGGAAATGGCCGTTTTGCTTGATCCAAAAT
>JABHCC010000201.1 GCA_018669475.1 Bacteroidota bacterium | reverse complement strand
TGTGTGAGATGACTTTGCTTTACCTCAGTACTAACTTGTATCGTTATTGATCCTGCAGTTTGTACCCCTCCGGCATACAGGGGCTCGCCCACTTTCTTACGAACAGGGGTAGATTCACCGGTAACAAAACTGTAATCGACCAAAGCCTGACCAGAAATCAAGTTTGAATCAGCAGGTATAAGTTCTTTATTCCTGATTTTAATATGGTCTCCAACCATAATTTCATCCAGTAAAACACTTTCTTCAATCCCATCACTTATGCGGGTAACTGCAATCGGAAAATATGATTTGTAATCTCTGTTGAAGCTTAATGCCTGATAAGTTTTGTTTTGATACCATTTACCGATCAAAAGAAAGAACAGAAATCCGGACAGGCTATCTGAATATCCCGGACCGGTTCCTGAAAGTACTTCATAACTGCTTACTCCGAACAGGGTGAGGATACCTATAGCAATCGGGAGGTCTACATTAATTATTCCCTTCTTTAAATTCTTATATGCGGATAAAATATAATCACTGCCACTAAAAAATACCAGAGGAATGATGAGGATGAAACTTAGATAATTAAGAAAATTTCCCAGCGATTCGCCGAGAGGTTCACCATTGAAATATTCAGGTAAGCTATAAAGCATAACATTACCAAATACAAAACCTGCAACTCCAATTTTATAAAGTAGTTTCTTAGTTTCAGGCTTATTATCATCCTTTTCCAGGCTGTTAAGGGAGATATCCGGGATGTAATGAATAGAGCTAAGTAATTCAACAAGTTCTCTCAGGCTAATCTCCTTTGTGTTAAAACTGACTGCATACTCTTTCTTGATGAAATTAACTGCGGCATGCTTTACACCTGTATTTAGTTTATACAGGTTCTCAAGCAGCCAGATGCATGATGCACAGTGAATGCCAGGAATAAAAAACCGAACTTTAGCAATGTCATTTTCATGAAACTCAAAAAGCTTTTCCTGAACTTCAGACTTATCAAGATATGAATATTTAGAATCTGGAGGTGCCTGGTCAAGTTGCAGGCCGGGAGTAGACTCAATTTTGTAATACTGAGCTAATTTATTTTCATTAAGAATCAGGTAAACTTGCTTGCATCCATTGCAACAAAATTTTTTGGACTCCCAAATTACCGGATGTTTCCCGCAATCAGCCCCACAGTGGACACAACTATTCTCTGTCAGCATCAATTCCCTCCTTGTCCACCGATCCTGGCTCCTTATCACAGCATGATCCTTTCACCAAATCCATTGATAGCTTTTCACCGGAAGGTACTGTCATATGTATTTCGGGTGTGAGTTTCTTATCGGGAGGACTGAGGAACGGAATACCAAGGCTCAGGCCTCGCAATATAAATATTAGTCCGATAACGACAACTAAATAGGGGATTACATTATTAATCCTATTTCTGAATGACAGACTCACAATATTTCCGGCTAAATTGATTGCCAGAAGCATTGGTAAGGTTCCCAAACCAAATAGTAACATATATAATACTCCCGAAATTGCATTCCCGGTTCCAATGGCTCCGGCAATTGCCAGATATACCAAACCACATGGTAATAATCCGTTCAATAATCCAATGACAAATAGTCCACCATAAGATCTGTTTGTGAATAATCTGCCTATTGCTTTACGTAATGGACCAGTGAGAAAATCATTATTTCCAATATTCGCCTTACGAAAGATTGCAGGTGTAATAATCGACATAACCATCAAAGCTCCCATAACAATTGAAATCCATTTTTGAAATCCAATCATCTGAAAGCCCTGTCCAATAAGTCCGAAGAATCCCCCCATGATTCCATATGTAAATGTCCTTCCCAGATTATATAAACTTCCACCTAATATTTTTTGGCCATAATTATTGCCTTTCAGAGGTAGACTTATCGCAATTGGACCACACATTCCGACACAATGGAAACTTCCCATTAATCCAAGTACCAGTGCTGATATGTATATTTCCATTGGGAGTTATTTGATGTCGAGAGTTTTTGAAACTAAGTATTCTTCATTATTGCCTGTCCATGTAAATAGTACTTTGTATCTGCCGTACGAAAGACCCTCAATGTTAAATTGAAAACTTTCGCTTAAGTCTTTTAAACTTGTTTTAATGTCTTTTGATTTGTCAGAAGGCCGATAAAAAAATAGCTCCATACTATCAGTCATTGACAAAATTGATTCAGGAAAATCAATAGAAATGAAATTCTCGTATTTCGAAATATTAATGCTATCCTGATATGGATCAGATCTTTGGTTAATCAACATCTGCCTGGAGTAGTTTGCTCCCTGCTTATAGTAGTCATCAGTGACCAAATCATGAGACTGACTAACTGAAAACACGATAAATGCAGCACATAAGGCCAGGAAAACTATTAAAAAGCTTAGGATACCATGTCCCCAATTAAATTTCATCCGTTTATGTCTATTTTAAAAACAATCATCCCGGTATGTGTCAGGAT
>JABHCC010000200.1 GCA_018669475.1 Bacteroidota bacterium | reverse complement strand
CACTGGAGCCACATATCAATGGCCCATTTACACCTGATCGTGCCTGGCCTATCTCTGAATTTACCAAAGCTATAGTTGACAATGGTTTTCCGGAGAAATTGGATGTAGGATTAATCGGCTCGTGTACGAACTCCTCATATGAGGATATTGCAAGATCTGCCTCCATTGCGAGACAAGCGGCTGAAAAGAAACTGAAAGCGGGATCAGAATTCACTATTACCCCCGGATCAGAACAAGTACGCTATACAGTTGAACGTGATGGTTTCTTAAAAAGTTTTGAAGAAATTGGAGGTATAGTACTTGCCAATGCATGTGGACCTTGTATAGGTCAATGGGCAAGAGAGGGAGCTGATAAACACATGAAGAACAGTATCATCACCTCTTTTAACCGAAATTTCGCAAAAAGAAATGATGGTAATCCGAATACTTATTCATTTGTAGCATCCCCTGAAATTGTTACTGCATTATCAATTGCTGGAAGTTTGAGTTTTAATCCTATGACTGACAGTCTGATCAATACAGATGGCAAGTCGGTGAAACTTGATCCGCCAAGTGGATTAGAGCTTCCCCCGAGGGGCTTTGATGTAGAAGATAATGGTTATCAGGCTCCTGCTGAAAATGGTTCAGAAATCCAGATACAAATTAATCCCGATTCACAACGTTTACAATTACTTGAACCTTTCAAAGCATGGGAAGGCAGCCCTGATGATAGCCTTCAGTTATTAATTAAAGCAAAGGGTAAATGCACAACTGACCATATTTCTATGGCTGGTCCATGGTTGAAGTTCAGAGGACATTTGGATAATATTTCAAATAACTTATTAATTGGTGCTGTGAATGCCTTCAACGAAAAAACCAATAATGTTAAGAATCAACTATCAGGAGAATATGGAACTCTTCCTGAAACAGCAAGAGCTTATAAAGCTAATAGTGTTGGATCAATTGTAGTTGGAGATGAAAATTACGGAGAAGGTTCATCGCGCGAACATGCAGCAATGGAACCCCGGCATTTAGGAGTTAAAATAGTGCTCGTAAAATCATTTGCACGCATTCATGAAACAAATTTGAAGAAACAAGGTATGTTGGCAATCACTTTCGCCAACAAATCTGATTACGACAAAATTCTGGAAGACGATAAATTTAACATCATCGGTTTAGATTCTTTCTATCCCGGAAATCCACTGACACTCAGAATCAGGCATAGTAATGGTCAGAGTGAGGATATTAGTGTGAATCACTCTTATAATATGAATCAAATATCCTGGTTCAAAGCTGGTTCAGCTCTCAATCAGATCAGAGAACAATTGAACTCTTAATACAACGCATTGATACATAATATTTAATGCTCAAGAGCATATTACACACAATTATATATGCACGTATGTAAATATTTTGGTATCTTTATCATACCTAGCCAATATTAAAAAATGAACAAGATTAGAGTAGTAAATCCCGTCGTAGAAATGGACGGGGATGAGATGACCAGGATTATCTGGTCAATGATCAAGGAAAGATTAATACTTCCTTACGTCGATTTGAAAATCGACTATTATGATTTAGGAATGGAATCCCGGGATGAAACCAATGACCAGATAACCATTGATGCCGCAGAAGCTATCAAAAGAGTTGGTGTTGGAATTAAATGCGCCACCATTACACCTGATGAGGCGAGAGTTGAAGAGTTTCATCTTAAAAAAATGTGGAAATCACCAAATGGCACAATCCGAAATATTTTAGGTGGTACGGTTTTCAGAGAACCCATACTGATGAAAAATGTACCCCGCCTTGTACCTGGCTGGGAACATCCTATCTGCATCGGGCGTCATGCATTTGGTGATCAATACCGAGCAACAGATTTTCTAGTTAAAGGGAAAGGAAAACTCACCATTAAATTTGAACCACAGAACGGCGAAGCAGAATCATACGAGGTGTATGACTTTGATGGTGACGGCATTGCGATGGCCATGTACAATACAGATGAGTCTATAAGAGGGTTTGCCCATAGCTGTTTCAAAATGGCATTGAGTAAAAAATGGCCACTGTACCTATCTACAAAAAACACTATTCTTAAGCAGTATGATGGTCGCTTCAAAGACATTTTCCAGGAACTATTTGAACAGGATTATAAAGCATTATTTGAAGAACAAAGCATCCATTATGAACATCGACTTATTGATGACATGGTTGCCGCTGCTCTGAAATGGAAAGGTGCATATGTTTGGGCTTGTAAAAATTACGATGGTGATGTTCAATCCGACACTGTTGCTCAAGGATTTGGATCACTGGGTTTGATGACTTCAGTTCTGGTTACTCCGGATGGTAAGACAATGGAGGCAGAGGCTGCACATGGTACCGTTACCAGGCATTACCGCCAACACCAGAAAGGGAATCCGACTTCTACAAATCCTATTGCTTCTATTTTCGCATGGACAAGAGGGTTAGCCTTCAGAGGCAAACTGGATGACAATGATGAATTGATAGATTTTGCGCAAAAACTTGAACAGACATGTGTTGAAACGGTTGAGGGCGGACAGATGACCAAGGATTTAGCCCTAGTTATGCATGGCGATAATCTTGAAGCAAAACATTACCTGAGTACTGAAGATTTCTTTTCAGCAATTGAAAGAAATTTCAATAAAAAATTTCAATAAAAAATATTCTATTACATATGGAACCAATTAAACAAAAATTCATTGACAAAGCACTCCCAAAAGCAGAAGTAATAAAGAAACTTAAGCGTGAGTATTCTGATGTAAAAATTGGCGAGGTGACTATAGGGCATGTTCTAACAGGCATGAAAGGTATTGTAAGTCTACTAACCTGTACTTCAAAACTTGACCCTCAGGAAGGTATTCGTTTTCGTGGATACTCTATTCCTGAATTACAAAAACTCCTGCCCAGAGCAAGTGAAGATGGAGAGCCTTTACCTGAAGGATTATTCTACCTCATGCTCATGGATGAACTACCCGCCCCTGAAGATGTAAAATACATTCAGAATGAATGGCAAAAAAGAGCACATATACCAAAACATGTATTTGATGTTATCGATGCCTTACCAAAGGATGCTCATCCAATGACTCAGTATGTAACCGGTATCGTAGCAATGTCAAAAAGCTCGAAGTTTAAAACAGCCTATGAATCAGGTATAAATAAAAAAGAGTATTGGGATTCTACATATGAAGGTGTTATGGACCTTTTGGCACGCTTGCCCAGAATAGCAGCTTATATTTATAGGCGAACATATCATGATGGTGACCATATTGAGCCAGATCCAACACTGGACTGGGCTGGCAACCTGGCACATATGATGGGATATGATAGCGACGAGGTCAGAAGATTGTTTAGATTGTATATGGTTATTCATGCTGACCATGAGGGTGGAAATGTATCTGCCCACACAACTCACCTTGTCGGTTCGGCATTGAGCACTCCTTATCAGGCCTATGCAGCTGGAATGTTGGGTCTGGCAGGCCCATTGCATGGCTTGGCAAATCAGGAAGTAATAAAATGGATATACGAAATGATGGATAAGCTGGGAACAAAAGATCCGTCAAAGGAAATGATTGCTGAATATGTTAAGGATACTATAAATTCAGGACGTGTTGTACCAGGATATGGACATGCTGTTCTCAGGAAAACTGATCCACGCTATTCAGCGCAAAGAGAGTTTGCTATGCGCTATATGCCTGATGATCCGCTTTTCAAAGTTATCAGCAGAATATATGAGGTAGTTCCCCCAATCTTAGGTTCAATAGGAAAGATAAAAAATCCATGGCCAAATGTCGATGCTCATTCCGGAGCTCTGTTGATACATTATGGTATTAAAGAACATGAGTTCTACACAGTTCTATTTGGAGTGTCACGAGCGATGGGTGTGCTAGCACAACTGGTTTGGGATAGAGCATTTGGATTACCAATTGAACGTCCAAAGTCTCAAAACACAAAATGGTTTCTTGACCAAACAGACATGGAAACCTCAATAAAATTTTAATATCAACCTGAATAAGATATGGAAAAAAGAATAACCGTTATTGGAGCTGGAAATGTTGGAGCTACTGTTGCTAATGTTATCGCTCACAAAGACCTTGCAAAAGAAGTTATTTTAGTAGATGTTAATCCGGGAATTGCTGAAGGGAAGGCCCTCGACATCTGGCAAACATCTTCAATTAATACTTTTAACACGAGAGTAATTGGTGTTACAAATGATTATTTGCGAACTTCACATTCATCAGTCATTGTTATTACAGCTGGTATACCAAGAAAACCTGGCATGTCTCGTGATGATCTGATTAAAACTAATGCCAAAATCGTAAAAGAGGTAACGGAAAAGGCTGTGAAATACTCCCCTGACGCAATTATTATTGTTGTTTCAAATCCATTGGACGTCATGACATATGCAGCTTATCTTGCAGCAAATAAGACACCAAATAAGGTATTTGGAATGGCTGGTATTTTAGATGCAGGACGTTATAAAGCTTTTCTTGCTGAAGCCCTCAATGTTTCGCCACATGCTTGTCATGCCTTGCTGCTCGGAGGCCATGGTGATACAATGGTTCCACTAAAAAGGTATACCTCAATATCCGGTATTCCTGTAACTCAGTTGCTAGGCGATGACACTCTGGATAAAATTATTGACAGAACACGAAAGGGAGGTGGGGAACTTGTTAAATTAATGGGTACCTCAGCATGGTATGCTCCTGGTGCTGCAGCAGCAACTATGGTAGAAGCTATCGTTCGTGATCAGCACAGAATTTTCCCTGTATGTGCCTATCTAAATGGAGAATATGGTTTGAAAGACATCTATTTAGGTGTACCGGTAATTCTTGGGAAGGATGGTATTGAAAGAATTATTGAAGTAGAATTGGATGAGGAAGAAACAAAAATGCTGGCTGACTCTGCAAATTCAGTTAAATCAGTAATGAAAGACCTCGATGACATGAAGATCTTATAAAACTAACATAGTCTAATTGAAGGGTGATCTTTCCAGATCACCCTTTTCTTTTTCCTATATTTGGGAATATCAAATATGCCAGAAGTGACTGAACAAACTTTATCCCTTCTTAACAACAAATTGGATGGCGAACTATATTACGATATAATCCATCGAACAATTTATGCCACTGATGCATCAGTATATAAGGAATTTCCACAAGCTGTTGCCTTCCCTAAAAATGAAGCTGATATACGTCAGCTAATTTTGTTTGCGATTGAGAATAAATGCTCCCTTATTCCGCGTGCGGCAGGCACTTCGCTTGCAGGCCAGGTAGTAGGGAGTGGCATTGTTGTAGATGCCGGGCGTTACATGAATGAAATCCTGGAAATAAATATTGAAGACAAATATGTTTGGGTAGAGCCTGGTGTTATTTTAGAAGAGCTTAACAAAAAATTAGCTGAATTTGGACTTTTATTCGGTCCTGAAACTTCAACAGCTAACCGTTGTATGATAGGCGGTATGGTGGGAAATAATGCCTGCGGACTTCATTCCCTGATTTATGGCAGCACCCGTGATCACACGCTTGAAATTGAAGGTCTACTAAGTGACGGATCTAAAGCGCACTTCAAAGATCTTTCAATTGAGGAGCTGAACAAAAAGAAATCCCAGGACACACATGAAGGTTCAATTTATCGCAAACTACATGAGATACTTCAGTCTTCTTTTAATCAAAAAGAAATAATTGAGAATTATCCTGATCCTGAAATTACAAGGAGAAATACTGGCTATGCTCTTGATCTACTGCTCAGACACGCACCTTACAAGCAAAATGGCGATAAATTTAATCTCTGTACTTTGCTAAGTGGATCGGAAGGCACTCTGGTTTTCACTACAAAAATAAAACTTAACCTGGTTCCTCTCCCACCCCCGCATCTGGCTTTATTATGCGGGCATTTCTCAGGTATTCAGGAAACCCTTCAGGCTAACCTGCTTGTACTTAAAAATAATCCTAAAGCGGTAGAACTGATGGATTCAACCGTGCTGGATTGTACTAAATCTAACAAAGATCAGGAGGCAAACAGGTTTTTTGTAGAAGGGGAGCCTCGAACAATTCTTATTATTGAATTTGCAGAAGACAGTGAAGCTCAACTTAATACAAAGCTTAAGAAAACAATCAATGACCTGAAAGCTAAGAACCTTGGATATGCATTTCCGATTGTACGAAACAATGACGTCAACAAAGTATGGAATTTGCGAAAAGCAGGATTAGGATTGCTAAGCAATATTCCCGGAGATGAAAAGTCCGTTACAGTAATTGAAGATACAGCAGTACATGTTGAACAACTTCCTGAGTACATCGCTGAAATAGAGAAAGTATTTGAAGATAATAATATGACTTGTGTATATCACGCTCATATTAGCACTGGAGAACTACACCTGCGACCTGTACTAAATCTCAAGAAATCTGAGGATATTGAAAAATTCAAAATGATAGCCAAAGAAACAGTTGCTATTGTTAAAAAATATCGGGGTAGTTTTAGTGGGGAACATGGAGATGGACGTTTGCGTGGATCATTTATTAAAGAATTCTTTGGCGAACATGTTTATGGGCTGCTTAAAGAGATGAAACACAGCTTTGATCCTAATAATCTCTTCAATCCGGGCAAAATAATTGATTGTCCTCCAATGGATGAATCATTAAGATATGAACCCGACCAGGAAACACCTGAATTTGATACCTTCTTTGATTTCAGCTCAACTCAGGGTTTCATGAGAGCCATTGAAAAATGCAATGGCTCAGGAGATTGCAGGAAAAGTCACATTATTGGCGGAACAATGTGCCCCTCTTATCAGGCAAGTATGGATGAAAGAAACTCAACTCGTGCCAGAGCAAATATTCTTAGAGAGTTTCTTTCCAAGCCCGACAGTGCATCGCAGAACTTTGACCATCCCGAAATATATGAAATCCTGGATTTATGCCTTTCATGCAAAGCATGTAAAAGTGAATGTCCATCAAGTGTGGATATGGCCAAACTTAAAGCAGAGTTTATGGCTCATTGGTATGAGACTCACAGTATACCATTACGTACCAGACTGATAGCCAATATTACCAGTCTTAACCGTCTCGGCGCTTTGGCTCCACGCCTGGCTAATCTATTCATGAAAGGGCGAGTAAGTTCTGGGATCTTCAAATCTCTTACCGGATTTGCTCAGCAGCGAAGTTTACCTGCAATTTCAAGCAGGCCTTTTCACCGTACTGTAAAAAAGCAGCTATTACGTATAAATCCTGTGAACGAGAATATTATCGGACAGGTTTGCTTATTCATTGATGAGTTCACTGATTATAACGATGCTCATATAGGGAAGCAAACCGTAGAATTGTTAGCGCAACTTGGTTATCAGATAATACTAATTCCTCATGAAATAAGCGCAAGGTCCTTTCTTTCAAAGGGCCTACTCAAACAGGCTAAAAAGATAATAAACAGTAATATCATATTGCTCAAAGAGAAAATTTCAGAATCAGTACCTCTGATTGGTATTGAGCCTTCAGCAATTCTTGGATTCAGAGATGAATATCCTGATCTTTGTGATTCATACTTACAGGATGATGCCAGGAAAATTGCTTCTTATTCTTTTATGATTGATGAATTTCTTGCAAATGAGATTGAGCTTGGTAAAATTACACAAGAGTCCTTTACAACGAAGAAACAACACATAATGCTGCATGGTCATTGCCAGCAGAAAGCTGTTGCATCAACCGAATCGACCAAAATCATTCTGAGTTTCCCTGAAAACTATTCAGTTGAAGAAATTCCATCAGGTTGTTGCGGAATGGCAGGATCCTTTGGGTATGAGAAGGAACATTATGAGTTATCGATGAAAGTGGGTGAACTGGTTTTGTTCCCTGCAGTTAGAAAAGCTCCAAAGGATAGTTTAATTGCAGCAGGAGGAACAAGTTGCCGGCATCAAATAATGGACGGAACAGGTAGAGAAGCACTTCACCCTATTCAGATATTACATCAAGCTCTGATCAGGTAATATGATATTCATCTCGGTCAAGCTGAGCTGGGAATTTCTTTCTGAAAGATGATAATTCATTAAGTGATATGCTTGATTCAAGCAGTCCGTGCTGTTCTGAATCAATTTCTTGTATAATATTTCCTTTCGGATGTATAATAAGGCTATCACCTATATGATTTATCTTTTTGTTATCCATACCAACCCGATTAGCTCCTGCAACATAAGCCTGGTTTTCTATGGCCCTGGCAATTAGCAAACTTCTCCATACATCCCTTCGTGGTGCGGGCCAATTAGCAACAAACAGGGCCAAATCATAATCATTTTGATTTCTGATCCATACCGGAAAACGAAGATCATAACATATTTGGGGTAGAATTCTCCACCCTTTCCATTCAAAAACAATCCTTTGATCTCCAGACTGATATGAACTTTCCTCACCGCTCATTCTAAAAAGATGCCTTTTATCGTATTGAGCAACTAATCCTTGAGGAGAATAAGCCAGAAACCGATTATAGTATAAACCATTTTCTTCAATAATTAAGCTTCCTGTAAGCAGACTATTTGTCGATTGAGCTTTTTCTTTCATCCACTGAATAGTCTTTCCAGTCATACCTTCAGCCAATTCCACAGGCCTCATAGAAAATCCTGTAGAAAACATCTCGGGAAGTACAATTATATCTGCATCCTGAGTTCTCTTTTCTATCAAAGCAGAAATACAGGCTAAATTCTCCGCTTTGTCTTCCCAGGCAAGATCGGGCTGTATCAGAAGTAATCTTAGCTTATCCATTAATTTCTGCCTCTGTTTGAACTGAATCATACTGAACACAAAACTGCTCAGGAAATTTTGCTTGTATTGTAGAGTAGTAATCTTTTATTGCTGCCATATCCTCGTCAATGTCACTTCCCGGATAAAAAACAGGCCCAACACCAACAACCTTTCTACCATAATCCATATATCCCAACACTATGGGTACTTGGGCTTTTGTGGCAATATAATAGAATCCTCTCTTCCATGTTTTCACCCTACCCCTGGTTCCTTCGGGAGACAATGCCAACTGGAACTGATCTTCTTGTGTAAACTTTTTATAAAGTGTTTCAACAAGATTATTCTTTTTATGTCTGTTAACCGGAATGCCACCAACTGTTTGAAAAAATCTTTTGAAAGGGAAACTGAACAGTTCTTCCTTCATCAGAAAATGTATATTCAATCCATAATGTAACTTGTAAAGCATCCCAAAGAAAAAGTCCCAGTTACTTGTGTGTGGTGCACCGATAATTACACATTTCTTTATGTCAGGAACTTCTCCCTCTAATTTCCAACCTGAAATTAACAGTAAGATTCTAGCCAATAGTTTTTGTAAAACCCTTTTCATTATGACAGGATGGTTTTAGTCTTCAGCACTAAAGAGTTCAGGATGTCGTCCCTCCATTCCTCTGTAAAATGCTTTTATCTTTTTTATATCCTCCTGAAAATTGTCGCTTAATTCTATTGTTGGACCAATTCCCATGCGCCTGGTCTTGTAATCAATATAGGTCAGTACTATCGGGATATTTGCTGCTCTGCCGATATAGTGAAAGCCCCTTTTCCAACGGCTTACCTTCTTTCGGGTACCTTCGGGAGTTATAACCAGAATCAGTTCATCCGACTCATCAAAGGTTTTGACCAGATTTCTTGCCAGACTTTGATAGCTACTTCGTTCCACTGGTAATCCACCCAGACTTTTAAGTAATAATCCGAGAGGAAACCAAAAAGATTCCTTTTTGATCATAACCTTGGGCTTCATTCCCAATAATGAACAAAATATTTTTCCATGGATAAAATCGATCTGACTGGTATGGGGAGCAACAATAAAAATAAACTTCTTCAAAGCTGGTCTTTCTCCAATCAACTCCCAACCCTGCATTTGCAAACACTTACGTATCAAGCCTTTAAGTAGCATTATCAGTTCATTCGAATAAGGCTCTAAAATAAGAGAATATGCCTAACTCACCAAATATTGCTTCTATTAGTTTTCTTTTTCAAGTTTTCCCTCCATAAACAAACCTTCATTAATAATATCAATCCTGTTATTCAGGTATTGTATCAAGTATGTATGTTCAAGTGGATTTGCTTGTTTTATAAATGCCTTGTAGTAATTCCTGGCATGCTTCTTTTCTCCTCCTGATTCTTCTATAAGCATACCAAGTTGAGCCAAAGGAATAGCATTTTCGGGATCCCATTCGTAAGCCCTGCTGTAATTATGAATAGCCTTTTGAAAATCCCTGTTTAATCCATGAAACTGTCCTAAACCAATATATACATCAGATATACTTGGTGTTACAGAAAGCTCTAAGGCCTTTTCCAAACACTGAATAGCCATTGGGATATCTTCATTCCATTTATAGCAAAATCCAAGATAATACCATGCCTGGGCATCTTCAGGATCTAATTTAATTGTTTTCTGATAAACAGGAATTGCCTCAAGGTGTTTCGATTGTTTGAACAGAGATAAACCATAATGCCTGAAGCTAAATGCAGTTGAATCACCTAAGTGAATAGCCATACTGAAATCATGTTCCGCTTCAGAAAACAATGCACCCATTATTGATAAAGCTCCTCTGAAACGAAATATTAGTGCTTGTGATGAATCTCTGGAAATGGCTTTTGTAAGCTCTTCCCTGCCCTCCTCATACTTTTCTGCTCTAACATAAAGACTGCCTAAGCGTATGTAAGATCGCATATCCATACTGTCCATTGCAACAGCTTTTTCTGTCCAGAATATCGCTTCCGTAACACTATCCATACGGGTGTTTAAGGATGCAAGTTGTTTAATGTTCCATGTGTTCAGAGTATCATCTTCATAGAGTTGATAAAATACTTCGCGTGATTCATACAGTAAATTCAGACGTTGTAAACTCTGTCCCTTCAATATCATAAATCCTCTGTTACCCGGATCGATAACTAACAGAGTATCTGCCAATCCTAAACTAGCTTCATACTTTTCCGATTCATAAAGCAAACTAGCCAGTTGCTGCAGATAAAGCTGATTCAGCGAATCAAGCTGTAATGCTTTTCTCAAACTACTCTGAGCCTGAGGATATTCCTTCAATTGCCTGTGCGATATTCCCTTTAAATACCATGCAAGAGAGTTCTGAGGATGTTCAATTAAATATCTTCCAACTAAATCTCTGCTTTCCAGTAACTTCCCTTCCAATAATGACATCTGAACCATAGTCAGAGTATCCTGAATTTCCGGAGTATCCTGCGGCTCTTGCGGTTCTTGAGCAAAGGACTTATGGATGCCAAAACAAAATAATATTAATAGAATAAATGGGACGCGTAGTTTACTGCTTATGCTGTACATCTAAATAGTTTTGCGCTAAGTTAACTATATAGTTAAATAAGCAACTAACTATTTAGTCGTAATTCTTTATTCGAGCAGGAATTCTATATAATTGTGAGATTTAGGTATTCACATGCGATAATCAGAATTTCACTCCAATTACCTCGTAGAATTAAGTGATGATTCCCTAAAGGATTATGTTGCAACCTTTTAGTATCTGAATCTGATAGTTTTAATCTCAATTGTGTGCGACAAGAAAAGTTTTGATTCTCATGTTTCTCTGCGTGCCCTGTTGCAATAAAACACTGCTCAAATCTCTTATCCCATCGAAAAACAGTGTATTGGTCCTTATGATCAAAGACACCCGCTATTGCCAATCCTAAATTTGTTTCGAAATGAGTAGTGATAGAATATTCATCAACCTGATCAAGAGCAACAGTACAATGAGAAAACTCAACATGTTTAGCAAATACGCCCGACAAATTTGCCATCCATGGAATAATTCCGGTAAGTTGCCGAATAAAGATCATACCGACGAGGCTAATCAGATCCCCTTCACAAGCAGCCGGCATTCCAATATTATTAAATCTGGCAAGTGAAAGGCAAGCAGTTAAAGCATGTTTTTTTACCAGGGGAAAACATTCGACTGCAATTCCGTCTAATTCATTCTCATGATATATTTGGGCTAATAATGAATCAATCCGGCTATGATTCTCAAACTCAGCCTTTCCATATCCTTGATAATAATCGATAAAATCTTTTGATTTACTTGCTTCCATTGGATCAACAAGGTCAGCCCAGTCAAAAATAGTTACTCTAAAACCAAACTTAGCTCTTAACTCATTAAGATCTGGTATTGAATGCACAAGCCAATCAGAGGAGCGGCCAACAAGCCCAATCTTTTTATGTGTAAATGATCGT
>JABHCC010000199.1 GCA_018669475.1 Bacteroidota bacterium | reverse complement strand
TTGCCGCCTACGTTGCCGCCTACGCTTGAGGACGAAATTTATACCCGTATATTTGATTTATACCGCGCTAAGCAGGTAACTGTGATGGTGTAGATGAATTCGAGGAGTCTCGCGAGACCTTCCCCAGTCTTTTATATTGGCTAAGTAATCACAAGCGACAACAATATATGGTGAGGGCTAGGTTGGTTGTACCTATATATGGGCAATAAACGCAAAAAGGGTGATGAAACCGAACAGGTTCCTCGCCCTTTTACAGTCTATTGAGCTTATCTGTGGGAAATAATATAAACCAATATTTCTACTTCAGTTTTTTCAATAGCCTGAAGTAGAAATACTATGGAGCATAAGCGCTACAACAACGATTGGGAGATATTTAATTTAAACATAACGCTGGCGATATAATCACAATAGACAACAATATATGGTGAAGTCAAATCTGGTTATCCCCATGTACGGGGCTTAAAACCAAAAAGGAGGTGTGAATCGATTTAGATTTGCGTCCTTTTTGGTTTTAAGAGTGACCGTCTTTTAAGGCTAATGGTTTTGGTTACTGGCGTTTGGAGGGAAGAGAACTCGCCTAAGAGACGGGCAAATTCCAAAGTCACGAAAAAACTTTTAGACGGAGAGAATCGCACTATCCACGCGCGCTGTGTAAGTCGTTTTTGGCCTACCAGAAACCATGTGCAGTATAGTGGATTTAATTTAATACAGAAAATTCTCTGGTTTCAATTCGTTCATCAAGTGGCAAATCTAAAAGTTCACGTAAAAGTTCATTTTGGAAAGAATCCGCTTTATCTGATGGTGGCGCATGGAAAGCGTACTTTGTTTTTAGATACAGAGGCATACCCTTTTGAATATCATCAGTTCTTACAATAACTTGATACTTTGTGCTGGCGGGAGGAAGATTTGCTACATCGCCTTGAATTATCATTGTTTCCCAACCTACACCGCCTAACCTTCCGTCTGCCTTTAATTTATATGTCTCATCGCAAACAATAATTACTTTTTGGGCAAGTGAAAGTTCATTACACATCCATTGAGGTAAATCCATTCCTCTTCGAAGATGAAACTTATCTAGCCGAGCTTGAATGCCGTTGTCAATCAAGAATAGAGCAAGGTTTTCCACCCATTCAACCGCTTCATCCGTGTTTGATGTATGGCTAATGAAAATCCGATTTGAGTTTTTTCGTCTTCCAGCCAGCGTGGGCCGATTATCGCGCAAGCGATTAAAAACATCTTGGTGTAATACACGAATTAATAATGTTGCGTTTTCGTCAGCGGATTTACTAAAACCCGTTGTTAGAGCCGCAACAACAGATTCACTCTTTAATCCGCCAGATCCAGCCCCCAACAATGGCACAGAAATGACGCGCACAGAGGTCTCTTGCTTTGTAAATTCGCCTAGTGTGAAACCAATATTTTCAATAGCATTTTCATTAGAAGTCATTCCTGTAACAGATCTTGCAAAAGCGACGAATTGAGCAATATTCTCCCCTCCTTCAAATGGTAATAATTCAACTTGTCCGAGTTCCATGCCTTTCATAGGACGAGGGATAGAATAACGCCTCAATGATCAAGCAACAAACCCTGTTATATTCCCAGCAGTTGAGCAAGGCAAAACTATTAAGTCTGACGCTCCATCAAAAAGATTTCCAAGTTTTATTTTTACGGTTGGAGACACAAATTTCCTCCTATGAAAATGGTTTTTAAACGCTTAAATTTGTATTATGCAATAAGATGTCAATACAAACATGATTATACAACTCTGTAGAAACTTTGGCAAACTACGAGAAAATATTATCCCCTGATGTGATGCACAAATATTTCCTATGAACAAAGAACTCTACATCCTCCTCCTACTCATACTTTCCGTAGCCATTTACTTAGGCATTTCCCTCTGCAGGCCTACCGAAGAGACTCTCCCATCTGCCAATCTAGTCGCTAATTTGAGCGAAGCCGCCGCCTTTGCTCAAACGGATGCTACCCCTAGACAAGGGGGCGCATTCCGACTTCTAGACCTAATGGTGGTACTACATAGGCAACATCGAAACAGCGGACGGACAGCATTTCGGTTACCAGTTGGCTTTCTTCCGTCAGGCATTAGTCGTTGCTGATGGGCACGTGGAATGGGAATCCGAGTGGGATGCGGATTAAATCTACATAGCGCATTTCTCCCTCAGCGACGTGGGGGGGGGAAAGCGCATCACGCCTTTAAGCGTTTCGCGCGTAGCGCGGCTGGTTAGCCTGTGTTGAATCTGCGCCGCACAGCGTATTGAAGAAATCGGCGAGGCAATATCGCCTTATCGCACAAAAGGAATAAGATTGCAATTTGCAAATGGTAGTTCTACAAATAGTTCAAAGTTTCAATAGCTCTTATTATGGTTAGTGCAACATCAGATGCTTTCATTTCGATATATCTATGTGTCTCATCAGGGCTTGATTGTAATTTCCAATGCAGGTTCCTCGAAAACCACACAGATGACAATAGCCATGCATCAATTGAAGAGAGCGGAAACCCTCTAGAGTGTTTTTTATTATAAAGATTAATATAACTTTCTAAACAATTTACGCTTGCCATAGAAAAGTTTTCTGAAAACATTAGGTTAGCTAAGTCACTTAATGGATGATCTATACTGACATCTTCCCAATCAAATAAAAGAAGTTTTGTTCCTGTATTGTTTTTTTGACCCAATTTCTTGATATTATTTATGTGTAAATCCCCATGAATAAAGGATAGGTGAGGAGAAAACGACATCTTGTCTACAATATCTTGAAAGAATAATATGCTAGGTTTTATATAGCTCCCACAAATATTCAGAAGATCGTTAAAATGTTGCCTACGTCTCTCACGCAGTATGGAAAAGGCAATGTCATCATTTGGAAGTAGGGTTGAAAACAGTAATTGCACATCATATTTTTTTACGGGAGTGGTATGCAATTCAATCAAGCTGTTGGTAAAAGGAATGGTGATATCTTCAATATCAGATTGGGAAACAGGAGTGCCTTTAATCCACTTGGTTAAAAGCCACCCGCAGTTTTTTCCTCCAGAGATGATTATGTTTGGCTCCATTGCAACTATCTGTGGAGCAATAAGGTTAGCATAATTTCTTGAGTTTAATATTCTACATATTGTCCCCTCTCTGTGAATTTGACTATTCTTACAATTTAGCTTTAACAAATAGTCGCCATCGGATGTTTCTAGTTTGAAACTAGATCTAGGAAGCGTAGTAGGCAAAAAATATGGGATTTCTTCCCATCGAATACCGATAGGGTCATTGCTATCAAGTGACGGAATATTTATTCCGCTTAGCAATGATTCCAAGAATTCAGCATTATACAGTTTGTCAATCAATAATGATAAAGTTGCATTAGACATTTTTCTTAATTATACAGTAAATCAACTTTTATCATCGTTTAGAGCAAAGCAAATAAATTTCAGAAAAAAACTGATGTATTTTCAGTTATTTTTAGGGTGTATGTGAGCATTTGTTCTTCAACTAATGTAGGGATCCCTTTTGTCTGGTTTCGCACATGATATGAAGTTGTGTGCAGGTATAATTGTTTAGTGTTCCGGCTTTGGTAGGTGGATAAGAGTCCTTTATATGTTTAAATCTGGATTACCAGCACAGCACTAGATCTGCTTAGTTGCTTTTTACATAGGCATAAGTTCCATATTATAAGGATATGATAGATGAGTGTTCGAGAATGTTTCATTAGTTATTCAAATGCTGATGGTTTAGAATTTGCGACACAATTGGTAGAGGTTCTGAAGGGTGGATACCCGCCCATATCCGTTTGGTTTATAGTGAACCCCAATGTCAAGACCACAAAATGACAAAGTTAAGGTGGATAAACGTGTCGGGTGATTAGCTAAAATGAACATCAGCGGGTACCCGATAATCTAGGCTTTGATGCGGTCGCTCGTAATTATAGAACTGGAA
>JABHCC010000198.1 GCA_018669475.1 Bacteroidota bacterium | reverse complement strand
ACATCTGCAAAATCCAATCCATTGATATCCCATGGTGCAGAAAACTCCTTCCTCACATCGAGACAGGCAGGCTTGATTATTGTCTGTTGATTTAAATGATCAACTACTTCTTTCAGGTTCCTGGCTCCAATAATATCGATATCCTGAACTACCGCAGCCTCCCGAGCATTCGATTCTGGCAGGATTAAAAACCTGAGGCCCTCCTTTTTGGCCTGGATTGCCATGGGCAAGACACCTTTTACCGGACGCAATTCTCCATCAAGCGATAATTCACCCATGAACATTATTTTAGAGAGACTATCCTCCCGGATGATACCATTTGCGGCAAGTATTCCAATAGCTAATGGCAGATCATATGCTGCACCTTCTTTTCGAATATCAGCTGGTGCCATATTAATCACCACTTTCTTACCTGGCCATTTTGTTCGGATACTTTCAAAAGCAGCTGCAATTCTTTGCTGACTTTCCTTGACGGCTACATCCGGCAGGCCAACTAAATGATAAGCAATACCACTGGTAATGCTCACTTCAATACGTACTGTTGTGGCGGAAATTCCAAAAACCGCACTGGCTAATGTTTTTACAAGCATCTGTTTCCTTTATGTTATATAGATACAGATGCATTTGGATGGATGAAATGGAAAAATTATCCCATTTTTCTTTTAGGAATCAAAACGCATTAGTGGCGAGGCTAAGAAACCACATTTGAAGCTCTGCTGTAACACTTATAGCAAATACCCAACCGTTTCAAACGATTTGTACCCAACGACCGAAGGAGGGACATACAAGTACAATATTGCACACCTGCCTGATAATCGATATATCGCTGAGGTTTATGTGAATGGTGTGTTGTAGCATAAGTCTCGGTGTCAGAAAGCTTCTAATTGGCAATATTGGACTTTTTGATGAACGTAAAGTTTTAGTATAGAGTTCCTCTCTCTTTTTTTGTAGATTTGGTTTTACGAACTAAAGGTAGAAAACCTATTCCTATGCAAATAAGAAATGCAGTACTCCTGTGGCTATTTTGTACCATTTCTTTGTGTTCCAGTGCACAGAAAAAGACCTTAGGGTTCAAGACATTGACATCTGAAGACGGCTTGTCTCAGGGGACCATTACAGCTATCATTGAAGACTCAAAAGGAATCATGTGGGTTGGAACCCAAAATGGATTAAACCGCATGATTGGGAATGATATTCAGCGCTTGCCAAGAACGGGTTCTGATAATCTTTCTTTACCCTAGATACAAATTAGCTTCTGACTGAAGGACATGACGGAAAGGGCAGTACTTTTTGCATTTTTCTACCTAAGAAGCAATAGTGATATTTTGTGTCGCCTGTTATCCGGAATTACTCGTATTGCAAAGAATCCGCCGGATTCGTTCTGGCAGTCTTTATTGTTCTGTAACTAATAGTCAGAATAGCTATCAGAATTGCAATTGCAAATCCCATGATAAACTCAAGCGGAGCCAATTTAATTCTGTAGTGAAAGTTCTCCAGCCAGTTTCTCATGAAATAAAATACTAGCGGCCAGGCAATTAGTGTCGCAATACCGATTAGAATAAATATCTCCTTGGATACCAGGATAAAAATGTCGCTTATTCTGGCACCCATGGTCTTTCTAATTCCAATTTCTCTGGTTCTTTGCTGAAGAGTGTAGGTTGTTAAACCGAACAATCCCAGAGCTGCAATAATGATTGCTAGCATCGAAAAAATGATGGCTAGTGTGGCGTTCTGCTTTTCTCCTTTATAGAGGCGATTGAGATCCTCGTCCATGAAGAAGTATTGCAAAGGATTATTGTCAGTCATTCGTTTCCAGACCTCTTCAACCTGAGCAATTGTATTTGAATTAGCTGTTGGTAATAGCCTAATTGATACAAACCCAAAATTCATTCCTTCATCCTTAAATCGCATAATATGAGGTTGAATGGGGTTGTGTAATGAGTTGAAATGAAAGTCTTTTACCACTCCTACAATCGGCATAAAACTGATTTCTTCTCCTCTGGGATCTCCTTCCATAAATCTTTCATTTAAAGGAGTTTTTAAATCATATTCCCTTACTGCACTCTCATTAATAATGCAGGCTTGCTGATCTGTGGTGAATTCTTCTTCGAAGAATCTTCCCTGCCCTATCGCAAGTTCATAAGTTTCAAAATAGTCAAGATCGACCCAATTGGTTTCCATTAAGAAGGCATCATCTTTTCCATCCATCCGATAGCCATTGGTGTTATTGTTATAGCTTGGAACGGCAGTTGATGCTGAGACTATTGCCACCCCTGGAATTTTCTTAACATCTTCTTTAAAACCTTCTATTTGAGCTCCAAGAGTCCCTGCGCTCTGTACTACTAATAGTTGCTCTTTATTAAAACCAAGATCTTTGTTCAGAAGAAAGTTTATTTGTTTAAACATGACTGTGGTTCCAATTATCAGAGCGATTGAAATTCCAAATTGGAAGACAACCAGAATGGATCTTAATCTACCATTCTTCATATTGTTTGAAAGGCCACCTTTCAGAACGACAATTGGTTTGAAAGATGACAAAAAGAAGGCAGGATAACTACCGGATAGAAAACCGACAATCACTGCCAATATGAGTAGTCCGGGAATAATATACCAATTCTCCAGATAGTTAAGTCGCATTTCAAGCCCAAGAAGATTAGCGAAAAATGGAAGAACTAAGTGAACAATAATAAGAGCAAGGAATAGTGCAATCGATGTGAGGATTATTGACTCCGCAATAAATTGCTTAACAAGCATGGCTTTGGATGATCCAACAACTTTCTTAAGGCCTACTTCACGAGCCCTTCTTGCCGCTTGGGCTGTTGAAAGATTCATGTAATTTATGCAAGCAATTAATATGATTAGAATTGCAATACTACCAAATATATACAGATACTTCGGGTCGCTTACCCGGGCAAACTGTTGTTGAATGTCGGGATTAAGGTGTATGTCAGTAATTGGCAGTAAATAAAGATTATATCTGTTGCCTTGCTCAAAGAATTCTTCCAAACTGACTCCCATGTAACTTTCTAATTCAGGACCAACATATTTTGCAAGCATAGCGGGAATAGCTGCATCAACATCAGCAGGGTCGGTATTTGGATTTAGCATCACATAGGTGGAGAAACTATTGGCTAACCACTGTTCGCTTCGTGATCTCGGGTTTGTCATAAACGAACTGATAACTTCTACCCTAAAATGAGTATTTTCCGGAACCTGCCCAAAAACTCCGCTGACAGTATAGAAGGTGCTATCTGTTCCGACTTTTAACGATTTATTAATTGGATCGTCATCTCCAAATATTTTTTTTGCAACTTTCTCAGATATTACTAGTTGCCTGGGAGAACTTAAAACTGATTTGGGGTCTCCTCTTAATAGTGGGATACTGAAAAACTCAAAAAATGAGGAATCAGCTTCGATAAAATAATCTTCAATAAAGCTTTGACTATTCTTTTTCAAAACTACTCCTGAGCGATTATTAATTCTTAGAAAGGAATCTACACCGGGGAACTCTTCAGCCATTGTGGGCCCTATTATTGAAGCTGTAGAAGAAACTTCCATTTCCTGACCACCAATTTTGCCATGAAGCACCAATTGGTGAATACGGTTTTTGTTTGCATGGTAGTTGTCATAACTGACCTCATGCAGAACAAAAAGTGTTATTAAAATGCTGCAGGCAATCCCAACCGCAAGTCCGAAAATATTGATTGCAAAATAACCCCTTTGTCTTCTAAAGGCCCTAAAACTATGTTTGATTAGTTGTTTTAGCATCGTAACTTCTATTTTCAAGTATGACGAACACCTCTTTTATTAGTTACAGGGATTTCCTACAATAAGGACTATCCTCCCAAAAATATTAGACCTGAGCAGCTGCTAAACTTTGCTGACTTTCCTTGACGGCTATATCCGGCAGGCCAACCAAATGATAGGCAATACCATCAGTAATACTCACTTCGATGCGTACTATTGTGGCGGAAATTCCAAAAACCGCACTTGCTTAAGTTTTTACAAGCATCTTTTCCCTTTATGTTTCATTGATAAAGATGCATTTGGAAGGATGGAATGGAAAGAAATGTGGAGAAACTTTTGGGGAAAAGTGAATAAGCATTAGTTAAAGCTTCAGTCTTTAGCTGTAGGTATTATAGGAAAACTAAGTGTGAAAACCGTCTCTTTACCAGGATAGGAATGGACTTGTATCCTTCCTTCGTGGAGATTCATGATACGGCGGGCCATGCTTAATCCTATTCCCAGTCCCTTTTCCTTACTTGAAAACGTAGGGGCAAAGATTATTGATAGATTTTCAACGGCAATACCGCAGCCATTATCAAAGATTTTGATATCAACCTGATCATTCGATTTACTACCCTCAATTCTGATGTATGGATTTTCTTTTTTATCAAGAGCTTGAATGGAATTCCTGATTACATTGATTAGGATTTGCTCAACTAATTCCGGATCGCAATCCATGATCAAATCGGAGGGATCAATATATGTCTGTTGTGAGATCTTTTTAATTTTTAATTCCTCGCGAAACAGATCAGAGATACCGCCAAGTAATTCTGAAACTTGTATCTTTTGATATTGAGGTTGTTTTACCTGCATTGCTTGCCGGTAACTCTCCACAAAATTGGTTAAATTTTGGCTTCGATTCCTGATGGTATTTAAACCGGTAGTCATATTTTGATACAGTTCTGGCGACAAAGCCATAATATCCGATTGCTCATCCTTTAAATCCATGATTAATCCTGACGATAAGAGATTTACAGGTACTAATGAGTTTATGATTTCATGATTAATGACCTGTATTAATCGCTGCCATGATTCGGTCTCTTTCTTATCCAGTGTAGGTTTAATATCATTTAGCCCGATCAGGCGAAATTGATTACCCTCACTGATTAAATCACTAACATGAGCCAATAATTGGAGATTGAAACTATTGGTTTGGATATCGATTACCTGGCTGTGGCCAGGTTGCATATTTTGAAATTGTTGCGGTAGGTCAGCTTTAATACCGGAGAGTGTATTTAAGCGCTCAATATGATCTAATTCGAACATTTTCAAGAGTGCCCTGTTGGCCAGATAAATTTTACCGTTCTCATCAAAAGCAATTATCGCGGTGTTGATTCGTTCAATTGCCTGTGAATAGAACTGAAGGTCTCTCTCCTTTTCAAGTTTCAATTGGTTTATAACCTCAACTATTCTTTCCATTGATTCGTAGAGCTTGCTGTCAATCTTACCAAGTGTTGGTAAATCAAAAGCCATCCCGGAATCGACTTTAATTATTGAGTTGAAAAATCTTGCCATTTCCCGGTTAGTTCGGGAGAAAAGAAATAGCAACATGAAAACCTGAAAAAGGATAGCAGCAAAAAGAAACCACTTGGTTACCGAAACATATTCCCGGTCTAAGGTCCAAAAGAATGCCCACACGGAAAGACTGAGTATCAGAATCTGCAGTACTGCCTGTAGATTAAAACGACTAAATCCCATACTTTTTCATTTTATTGTACAAGGTGACCCTGTTTATACCCAGGTTTTTTGCTGTTTCACTGATATTACCCTTAAATCTTTCCAGAGCTTTTACAATAATTCGTTTTTCATTTTCAGCCAAATCGAAGGTGTCAAAGCTCTGTTGATGAGTTCTCATTGTTGAACCCAAAAATAAAGCATTTGCACCAATTGTTGGTTGATCAGCAAGTATTACGGCTTTCTCAATTACGCTACTGAGTTCTCTAATGTTTCCTTTCCAGGGATGCTTTAAGATTTTCCCAGCCGCATCTTCTTTTAGTCTCAATTCTTGTTTTCCATATTTGGAAGCAAACTTGTCCAGAAAGAACTTTGCTAATGGCAGGATATCCTTTTGCCTTTCCCGAAGAGGAGGAATTTCAATTACGAAACTATTAATTCTATATAAAAGGTCTTCGCGAAACTGTCCCTCATCAGCCAATTGATACAATGGTCTGTTAGTTGCACATATGAACCTAACATCCAGGGGTATATTCTTGTGTGAGCCCAAACGACAAACCTCTTTATTTTGAATCGCAGACAATAGCTTTGATTGCAAATTCAAGTCCAGGTCACCAATTTCATCCAAGAATAGTGTACCACCATGCGCGATTTCAAATTTGCCAGCCTTATCTTTTTTTGCATCTGTAAAAGCTCCTTTGGTGTAGCCGAACAACTCACTTTCAAAAAGTGTTTCAGGTATTGCTGATACATTTACGCTCACAAACACTTCTTGTTTTCTGTCTGATTGATAGTGTATCTCATGGGCAATCACCTCTTTCCCTGTACCATTTTCTCCAAGAATAAGTGTATTTGCATCGGTTTTTGCCACCTTCGAAACCATGTCATAGATTGTGACTATAGCTGGTGATTTACCTCTATAAATCTTATGGCTGTCAAAGAGCTGCTCAGCCAGGTGATCTTTTTTGCTCTTGATCCTGCTTATTTCAACCTTTGCCAAGCTTATCTTGCTGGCAGAGATTATCGTGGAAAAAATCTTTTTTTCATCCCATGATTTCTCTATAAAATCAGTAGCTCCATCTTTAATCGCCCTAACAGCCAATTCTACTTCACTAAAAGCCGTAATCAGTACTACACTTGTATTGGGTGCGGAATCCAATATTTTCCTCATCCAGAAAAATCCTTCATTACCGGATGTTTGATCTCGTGCAAAATTCATATCCAAGAGAACTACTTCATAATCTCTTTCTTCAAGAAGACGCGGAATCAGGTTTGGATTTTTCGAGACAACAACTTTCTCAAAACAAACAATAAGTAACAGTCGAATGGCCTCTAGAAAATCTTCATTGTCATCAATTATTAGTACAGATCCCTGCTTTTTCATTTGATAATCTTTTACTTGAGTTTACAAGTTTTATATTTATGATGAATATTTTATCATAGTTGTATAAATATTAATCACTTAATTTAGCAGATTAATTCAAACAGGCTTATATTCTGCAGATTACACGATTGGCATTGATATTGTGAAGAGACGGGAAACAAAATACCCATGTTAAAGAGCATTTTAAAAACACTACTTAGAGTTTGTCTGCGAAACAGATTATTTACAAGCATCAACCTGATTGGTTTGAGTGTGGGCATTGCTGCAGTTTTAATGATTCTCATCTGGACTACTCATGAATTATCTTTCGATAAACATTACGAAGATTCTGATCAGATATATCGGGTAATGAGCTATGGCACAAAATATATGCAGGAGGGTATGGATGGTTCTCCTGCGATATTGGTCATGAAGAGCCGTGAGGTATTGCCGGAGGTAATTAGTGCAACAACTTTTGAAGATGCTGGTAGCACCTTCCTTGAGGCCAATGGCTTGGGTTTTTACGAAAGTAATGGTCTTTTTTGCGATACCAGCTTTTTCGAAATTTTCAATTATCCTTTTATCCACGGTAGTGCTAAAGGGGCATTTAATGAGGTTTACTCCATTGTTTTAAACGAAACACTGGCAATGAAATTCTTCGGGAGAACTGACGTAATTAATGAAACCTTAGTTATTGATGATATTCCAGTCCGTGTATCTGCTGTTATTAAAGATCTTCCAAAATACTCTAGCTTACAGTTTGACTACCTAATTCCCTATAATCTGTTATTGGATCAAGGGTTTTCTATTGCGGGATGGGGTAGATTCATGAGCGCTGGATATTTCAAGTTGAGGCCTGATACAGATATTTCAGCTTTTGAAACAAAATTAACCAATTTTGCATCCGAAAATAACTGTCCTCAGGTATTGGGTGGTGTCCATTTCGAATTACAGGAGATGTCTGAAATCCATCTTGATGGTTTGCACAATAAATGGAGAAGTTTTTATGTTACCGGCAATAGGCAAAACATTAAATCTTTCTCAATAATTGCCCTCCTTATCCTGATCATTGCCTGTTTTAATTACATCAACCTTACCACAGCAAGAATGGAAAGAAGGTATAAAGAGGTTGGTATTAGAAAGGTTGTTGGTTCCAGTCGAATCCAATTGATCTTGCAATTCATAGGTGAAAGTTTGGTCTTTTCAGCCATTTCTTTGATTCTGGGTTTCATTCTGGTTGAATTATTTCGTCCAGGATTGAATAATATCCTGGAATCGGGAATTGTGATTCACTATAATGATATTAAATTGATTGGTGGTACTCTGGGAATATTGCTATTCACAGGTTTAATTGCCGGAGCTTACCCTGCTTTGATTCAGTCGCGTTGTAGTCCCCTAAAGGTTATTAAAGGAAGCGGACAAAAAGGCACAGGAAGAGATGCACTGCGGAAAGCCCTCGTTTTTTCTCAATTTTTTATTGCTTCAGTGTTGGTTCTTATCAGTATTCTCTTTTTGCGACAAACGCAATTCCTGCAGAACAAAGACCTTGGATTCAATAAAGAGGATGTTCTTTTTATACCCATCAAAGAGAATCTGGGAGATAATTATGATCAGATAAAAATTAGACTCACACAAAATCAAGGTATTAAAAATGTTTCAGCTATTGATAAGCTTAATATTATGGCACCGAGCAGATGTAGTGGATGTTTTACGTGGGAGAGTTGTTCTGATGATGAGGGATCTAAGTTTGATGCCATTCTTTCTCAGGTTGATTTTGACTATTTCGAAGCCTTGGAGATTCCAGTTATATTGGGAAGGAGCTTTTCAAACGACTATGCAAACGATTCAATAGAAGGTTTTATGGTTAATGAAGCGGCTGCAAAAAAGATGAATCTGGAGAATCCTATTGACGAATATTGCAAGTTAGGGGGGTATGGCAGCATAGTACATGAAGGGCCTGTTATTGGAGTTGTGAAAGACATCCACCTGGGTAGCCTTAAAGAAGAAATTGATCCCCAAATCTATAGAATTATGAAAAGCCCCTCATCCGTAGTTCCGGATGGAGTGATTCTTATTAAGTATAGAACTTTAGAGTACCAACAAGTTTTGTCAATGGTAGAGGAAATATGGAATGAATATAATACGCTTACTCCATTTGAGTATTATCACCTTGACGAAAGCTATGATAATCTTTATAAGAAGGATGTTAAGAATGGAATTCTTGTCACTGCGTTTACGCTTTTGACTATTTTGATTGCCTGCTTAGGAATTTATGGGATGATCACTTTTTATGTTCAGAGAAAAACCAAGGAAATTGCCATACGTAAAACTCTGGGAGCAGCAACAAAACAAATTATCTGGCAAATGACTTGGAGTGTGAGCAAGTGGGCGGTTTTGGCCTATTTAGCTTCTATTCCGGTTTCTTTATTTATAAGCAATAAATTACTTGAGACATATATCAACAAGGTATCCTTCAATTGGTGGATATATCCATTAACATTTGTCGCAATCTTTCTGATAGTTATCCTAACATCATTATCAAAAACAATCAGGATTGCCAGAATGAATTTATCGCAGCCTTTGAAGTATGAGTAAGGCTAGGCTAAATCGGATTTGTAAATTCTTAAAACACTACTAATTTGCATCAAGTAATGTCTTTATAGATGCATTTGTAAAGATGGAATGGAAAGAATCCTACCATAATAAATAAAAAAATCTTACTTTTGTATAGCTGCTATACAATTTAATATGAATTTAGAAGTAAGTCAATTAGTTGCCACATTTCGTAACATCTTGCATGTCTATTCCATCCTTGAAAAAAAGCCCATGGATTTGGGAGTTGGAACTCGTGTGTATTTAACAGAAATCCAGACAGTTTCAATGATTGCTGATAATCCAGGGATCAACATTACCAATTTAGCTGAAATTATGGGGGTGACACGTGGTGCCATTTCTCAAACGGTTCAGAAGCTAGCAAAGAAGAACTTGATCACCAGATCCAGAGAGCGAAACAAGAAAGAAATAAACCTGGGTATTACGCCAATTGGGAAGAAAGCCAGGGATGAATTCAACTCCCGGATGAAAGATATTTTCACTTTTGCTGAAGATCTGTACAATGAGGCGAGTGAGGATGATCGGCTCGTGGCCAAGCGACTATTTGATGCCATTTATCAAAATCTCCGAGCAAAAATCTAAAGAGAACGCTTACCATGAGACCAAAACTCATCTTCTTTCTAAGTCTGTATCTGATGTCACGAATAGCACTGGCTCAGAGCCCTCTTGAAATCTATATTCAGGAAGGATTGGAAAACAATCTGGGACTTAAACAACAGGAAACAAATTACCAAAAGAGCCTTGAGGCTTTGAAAGAATCAAAGGGTCTGTTTTTTCCAAACATCAGTTTGGAAGCACGGTATTCAGTATCACAGGGAGGGAGAACCATTGATCTGCCCATTGGCGATCTTCTGAATCCGGTTTACGCCACGCTAAATCAACTGATCCAACAGAACAGCTTTCCTCCTGTTGAGAACCTTTCTTTCATGTTTCTCAGGCCTCAGGAGCATGAAACAAAACTCAGATTGGTTCAGCCAGTATTTAACACTGACATTTATTATAACTCTTTAATTAAAAGAGAACTGGTTCGGAGTGAGCAAATTACTTTACTTCAATACAAACATGAACTCATTGCAGAAATAAAAAAAGCCTGGTACCAGACCGCTATGGCAAAAAGCATCACAGAGATGCTTGGGAAATCGCGGATTTTACTGGAAGAGAATGTCAGAATCAATCAGAAACTCTTCGAGAATGATAAAATCACAAAAGATATATTGTATCGGTCAGAAACAGAAATAATCAAATTTGATCAGCAAATCCAGGAAGCTGAGAAAAACTATAAACTAGCGGGTGCATATTTAAATTTCCTGGTAAACAGACCACTGGATGAAGTATTGCAGATAGATAGGCCTGGTACTCTTCCATTAGTGCCTGAGTCTGCCCAATCATATGCACAATCAGCCCTCAATAACCGTGAAGAGCTCAAAAAGATTGATTCCTATGAACAGCTTGTTGATTATCAGTTGAAAATGCAACGTGCCGGGGCACTACCTGAATTGATGCTTGTGGCAGACTATGGATTTCAAGGAGAAAAATATGCCTTAAATAAGGATTCTGATTTTGCTCAGGCTTCTGCCCTCCTCTCCTGGAATCTTTTCAGAGGATTTCAGAATCGAAGCAAAATCCAACAAATTCTTCTTCAAAAAGAGATGATCGAGCATCAAAAGGAAGAAGTAAAAAAACAAATCAAACTACAGGTTACCAGCGCCTTATTGGAGCTTGAAACTTCAGGAAGCGCTCTGTCATCGGCAGAAGCTCAAAAGAAAAGTGCTGAGGAAGGCTTCAGACTGGTAAAGCGAAAATATGAAGAAGGACTGGCCAGCTTGCTAGCATTTATTGATGCCCGTACAAGCTTAACTCAGGCTGAGGAAAACCTTATCATTTCACGGTACCGATACCTATCGGATTATGCAGAATTTGAAAAAGCAACCGCCATAAATACCATTTAATAGCATGAAGACTAAATATCTCTACATATTCATTATTGCGGCCATATTCTGGGGATGCCGTCAATCACAAGTACAAAAGGAGCACACAGAAAAGGTCATTCCAGTGAGAGTAGCCCCGGTAGAATATGGCGCCGTCTCAAACCCTATTCGATCTACCGGAATAGTATCCACCAGTGAGGAGATTAAGCTCTCATTTAAAACGGGGGGTATAGTTGAACAGACCTATGTGGATGAAGGGATGATAGTAAAAAAGGGACAAGACCTGGCTCAGCTGAACACCACAGAGATCAAGGCCCAGGTAGCCCAGGCTAAAAGCCTTTATCAAAAAGCCTTGCGCGATCTGGAAAGGGCTGAAAATCTCTATGAGGATAGCGTGGCCACATTAGAAATGAAACAGAATGCTGAAACTGCCTTGAATATCTCCAAATCTGTTCTTGAAGCTGCTTATTTCAATCTCAACCATTCCAAAATAAAAGCCCCAAAAAGTGGGATCATTCTAAAACAAATCATTCGTGAGAATGAACTCGTAGCTCCCGGATATCCGATATACATTCTTGGAATACATGCAGAAAACTGGATTCTTCGAACAGGCCTAGCCGACAGGGATATGGTTAAGGTTCAACTTGGCGATTCAGCAAAAGTGACTCTGGATGCATGGCCAGGAGACAAATTCACAGCCCGGGTTTCACAAGTAGCTGAAGTGTCAGATCCAATCACCGGCACCTATGAGATTGAGTTACAGCTCGATCCAACTGACCGACATCTAGCTACCGGATTTATTGCCAAGCTTGAGATATTGCCGGCTCAACAAGACTCATTTTATCTGATTCCTATTGAATCACTTATTGAGATCAATAATCATGAGGGCTATGTTTTTATTCCAGGTCCTGACCATCATGCAACAAAAATAAAGGTCACACTGGCCATGTTAGTCGATGGACAAGCAGCCATTAGCAAAGGATTAGCTGATGTTGATGAAGTAGTCACTGCAGGATCGTCTTATTTAAAGAGTGGGGATTTGATAAAAATAAACCGATAATCCAGGAATACTGACATGAAAATCACTGAATTCTCCGTCAAAAATCATCAGTTTACTATTGTAGTATTTCTCCTTCTGGTGGCATTAGGGATTTACGCTTTTATGAATATTCCACAAGCAGAAGATCCGGACTTGCCAATGCCGATTATCCCTGTCACCATTCTTTACCCTGGGGCATCACCTATAGATATGGAAGTATTGATCGTTGACAAACTTGAGAAATCACTCAAGGAGCTCGACCAGGTAAGGCGGACCTGGAGCGAGATGAAAGATGGTTTAGCTTCCGTGGTTGTTGAATTCAATGCTGATGCTGATCCGGACAAAAAATTTGATGAAGTACAGCGCCAAATCCAGATTGTTCGCCCTGATCTGCCTGACGAGCTATATCTGATAGAGGCTCATAAAATAAATGCTGGCGAGACAAGCATCATCCAGGCAGCTTTAGTTTCTGATTCGGCTAGTTATATTCAGCTCAGTCGATTGGCAGAAGAGATCAAAGATCAAATCTCTACTCTGCCAGGGGTTAAAAAATCGGCAGCTCTTGCTTTTCCGGAACAAGAGGTTCGGATATCTCTTGATTTGGCTAAGATGGCCTTGCTCAAACTTTCACCCAGCCAGATAATTCAGGCTATTCAAAGCGAGAACATAAATATTCCTGGTGGCAGCATAGAGTCGGGTCCGAGGAAATACAATATAAAAACCAGCGGCAACTATCAGTCATTGACTGAAATAGAGCACACAATTGTAGGTGCCGGGAATGGGAATGTTACCTACCTGAAGGATGTAGCCAGCGTTAAATGGGATTACGAAGATCTCCGGTATTATGGCAGATACAATGGGACCAAAGCTGTTTTTATCACAGCCAGCATGATGGGGGATTTCAACATTCATGATGTCAGAAACAGCATTTATGAGCAATTTGAGATTTTCGAAAAGAACCTTCCGACCAATATAAAACTGGAGCGTGGCTTTGACCAATCCCAAAATGTAAAAAAGAAATTGAGCAGGCTTCAACGGGATTTCATTTTTGCCATATTATTGGTTTTGATTACTCTTCTTCCGCTTGGACTAAGGGCATCAGGAGTGGTGATGATCGCCATACCTTTGTCTATCCTTATCGGTCTTACAGGATTATACCTTGTTGGATTTAGTATCAATCAGTTAAGCATCGTTGGGGCTGTCATTGCTCTTGGACTTTTAGTGGACGATTCCATCGTAGTGGTAGAAAATATAACCCGATGGATCCGTGAAGGAAGTAAACCTTTTGATGCGGCAATTAAGGCAACCAGGCAAATTGGTCCGGCTGTTTTGGGGTGTACAGCCACTCTGCTGTTTGCCTTTCTGCCACTAATGTTCCTGCCAGGATTACCAGGCAAATACATACGTGTTTTACCCTTTACTATTGCCTTCATTGTATTGGGCTCACTTTTCGTTGCGCTTACTATCATACCGTTTATCTCCAGTTTAGTTTTCAAGGACAAGGTGGATCCAGAGGGCAACATGATACTACGCGGACTTCAAAAGCTTATCGACATCACCTATAATCGGGCACTCTTATGGGCATTAAAAAATCCGCTGAAAACTACTTTTACTGCATTGGTTCTTGTAGGAGCTTCACTATTTCTGATAAAGACTATTGGATTTAGTCTGTTTCCGAAAGCTGGCATGCAGCAGTTCCTTATTACTGTTGAAACTCCAAAAGGTAGTACTCTTCAGGAAACGAATAAAGTCGTAAAATTGGTTGAATCAGTGGTGAGCGAGCAAGCCGAAATAAATTACTACTTCGCAAACATTGGCAGGGGGAATCCCAAAGTCTATTACAATGTATTCCAAAAGGGAGAACAATCGAATATAGGGGAATTATTGTGTGAGATGAACCTTACCAAGCAGCAGGAGATGACCCTGTTTCTCGATAAACTAAGAGACACATTAAATACCTACGCAGGTGCACAAATCCGTGTAACCGAATTTGAAAATGGCTCGGTTATAACTCCCCCCGTAGCCCTCAGACTGATTGGTAATGACCTTAATATGCTCAAGTATTGGTCGGCCAGAATAGATAGCATAATGGAATCCACAAGCGGAACTATATATGTTAGGAATCCCCTGAGCGAAAGTCTGACCAATATCAAGCTCGAGGTAAATAATGATAAAGCCGGGATGTTAGGAGTACCGGGAATAGAAATCGACAGAACAATAAGATTAGCTCTCGCTGGCCTGAAAGTTGGCCAGTTTCGTGAAACAGACGGGAAAGAATACCCCATTCAGGTGAGATTGATGAATGATGGAGCAAACAGCCTGGAAACACTTGACCAGATATATATATCATCTCTTTCTGGCAGTCTGATCCCTTTGTCTCAGCTGGCAAGTACAAAATTTGAAAGTTCGCCAACACTGGTTGAACACTACAACCAGGAACGGTATAATCTGCTTTCATGCTATGTTGAAACCGGTTTCAATACCGAAAGAGTTACCAATGAAATCCTTGCTCAAATAGAAGCATTAAACATCCCATCAGAATTTGAAATTATTCCATCCGGGGAAATTGAAAGTCGTCAGGAAAGCTTTGGAGGAATAGGAACTGCCATATTGATTGCCATCTTTGGCGTCTTCTCAATTTTGATTCTTGAATTCCGCACCTTCAAGAGCACCCTGATCGTCTTATCTGTCATCCCCTTGGGTATAATGGGTGGACTCATTATGCTTTACCTCACAGGGTATACCCTTTCTTTTGCCGCCGCAATAGGATTTGTAGCACTCATTGGAATAGAAATAAAAAATTCCATTCTGTTAGTGGATTTTACAAATCAGCTGAGGGAAAAGGGCATTGGTTTAGATGAAGCAATATTGAAAGCAGGTGAGATTCGCTTTGTACCTGTTATTCTCACAGCCCTGACTGCCATTGGGGGGCTATTGCCAATTGCTCTTGGGAATAGTAATCTTTATTCGCCACTGGCTTGGGTAATTATTGGCGGGCTCATTAGTTCAACTCTTATGTCCAGGTTAATTACTCCTGTTATGTATAAGCTCTTACCTCCGAAGTATGGGTGAGATGTGTTATTGAAATAGATACACTATTTTTGAGCAATGAAAAAAGACGAAAAAATCTTAGTCATGGATAAATCTCGAAAACAGCGATTGTGGGAAATAATTTTTCAGGCTGATTCTAAAGCAGGCAGAACATTCGATGTCTTTCTCCTGATTGCAATATTTATCAGCATATTAGCCGTAATTCTGGAGAGTGTTGATACCATTAATGAGGAACACCGCCAATTACTAAGAATACTGGAATGGGTAATTACAATAATATTTACAGCTGAATATGCTGTACGCATTTATGTGGTAAGAAAACCACATCGATATATATTTAGCTTTTATGGAATTGTTGACTTCCTGTCAATTCTCCCTTCCTACCTGGGACTAATTCTTCTTGGTTCTCAAAGCATGCTGGTTATCAGAGCACTTCGTTTACTCAGGGTTTTCAGAATTCTTAAAATTTCAAGATATACAAAAGCTGGCAACACTATTACTTCAGCTTTGAAATCAAGTCTGGTGAAAATATCAGTATTCTTGTTCGCTATTGTGATGTTAGTGATCATTATCGGAACTATGATGTACCTGATTGAAGGAAAAGACAATGGTTTCAATAATATCCCAACTTCAATTTATTGGGCAATAGTAACTCTTACCACAGTAGGCTATGGAGACATTGCACCCCATACGGTTCTGGGTCAGCTTTTAGCCAGCCTGGTAATGATAATGGGTTATGGAATTATTGCTGTTCCAACAGGTATTGTAACGGCCCAGGTAATGAGTGAGAAATATTCGAATCCTATGAAATCATGTCCTGATTGTAATGATGACAATCATCCTGCAGATGCAGCATTCTGTAAGTCGTGCGGTAGTTCACTTGAGAAGAATAAATAATGATTACGGGCATTTTTTGTACCTTTGCAAGCATAATTTCTCTTGTTTAAAATTAGAATATTATGGCATTTCTAAAAACAGAAAAACCGAAGCAGTTTCAGTTTATCCCCCGATACTATGATGAGCAGAAAGAAGATCTTGATAATCGCATTAAGCATATAAAAGATAAGGTGAAAACTGAGGATGATGGAGAGTATAAACCTAACATCAAAGGTCAATTCAAGAGACGTCATGAAGCCTTTTACGGGACACCTGCAAAATCAAAAGTCAAGTCAGTGAGCAAGTGGATGATGCTAATCATCTATGCTGGTTTGGTAATAGTGATAGTTTATCTCATAATGAGTATTCTCTCCAAGTTATAAAAGCAGGTGCTTCATGGCAGATCTTATCAGAGTATTACCTGATGTTGTTGCTAATCAAATTGCCGCTGGCGAAGTAATTCAACGTCCTGCATCAGTAGTAAAAGAATTAGTTGAAAATGCTGTAGACGCTGGTGGTGACCAAATCAAAGTCATCACTAAAGACGCCGGGAAATCGTTTATTCAGGTTATCGATAATGGCTGCGGAATGTCAGAAAATGATGCGCGATTATGTTTTGAACGACACGCCACATCAAAAATTAACAAAGCTGAAGATCTTTTCGCAATCAGAACCATGGGTTTCAGGGGTGAAGCATTGGCTTCAATTGCCTCAATTTCACAACTTGAACTTAAAACTAAAAGGCGAGAAGACGAAAGTGGAACCCATATTGGGATTGATGGCTCAGACATACAATACCAGCAACCAGTAGCAACTTCAGATGGAACTTCAATTGCTGTTAAGAACCTGTTTTATAATGTGCCGGCCAGGAGAAGATTCCTAAAAAGTCCGAATACAGAGCTCAAACACATTATCACTGAATTTCAAAGAGTTGCTTTGTGCCACCCTGAAGTAGGGTTTAGTTTATTCCACAATAATGCCGAAATATATCAACTATCCCCGTCAGGAAGGCGTGAAAGAATCGTTCAGGTTATGGGCCGTCAATTGGATTCTAATCTTGTTAATATCCAGATCGAGACGAGTATTGTTCAAATAAACGGATTTATCGGCAAACCGGAAAAAGCAAAAAAAACTTATGGTGAGCAATTTTTCTTTGTGAATGACAGGTTCATGAAGCATCCATATTTCCATAGGGCAGTACTCAGGAGCTATGAATCTATTTTGCCTCCGGATACAGTACCCAGCTATTTTATTTTTCTGGATTTGGATCCCTCACATGTCGATATCAATATCCATCCAACCAAGACAGAAATAAAATTCGATGAAGAAAGAGCAATCTTTCAGTTTCTACATGCATCAATACGAGAAGGTTTAGGAAAATTTAATATTACCCCCACTCTCGATTTTGATCAGGAAATGGGAATTGAAATACCGATTTTAAGGAAAGGTGAATCATTCGATCCTCCGAAAGTAGAGGTAAATCCTCAGTTCAATCCATTTGAACTCAATAAGGACAATAGTCCATTGTCAGGTGGCAGACCTGAAAAACATGATTATTCTGATCGCAACAATTTACCAGCCTGGGAGAGCTTATATCCTGGACGTTCTGAGAGTTCGCAGTCTGATATCGAATCTTTGACTCCGGATTCAGGACGTTTTCTTTTACTAAATAAGAAGTACATTTTGACACCTGTGAAATCAGGGCTCCTCGCTATTCATATCCGAAGAGCTCTTGAGAGGATTAATTATGAGGATATTCTTTCCCAAAAGGAATCAGGGTCTGATTCAGGTCAGCAATTATTATATCCTGAACAATTTGACCTTAACCCTGTTGATTTGTCACTTGTTAATGATATCCGTGTGGAAATGGAAAAGATGGGCTTTTCAATAGATTCATTTGGTGGAAACAGTATTATTGTAAGAGCAGTTCCAAGTCAACTTCAAGGAAATGATGTCAAAGGATTGATTGAAGCTTTACTCGAAGATTATAAGAATGAGACATTTAATCTCGAAACCAGTATGCTTGACAAACTAGCAAGAAGTCTTTCCAAGATTGCATCAGGAGGTATGGCTAAGACATACATGGCAGAAGAAATGAAAGCACTATTTGATCGTTTGTTTGCTTGCTCCGACCCACAAAATACAGCAGGAGGTAAACCTATACTGACGATTTTGCAGACTACAGACATTGATAAACGTTTTTTATAATTTGGTGTGCTTTTTGATAACAGTTAATAAATACTGATTATGCAGCGATTTGGCGGAAGATTGGGATCAGTCCCTCCAGTAGTACTTAATTTACTGATAATTAACATCCTGGTTTACTTTGGCTCCTCCCTTGCTGAGGGAACAGGCTTTGATATGACCAGGTATTTTGCCTTATATTATCCGGGCTCTGAATTCTTTCGACCTCATCAGTTTATCACCCATATGTTCATGCATGGTGGGCTTACGCATCTCTTTTTCAACATGTTCGCACTTTGGATGTTTGGTAAAGTACTGGAATCGGTCTGGGGAGCCAAGAGATTTCTGTTTTATTATTTTGTCACCGGTCTTGGTGCAGCTCTACTTCACACATTAGTGATATGGTTTCAGGCTGGTAATCTTGCCAATGATGCTCAAGCTTTGATTAATACACCATCCCCTGATGTGTTTGCCATGTTTATCAAAGAAAACTTTCCGAAATTACAATCTGAAGTAGCTCCCTTTATTTCAAGCTGGATCGATGCTCCTTCAAATCCGGCATATATAAATGAGGCCACCAATTTTGTTGATCGTCTCGTTAGTATGAAGATGAATGTCCCAACTGTAGGGGCATCAGGAGCTGTTTTTGGTGTACTTCTGGCCTTTGGAATGTTATTCCCTAATACCCGTCTGATGCTCTTGTTTCCTCCTATCCCGATCAAAGCAAAATGGTTTGTAATTGGATATGGAGCCATAGAATTGTTCGCAGGGGTTATGAATCAGCCAGGTGATAATGTTGCCCACTTTGCCCATCTGGGTGGTATGATTTTTGGATTTGTACTAATTAAATACTGGAATAAAACCCAGCGTAATAAATTTTACTAGATCAAACAGGAATGAATATTGGAGATGAAATACGGAAAGCCTTTTCATCAGGCACAACACTAACCCGTCTGATCCTGGTCAATCTGGCAGTTTTTTTAATAATTAAGGTCATTAATGTCTTTCTTTTCCTTTTTCAACAACCAGATATTGCTGATCAATTGATTGCCTATCTCGCCCTGCCGGCAGATTTGAATATGCTGGCGAAAAGACCATGGACTGCGATTAGCTATATGTTTCTTCATTACAGCTTCTTCCACATTCTTTTTAACATGCTTTGGCTGTACTGGTTTGGCAAAATTTTCTTAAGCTATCTGGATCAAAAAAAGCTGCTCGGTATTTATATTTTGGGAGGACTTGCAGGCGGTGCATTATATATCCTGGCTTTTAACATCTTTCCTGCTTTTGACAATGTAATGTCCCAATCGGTTGCAGTAGGAGCTTCAGCAGCCGTACTGGCTGTCGTAATGACAATATCATTTTACGCCCCGGATTATAAAATCAATCTGATGTTTATCGGACGCGTAAAGATTCAGCACATTGCCTTATTCACAGTCATTATAGATCTTTTCAGTATCCAGGGAAGCAATGCTGGCGGACATATTGCTCATCTGGGGGGTGCGCTGTTTGGTTTTATTTATGCCACTCAAATTAGAAAAGGAAAAGACATGACAAGAGGATTTAATCGATTTATGGATAGGTTATCATCAATGTTTAAGCCAAAATCCAAGCTGCATGTTAAATATAAACGTACAAGCAGGCCAGAAACGGATATAGAATACAACACACGGAAAAAATCCGATCAAAAGGAGATTGACCGTATTCTCGATAAAATTTCCAAATCAGGATACGGAGCATTGACAAAACAAGAAAAAGAATTACTTTTCAAGTCAAGTAACAAATAAACTCCCGATCATCACGAAAACATGGGTACTCTGCTAAAATGGCTTCTTATCATTTGTACATTAGGATGTGCTTTAATGTTAACAGGGGGTGTATTGTCGCAGTATTTTGATCCTGCCGATTATTGGTATCTCGCATTTCTAGGTTTGGTATTCCCAATTTTGGTACTCCTGAATTGTCTGTTTCTGCTATTCTGGCTTGTCAAATGGAAGAAAGCGGTTTTCATCAGTATTGTTGCCCTTCTGATTTCTTTCCCAGCAATGCAATCCAGCTTTAGCCTGTTTAGCGGAAACAAACCTGATAGTGAAACTCACAAAATTAGCATCACATCATATAATGTGAGATTATTCGATGTATTTAACTGGTCAGGACGAAAAGATAATGGATTGGCTCTTCTCGATTTTCTTGGAGAATCTGACACCGACATTATATGCATGCAGGAGTTCATGGTAAATAATTCTCAAGCATATAATTTAAAAAATATCAAGGCTAAACTGCCGGATAATCCCTATAGTCGCATTGAATACAATTTCCAGTCATATAAACGCAAACATGGATTGGCCATTTTCTCGAAGTATCCGATAATCAACAGTGGAAAAGGAATTTTTCCGGGCACACGTAATATGTTTATGTACGCCGATATAGTATTAGTACTTGATACAATCCGTGTTATAAATAATCACCTGGAATCCATTCATCTTGATTACAGCCAGTATAACTTAATTGACAGTCTCAACCTAAGCAGTACACAAAGCAATCGTGAAGAGTACAGAAGGATCTTGGGCAGCATCCGGCAGGCTTTCAGAAAAAGAGCCGAACAAGCCCGAATACTAAAAGAAGAAATAAATAAAAGTCCATTCCCTGTTATTGTTTGTGGAGATTTCAATGACACACCTGTCAGTTATACTTACCACACTATTAAGAAAGGAATGAATGACTCCTTTGTCAGCAATGGTAAATGGCTGGGTGCCAGCTATAAACAATTCATGTTCCCATTAAGGATAGACTATATTTTACATGATCGAGTCATGTCATCCGGAAATCATGAAGTTCTGAACATTGATTTCTCTGATCACAAACCAGTAAGAACAGATATTTGGTTTAAGGAGTAAAAGGAAGCTCAGCTAAATCTACATTCCCTCCTGATAAAATAATTCCGATTTTCTTGCTTTTATATCCTGCCGGATTTTGCATCAGCGCACCAAGTGGAACTGCAGATGAAGGTTCAATAATTATCTTCATCCTTTCCCATATCAATTGCATTGCTTTCACAATATTGTCTTCATCGCAAAGCAAAATTTTATCTACATGATCACTTATTGCCTGAAAGGTCATATCACTCAGAGAAGTTAGCAAGCCGTCAGCCATAGTTTGAGGGTTTACCGATGGTACAAGCTGTCCTGTTTTCATTGATTCCCATGCATCACAGGCACCCGTTGGTTCTCCAGCCCAAACCTGAATTGACTGAGAAAATCCCTTGGTATAAATTGCTGTGCCACTAAGTAGTCCACCACCACCAACTGGTGCCATTACAATATCCAGATCCGGCACTTCACTGAGCAATTCCAGAGCTGCAGTTCCTTGTCCGGCAATTATATCAAAACGATCATAAGGATGAATAAAAGTACAGCCTGTTTCATGTTGTACCCTCTCCATTGTATCTTCTCTGGCCTGTAAAGTAGGTTCACAATAAGTGATACTGGCCCCATAATTTGCCACAGCTTTTTTCTTAACAGCCCTGCTATTATCTGGCATAACAATAAAGGCTGGAACATTTAACAGTGCTGCTGCTTTTGCAAGAGCACCAGCATGATTCCCTGAGCTATGAGTGCCCACTCCCCTGGCCAGCTCATCAGATGATAAATTCAGGAGTGCATTGCTCGCTCCTCTGAATTTAAATGCACCGGCTTTTTGAAAATTTTCACATTTGAAAAACAAAGAGGCATCAAGCTCCCGGTTGATGAGCTCAGAGCTCATCACCGGAGTTTGATGAATATACTTTCTTATTCGGGCATGAGCCCCCCTGACATGATCAATTGTTGGACGGTTCACTGTCATTAGTTCAGCTTATTTAATATAATCAGAGAGCTATTTCTTATTTTTCACATAAGTATCTAACCAGGTATCCATTTCCCAAAGCATATGCTTCAATGACTCTCGAGCCCTGTAACCATGGCTTTCAAGAGGTAGCATAACCAGACGTGTAGTTGCGCCATGACCTTTCAATGCATTGTAAAACCGCTCACTCTGGATAGGAAAGGTTCCTGAATTATTATCTGCAATACCATGAATCATCAACAAAGCTTCATTCACCTTATTGGCATGCATAAAGGGTGACATTGTGAAATAAACTTCAGGAGCTTCCCAGAATGTACGGGGTTCAGCCTGAAAACCAAATGGTGTGAGTGTACGGTTATAAGCACCACTCCTTGCAATTCCGGCGGCAAACAAATCACAATGTGCAAGCAAATTTGCAGTCATGAAAGCTCCGTAAGAATGGCCTCCAACTCCAACACGCTTTGGATCAGTTACACCCATCTCAGCAGCTTTATCAATGGCAGCTTTTGCATTTGCCACTAATTGCTCCACGAAATGATCGTTCGGTTGCTCATCACCTTCTCCAATTATTGGGAAGGCAGCTCCATCGAGAATCGCATAGCCCTGAGTAACAAAGGGAATGGATGAAGTAGGACTTACTCGGGTAAATCTATACGGACTACCGGATATCTGACTTGCTGCTTGTTTTGATTTGAATTCCCTTGGATAGGCCCATAACAATGTGGGCAAGGGTCCATGCTCAGGCTTCCATCCGGCAGGAAGATAAAGGGTTGCGCTTAATTGAACTCCATCATCACGCATATAGGTAATCATTTCCTTTTTTACACCTTCCATGAAAGGATATGGATTCTCAAAACTTGTGATTTGCTTAATCTTGTTCTTCTTCAAATCACGGATGAAATAATTCGATGGTTCAGTTTTCGATTGTCGGTTAGTTATCATCATCAATTTCTTCACATCATACAACTTAACCACGGTCTCATAATAAGGAGCTTCAGAGCGCCATAGCCTCTTTGTCTCGTAGCTTGCAATGTCAAACTCATCAAGGAAAGGTCTGTTTCCTTCAGGTGAAGCACCACTTCCGGTCAGAAAAAGTTTCTTGCTCCTACCGGCCAGTAACAAACTGTTTCGGCCAAAAGAATTTTCTGCAGTTACAAATCTACCAGGATCAGAATACCTGTCCTCAGAAGAACGATCCCAGATAGTTTTCAATCCTTGCTCAGGTACAGCAGGATTAAAAAATGAAGTCACCGATTGCCTTGTTGAACGCCATGATTGAGTCACTACAGCCAGCTCATCATTTCCCCAGGTAATACCACCAAAACGGAGTTTAGTTTTGAGTAATTCAACTGCCTTGCCATTGAAAGGAGCATCAAGTATATAAACAACATCACGATATGGAACCTCGACTTTTGGGTCACCTTCATCAAGAGCCTCGACCCATACCAGGCTGGCACCTGCATCACTTCTCCAATTAAAAGATCGCGGACCGGGCTGTGTGGCTCCAAAACCTTTGGGAATACTTTCCATTATCTGAAACTCGTGTATAGTTATTTCTTTTTTACCATCAGGGGTCCAGATCTCTACATCATACGGAAAACTATAATATGGAACCAAATAGGAGAAAGGCTCCTTCATTCTATTAACCATGAGGAATTTCCCATCAGGGCTCGGACTAATGCCTTTGTACAAATCGGCCTTGCCAATTTTTTTGCGAGAACCATCAAGCTTAACACTTACTAATTCTGATGTAACCAAGTATTTGAACAGCTCCTCATCTTGCTTGTTCTCCAATAAATCCTGGTAGGTTCTTACTGCAGCTTCTTTGCCAAGATTTTCACGAATAACAGGCCCTTCTGAGAGTGAAGAAGACATTGGTCTGGAGCCTCGGGCAGGCGGAATAACCTTACATATCAATGATTTTCCATCTGGCATCCAGGTAAAAGTACTTCCCATTAGCCCATTAATATTATCCACCAGTTTTCTAGCTGATAATGATTCAAGGTCTACGTACCACAATTCTATTTCATCAGATTTTGTTTGGGTAAAAACAAATCCAGATTTATCAGGAGACCACGATATACTACCAATTTTTGGAATTAAGGGAAGGTTATTTACAGTTTTCTCTTCCCCGGTACTCAGATTAACCACTTTAATCCCGGTGCTATAGGAAGGACGACTGGGGCCATTAGTTGCAGGATCAATTCTGGTGCCAGCCAGACGAAGCATTTCCTGGGCCAGATCTTCAATACCAGGGTATCCGGGTCGTTCAAGTATTAATATCACTCCTGCTTCAATATTCAGTGATGTTCCAGGAGTACTTGGCACATCTACAATGGCAGCAAGATCCGCAGTTGGGGTTTGGTACTTCATGTCAATCTGCCCAAAAGCCAATGAGCTAAGAAGCAGACACACAGTTGCAAATAGTGTAATTTTTGTTTTCATACATTAGGGTTTTTGAGGTCAGTTTTCAAAGGTAAAAAAATACATCTAATCGCATTATCTTTGACAACATATTCAAATAACATGGATGCAAGAAAGAAAATAATAGAATCGGCCTGGGAAAATCGGGAATTGCTCAGAGAAAAGGAGACTTTATCTGCGATTGAATCCCTTATTGAGGATCTTGATAAAGGCCGATGTCGTGTTGCATATCCAAAGGATGGAGAGTGGATATTGAACGAATGGATTAAAAAAGCGGTTATTCTTTATTTCCCCACCAGGAAAATGGAAAAGATGGAAGCGGGTGTATTAGAGTTTCACGATAAAATCCCATTAAAAACGCAGTATGACAAATTAGGTATTCGGGTAGTACCCCATGCGGTTGCCAGATATGGAGCATATATCTCATCCGGAGTGATTATGATGCCCTCGTATGTAAACATCGGAGCTTATGTTGAAGAAGGGAGCATGATTGATACATGGGCAACAGTGGGATCATGTGCACAAATTGGCAAACATGTTCATCTGAGCGGAGGAGTTGGCATTGGTGGGGTTCTGGAACCAATTCAGGCGGCACCTGTAATAATTGAGAATAATGCCTTTATCGGTTCGAGATGCATCCTTGTTGAAGGAGCCCGGGTCGGCTCAGAAGCTGTTTTGGGAGCCAATGTGGTTATTACCGGATCAACTAAAATAATTGATGTCACAGGTAACAAAGCCATTGAGTATAAAGGAATCATTCCGGCAAGATCAGTGGTTATTCCCGGCTCATATACAAAAAGATTTCCGGCCGGAGAATATCAGGTTCCCTGTGCACTAATCATTGGAACCAGAAAAGAATCTACCAATAAAAAGACTTCATTGAATGATGCACTACGGGAGTATGATGTGGCCGTATGAGGCGCGTGGGAAGAGCTAAAGCTTAGGGTAAGGGTTAAGGTATAAGGGTTAAGGGTTAGGGTGTAAGGGTTAAGGGTTAATTTATTATTATTTGTGATGGTTAAATTATCGGTTGTTATTATTTCTTTTAATGAGGAGGAATTTATTGAGCGTTGTATTGTTTCGGTTCGTGATATTGCGGATGAAATATTTGTGCTCGATTCTTTTTCAGGCGATAAAACATCTGAGATATGTAAGCGGCTGGGTGTTAGATTTGAACAGCATAAATTTGATGGGTATATTATTCAGAAAAACAGGGCTATGGGGATGGCTGCTAATGACATTATTCTCTCGCTTGACGCTGACGAGGCCCTTTCGGAGGAGGCCATCCGGGAGGTGATAAAAATAAAAAACAACTGGCAGAGTTATGGCTATTATTTCAATAGGAGCAATCATTATTGCGGTCGTTGGATGAGGCATACAAGTTTATATCCTGATCGAAAGCTTCGTCTTTTTGATCGTCGACATGCCTGGTGGACAGGATATGATCCGCATGACTTTGTCAGGCTGAGTGAGGGAGTTGAGAGTCATGTCATTAAGGCTGACATTCTGCATTGGGTCATTGATGACAGAAATGATCATTTGCAAAAAGCAGAGCATTTCTCAAGTATTGCCGCAAAAGCCTATTTTGAGGGAGGAAAAAATGCTCAAAGAGGTCAGGCGCTTGTGCATGCATGTTGGCGGTTCATTCAGGAATTCTTTGTCAAGCTTGGTTTTCTTGAAGGACGATTGGGCTTTCAATTTGCCTGTATTTCTGCCCGTTACGTATTTTTAAAGTACATTAAGCTAAGGGATTTATATGCAAAAAGAACTTAAACTTGCACTGGATATACTACGAAAAGGCGGAACCATTCTTTATCCAAGCGATACAATTTGGGGTATGGGTTGTGATGCAAGCTCCAGCGAAGCTGTAGAAAAAATATATCGGATCAAAGGGCGCGAAAAGGAGAAAAGCATGCTTATTCTTGTGTCTGATGAATTCATGGCGGAACGTTATGTTACAGAGTTGCCTGATATTGCTTTTGAATTGTTTGCCCTTGCAGAAAAAGCACTTACTCTGGTTATTCCCGGTGCAAAGAATCTGGCTCCAAATATACCTGCACCGGATGGTAGCATAGGGATGCGTATTCCTGATGACCCTTTCTGCCAGGCTTTACTACGACAGTTCCGACGTCCGATCGTTTCAAGCTCAGCCAATTTCAGTGGTCGTCCTTCCCCCAAAGATTACTATGACATAGATTCTGCACTGAAAGAGCAGGTAGATCATGTTGTGAACTGGCGGCAGGATGATACCCGGCTTCACAGGGCCTCATCAGTTATAAAGCTTGGGTTGGGTGGCGAAATAAAAATCCTCAGGAAATAATCATTCAATTTCCATCAGACCATCAGGAGGTTCGACAAGGATCTGCTTATTATCATAGTCTACAGAGATGACAAATTGATCTCGGGCAGGAAGGAGTATTTCCTTTTCACGCCACTGAATTACCAGAAGGGGATTATCAGGAATATCCATCCAATCAACAACTTCACCTTCCTCAGAATATGCTTTCATACTGACAGTAAATCCGATTAAACCGGGAAAGTCGAAACCAGAATCAGATTGCGTCTCCATATTTTGATCAGGGAAGAATACTGCACAGTCAATCAATTCAGAAGTTAAATCTTTATTTGTCAGGCCTTTTAGAAAAACTACCATGCACTGATTATCTTTGTAAAAGCAATCCTCCCTGCGGCAGGCATAGGGAACCAGGCCTCCCTGGATTTCAATAAAGATCCATTCTGGAAATTCCAGATCACCTTGCAGATGCTCGTCAGTAATCACTACTAAACCTCCATGAACCCCATGAGATTTTGTAATTGTTCCGATCTGTTTTGGTCTTTCTTTAAAGATCATAACTATTATAGTTCAGATAAAGGTAAAAAAAAGGCGTGTCAACGACACACCTTTTTATCCTAAACTGTTAAGCTAATTCTGCAGCTTATTATTTTTTCTCAGTTGCTTTCTCCTCAGTCTTTGGAGCAGCTTCTGCTTTTGGCTCTTCAGCTTTTTTCTCCTCAACTTTAGGAGCAGCTTCTGTTTTTGGTTCTTCTGCTTTTTTCTCCTCAACTTTTGGAGCAGCTTCTGCTTTTGGCTCTTCGGCTTTTTTCTCTTCAACTTTAGGAGCAGCTTCTACCTTTGGCTCTACAGCCTTTGGAGCAGCTTCCTCAACAACTTCTTCCTTTTCTTTTTTCACTTGCGCAGCGGCAGTAGCGGCTTCAGCTTCAGCAACTAAATCAGCATTCCTTTTCGCCAGTTCGGCTGCCATAGCTTCACGAACCTTTGATTCAGCATCAAAACGTTGCTTTTTGTCAATTCTCAGCTCTTCATTAAGCTTCTTAATTACGCTATCAACCTTTGATTCTTTCTCTTCTATCCAAATTTGAAATTTCTCATCAACCTCTTCCTCAGAAAGTGCACCTTTTTTAACACCTTTGATCAGGTGGTTCTTGTACATTACACCTTTTTGCTTCAAAATTGCTCTTGCAGTATCGGAGGGTTGAGCTCCTTTCTGTATCCAATCTAAAGCTTTATCAAAATCCAGGTCAATTGAAGCAGGATTTGTGACAGGATTATATGAACCAATCCTCTCAATAAACTTACCATCTCGTGGCGCCCTGCTATCCGCAACTACAATGTAGTAATACGGACGGGACTTTCTCCCGTGTCTAGCTAATCTAATTCTTGCTGGCATTATCTAATAATTATTTTACCTTAAAAAAACGTGGGTGCAAAGATACGAGTAATTAATTCTTACACAAAAGTTTGATAATCTTTTTCAAGAGTTTTAAACACATCAACATTAGCATAGCATTTGTTGTATTTTTACTTGCCGTCCGGTACGAAGAAAGCCAATCGGGAAGCTGTTGATTATTAAAATTTTACTATATGAGTGATTTCGTCCATTTGCATTTGCATACTCAGTATTCCATTCTTGACGGTGCAACCCGTATACCCGATTTGCTTAAGAGGGCCAAGGAACTGAAGATGCCTGCACTGGCAATAACCGATCATGGCAATATGTTTGGCGTAAAGAAATTCTTCGACGCAAGCAGAAAAGCCAAAATTAAGCCCATTATTGGCTGTGAAGTATATCTTGCCCCAAAAGGACGTCTGGACAAGACTGACAAAGAAGATCGAAAACGTTTTCATCTCATATTGCTGGCCAAGAATAAAGTCGGATATCACAATTTAGTCAAGCTTGTTTCCCTGGCATACATTGAAGGTTTTTATTACAAGCCAAGAATCGATTGGGAAGTACTGACCAAATACCATGAAGGCCTGATAGCATGTTCATCCTGTCTGGGAGGAGAGCTTCCCAAAGCTGCACTGAATCATGGAAAAGATGCGGCAGAGGAAGTTATTTTGCGCTACAAAAGCTTATTCGGCGATGATTATTATGTTGAATTACAAAATCATGGCTACGAAGAGCAGAAGAAAATCAATCCTATCCTGATTGAACTGGCCAAAAAAAACGATGTCGGTATCATAGCCACTAACGATGTCCATTATTTAAACGAGCATGATGCAGAGGCTCAGGATATTCTTCTTTGTTTAAGTACAGGCAAAGACTTCAATGATTCTGCCCGAATGAAATTTACCGGACATGAGTTTTTTAAAACTGCTGAACAAATGTCTGCGCTTTTCGAAGATTGCCCTGAAGCGATATCAACGACTCTGGAGGTAGCTGAGAAAATTGAAAATTATGACCTTGACAGGGAAGTTTTGCTTCCAGCTTTTGACCTGCCGGATGGCTTTGAAAACCAGGATGATTATTTACGACACCTGAGCTTTGAAGGAGCTGAATCCCGCTACCCGGAGATTACTGATGAGGTTCGCGACAGACTTGATTATGAGCTCAAAGTAGTTGCCGACATGGGATTTGCCGGATATTTCCTGATCGTACAGGATCTGATAAAAGCAGCCCGTGACCAGAATGTTTCAGTTGGTCCCGGACGCGGATCAGCAGCCGGCTCAGCTGTGGCCTTCTGCACTGGAATTACTGATATTGACCCAATTAAATACAAACTCCTTTTTGAACGTTTCCTGAATCCCGAGCGTGTTAGCATGCCTGATATTGATATTGATTTTGATGAGGATGGCCGTGATGATGTACTGAAATGGGTTGTTAATAAATACGGTAAAGAGAGAGTTGCTCAAATCATCACCTTCGGCACAATGGCTGCCAAAAGTTCAATCAGGGATGTTGCACGGGTTATTAACCTTGCTCTTCCTGAGGCTAATCGTTTGGCAAAATTAGTGCCTGAAGGGCCAAAAGTAAGTCTGAGTCAGGCCTATAAAGATGTACCCGAATTAAAAAAGGAAAAGAAAGATGGTGATAGCCTGGTGAAGAAAACCCTCACCCTCGCTGAAACACTTGAAGGATCAGTAAGACAGTCAGGCATACACGCCTGTGGAGTAATAATTGGATCCGAGGACCTTATTGAACACATTCCTCTAAGCACTTCAAAAGATACAAATCTTTATCTTACACAATATGACGGAAAGCATGTTGAGAATGTGGGCATGCTGAAAATGGACTTCCTGGGATTGAAGACCCTCTCTATTATCCGGGAGTGTGTTGACAATATTCAATTGTCGAAAAACATAATGGTCGACATGGATAATATCTCATACGAAGACAGTAAAACTTTTACTTTGTATCAGAGGGGAGAAACCATCGGTACTTTTCAGTTTGAATCTCCCGGAATGAGAGGTTATCTGAAAGAATTAAAACCAACAGGTATTGAAGACCTGATTGCGATGAATGCTCTGTATCGTCCGGGACCAATGGATTACATACCTCAGTTCATTAAACGGAAACATGGTCTGGAAACCGTGGCATACCCACATGACTTGCTCAAAGGTATACTCGAAGACACCTATGGTATCATGGTGTATCAGGAACAAATTATGCAGGCTGCACAGATTATCGGAGGCTTTTCACTGGGAAAAGCGGATCTTCTGCGAAGGGCTATGGGTAAGAAGAATATGGATGTAATGGAAGAACAGAAGGTTACATTCGTAGAAGGGGCTGAGCAAAAAGATATTGCCAAAGACAAGGCTGAAGAAATTTTCAGCATCATGCAGGAATTTGCAAAATACGGATTTAACAGATCTCATTCGGCTGCATATTCCGTTGTTGCATTTCAAACAAGTTATTTAAAGGCAAATCACCCTGCTGAATACATGGCCGCCGTGCTTAGTAGGAATTTCTCTGACATTAAGAAGATTAAAATATACATGGACGAATGCAAGCGAATGGGTAAAGCTGTATTGGGTCCGCATGTCAATGAAAGTTTTTTACGATTTACAGTAAACAAAGATGGGGATATCCGATTTGGCTTAGCGGCTGTAAAAGGCGTTGGCGCAGGTGCTGTTGAGGATATAATCAGTGAAAGAAATGAGAATGGCCTGTTTAAAGATATTTATGATTTTGCAGAGCGAGTCAATCTCAAATCAGTCAATAAGAAAGTATTAGAATCCCTTGCACTATCCGGGGCATTGGATAAGTTATATGACTTTCCACGTTACAGATTTCTTGCAGAAGATGAAAAAGGACAAAGCTTTATCGAGACCCTCATGAGATATGGCATTCGCATGCAAGAAGAAAAAGGAGGAGCACAGCAAAGCCTGTTTGGTGGTCCGGCTACTGAAACAACAGTTTCCAGACCTCAGCCTGCCGAAGGTGTCGAATGGTCAAAATTACAGCTGCTGAATCAGGAAAAAGAGCTCGTGGGAATTTACCTGTCAGCCCACCCTCTCGATGATTACAGTTTGGAAATCAAGCATTTTTGCAATGCCAACCTGGGTGATCTCGAAAATTTGAATGATCTGAAAGGGAGAGAAATAAAGGTTGCCGGAATAGTTACCCAGGCGGAGCATCGAACTACAAAAAATAATAAGCCATACGGAAAACTAAGCATTGAAGATTTCACCGACCAAACCAGTCTGATGTTTTTCTCAAAGGATTACATGCGTTTCCGGAATTACATGCAACCAGGATACACCTTATTTCTAACTGGTAAAATTGGTCCCCGACCTTTTAACGAAGATGAACTGGAATTCAAAGTTAAAGTAATTCATCTCCTGTCGGATATTAGAGAAAGCATGATCAAAGCTATTACTTTAAGAATTGCCCTTTCGGATGTAAACAAAAAACTTGTGGAAACTCTGGAGCAGGCTATGAGAAAAAACAAGGGCAATACTCATCTGAAATTCCTAATATTTGACCCGGTTGAGAAAATCTGGGTAGAGATGTTCAGCCGCTCCCACAGGGTGGAAATTAATCCTGAACTTCTCAGTTTTCTCAAAATGCATCCTGAAATTGAATTTAAAATTGATTAATGCTTAATCACAGGGTGTTTTTTATTATTTTTGAGCCCTCTGATAACGACTAAAAAACATTTTATCATGGCTATTGAAGTAACTGATGCTAATTTCGAAGAAACTGTACTGAAAGCGGGCAAACCTGCTATTGTAGATTTCTGGGCTGAGTGGTGTGGACCCTGCCGTATGATTGGGCCAATTATTAATGAACTTTCTGAAGAGTACGGTGACAAAATTGTTGTTGCGAAAATGGATGTAGACAGTAATCCATTGACACCTGGGAAATTTGGTATCAGAAATATTCCTACCATTCTGTTTTTCAAGGATGGAGAAATGGCCGATAAGCAAGTTGGTGTTGTCCCAAAATCAGCTCTTGCAAAAAAAGTTGACGGACTATTATAAATCCTTTTAACTTATTACAAAAGGCAAGGGATGAAAATCTCCTGCCTTTTTTTTGTCATGCGAGCTCCATACGACCATTAAAAATCTAAATTTATACGGATGAAAAATCTAGCAGAAATAGAGGAGCTTGATCTGTTCACTCAACTTGAATTGATTGCCCGCCAAGTGGTGGATGGTTTCCTCACAGGTCTGCACAGAAGTCCATATCATGGTTTTTCAGTTGAATTTGCCGAGCATCGCCATTACAACCAGGGTGAATCAACAAAACACATTGATTGGAAACTCTACGGACGCACAGAAAAACTATTTGTTAAACGATTTGAAGAAGAGACAAATCTGAAAGCCCATCTGGTTTTAGATATTTCCTCCTCTATGCTGTTCCCCTATCCATCAGGAAAGCTTCATAACAAACTGTTTTTTAGCATCTACTGCATTGCAGCCTTAATACGACTTCTGCGCAGTCAACGAGATGCGGTAGGTTTACATTTGTTTTCTGAGAACTTGTCTTTTCAATCTGAAGCTAGATTATCTAACCCTCATGCCCAGTTTTTGTATGCTGAGCTGACGCGTTTGCTTGAGACAGTAAGCAATTCAGACAAAAAAGATTTACTTAATAAAGCTACTCGTTCAGGAGATGTTTTACACGAACTGGCCGACAGTCTGCCACGCCGTAGCATGGTTATTATTTTTACCGATATGCTTGACCAGGGTGACCCTGAGGAACTGCTTTCAGCCCTTCAGCATTTTCGTTACAACCAACATGAAGTGTTGCTATTCCATGTAATAGATGAAGATCTGGAAGGACAATTTGATTTTCCATACAAACCACATCGCTTTATTGACATGGAAACAGCCGAGGTTATTCGCGTTAATCCTGCCGATGTAAAAGAAAATTATCTCAAACTGATGAATCAACACCGAAATGAGATAAAACTAAGATGTGGTCAGTACGGGATCGATCTTGCCCAGGCTGTTATTCAAAAAGATTTCAGGGATGTGCTGATGCCTTTCTTAATAAAACGCAAGAAACTTTTTTAGTCTATAACAAGGGACTGAAAATTCTTGCAAAAGACTCACTTACTTTATGGTGGAAAGGACGTCCTTTCCATTCCTCAATACTCAGCAAATGTGAGGCCTCAATATCAGTAATAAAATCCTTTTTCATTGACAAACTAACATCCTCATCATAAATCAAAGCATTGACTTCGAAATTCTGATTAAAACTACGTATATCCATATTTGCCGTACCTACAGAGCTGAAAACATCATCCACAACCATCAGCTTGCTATGGGTAAATCCTTTCTGAAAAAGATACAACTTCACTCCGGCCTCGAGAATCTCCATCAGATATGAGCGGCTACTATGACCTACTATCCAGGAATCGTGTTTATCCGGAAGGAGAATCCTTACATCCACACCCCCTAAGGCAGCTGTCTTCAGGGCTGTCATTATACTCTCATTGGGCAAAAAGTATGGAGTTGAGATAAATACGTAGTCCTTAGCAGTAGCAATTGCAGAAAAATAAGCCTGCATTATAGATTCCCAGTCAGAGTCAGGCCCACTAGTGACAATCTGAACCAGTTTATGCTGCCTGATCTTTACCTCTGGAAAATAATCTTCGTCAGGATTACTTCGTTCTGTAACAAAATTCCAATCCATCAGAAAAACTGCTTGTAAACCGTGAACCGATTCTCCCTCCAAACGAAGGTGAGTATCCCGCCACATATTATTATTACCTAAACCACGCCAATAGCGATCTGCAATATTCAAACCTCCCACATATCCTACTCTGCCATCAATGATAAGAATCTTGCGATGCAAGCGATAATTCACTTTATTGGCCAGGGCATAAAATTTCACAGGCATGAAACTATATATTTCCACACCAGCACCTGTTAATTCACGAATATATCGCCTTGATAATGACCAACTTCCAACATCGTCATAAATCACTTTTACTTTTACACCAGATTTTGACTTTCGAATTAATATGTCTTTAATCCGGTTTCCAATAGTATCATCCTCGATGATAAAAAATTCGAGATGAATATGCTTCCTGGCATTCTCCAGCTCATAGATCATAGAGCCGAATGTTTGCCGGCCATTATTGAGAACGCGAATACTATTCCTTTGGGTAATAAGAGCCTTATTATTGTTCAGTAATAAGCGCATCATATTTCTTTTTGGCACAAGCCGTTCATCTTTCAGAAAAGCCTCTTTATTGAGTTGACTCAACTGGTCATGTAGAAGTTTATCCATACTGATCCCATCTGCGACTACTTTTAGTGATAATAGCTTATTCTTTTTAAAATTTCGCCCAACATAGAGGTAGAGAATAATACCCAGCACAGGTATTAAAACCAGAACAAGCATCCACGAAATAGTTTTAACCGGTTCACGGTTATCCTTTATAATTACCCCAACAACAAAAATGATGGTAATTAAAAGAATGATATTGATTGTAATCCAATACCAGTCGTCGGCTCTCCATATTGAAAATATTCCTGTAAGCATAGCTGATCAGCAAGGTTTTAAATTACAAATAATATTGCTTCTGGCAATAGACTTCTGACAGAGATAAAAAAACATATCTTTAACTCATGCTGAACCGATATTCATTATTGCTCCTCATATCACTATTTGTCTTTCCTCTGGCGAATGCTCAGAATTATCGTGGCCTGTACCTCAGCAGCACCCGGGACATTGTTGGGGATCAGTATGAAGAAGATCGTTTGTTCGAATATTGTCGATATGCGAATATTAATTCTCTCACCTTGTATTCTCTTCGGTACTTCGATTTTGAGAATCCTCAGGAGCGGGAACAGCTCAGACGCTTCATCCGAAGGGCAAAAAAAAAGGGAGGCATAAAGCAATTTGGAGCAGTTTCAGAATCTTTCAGAGGCTTCTCTGAGAATATTCATTTATACAACCTCGATCCCCTTACCCTCCCGGATGACCGCATTGGCTATTATAATATTGAGTTCGAGTTTTGGTCAGAAAGATCAACAGCCGGATATTATTGTGACAAATATTTAAGGGAGGGCGAATATGACTGTACTCCTGATGGTGCCTTCACCTTCATCCTTGATTTCATCCGGGAGTTAAAAAATCTCATTATTGACTTTCCCGAGATCAAAATAGAATATTATGTGGGCTGGCTTGATTCTGAACATGCCGCTAGTCTGAGTCCGATGGTTGATCGAATTCTTTACGCCGTTTACAGAAGCTCAAATTCAGATGGCTCAGTGAATTTGTATCATTTTGGAAAACAAAGGGAGAGACTCGAAAGCCTGGGGGCATCAGGTCTGATAGAGATAGTTCCTATTTTTTCAGGTTCAGGTAGCAGCAGTGATCCAAGCCTTTATAATTGGTTGCAAAAAGGCCATACTACTTGTGAAGCATGGGAATTATATTACCAGTCCTTCCTTGAGGATAGCGAGTTGGTAAATAAGGAAAACCTTAAGTTGACCGGATATCAATGGTTTAAATATAACACCATGCCCAACATTCCGGTAAATCTGCAAGCTCCCGGACCCATTATGGGATCAAGGCTGGCAGTTCAAGGTGAATATGAGCGTTATGTTATCAGAGAAAATCCACAAGCTTTGTATAATGAATGGTGGGTGCACTCAAGGAACAGAAAATCTATTCATCCGGCAGGAGAAACAGTTTTAAATCTGTATTTCGACACATCCGGCAGGGATGAAATCAGGGTTCGAAGCATTGGATGTGGCGAAATTTCCCCCTGGTCGGTATTAGAAGTTGATGTACAGCCCATGCCTGATAATAATGACCATACTATGGCTTTTGAACTCCTGCCGGATGTAAATCAAGGGCAGATAAGTCTGACAATTCCTGACTCGGAATCTCCACCTTTTCAGGTAATAATCAAGAACTTATATGGCAAAACACTATTTAAAAAAAGCTATAATATGCCAGGGAAATATATTTTGCCTTTACTCCGGGAATATCATGACAGTGGCATTCTACTGGTTCAGATAAGCAATTCTCAGAAATCATTATGCAAAAAAATCAGTATATTCAAACCCGATTAATACCCCACTTTTTATTAATGACTGACAGGTATGGCTTACCCTTTTGAGACGCTGGTTTTTGCTTTTGGTTTGTCACTTTTTGCAGGCCTGAGCACAGCAATCGGAGGTGCTCTGAGTTTTCTGACATCAAAAACGAATACTAAATTTTTATCGCTTGCACTGGGATTCTCGGCTGGTGTCATGATTTATATCTCTTTTGTTGAGATCTTCCCCGAAGCCCGTCATGCATTAAATGAATCATTTGGAGAAAGCAAAGGAGGCTGGCTCACAGTTGCAGGGTTTTTTGCTGGTATTATTTTCATCGGGATTATCGACCGTTTAATCCCCAGTTATGAAAATCCGCATGAAATCCGGAAGGTGGAAGAGATGAACAATCCGGGTAAGATGAAGCAGCAAAAGCTTTTACGCGTCGGGTTGTTCACTGCTGTGGCCGTTGGTATTCATAATTTTCCTGAAGGAATGGCTTCATTCACCGCTGCTTTAATTGAGCCTGAGCTAGGTATTGCAATTGCTATTGCTATAGCCATACATAATATCCCGGAAGGAATTGCCGTTTCTGTACCGGTCTTTTTCGCCACCGGAAGTAAAAAGAAAGCCTTTTGGGCCGCCTTTCTCAGTGGACTGGCCGAACCAATAGGGGCACTCCTTGTATGGCTGATTCTGATGCCATTCATGTCACAGGCTATGCTTGGAATTATTTTTTCGATGATTGCAGGAATCATGGTATTTATTTCTCTTGACGAGCTTTTGCCTGCGGCGGAAGAATATGGAGAACATCACCTTTCAATTTATGGCTTAATTGCCGGTATGGCCATTATGGCTGTAAGTCTTTTAGTTCTGTAAAAAATGAAGCAAACATCTCTAGGCACACAAAGTATGATCGATCGGTTCATCAGATATGTAAAAATCGATACACAATCCGACCCAAGATCTGATAATTGTCCGAGTACCCCCGGGCAACTCAATCTGGCTCGTATGCTTTTCGGGGAATTATCTGAAATGGGCTTACAAGAGGTGAGCTTAGACCAAAACGGTTACATAACGGCTACCTTGCCTTCGAACACTCAAAAAGATGTTCCGGTTGTGGGTTTTTTAGCTCATATGGATACAAGTCCTGATTTTTCAGGTGCCAATGTTAATCCACGAATAATAACTAATTATAAAGGGGGAATTATCACTCTGAACTCAGACGAGAACATTATTCTTGATCCAAAAGAATTCCCTGAATTAAATGATTTGCATGGTGAGGATCTCATCATCACCGATGGCAACTCTTTACTTGGTGCTGATGATAAGGCAGGAATCGCTGAAATCATGGAAGCTATGAGTTTTCTGATAAATCATCCTGAGATAGAACATGGTACCATCAGAGTTGGATTCACCCCGGATGAAGAAATTGGCCGAGGTGCTGACAGATTTCCAATCCGTAATTTTGGAGCCGATTTTGCATATACACTTGATGGTGGTCCGTTGGGTGAATTGGAATATGAAAATTTCAATGCAGCTGCAGCAAAAGTTGATATTCATGGAAGGAATGTACACCCTGGAACAGCAAAAGATAAAATGATCAATGCCATTCAGCTCGGTATTGATTTTCATTCGAGATTACCTCGAAACCAACGACCTGAGTGCACTGAGGGATATGAAGGCTTCTATCATCTGGTAGGATATATGGGTTCTATTGAGCATACAGTTCTGGAATATATTATACGTGATCATGATAAAACTCTTTTTGAAGACAAAAAGAATGTCCTTAAGCAATTAGTAGAACAATTCAACTCACAATGGGGAGCCAATACTGTGACAATGAGCCTTAGAGATCAGTATTACAACATGCGTGAAAAGATAGAACCGGTATTTCACATTGTTGAATTAGCGAGATTAGCGATGATTGATCTTGGGATTCAGCCCCAAATAAAAGCTATCAGAGGCGGCACTGATGGCGCCAAATTATCCTTTCTGGGGCTGCCAACCCCAAATCTCTTCACGGGAGGCTATAATTACCATGGTCGATTTGAATTTATCCCTATAAGTTCATTGAATCAGGCCAAACAGCTTATCGTACAGATTATCAGGCGACTGGCTAAGGACCCTGCCGGCAGCTGAATTCGCCGGTAAACAAAACCATGGGTGGTTTGTAAGATTAATACATTCAGAAAAACCTCATGGTAAAATGTTAGAAGAATTCGATTCCTTTAAAACCGAAATGTTTCAGGTGATGGATCCTGCTGGAAATATCACCAAGCCTGAACATTTTCCAAAACTAAAAGATAAAGATATTGTAGGTGCATATAAAAAAATGCTGTTTGCCAGAACAGCTGACCTCATGGTGGTGTCATATCAGCGACAGGGAAGAATATACACCTATCCACCAAATCAAGGACAGGAAGCCATCAGCGGTGCAGTAGCTCAGATTATTCGGAAAGATGACTGGCTCGTTCCGGCATTCAGAGAATTAGGAGCCTGGCTTGCTAAAGGAGCCAGCCTCAAAGAAATATTCATGTATTTCATGGGTTTTGAAGAAGGTAGCTTGTTTAAGAATGCAAGGAATATGTTACCTATGAATGTTCCGATAGCCTCCCAATTACAGCATGCAACTGGAATAGGATACGCAATCAATTATAAGGAAAAAGATGAAATCGTGTACACTTTTGTTGGAGATGGAGGGACCTCACAAGGTGATTTTCATGAGGCGCTGAACTTTGCCGCAGTATGGAAAGTTCCTGTCATATTTATTGTTCAAAACAATCAGTTTGCAATTTCTGTTCCCTTTAAAACCCAGACAGCATCAGATGGGATTGCAATAAAGGCACTTGCCTATGGGATGCCTGGAATTCAGGTCGACGGTAATGATTTCCTTGCCATGACAAAGACCTTTGAAGAAGCCAGTGAGCACGCAGGATCGGGAAAAGGGCCTGTACTAATTGAAGCGGTAACCTACCGGATGGGAGCGCATACAACATCTGATGACCCCTCGAAATATCGAACCAAAGAAGAAGAGGATGAATGGGCTGCAAAGGATCCTCTCGTCAGACTAAAAAAATACCTGATGACACAGAAGTTGTGGACAGACAAAGAAGAGGAAACAATAACTGGTCAATACAAGAAAGAAATAGACAGAATATTTATTGAGGCGGAAAAACACACAGATTACCCCCTGGAGGATGTTTTCAAGTACCAGTATGCTGACCTTCCTGATGACTTGCTTTTACAAAAGGCCGAACATGAAAAGTTTCTTAACTGGAAAGCAAGCCGCAAATAATAAAAGAATAATCGCACATGAAGATAATGAATATGGTCAATGCAATAAACCAGGCTATTGACCTCAAACTAGAAGAAGATCCTGATATTGTTGTTTTCGGAGAAGATGTAGGAGTTGAAGGAGGAGTTTTCAGAGTTACAGAAAACCTTCAGAAAAAGCATGGAGCCAGGAGAGTTTTTGACACACCTTTAGCTGAATCGGCAATTGTTGGTAGCGCCGTTGGTATGGCTGTAGCCGGATTAAAACCAGTTATTGAGATGCAGTTCTCAGGATTTGTTTATCCTGCTATGAATCAGATCATTTCGCACGTAGCCCGAATAAGAAATCGTTCAAGAGGACGGTACGGAGCTCCGATGGTGATAAGAATGCCATATGGTGGAGGCATCAACGCTCTGGAACATCATTCAGAAAGTATGGAGGCTCTTTTTGCCCACACCCCAGGTTTAAAAGTAGTTATTCCATCAACACCGGGTGATGCCAAAGGCTTACTGATTTCAGCCATTGAATCAGAAGACCCAATAATCTTCATGGAGCCCAAACGCCTGTATCGGGCTATAAAACAAGAGGTAAGCGAAGACAAATACAGCATTCCTATTGGTCAGGCAAAAGTACTGTCTCATGGTTCAGATCTTACTGTTGTGGCTTACGGAGCTTTAATTCGAGAGGTGCAGCGAGCCATGGTTAAGGCAAAAGATATGGGAATTTCAGTTGAACTTATTGATTTGCGAACAATTTATCCAATCGACAAAACAACCGTGATTGAGTCAATCAAAAAAACCGGACGCCTTGTTGTGGTTACTGAAGGACCAGGTAGCTTTGGAGTTGGAGCCGAACTGATTACCATAGCAAATGAAGAGGCTTTTCTCCATCTGGAAGCACCACCAAAACGAGTAAGTGGATTTGACACCATCGTTCCTCTGCCAAAAGGAGAACATCATTACATTATCAGTCCGGATAAAATTCTATTTGAAATTGAAAAAACTGTAAAATATTAGTTCCATGAGGTATATTTTCAAATTTCCTGACATTGGAGAAGGCCTTGACGAAGGAACCATCGCTGAATGGTATGTTGAAAAGGGCCAGGCAGTTGAGATGGGTGAATCCCTTGTTAAAATGGAAACCGATAAGGTAGTTACTGATATTCCTTCACCAAAAACAGGAATGATCGCCAATATTTTTGGCAAAGTTGGTGAAACAATACATGTTGGCGACCCACTGGTCGAATTTGACATCCAGGGTATTGATGGAGAAGAAGCAATAACTGAGGCTGCAAAGCCTGATTTTGAACCGGTTGAAGAAGGTGCTGGAGTTGTTGGCACTCTGGAGGTTGCAGATAATTCAGCTTTTCTCCCTGCAACCGAGGAAATGAATACTGAAACCTTAACGAAATCTTCTCCCGGGACTGAAAAACACAAATCCCTTGCAACACCAGTTGCCAGAGTAATGGCAAAAGAACTGAATGTCGACATTAATGATATCACAGGAACTGGCCCGGTTGGCCGTGTCATGAAGAATGATATTCAAAAACATTATCAGCAAAGACACAAACATTTTGAAGCTAAATCCGGACAAGACACAACACCTAAGGCAGAAGCAAGAGTTGAAATACAAGCCCTGAGTCAGATAAGAAAGGCAATTGCCAGAAATATGATTCAATCGAAGCACAATGCAGCCCACATGACCGTGTTTGACGAGATTGAAGTATCCGAATTAATTAGAATCAGAAACAAATACAAGGAAATATTTTCACGGCAGGAGATTAAATTATCCTATCTTCCATTCGTCCTAAAGGCAACTGCTCTGGCACTTAAGGAGCATCCGACATTAAACTCAGAAATGAATTTGGAAGGAGGACAGCTGATTCTCAAAAAATATTACAATATTGGGATAGCAGTTGATACCGATGAAGGCCTTCTCGTTCCGGTAATTCATGATGTTGATTTGCTGAGCATAAAAGAACTGGCTCAGAAAGTGAATCAAATTGCTAATAAATCTCGTAACAGAGAATTAGGGATGGATGATATGAAAGATGGAACTTTTACTATAACTAATTTTGGTTCAATTGGAGGTCAATTTGCAGTTCCGGTGATAAACTATCCTCAAGCTGGCATATTAGGAGTTGGCAGGATGGTACAGAAGCCAGTTGTGAAAGATAATGCAATTGTACCAGGAACCATGTTACCTCTCTCTCTGTCAGTAGATCATAGAATCGTAGATGGAGGAGAAGTAAGTCGTTTTCTGAACAAAATAATGGAATACCTGAATGACCCGGTGTCACTTTTAATGGGGTAAAACCTTAAAACCGAATTACAATGGACTATGATCTTATAATAATTGGTGCCGGACCTGCCGGATATGTTGCAGCCATCCGCGCAGGTCAACTTGGAATGAAAACCGCCCTGGTGGAAAAAAATGCCATCGGAGGTATGTGTCTGAATTGGGGCTGCATCCCGACAAAAGCTTTAATCGAAAGTGCTAAACTTTATGATCGCATTAAAAATGCAGATCGTATGGGGATTGATGGTATCAACCTTGAAGAACTTCATTTCAATTGGAAAAATGCTAAAAACCGTGCATCGAAAGTAGTAAGGAAACTAACCGGAGGGATAGCTTACTTATTGAAAAAAAATGGTGTAGATGTAATTCAGGGTGAAGCCATTATAACAGGCTCATCCACTATTAGCGTTGAAAACAGGACACTGGAATGCAAAAACATACTTATTGCTACAGGTTCGTATCCAGCATCCATAGATCTGAATATTCCACGGAACAAACTCACCCAGGTCGAAAACATGCTGGATATGAATACCATTCCGGATAAAATTATTTTATATGGTCACGGACCTGTCACGGTTGAACTTGCTCAGTTCTTCAGGATGATCGATCATGAAGTTACTCTGGTGAGTCCGCAGACAGACATTTTACCTGGCATAGATAAATATCTTACTGAATTTATACTCAAGAAAGTAAAAGCTCAGGGAATCAAAATAATTGCCGATGAGAAAATCTCGGTTTCTGATGAAGGAGAGATGCTTATCAATAATTCTGATGTGCTTGCTTTTGACACATTGATAAATTGCTCATGGCGTGGAGCAGTAGTTCCTGCAAATGAAGTAGAATTAGCTTTGGATGATAAGGGATTTATTGCAGTTAATGAGCATCTCGAAACATCAGTAAAAGGTATTTACGCTATTGGGGATGTTAATGGTTTATCATATTTAGCTCATGCAGCCTCAGCCCAGGGTATTTTTACCGTCAACCATTTGCATGGTGTAAAAGGCGAGATGGAGTTGAATAATTATCCGGTCAATGTTTATACAGTACCTGAACTCAGCCAGATTGGATTAACCGAAGAGCAGGTGCGCGCACAAGGAATTGATTATCGAATTGGTGAATTTCCGATGACTGCAAACGGCAAGGCCCTGGCTGAAGATACGAGTGAGGGATTTATCAGAATACTCTCTGAGAAAAAAATGGGTGAAGTACTGGGTGTTCAGATTGTTGCAGCCAATGCCACCGACCTGATTGCCGAAGCTGCAGCTTTCATGTCAGTCGAAGCAACTGTTTATGATGTGGCAAGAACCGTACATGCCCATCCCACCATTTCTGAAGTTTTTCTTGAAGCTGGAATGGATGCAGCTGATAAGTCAATTCATAAGTGAGACCAATGACCATCGACCAATGACCATCGACCAATGACTTTGTATTTTTATGATTGAGGTGCTTTCATATGACTTGCCGGATTCTTGTTTGATTCAGGTTGATGCGGATGCCAATGGCTGGCATTTTTGGCAACCTGACGAGAAATATCTGGTGCTGGGTCAGAGTAATAAAGCAGAGCGCTCCCTGATTGTTGACCAGGTATTGGCAGATAATGTTCGTGTTTATAAAAGGCCGTCGGGTGGTGAATCAGTTATTTTAAGCCCGAAAACTTTAGTCATCAGCGTTCGACTCCTCTCCGGCAAGTTGGAAAATCCCCAGATTTATTTCCGACGTATAAATTCAGTGATAATAAATGCCTTGAAAGAAACAGGCGTAAAGGACATCTCCTATAAAGGGATATCAGATATTACTATCGGTGAAAAAAAGATTCTGGGTTCTTCAATTTACCGAAAAAAAAATATGGTTTTTTACCATGCGGTTTTAAATGTCTCCGAAAATATCCTCCTGATCAGCAAATACCTGCAACATCCTCCCAAAGAGCCAGATTACCGACAAGGCAGAGATCATGCCGATTTCGTTACCAGCTTGCATGAAGCAGGATATCAGATAAGCGTATCTGAGCTAATCGTCAAGCTAAATCAGCAGTTCTCAAAAGATCTCTCCCAATAGTTTTCTTCACCTCCTTCACCATTCAAAATTTCATCAATCAATTCCTTCAAGCCCCTGATGCCCTCCTGACTACACGAATGTTTCCCGGTCTCCAATTTTCTGAGTAAATTTGGCCTACTAAACCAGAAAATTATGCTCGCCGACCATTTCCTTGCTATAGATATAGGTGCCAGTAGCGGCCGTGCCATATTAGGCTCACTTCATGAAAATACATTAAAGCTTAAAGAAGTTCATAGGTTTGATAATCAGATGCTATTTGAAAATGGGCATTATCACTGGGACGTAGAGGCTCTGTTCGAAGAGATAAAGAAAGGACTCCGTCTATGTGTTGAGCAAATAGGTATTAAACCACGATGTCTGGGAATTGACACATGGGGTGTTGACTTTGGTTTTCTGAATCATCCGGGAACATTGGCTGGTCGTCCATTTGCCTATCGTGACCATATAAGCGATAACGCCATGGATGAAGTATTCTCGAAAATTCCAAAGGAAGAACTATATCAAAAAACGGGAATTCAATTCATGCAATTTAATTCTCTGTTTCAATTATGGGGTCTCAAGAAGCACTTTCCAGATCAGCTTTTAAGTGTAGATAAAATGTTGTTTATGCCTGATTTACTCAGTTATCTTCTAACCGGAATTAAATATTCTGAGTATACTATAGCATCCACTTCTCAAATGCTCAACCCGGAAACCGGGAGATGGAATATTTCATTACTTCAAAGTCTGGGTTTACCTACACATATCCTTGAAGAAATAGTAGAACCCGGTACTGTTATTGGTCATATCCTTCCTGAAATTCAGGCTGATTTGGGAGTGGGACCTATTCAGGTTGCTGCAGTTGCCGCACACGACACAGCCTCAGCCATTGCATCCATCCCTGCGAAAGGTGATGATTGGGCATATATCAGTAGTGGTACATGGTCTTTAATGGGAATAGAATTACCTGAACCTTGTATCACAGATGCATCTTTTAAAGCTAGTTTTACAAATGAAGGCGGAATAGAAGGAACAACACGATTCCTTAAGAATATAACAGGTTTGTGGCTCCTTCAGGAATGTAAAAAAATCTGGGATTTGGAAAAGGTTTATAGCTATGCTGATCTGACATCTCTCAGCACTCAGTCTAGAGGATTTCTTTGTTTGATTGATCCTGATGATCCCTCCTTCTTAAATCCTGAGAACATGATTGATGCTATACAAAAATATTGTAAAAAGACGGATCAGCACATTCCGGAAACCATACCGGATATCACGCGCTGTATATTTGAAAGTCTGGCATTAAAATACAGGCATACCCTAAATCAATTAATATCCGCTAGCGGTAAAACTATTAATCGCATTCATCTTATTGGAGGCGGATCCCGAAACAAAGTACTCTCTCAATTCACAGCCAATGCTACAGGTCTCGAGATTATTGCAGGACCGGCAGAAGGAACCGCCCTCGGAAATATTTTGTTACAAGCAAAAGCCGTGGGAATACTAGCAGACAGGCATTCAATGCGTCGAATTGTCATGAACTCAGTTGAGACGCAAACCTACCATCCGAAAAATAAGAAAATTTGGGATGTCCAATTTGACAGATTTCACCAAATAATTGGATTGGATAAATAAACACATTAGATTCAGGATCTGGAAGAATTATGTAAATTGTATAATCAATGAAAGACACTAAATATTTACTTGGTTTAGATATTGGTTCCTCATCAATCAAAGCAGCACTGATTGATGCTGACACAGGGCTCAGGATTAATTCGGCAATATCACCTGACTTTGAAATGCCAATTCATGCAATTCAGTCGGGCTGGGCAGAGCAATCTCCTAATTGCTGGTGGGATCATTCAAAAACGGCCATCGAAAAGTTGTTTCTGTCATCAGAATTGAATAAAAAAAACATTATTGCTATTGGTATTGCATATCAAATGCATGGCTTAGTTGCTGTTGACAGCCAAAACAAAGCACTCAGACCATCAATTATTTGGTGCGATAGCCGTGCTGCATCTATTGGAGATCAAGCGTTTTCAGAAATGGGAAAGGCTGATACCCTCAACACCATCCTCAACAATCCGGGGAATTTCACTGCATCAAAATTAGCCTGGGTAAGGATAAACGAACCAGATATATATAAAAATATCCACCGCATAATGCTCCCGGGAGATTTTATTGCTGCCTGTCTTAGTGGAGAAGTAAATACAACCATATCCGGATTATCAGAAGGAATGTTTTGGGATTTTAAAAATCATGCAATTTCTGATAGTATAATCACTGCCATGGATCTGGATGATTCAATGATTCCACCATTGACACCTACCTTTGGAGTTCAATCAGTAGTGTGTAAATCAGCATCCGATGAAACAGGATTGCCAATAGGAATACCCATTTCTTACAGGGCTGGTGATCAGCCCAACAATGCCACAAGCCTGAATGTTTTTGAGCCAGGTGAACTAGCTGCAACTGCCGGGACATCCGGTGTGATCTATGGAATCCTTGATCAGTTAAACCACGACCCACAGTCCAGGGTAAATATTTTTGCCCATGTGAATCATCAGAAGGAAACACCGCGTTTAGGTGTTCTCCTTTGTGTGAATGGAACAGGAATACAGTATAGTTGGATTAAGAATCAGTTATTAGACAATACTAAGTCCTATGCTGAATTAAATGCTATTGCTCAGAAAGCTCCTGCCGGATCAGATGGTCTGAAAATTCTTCCCTTTGGGAACGGTGTTGAACGAATTTTACAGAACCGACCATTTGGTGGACAATTTCTTAATATTGACTTCAACCGGCATAGTCTTGATAATATTATCCGTGCAGCTAAAGAGGGTATTGTTTATGCACTCAATTATGGATTTGAGGCTATGAGGGAGATGGGTGTCCAGACAAATATTGTAAAAGCAGGAGCCGCCAATATGTTTCAGAGTCCGCTTTTCAGCCAGATCTTTGCGACTGTTACTGATACCAGGGTAGAATTGTATGATACAGATGGCGCTATTGGTGCCGCACGGGCAGCAGGAGTAGGAATCGGACATTATTCCTCTTTAGAAGAAGCTTTCAAATCATTGAAGATTATTGAGGTTGTAGAACCTGAAAAAGAACTATCAGACTTTTATAAAGAACAATATGAGGATTGGAAACATATGCTGACTAACAGTCTCAAATAAATAACATTAATAAAATGAGTACAAACAAAGAATATTTCCCCGGAATAGAGCGTATTTTTTATCAGGGACCTGACTCAAACGATCATTTGGCATTTCGTTACTACGATGAAAATTTTGTCGTTGGTGGAAAAACCATGAAAGAGCAATTTCGTTTTGCCATGGCCTACTGGCACTCTTTCTGTAATGCCGGATCTGATCCTTTTGGTTCAGGAACCAGGCATTTCACCTGGAATGTATCAAATGATCCAATGGAAAATGCTTTTGCCAAGCTGGACGCTGCTTTTGAATTTATGTCAAAAATGGGAATACCATTTTATTGTTTCCATGACCGTGATCTGGCACCTGAAGGAGCAACAGTTCAGGAATCAGCTGATAACCTGAAGGCTCTGGTTGACCGTGCCGGGGAAAAACAGTCAGAAACAGGAATCCGTTTACTATGGGGTACTGCAAACTTATTTTCACATCCACGCTATATGAATGGCGCAGCAACAAATCCGGATTTTAATGTCTTGCCATATGCTGCTTCCCAGGTTAAAGCGGCTCTTGACGCAACTGTTCAGCTTGGAGGGGACAATTATGTCTTCTGGGGTGGTCGCGAAGGGTACAGCTTCTTAATGAATACTGACATGAAGAAAGAGCTTGATCATATGGGGAGATTTCTCCAAATGGCTCGTGATTATGGTCGCAAGATTGGCTTTGAAGGCACTTTTCTGATTGAGCCTAAACCAATGGAGCCATCCTTGCATCAATATGACTTTGACGCAGCTACTGTTATAGGCTTTCTTCATCAGTACGGACTGGAGAATGATTTCAAACTGAATATTGAAGCCAATCATGCAACACTGGCCAATCATAGTTTTGCACATGAATTAAGAGTGGCATCTGATGCCAACTTACTGGGCAGTATCGATGCAAATCATGGTGAGCCCCTTAACGGTTGGGATACAGATAATTTTCCGACAAATTTGTATGAAGCCACTGAGGCCATGTTGGTTGTACTGGAAAGTGGAGGAATAGGAAATGGGGGATTCAATTTTGATGCTAAAACAAGGCGCAACTCTACCGATCCGGAGGATATTTTCATTGCTCATATTGCAGGGATGGATACATTCGCACGTGCATTGCTGATTGCTGACAAACTCCTGAATGAAAAACGGATAATGGATTTCCGTAATAACCGTTATCAAAGTTTCAATACTGGAAATGGATTAGCTTTTGAAAACGGAGATCTTAATTTAAATGAATTAGCTGCTCTGGCTCATCAATATGGCGAGCCAGAATTACAATCAGGTAAACAAGAACTCATTGAGTCGATAATTAATTCCTGCATTTAGATAATAAATTTGCCCAGGTGTTAAAAGATGTTAAAGATCTGTCATCAGCTTATGGCACAGACAAATTGTATGTATTTTTCAACTTGAAAATCCAAACATTCCAATTATGAAAAACAGGTATCGAATTCAAACTTTAAGTTTGTTATTTTTGGTTTCAATGATAGTGTCAACAGCTTTTGGTCAATATGGGCGAAGAGCTAACACCATCCGTTGGGCCGATGACACTCACTATTTTGAGACCCAAAAAGATAAAAAAGGTAATGATGTATTAATGATCGTTGATGCTGCTACCGGCAAAGCGACTAAAGCCAAAAAGAAAACTCAGGACGAGCAAGCATCTGGAACAATAACAGCGAGGGTAAAAAATGGTAATATCTATTTAATCAATCCAGCTGATGATTCAGAAAGACAAGTAACAGCAAATCCTGGTCTTGAAAAAAACCCAAGGTTTTCACCCGATCATAAACTTTTGGCATTCACGCGCGATCATGATTTATTTGTTTTAGATATTGAATCAGGTCTGGAGACCAGACTAACCACAGATGGAGAGGATTTAATATACAACGGATATGCTTCATGGGTTTATTTCGAGGAAATCTTAGGCCGTGGATCACGATATGCTGCATTCTGGTGGTCACCTGATGGGAAAAAAATATCCTTCCTCAGATTTGACGACCATCCTGTTCCTCTTTTCACTCTGATGAGAGCCGACAGTCTTCATGGTGCCCCTGAGTTCACACGTTACCCAAAACCAGGTGATCCAAATCCAATTGTCAAACTTGGGATTGCAGATGTGAAGTCGGGCAAAGTAAGCTGGGCTGATTTTGACGAAACTGTCGATCAGTACATAGCTTTTCCTTCATGGAACAAGGAGTGCAGTGAAATGCTTATACAGGTATTGAACCGTGATCAGAATGACATGAAACTTTTCATGGTTGATCCTGAAAACGGGAATGTCAGGAAAATCTATCAGGAAAAAAGAAAAACCTGGATAAATTTCTATTCTGATTTACATGTGATGGAAGATGGATCAGGCTTCATTTTAAGAAGCACTAAAAGTGATTGGAATAACCTCTATTACTATGATTGGAATGGAAAACTAAATGCACAGTTAACTGATCTTGACTTCAGAGTTAATCGCTTATCAAAGGTTGATATTGAAAATGGAAAAGTGTATTTTACAGCTACCGGTAAAGAATCAACTGATAGCCATTTCTTCAGTGTAAATCTTGACGGATCTGAGTTAGTGCAACTTACTGAGGGAACAGGTGTGCACAGAGCGACCTTATCACCCGGTGGATCTTTTATTATAGACTCCTGGAGTAACGTAAAATTACCATCTAAGAAAGTAATCAGAGATGCACAAGGTAAAATGGTCAGGGTTTTAGAGGAGAAAGAATACACTTATAATCCGGCAGAAAATACCCTTACTGAAATGCTGCGAATTCCATCTACCGATGGTTTTATTCTGCCAGCTAAAATTACTTATCCCTTAAACTTTGACAAAAACAAGAAATATCCCGTTGTATTTACAGTATATGGCGGTCCAAATTCAGGCGGATTCAGCAATAACTTCAGTGATGGCTATGCTTCATGGTATGCAAAAAATAATATCATCACAATTAATGTTGCACACCGTGCATCCGGACATTTTGGTAAAAGAGGATTAGATTACATGTGGCGTAATTTGGGGAAATGGGAAGTCATCGACTATTCAGCAGCTGTAAAATGGTTGCGTGATCAGCCATATGTGGATTCAGAAAAGATTGGAATGACAGGTGGATCATACGGCGGATACATGACTGCTATGGCTCTCACCTCTGGTGCAGACTTCTGGACACATGGAATTGCAAATCTGAGTGTTACTTCCTGGAGGCTTTATGATAATGTTTATACTGAGCGCTTTATGGATACTCCTCAACAAAATCCTGAAGGATATGATGCGGGTTCAGTGATGGAACATGCCCACAAGTTGAAAGGAAAACTGAGAATCGTACATGGAGAAATGGATGACAATGTGCATATGCAAAACTCACTTCAATTAGCTGGAAAACTTCAGGATCTTGGAAAAGATTTTGAATTTATGATTTACCCGAACGGGCGCCATGGCTGGGGTGGAGAAAAAAGCAAGCATAACCGGAATGAGCAATATCAATTCTGGATGAAACATTTCTTTAATAAAGACTTCGAATATTAGGCACCTAATTTTTTCAGAAAAGAGCGCCAATTTTGAGCGCTCTTTTCTATTTTTATCTTTTAAATAATCATGAAACTTCATTCATTCAATATTGTTAATTTCAAGGTAGACGGAGGTGCAATGTTCGGTGTTGTGCCAAGATTACTATGGTCAAAACATATTCCCCCTGATGAGGATAACCTGATTCCCCTGTCATTAAGGTCATTAGTGATTGAAACAGATAAGCGTGTTGTTTTGATAGACAATGGAATTGGGGATAAACAAGGAAAGAAATTCATGAATCGCTTAAATATGTTCGGAGGTGAGGGACTAAAAGAAGGACTTGCCCGTGGCAATTATTCCCCTGATGCAATAAGCGATGTTATTCTTACTCATTTACATTTTGATCATTGCGGGGGTGGGATCAGAAAAGATACTTCAGGAGCCTTCATTCCAACTTTTCCGAATGCAAAATATTGGGTTAGCCGTATTCAGTGGGAAAATGCTGTGAATCCTAACCCAAGGGAAGCAGATTCTTTTCTTCAGGAGAATATTATACCAATGAAAGATTGCGGCGTATTAAATTTTATTGAGGAATCGGGAATATTTTGTGAAGACATTGAATTACTGATGGTTCACGGACATACTCCGGGTCAGCTGCTTCCTTTGATTGATTTAGGAACAAAGAAATTGCTTTTTGGAGGTGATCTGTTCCCTACACGGGCACATGTTCCTGTAAAATACAATATGGCCTATGATCTGGAAGTTTTAAAAACCATGACTGAAAAAGAAAATTATCTGGCAGAAATTGCCGATAAACCAACAGCCATATTTTTTGAACACGATGTTGATGTTGAATGCGGCTTAGTATCCAATACGCAGAAAGGCTATAAAATCACCAGCACTTTCACACTGAAAGAGTGGCTTAGTTGACTTTGAAGCTTAGCGAATCACCTATTACTTCAGGCATTTGAAAAGGTATTCCTTCTTTATAAACAATTTCATTCACTTTCGTTCCGAATTCAAATAACACTTCTTTAACTCTGCTGCCATCAAGATCATAGAAAGTCCAGGAACCATGAGGTTTCCCTTTTGAATACATCCCTTCATAGTTTTTATGCCCATCTTCACGCCACACAATTGACTGTCCAATCCTGAGGTCATTCTCATACATGCTTTCTGTCCATTTTCTCCCATCTTGAAACCAATAGATCCAATTTCCATCCCGCACTCCATCCTTAAATTCACCTCTCATCTCCTGATTCCCATTCTCATAGTATCTTTCCTCCAGAGCTTTTTTCCTCAACGCCCCATCTTTCTCAAAAAAAAAGACTTTTTGAACCTCCCCGTTAGGCCAATATGAGATAATTTCCTTTTCCAGCTTATCATTACAGGAGAAGCTTATACCCATAAGGATAAACACAACTATGAAACGAAAAATAATCTGAATTCTTTTAATGCTAAGTATTTTCTTCATCGTTCAAAATCAGGCTAATTGCTTAAATATAATTTTTTTGTGAGTCAACTATTTCAGCAATCTAGCTATTCTCAGCTATAAATAGTCAGCCCAATTCTTAAATAATGTTAATATCAATGTCTTTGAATGCAATCCATCACATAGATACTTCTTCTCTCTGCGGAAAGTTAATAATTTGCAGCAAAATACTTAATCCCTACACATGAAAACGAAACATTTTTTTCTGGTAATTGCTTGTATTCTTATTAATGTAACAGCAATAGCACAATTCTACCCAAAATATCAGTGGACACTGCTCGAGCAAAACCTGATGGATGAAATCATTGGTGAAGCATCTGGTGAAACAGCTTTCAATCATATTCAGGAGATGGGAGCTTACAACAGAAATCGTCCGACTGAAGAATTCGCAAGCACCCTGTGGGAGGCTGAGTATGTTTATAACAAACTAGTTGAATATGGTTTGGAAGGTGCGCAAATTGAACGATTTGAATCAGGCAGTCAAAGGTGGGACGGTATTAGGGGTGAGCTATGGGAAATAAATCCCGGAAGGAAAAAACTAGCAGATTATGATGATATCACTGCAATGCTGGCATCAGGAAGTCAGAATACTGATGTTGAAGCTGAATTAATATGGGTTGAAGAAGGCAGGGCCAATGATTTTGAAGGTTTAGATGTAACTGGTAAAATTGTTGTTACCAGTGGTTCACCTGGTGGAGTACATGGAATCGCAATTAAAAATGGTGCAGTTGGAGTGATTAGCTTCAATTCGCCCAGACCCCTTGTTGATCCGCTTCAAATACCATGGTCAGGAATATATAGCCGCAACAGAAATAGTGAGGAAAGTAAGAATACTTTCGCCTTTTTCTTGCCGGCAAGGGAGGGACATATTCTAAGAGACAGACTCATTCGTGGTGAAAAAATCAAAGTTCATGCCCTGGTTGAAGCTCAGAATGTTGACCTGGATCTACAGGTTCCTACTTGTGTTATTCCGGGTACTGATCCCGATGCTGGTGAAATAATCTTTTCAGCTCATCTGTTTGAAGGCTATACCAAGCAAGGAGCAAATGACAATATTTCTGGTAGTGCATCAATTCTTGAGGTTGCCCGTATGTTAAAGACGATGATAGATGAGGGACGTTTACCTCAACCCAAAAGAGGTATCCGCTTTATTTGGGTCCCCGAATTCTCAGGAACCATCCCATGGGTAAAAGAACACAAAGATTTGATGAAGAATACTCTCTGTAATATAAACCTTGACATGGTTGGATTGTGGTTAAGCAAGAGTCAATCATTTTTTAATCTTGAGCGAACCACTTATGGAAATGCTCATTATATAAATGACGTATTGGAAAATTATTTCCGCTACGTTGGTGAAACTAACCGATCGAGTCTGGTATTATCGGGTCGGGGTGGATTCAGGAACAGAATTGTGGCCCCAAGCGGTTCAGATGAACCTTTTTACTATGCTATTGAGCATCATTATGGAGCCTCTGATCATGAGGTATTTAATGACTGGGGAGTTGGTGTTCCAGGAGTTATGCTGATAACCTGGCCTGACCACTATTATCACACATCAGAAGACAGACCAAATAAATGTGATCCTACCCAAATGAAACGGTGTAGTGTAATTTCTGCTGCTGCAGCTTATACGATCGCAGTTGCTGATGATGATATGATTCGTAAGATGGCAGGAGAAATTTTTGCAAATAGTTCACGTCGGATCGGCCAACAATCTGCCAGAGCCCTGGATGAACTGAGCTATGCAAATGCTGATAACCTACCGGATGTATACAAAAAATGCCGTAGTTATATTGAAGCTGCCGGACTCACAGATGCTGAAACCCTGGAGACTCTCATTGAACTTGCTCCGGGAAACCAAAAAATTCAGAAATATCTTAGCGACAAATCATCTCTTATAAAAGCTATAGCAGAAAATCAGGCAACTGGTCTTGACCAGTTAATGATCAGTATGGCTATTGATTTGGGAACAGATGAAGTGAGCCTTAAGCCTTCACGATTAGAAAAGAAAGCTATGAGTATTGTTCCGAATGAGACCCCACTGGTAAAAGCTAATGGCTACAGAGAATATGGATCGGCATTAAGTTCCGTATCACGAGAAGAAAGTATGAGATTCAGCAGAGGACTGGGTAGTACTTCAGAATTACAAAGGCTGTGTAAGGGCAAACATAATGCATTGGAAATCAAGAAACTTCTTGATGCTCAATATTCACGTGTATCAGATTTGGAAACAATATTAGATTATCTGAAAGTTTTAAAGGAATCCGGACTTATCACTTACTAGATATAACTGCATTTTTATGGGAAAAGGGAGATAAGGTGCTTTGCTAATTACTTACCAAAGCATCTTATTAACCTTGCCATTGGCTCCAACCAGCCAAGCCACCCTTGCCTTCACATCAAGGTCCATTGAATGAAATCCATTGGTGGAAATTTCCTCCCATGATAAGCCCCTATCAGGTGAAAACCAAACACCAGGAGGGCCACAAGCTACCAATGCAGAGGCATTCATCCATCGTACACATTCAAGAAATGGCACCTTAACAGCTCCTTCAGGTATCAACCACTTCACATCACCAATACGTTTCATAACAGTAATATTGCTGCCGCAAATATCCGTATTCTGATAATCTCCACCTACGGCAACAACACGTAAGGATGATCTGGGGGCAACTGAAAACAGGCCAGTAGCCGGTTCACCTTGTATCACAGAGGTATCCCAAATTGTCCACTTACTTTTAAGGCTGCTGGCATACCATATTCTGGCAACCTGTCCCCCCGTTGCAAGCCAAATTCCACCTGAGGGATCAAATTGCAAACTGGTACCACTGGCAGCAAAAGCATATTCTCCTGGCTTCATTCTGGGAACCAGGGTGGTATCAAGCCTCTCCCATGTATTCCCCCCATCCTCTGAAATAAGCAGATTCAGATAATGATCGACAGGATCACTGAATAAAACAGCATTTTGTCCCTGAAAATCAAATCCATCAAAAAATCCTGATGGTTCTGTATTTTGATAAATCAGCTCCCAGTGCTGACCAGCATCCGAAGTTTTATAAATCCTTGAGCTCTCTCCTGGTCCGGCACTCATCAATATGGCTTTATCTTTTGAAAAACCATGTACATCTCTAAAATCAAGTTTTTCTGCACCGGGTACAATCTTACAGGTCCAGCTTTGGCCACCATCACTTGTAGTAGCGAATTCCCCTCCACTTCCTGACATCCAAACGGTATTCTTGTCCACCACATCAACAGCTCTCATACTACCTGTCATTCCGCTTACCTGAGATTCAAAAATTACAGATTCAGGGCCAAGCGGCTTACATGACGATAATAGAATCAGGCAACTGACTACTAGTAGTATCGGTGATTTCATACTCCTGTTATTTACGACTTTCAATTAATAATTCGAGAATTTGTATGGCTGCTTCAGGGATTGAAGTTCCAGGACCAAAAATCCCTACTACACCTGCATCATATAGAAACTGATAATCTTGCGGGGGGATTACACCACCTACAATAAGCATAATATCTTCCCGGCCCAGCTTCTTTAGCTCCGTTATCACGGCAGGCACCAGCGTTTTATGACCAGCTGCTAAGCTTGAAACGCCCAGAATATGAACGTCATTCTCAACAGCATCACGAGCCGCTTCTGCAGGGGTTTGAAACAGTGGCCCAATATCAACATCAAAGCCAAGATCAGCGTATCCGCTTGCTACCACCTTGGCTCCCCGATCGTGTCCGTCCTGCCCCATCTTAGCAACCATAATACGAGGGCGTCGCCCATCTAATTCAGCAAAACTGTCTGCCAGTTGTTTTGCCTGATTAAACCTATCGTTACCTTTAAATGCTGAGGAGTAGACTCCTGAAATAGAACGTATCACAGCTTTATATCTTCCTGCTAATTTTTCACAAGCATACGAAATTTCTCCGAGGGTAGCACGATTTTTGGCAGCTTCGACAGCCAGTTCGAGTAAATTACCTTTCCCGGATTCCACGCAGGCAGCAATTTTTTCTAATGAGTTCTGACATGCTTTCTCATCTCTTTCAGCCCGTAATTTGGCAAGTCTCTCTAATTGTGCCTCCCTGACTTTTGTATTATCCACATCCAGGATCTCTATTGGATCTTCCTTCTCCAGGCGATACTTATTCACCCCTACAATTGTATCTTCACCACTGTCAATACGAGCCTGTTTTCGGGCGGCAGCTTCTTCAATGCGCATTTTTGGGATACCTGTTTCAATTGCTTTTGCCATCCCTCCAAGTTCCTCCACTTCTTCAATCAGCTCCCAGGCCTTGTTTGCAATCTCATGAGTCAATCTCTCAACATAATATGAACCTGCCCAGGGATCCACTGATCGTGTTATGCCTGTTTCCTCCTGAATAAAAATCTGCGTATTACGGGCAATTCTTGCGGAAAAATCCGTCGGGAGTGCAATGGCTTCATCAAGTGCATTAGTATGTAAGCTCTGAGTATGACCCAAAGCTGCACCCATAGCTTCAACACAGGTTCTGGCAACATTATTAAAGGGATCCTGTTCGGTAAGGCTCCATCCGGAGGTTTGACAATGAGTACGCAAAGCCATTGACTTTGGATTTTTCGGCTTGAACTGTTTAACCATTTTTGCCCACAGCATTCGTGCTGCACGAAGTTTAGCAATTTCCATGAAATGATTCATTCCAACTCCCCAGAAAAAAGATAAACGCGGAGCAAATGAATCGATATCCAAACCAGCTGCCACTCCGGTTCGTAAATATTCCAAACCATCAGCCAGGGTATAGGCCAATTCAATATCAGCAGTTGCTCCAGCTTCCTGCATATGGTAGCCCGAAATACTGATAGAATTGAAGCGTGGCATTTTTTTGGAGGTATATTCAAAGATGTCAGCTATAATTTTCATTGAAAATTCAGGAGGATAGATGTAAGTATTTCTTACCATAAACTCCTTAAGGATATCATTCTGAATAGTTCCGGATAATTCCTCCAGCTTCGCCCCCTGCTCAAGTCCGGCAACAATATAAAATGCCATTATCGGAAGAACGGCACCATTCATTGTCATCGACACCGACATTTTATCCAAAGGAATCTCATCAAAGAGAATATTCATATCCAAAATTGAGTCTACTGCGACACCTGCTTTCCCCACATCACCAACTACTCTTTCATGATCAGAATCATAGCCCCTGTGAGTGGCCAGGTCGAAAGCAACTGACAGGCCTTTCTGACCGGCAGCGAGATTCCTCCTGTAAAAGGCATTAGATTCCTCAGCGGTGGAGAATCCGGCATACTGCCTTACAGTCCATGGACGCATAACGTACATAGTCGAATAAGGGCCTCGCAGATAAGGTGGAATCCCGGCAGCATAGTCCAGGTGTTCCAGCCCCTCCAAATCAGCTTTAGTAAAAACTGATTTCAATTTTATATTTTCAGGTGTATCCCACACATTAGATTCAGCTTGCTGATCCTTAATGGGGTTCTTCCCTTTATAATCTATTTTTGTAAAATCGGGTTTCATCCGTTTATATTTAGTTTTATTTGTCGGATGGAGCTCGCCCAACAAAAACAATCATCCGCGTGTGTGTTAAAAAATTTTCCTTTTGTCATGCTCGGTTCATAAGAGTACTGATTTATGAATTAATCATTTAGTCCCAATAACTGGTTATATCCCTGCAAGGTTTCCAACACATTGCTTTTCATATGAATGAAATGTCTTACACCAGCTTTTTTCAGTTCATCCAACTCCGCTTTTGGATAGCCTGCCACAACCAGTTCTCCTTCAAAAGGGGAGTTAATTATTGGTCTGACAAATCCAGGGTACTCACTATCAGAAGAGCACAATACAATAATATCAGCCTGAGCTTCAATTGCTTTCTCAACACCATCTTCGACCTTCGCAAATCCTATGTTTTCTATAATCTCATATCCTGCGCACGCAAAGAAATTGCTCGCAAAACCAGCCCGTGCCTTACGCATATCCGGGTTACCAATAGTCAGCAGAAAAACAATCGGCTTCTTCTTTGATTCTTCAGATCTTAATCTGAGCTTCTCAAATCCTTCTGCTCCTCTGTACCTGATAAGTGGTTGAGCATCGGCCCCTGTTGGGTCAATCACCGGCGGATAAGCTCTCGAAGAATCCACATTCCCTGACACTTCCTCCAGAATATTTGGATATTGATTGGTGCCGAGAAGTATTTCCTTTCGTTCAGACACCCGTTTATCTTTCTTTTCAGCTACTCTTGCAACTGCATCCTGAATCAGACCAGACAGGAAAGACTCTGTAAATCCACCTTTCCCTTCAAGGTCTTGAAACAACTTCCATGCTTCCCTTGCAATAGAATCCGTAAGTTTTTCAATGTAATACGAACCAGCTCCGGGATCAGCTACTTTATCAAGATAAGCCTCCTCCCGTAAAAGGAGTTGTTGATTGCGGGCCAGGCGCAATGAAATCTCGTCAGGCTCTTTGTATGTCTCATCAAAAGGGCGTACTGTTAAGGAATCAATACCTCCAAGCACAGCAGACATAGCTTCAGTTGTAGTCCTGAGCAGATTTACATGCGGATCAAAAATTGTTTTATTCCATTGTGAAGTTTCGGCATGAACATGAGCCCTGGCAATATCATTTGACGCTGCACCATAGCTCTCCACTATACGCGACCAGAGTGCCCTGAAAGCTCTGAATTTAGCTAACTCAAAGAAATAATTTGGCCCAACAGCAAAGTGGAAACCGATTTTTCTGGCGAGATCATCAATAATTAAATCTCTATCCGTTAATTCAACTAAATATTCATTAGCAAGTCCTAAACCAAATGCCATCGCCTGAACGGTAGTAGATCCTGCATTATTAAAATAGCTTGCATGAATCTCGATTACCCTTAGTGCGGGAAATCTGGCACTTCTTTCGATTAGTTCGGCTAAACGGTCAAAGCTTTCCTCTTCCTCTTGTAGCCGACCACTGAGTACGAAATCTCCCAAAGGATCTAAGCCTAAACTACCTTTGAAATCAGAATATGAATAACCTCCCGACGTGGTCAATTTATCCAGAACATCAAGAATCATAATCGGCTCAAAGCCCGAAAAGTTCAGCTCAATTTTTCCAAGCGGCAGTTTGCTTAAAAAATCAAAAAACTCATCTGATTTGCATTGCTCTTTTGCGATCAAACAGAAAGAAAGTACCCCTCTGTCAATTAATCTTAAAAGCTTTGCTGCAGTCTCTTCCTCATTTGTAAATTCAATATCCTGCCGGATAAGCCAGGCATTGCTTGTTTTATTTCCTCTGATAAACGGAAACTGACCAGGCATTCCCGTCTCCAGAACATCATCAAGATCCTCTGCCCGATAATACGGTTTTACAGGCAAATCATCAGGTGATCGCCAAACCAGTTTCTTACTATAATCGGCACCTTTAAGATCTTTTTCAATAACCTGTTCCCATTGGGAGGTGCTCACAGAAGGAAATTCACTAAATAGTTTTTCTTTACCCTCAGCCATAATAAAGCTTTTTGAAAATTCGCCACAAAATTAGACACTTTCAGGATATAAGTCCATGAAAGACAGTATGATTTTTATCATTGGGTATCAGAGTTGGTAAATACAGGCAGCATTATCTCCCTGAATCTTACTCAATACTGATGGAGAATACTTCTCAAAATAACCTTCAGTCAGACACAATACCTGGGTATAACTCCCAGCCAGTAAGCAAACTGGCCAATCAGAACCTATCATGATCCTATCTTCACCAAATGCTTTCCAGATAACATCAAAGAAGGGGGTAAAATCTTCAGGCCGCCATAACTTCCAGTCAGCTTCAGTAATCAATCCCGATGCTTTGACATAAACATTTTTACATTCAGCCAATTTGAAGATATTGTCAGCCCAATCCCGTATTTCTTTCGATTTGATTGCTGGTTTCGCGATATGATCAAGCACAAAAATCTGATCATGGAAATTCTTTACAAGTTCTATTGCATGAGGTAAATGCTTCGGATAAATCAGGATTTCATAGATTAGATT
>JABHCC010000197.1 GCA_018669475.1 Bacteroidota bacterium | reverse complement strand
CAAAATAATAACTAAATTTATAGAAGAAATGGATCGCGTTCTTTGTTGAGAAAAGTCACTAAAACTGGTGGCTCACTTTGCTTCGTTTTTAGTGGCTCAGTTTAGTCAATTTTGGGTGGCTCATTTTGTTCGGAATATCTACTTATTTCTGAAAGTGGACGTCTTCGTGCGACTCTAGCCAATTTCTCAAGTCTGTTCTTTTGAAGTAATTCCGTCTCCCTTTTTTATGATATGCAATTTCACTTTTGGAGGTCATAGCAGACAGGGCACTTTTTGAAATACCAAGGTATGTGGCCGCCTGATCTTGGGTTAAAAACTCCGGTAATGATTGAGTGTTGGAATTCAACAGTCCATTTTGGATATTCTTCTGGATGGATTCTGAAATAATTGGAACCATCATTTCTTTTAAAAACTCTTTAAAGTCATTCATTGCTATTTAGTTTTTGGATTAATAATTTCCTTCACGTTGATGCGCATTAAGTCCGAAACCGTTATATGGTGTTGTTTACAATAAGTATCAAGTATAACATATTGGCGGTTGGTTAACCTTGCTGACATTCTTTTGTCCATGATTTCTCGTTTAGTGATTTTAGCTTTTTTCATTTAGTTACGGATTTTTGTTTGACAGCCGAAAGGTTTAGAAATGCTCCCGTTTATTAAAGGACAAGTGGTGTGTTGAATTTATTTGTCAATATTTAGCATTGTTTATAATTAGAGTTTATTGTTTACTTTTGAATCTATGAGACCAATGAAATTTGAACCCGATCTAATTCAATATCTGCTCGAATGCCACCAGAATGGCGCCAACGTATCGAAGCTTTGTGAAGCTTATGAGATTGGAGAGTCCACCTTTTATGATTGGCAAAAGAAATTCCATGGGATGAAGGCAGATCAGATTTCTAGAATGATTGATCTGGAATCTGAGAATCGAAAATTAAAAGGGGACTTAAAGAAGTCAACCAAGCTACTAACTGGAGCTAAGGCAATAATTAAAAAAAAGCACTAAGGCCTGCTGAGAAAAGAGAAGCGGTTGAATTCTTAAGAACCAATCACAATCTAAGTCTCCAGCAGGCCCTGCAGTTATTAAATCAAAGCTCTAGTGTTTTCGCATATAAGAAGAAACTTCAAAAGGATCATCTATTAGAAAACCTATTAGTGGACCTGTCAAATAATAACCCATCCTGGGGATTCAGCAAGTTGTTCCAACAGCTTTCCAAATCAGACTCCTCATTGAACTACAGTAAGGTATACCGCACTTATAGACGCTTGGGATTAAGAGAGAAACGAATAGATTGGTTCAAGGAGAGCTCAGAGAAAGAATATCCTGTTGGGAATATCAATAAGGGGGGCAATTCTTGGTTTATAGATGAATTATTCTTTGAAACAAAAGGTCCAAAAGAGTTTTCATTAGCTGCACTGGTTGTTTGCCGCAATCGGAATGGAAAGATTCTGGGAATTATTCAAGAACCTTTCGAGAAATCAAAAATACTGGATTCAATCTCTACCATGGTAAAGAAAAACAGAAAGCCGCGGCACATTAGAATTTATGACCACCTGGGCAAGAATATTACCAACAATACCTTGAGATGGTGTAAAAGTCAGCAAATTACTTTTACACGAATAAATAGATGCAAAACGAATCAGAGACTTTTCATAAGCCCTGATAATCTTTCTGAAATAATTTCTAAGATTTCAACTGATTGATTTGATCAGATATGCCGGCGATTACTTCCAAGAGTTTATTAAATGGAAGGCTTTCTCCATAGATCATTCGCTCCTGCATTTCTTTGTAATCCTTTTCCCAACTTTTGATCAAACCTTTAGGTGGTATTGGGTTAAGGTTTGGGGGGAAATGAGAGGTATAATCAATACCCCCAATTCTTGTAAATCTTTCCCGATGCGTCACAATTGAATGGTACAGTTCTTTATCTGCCATGGCTGTTTCAGCAAATCCAGTATTTGAGATCCGCTCGATATCGTACAGATGGCGACTCAATCGATCCACCCTAATTTTCTCCTGTGGCTTTTGGAATTCCTCATGCAGAAGAAACAATTTCTCTAAGAAGGTTCTTTCAGGGTTTACACATGGAATCTCAATGGGGTCATCCGCAAAATCCTTACCCTTAAAATGCTCCCCGACCATAGAAGAAAACTGTCTATTGCTAAAAGGTTCTCTCAGAGAACGCCCCCCGACCTCAACTCGGATTCGAGGCTGAACATAAGTTGATTGTTGGGTAACGTATGGATAATATATGTCAATAATCAATGGATCCTGATCCGCAATTTCCGGGTTAGCAATTACAATATTCAATCCGGGGAAACCAGCTTCTTCAAACTTCTGAATCAGTAAGGGATAAAACTTGTCTGAGATATAAGCATAAGAAGCATCCCTAAGCTTCCCAACCTGAGTTCTGCTGATACTTCCAGAAAAGCCAAGAAATTCTCGATCCAGGGCCAAATCAATGTCTTCTGAGAAACGCTCAATGAGGCCCCAACCTTTACTTAAGGACGATCCTCCTTTGAAAACCAGGTGTTCCGCTACATCCATTTGCCAAATCAACCGAAGAGTTTGGACCATCCACCAGTCCTTTTCAATGGCATAAGGTTCCAAACCAGTTGATTCAGAGGCCTTGATCAGTATATCAAGTTTCTCTTCGTCTTCTATATCTAACCAATGCATTGTCATTCTGTACTGCTTTTTTGTAATGCCAATCTCATAATTTTACGAATCCACTCCGGAGCCAAACGAATATCATTTTCCAGACGATCCGGAGTTTCTTTGCTCAGCAACTCAACCACCTTAACCTTTTCCCCAGGTGTTACATTGCCCTGCCCGAGCTCTTTCAAGGCTTGAATAACCAATCTACTGATTTCTCCCTGGGCTTCCAGATTTTTCGGCGCTGTTTTCTTAAATAGAATGCGACGTTTACCAATAGTGATTTTTCTCGCTGATCCATTTGTCAAATAGACTACATTCATTGGAACCTGAGTAGAAAGACCTATTGCATTTAGAGCATATGCGCCTGTGGGCAAGATCCTGGCCCGGTCTCTTTTGGCAATCGCCTTAGCAATATCATCAACGGTGGGCAAGATTGGCTCGTTCAACAGTTTGCTTATTTTGGGACGACAATATATGCCTCTTGAAATTCTGACTATTTCCTCCTTTTCAACCAAGCGTTGAAGTGCTTTAAGTATAGCTTTAGACGACCCAAATGAGACAAAATCATCAGAAAAAAACAGCGCACCCCCCCTGGCTTTTTTTATTTTTCTTAACACCTTATATTCAAGTGATTCCTTCATGATTACTTTAGCTTCTTGTCGCAAATATAGTAAATACTTGCGACAAGAAGGCATTTAATAGTCTAATGAAAGCTTCTGGCTTGCAATTCTTAAGGTATCAACATGCCATGCAAATTGTCAATGCAAGCAGTACTCCTCCGATTGCTTTTGTAAGGCTAATCATTGTGAATATATTGTGGAACCTTGAAAAATAAAAGCATCAATAAGTCTCATAATGAAACAGGTTTAATCAGGGGGTGTAGTAAAGTTACAAAAAAAATGCAAGTTGGTGTAATGTCATCAAGACTTTATAGGTAATACCAATAGAGAGTCATTGTTGTCCAGGAAGTGATTGTACAAATCTTTCTTAGATATGCGTCTGCCCAAATTATATGTACATCATCTCATCAACGTTCGGGCTATGACCTGTGGCCGCCCGTTTTGATGTCATATTTTGGTGTCCAAGTATACGGCCATTGGTTATAGCCTCTTGTTGGCGGTTCGTTGTTCTTATTCTGTCTTTACGTTTTTCGTTTTATCACTATGTGCTACCTACAATTTTCCGTATTTTTCTTTAGTCATTTTTTTCGTAGTAATATGAGTAGTCAATGCCTTTCATAAACATTTCACGGTCGTTTATTTTGGCAGTGAGCGCATTTTTCAAAAGTGTTTTTAAAACGCTACTTTTTGTTGGACTTAACATCATTGAGTTCATATAATCTCGCTTGCTTATTTTACTCCAATCAACACATCTTTTAAGATTTTTTTTAAGCATCAAATCCAACCATATTCGAGAACTTCTACCGTTGCCTTCCATAAAAGGGTGTGCAATGTTCATCTCTACATATTTGTTTACGATTTCGTCAAATGTAGTTTCGGGCATCGCTTCTATTTGCTTTAATGTGTTGCCTAAAAAATGTGATACGGCAAATTGAAAACCTCCCTTTGAGATATTTTTTTGCCTGATTTGCCCCGCAAAGTCAAACAATCCACCAAATAAATAACCGTGTATTTGTTGCAAACCTTTGGTCGTGCCAACTTCTATGCTATTGATAAAAGAACTTTCAAACAAGGCATAAGCCTTTGTTTTGCTTTTTCCGTCAATACTTTCATCATTGTTAGTAAACCATTCAATAAATCGGTTTGCCTTTTTTCCTGGAAACTCTTTGCCTAAGGCAAGAATACCGTTAAGATCTAGCATATCGGTTAAATATCGTTTTCCGTCACTGGCTAAAAGTTTCAGTTGGGTAGTGATACTAACCAACTCGTTGTTTTCTTTTTTCAATTTAGCTTTAAGATATTTCCAATAGTTGCGGGTTTTTGTGTAGTCATCCTGGTCATTAAGTACGGCTACGACATCCAACACGCTAAACCACCACTTGGCATTTTTATCATCCCAAACGGCTCGCACTTCGCGGTCGTTAAAAAAACGTATGGATATTTTTGCCGTACTCATAATTTTTATTTCTTCTATTTTAACACTCTGCACTTGTCAGCCCTAAGTTATGGTAATTTTTGACTATGGATTGCTTTTATGCCTTTGTGTTTCAATGACCGCCAACCTAGTTGCTAAACGATAACTCTCGGGTATTTTTCATATAGTAGAGTTTGTTAGGTCTATGCAAATCAACTGGTGATAATTGAAATCTAAGGTACTGATTCTTCATAATTTATACAGTCTTTTGGTTGGATTTTAGAGTTAACATCAATTTGTTCACTTCCAACTACCCATGTTTACTTCTCCGATCCAAACAAACATACTCAATCCCCCCAGCCTTATCATCTTTCCCAAGCTTTGCCGGATTAAAAGCATATCTCTTGTATTTGGCATAGGCCTTGAGTTTTTTCTTGAAATTTGTAATAGGAGTATAGGTTCTCTCCCTGGGGTTGTTGTCCAGGAAGTGATTGTATAGATCTTTTTTTGAAATTCGTCGACCCAGATTACAGTCATCCGGCCAGACACTTTTTGATGGATCAAATTCTTCAGAAACAGAATAGTACTCATCTGCCCAACCCAGGAAGACTTCACCCATGGTTTGTCTTAGTCGTCGAAGCTCCAGTTTGTCTTGTGGTGATTTGACTATTCCATATTTATGGTACACCTGCAGGCAATCAGCCATAAAGTTGTAGAACAGATTCCACTGCTTAAAGTCCCACTCATCAAAAAATACACTGTTGAAGTCATCGGTTGGTTTGTGATTCTCATTGTAGAAATCTGAAAAGGCAATAAAAGCATGACGATCTTCGAAACTGGGGCCTTCCCCAAGTATAGCGTGGTTGGTGGATATGAGTAATTTGGGGGTTTGATCAGAAGACAGTGTAAACTTTTTCGATCCCTTCTGGTTCACAGTGAGTTTACCTGAGATCAGAGGAAAGAAGAATTCAAAATCCAGATTGGCCCTCACATCATCTAAAAAAACTACTGCGGTTTTTTCTGATACTTCTTCAAATAAAAATGGATCCTCTGTTATCTTTTTGTTTTTGGCTGCTATGTAGGTCAAGGGAATGACCTGTTCTACCGCCAGACCAAACAATGATTTTCCGGTTCGGCCATGACTGGATCCAATTTCTGATAGATTCCCATCCATAGCAATAACTGCTTTGGACATCGAACGGTCTTTGTATGAATGTAATAAATATCCCATTGCTGTCATTTTACTAACAAAATGCATGACGGTGTCGTTGATTTCTTCCGTTAGGAGCTCCCGACTTTGGGCATCCTTCCAATAAAAATTTGAAGCATTCAATAGAAAAATCAGAAAATGGCATTTTGATCCACTCTCAGATATTTCAGCATCAAAAATGCCTTTTTCATGGATAATCTCAACCAGTGGTGTACCAAGTCTATCAATACCAGACTAATTCTTTTTGAGCTTTCTTCAATTGAATCAAAGTGTTTCTCTAGTAAATCGATGGCTGCATTTACAATGGATTGATTGAATCGCCTACCGGCAAGAACATGATCAATGTGAGAAACTGAAAAGCCTGTTTCTTTGCTAATTAAATTTCGATAACCTCTGGGAAGAGATTGTTTAACTTTCTTTAACTGTTTGTTATTCATGCAATAATTCCTAAAAAGGTTTGTAAAAGGTGGAAATTGGAGTACTTTAGTAGCGTAAAGCGAGTGTAAAGTAGGCTCTAAGTGAGTATAAATGTAGTGCTCCGCTAAATGTAATTCAAGCATTCCTTAACTTATTTTTATAAACATGAAAGAAGTCGGAACTAATCAACGTGTTAGACAGTGGATGCAAGCCAACAGATTTGCTGGAAAAGAACTTGCCATGTGGGCGGGGATTAGCAAATCAGCTGTTTCACAGGTACTAAACGGAAGAACAGGCATCAGCCTAAAATCAATTCAGAATATTCTTGAGGTTCATAAAGAGCTAAATGCCCGGTGGCTATTGACCGGAGAGGGTGAGATGTATTACAGTCAGACAGGATCCAATTCCAAATATGAAACCAAGGATAAAATCATTTCTGAGATGGAAAGAATTATTGAGGCGAAAGATGAGATTATTAAACTCATGAAACAGAATTGACATGGCAAAATTGGTGGGAGAAGTTATCCGGGATCAGCGAGAACAAAGGGGATTAACAAAAAGTGCCTTTGCAAGGAAACTAAGTTGTAGTCCTCAAAATGTGACCAGCCTTGAGTCTCGAAAAAGTATCGATTTTGAATTAGCCCAAAGGATTAGCCTGATTCTGGAATTTGACATATTCGAGAGCTTCCGTGTCTTTCATAATGATCAATCAATTAAGGAGAAGCGGCTTGAAAAGAAGCACTCGGAGCTTAGTTCTAAGTACACTTTATTACTTGAAAAGTACAATTCATTACTTGAATCTACAGTAAAATATGGAAATAAGAAGTTGTGATTACAAGTATTATTATGAATCAGGCAACAAGCACTTTTTAATGTTACTAAACTATTATACAATCTGTCTTAACGTAATTAAGTAAAAACGAACAATAGAAAAAAGGGCCTTTTTCTACATCCCGCTACTGGCGGGCTTTTTAGGCGATTTAGCCGGGAGAAATACGGGAGAAAAGGTGCCAATAAATAGAAAATTGAGTATTGATAATCAATCAGTTACAGCTGTCTAAGTGTAAATCGAAGATCCTGCCACCCCGACAAGATTAACTCAAACCACCAGTAAACACTGGTGGTTTTGTTATTTTAAGTCAAATATTAGTCAAAGTTTGCTAAAATCTTAGTTTGAGTTAAATAACCTTCAAAACCCATAACAATCAATAGCTTCTATTATCAAATGCCTTGACCTGTTTTATCTTGCCCTATTCAGATTTAAGCGAGTCTAATCTAATCTGGGCTAATTCTCCTCCTGACAAGAAGAAATGACAGGCTATGTCAACCTAGTCATTCAGCCAAATAGTTGATTTTGTTTGTATTAGTCCAACTCAATTACTAACTTTACATGAACCATCATAACCTTATCGACATGAAAAAACTATTTTTAATAGCCTATTTGGCTATTCTATCTGCATGCTTTGCGAATGCACAATGGGAACCTGTAAAGGTGCCACTATTACAAACTGGCTGGGCCTATCTTCATACCTACAACAACGACGTTTATGCTTCCTCAGGATATGGGGGATTATACCTATTGTCGGATGGGCAAAACACATGGAAACTATTGGGTTTGGGCGACTATATTATCCCGACCCTATTTGTTAATTCGGAATTCATACTGGCAGGCGGATATAATGTTTTGGGAGAGCCGGCGATATTTATTTCAACCAATAAAGGGGATGACTGGCAGGATATGAGTCTTGGTCTGCCGACACCTACAATGTACGAAATGGACCTTAACGCAGTGATAGCTGTGGATGATGTGTTTTTTGCTGCTACATCGGATGGTGTCTATAAATACTGGCCAGATACCGGGGAATGGCAGCCAACTTCTCTGAAGGATAAATTAATAATTCAACTGGTAGAAAAAAATAACACCTTGATTGCCCTGTCCTTCCCTGCCCCCAGAATTCAAATTTCTGATGATTTAGGAATGACATGGAACAACTCGACAACTGAAATTGAAGTTTTTCGAATTCTCCCCGGTTCCACAAAGCTTTTTGCCTTGACTGATACCGGGGTTGCTGTGTCAGAAGACCTAGGTAACACCTGGAGTTTTTCAGGTTTAGACATTCCAGATGACCTTTACATGTCTGCTGCAATTTATCAGAGCAATATTTATTTGCTAAACCAAAACGGCCTGATGTATCATTCTCCTGATGAAGGTGAAAATTGGTCATCCTTTCAAATAGACTGGGAATACCTGGATTATTTTCCATCCATCGCTTTTACAGAAGATAATTTACTAATAAGCAGTTACGAAGTTGGCACCTTTTTTACTGATAGGAATTCTATAGATTGGAAACCTACATTTTTCATTTCTGAATTAACACATGATTTTGTCATCCATGGTTCTTCTATTTGGCTATTAACAGATCATGGTCTCTATTTGTCAGATAATGAGGGAGAATATTGGGAATTAAAAGGATTTTCTAATGGGGGTGTCGGTCAATTGGCAGTTAGCGATCAAGGTGTTTTTGCCACTGATCAGGAGGGCTCAGTATTTATTTCAGAAGACCGCGGAATTCATTGGGAATTAAAAAACCAGGGCTTGGGAGATGCAATGGTCAATCTTTTATTTTCAGATGAATCACTGGTATTGGCGGCTACCCATTCGAATAATCCCAATATCCATTCGGAGATGTTTAAATGGAATTCAATTTCAGCCTCTTGGGAATCCTTGGGCTTAACTAATGTTGCAATATGGGACATTGCATTTGACCATGGGAAAATTTACATGGTTAGTAATAACAACACATTGCTCATAAGCGATGACAATGGTGCAACATGGTCAGAAACCGACATTGGCCCTTATCCAAATACCATAAATTCAGTTTCTGCTTCTGGCAATCTGATACTTTGTGGCTCCAATAACGGAGTATGGGTCTCAACCGACGCCGGAGAAAACTGGGACCTTCGGTTGGATTACTTAACTGAACAATATGTTAATTCAACCGCAATCTTCAATACAACACTTTTTGCAGCGACTGACAATGGTGTTTTTTATTCTGAAGATAAGGGCTTGTCATGGCAGCCATTTAACGAGGGATTGCCTTTTTCATTTATCGAGAATAAACTTGTCTTATCCGATGGGTATATTTATGTGAGTCATTACAGTTGTGGTGTTTGGAAATCTGCAATCCCAGGTAATTCTGGCTTGGAAATTATCCCTTACCATTTCACATTTCAGGTGTATCCTAATCCGGTCAAAGACAAACTTTTCATAGAGACCAAAAACCAATCAATGTCATATGGAATTACAGTAAGGTCAGTGGCTGGCATTGAATTGTTTACCAAGGAGGGATTCGGGAGCACAGAACTTTCGCTCGAAGGGCTTACGCCTGGTATCTATCTGTTGGAGTTGGGATTAGGAAACGATCGTCAAATAGTAAGAATACTGAAATTGTAAATATTCTGATTGAGGACTGGAGTATTTATTTGTATTTGGATGAGCACTGTCCTTTAGAATTACTATCTGGATATTTAGTAAAGAATGATCTTGTTGGGATGAGTGATCTCAATGGTGAAATTCATAACTTCAATTTTGTTTATAATTGAAAAAAGAATTGCAGTAAAGAATGGATGCTCTTAAGATAAATATGAATAGACCTTCACTTTGTAAAATTAGTTATACAGACTCATAAGATAGTTCTCAATTTGCTCACTCGTAAAGTGGTTTATTCTATATCTTTTATGATACTCTGGAATCAGTGACTTACTATCGACAAGTTTAGATGACTCAATTTGTCAGGAGGAACTAACTATTGTGTAAATTAAATTATATGCTTATATTTCAGATACATAAACCTTCGAATTTACACACCTATGACAAGTTCAGACCAAATTGCCAAAATAGCGAGTACTTTGGACCTTACTCAGGAAGAGACCAAAGTCTTACTCGAAGGATCTGTAGAAGTCATCAAAGACTTACTGGATCAAGGTTATCGTATCAATTTACCATCTCTCGGATCGTTTCAGGCACGAATGACTCACCCGCGAAAATCATTTAATCCCACCGAGAAAAGATACTATCGATACCCAAAGAAAAAAATTGTTCAATTCCGTGCCAGTCAAAAATTGAACGAAACTGTTAACAAGGAGGTGCGTCATGGATAATAAAATGACTTACCAAGAGCTGGTTGACAAAATCGCTGAGAAAACAGGACGGCCAAAGAACCTTGTTGACAAACTGATTCATGAAATGATTCGGACCACTACTGAGGGGCTGCAACAAGATCAACATATTACCGTCAGAGGACTAGGCCGATACCGCTTAAAATGGACGAAAGCCCGTCAGGGACGAAATCCACAAACGGGAGATCCCATTGAGATCGCTGCACACAATCGCATCCTGTTTAAACCCAATGTATCTTTACGGGAATTCATCAACCGTGAGTATGCCCATCTGAAACCAGAGCTTCTGGAAGAACAGAAAGAACAGCCAGCCGAAGCGTTAAAACAGTTGATCCGAAGGCAGAACCTGCTGTGCAAAAAGTCGAACCTGCTGCAGAAAAGCCAGCGACAAAGGATGAACCAAAAAAGCCGAAGATGAAGCCATTTTGGTGGATCCTGATTGTTTTATTGGCAATTATCCTGGTAGTTGTAATTATCATACAGCCCTGGAAAACGAATGAAGAAGGTTCAACAACTGACGAGACATCAACAGAACAGGTGATTGAAGACCAGGTAGAAGAATCAGATGTACTTGAGCCTGCCCTTATTGAACAGGGGGAAGAACAAGCTGTTGAAGAAGAACAAGAAGATGTTACGGAGGAAGAAGCCATGGTTGCAGAAAGTTATGCAACCAAGCCGGGAGATCAGTTGATGGCTCTTGCATTTGAGCATTACGGACAGACCGATCTGTGGCCCTTGTTGTATCATGCCAATGCTGACAAACTAACAAATCCGGATGTCTTATCCGAAGGAACCATTCTTAACATTCCACAACTTGAGGCTGAATCCGGTAATTATACTGCCTCAGAGATTGATGGGGTTGCTGAAGGGTATATCGAAGTTTACCTGGCATACAAAGAAGCAGGTTTTGCAGATGCAATTGACTATTTGAATGTAGTGAAAAGCTGGAATAAAACAGAAGTCATTGATCAGTATAGCGATAAGATTGACCGGGATGATCTATAGTATATTCTACACATAGATCATATTTGTTTCCCGATCCACAATTTAGATATGCCGGCCCATGTGTCAAAATCATCACTATTGACACGTATAGAAAGTGCAAAATTATCTTCTATAAATAACTATATTTCAGTATGTTGGCTACGCCACAACCACCTTCATTTGAGATAAACAAATCTCCATTGTTAGAAAAACAAATCCCTTCAGGTTGATTAAACAAGCCTTGATCTAATTCTATGATATTATTTATAAGACCCTTTTTATCCATGATAATTAATAATTTCCCAACACTGGAGATTATATAAATATCATTGTTATTAAAAGGATGAATGGCTATCCCTGAAGGGGAAAAATTACTATCGCTGGAAGTAAGGTTAAGCTTTCTTGCTGTTTGAATGAAGAATTTCTCAACTGCACCAGTATTTTTCACCTTATCTATAGATGAAAGATCAAGCAAATATTCCGGCTCCTCAATAAGCCTATCGTTTTTCAGATCAAATCTATAGATCGCCTTGAATCCTTCATAATGGTTCTTTGTAATCAGAGAGGGAGACTCTTTACAGGCGATTAGAAGTGAATTGGTATTTATGTCGTAGACCAAGCCTTCTGTATCGTTTCTTGCCTTCAGCTGGGTTTCTATTTCAATAACTTTTCTTTGATTATCCTCAAAGTTGTTAATCATTATTATAGCACCATCACTTCTCAGAACATAAGCATTTTCTCCAAGCACAGCAAGATCTTCATAATCACCACTTTTACCAAAATCAATTATTGATGAAATCTTTTCCTCCTGTGTACAGAAGATATAGATAATCGCATGCTCGTCTTGAATACAGGCAATTTTACTTTCCTGATAAATTGATATTCCTGAGATTTCATTAAGATTAGCAGGTAGATCATAGACTATATCAGGATTATCCAAATCATAATGCACTGTAGCTTCTTCTTGCATCCCTTCAGGAAGTGGCTGCTGGCTACCCTCCTGATAATTGCAGGCTACAAAAGCAAATAATGACAGTCCTAGAATAAAATTCTTTTTCATTATTTGACCAAGCAGTTTACGGCAAGATTACTAAGTCCTTCCTTTTGTTCAAATTTCCATCCTTGCTTTTTGAGTATTCGTATTAACTCCAAATTCACCATTCCATGTGCTATTACAATGCTTATTCCATTTTCTTCAGCATGAGCAACCAATTCCTTTGAGAACTCTTTTAGATTCGTCTTTCTCTGATTGTAAGAAGGTTTTTCATTATGCCTGTTTAAAACTGTCCATGAGAATCGGGAAATAACCAGCCAGGCACGAATTGGAAGCTTAACAAGAGGCAATAAAATTATCGGATAATCAAGTTCTCGCAGGTTCTCATCAATTTTAAGTATTACATCATCATTAAATAGCTGATTAGCCGTTTGAACAGCTCTTAGTTGCGGGCTGCAAAACACAGTATCACAAGTCTCATGATATGAAATTCTGTTTAACACCACTTCAGCATCAAAAGCATATATCTGAGATGTATTGTATTCCTCCTTATAACTGAGAGCTCCTTCTACGTTACACCATCCCGGGTTTTCAATCTGCACAGAAGCATGTCTGATCAGGTATATTTTTGAACCTGCAAAAAGATCATCTGAAAGAAAAAATAAAATGAATATACCTGATAACAACAACTTAATTCTCATCTTAGAATTGATACTTTAAAGAAAAATTAATAAGACTATCTTCAGTACTTCTTGCATATGAAACACTAAATATTGTCATATCAAAAGGTGACCACCACAAACCTAAACCATAGCCGTCATGCCAAACTTTGGAGTTTTCACCATTTAGCCATACACGACCTACATCATTGAATAATAACAATCCGGCAGTGCCATTTAAAATGTATGTTTTAAATTCTTTAACCCTGATACGTACTTCAGTATTAAGGTAGAAAGAAGCATCGCCATAAAATCTTGTTAGTCGAAATCCCCGTAGGTTGCTTTTTTGTCCTAGCGTAGCAGCCTCATGAAAAGCATAATCTCCAAAAAGCTTCTCGCCACCTAGCCGAGCAACATAAACAATACGCGGACGCTGAGAAAAGCTCAGATAAGAAGTCCACTCCCCTGATATCCTGGTGAAATTTGTTGAATTGGAATTTAAACCTTGAAAATGTGAAACTTCTGTCTTCAGCAGAGTTCCTCTGGTGGGGAACATATTACCACCCCCAAAATCACTTTCTTCTTTCTTATTGGCCTGAGGTATGGTGCTTAACTTATAGTTCAAAGAAAATCCTGCAAAAGAGTTTTCCTGAAGGTCAACATGATCAAGGTCGTTTTTAGAAAAATCTGATACGTAACGATCAGGAGTTGCCTCGACATGAGTATTTTTATAAAAGAAACTGAGTCCGGCCTGATGATCTCCATCTTTGCCGATCAGCTTAATTAAATCTGTCCTAAGAAACTTTTCGCTCATTCTTATGTTGTAATATTCTCTTTCAGATTTTGCACGCTGCCATTGAGTTTCATTGCCCATTCCAAAATAGTTATTTGTATAACTTGGTGATTTATAATCAGCTATTATTCCAATTTGAAATCGTTTTAAGGGATAAACATATTTATTTGCTACATGAATTTTAAACGCATTTGTCAGCAATGCATAACTCGCTAAGACCTCATACTCTTGATAATTGTAGCGCGAAAACTTCCTGTAATTAGCACCCCCTCCCAAGAAAATACCATCATCCTGATTATAGCCTGTGAATAAACCTGGAAAAACAATATTATATTTATAAGCTTCTCTGTCATATTTCAATTCATCATCATTATAAATGCTTATAATACTGTTTTCTAAGCGAGAGGATAAATCGGTGCTCTTCTTATCATAAATAGTAAGAAAACCAGGTTTCCTTGTTCCATCGTATGTAACATTATCATCACTAGCACCTCCAATAATTATCAGGTCAATTTTGTTTTTCTCATTCCCTTCAATGTGAAAATGATCTTTTTTATCAAACCCATAAATACGGATTTTTTTAGTTTCAGACGAGTAAAATTCTCGATGATAAATTTTTGCTCCCTTCTTATTATCCTTTTTACGGTGAAAGCCTTTGACCCGGATTGTCGTGTCATTGGGTATTATTATTTCAAATAGATCTTCTTCATTTGTACCAGTAATACTGATCTCCTTTGCAAGAGACAAATACAACTCCCTGGCCATTGGCTCTAGATTTTCAAGCCTGACTTTTAATATCTCTGCTGTTTGATCTGCACATAATGCTTGAACTTCTTCAGGGAAATTCAATACTGCTTCATCAATCCGTTCATGTGTTAACAATGATTTAAGTATGTCTATTTGTTCCAGCCAATCATTCCATTTGCTATGAATCAGAAAAGTCCGATCAAAATAACGAGCATTAAAAGCTTGTCCCTCCATATTTTCAGTGAAATCATCAAATCCTTGAATCTTCGGTATCAAAGTTTTTCGTTTGGCGATCCAAGGCAATACTCCTTCATTTACAAAGAAAGCCTGATCACGATCTCTGGGGATTGGTTTGTAAATTGTTTTCTCCCCCATTTTAAAACCAGCCCATCTCCATTGGTCATCATGCCTGTCCCAGTCATTTATAAGAATATCAAATAATCTGGCTCTGAGTGTGGCATCAGGGTCAACAAAATGATCTTCATCATCGAAAATTTTTTCAATCATCTCATCAGTTGAGATGATGTCTTCAGAGAAGCCAAAACCAGCCACATCACTTCTGTCGTTTGCAGGTCGTTCTTCAAAAAGATAAAGTCGTCCTGCCAGATCGGATCTGTATATTCCAAAGCGTGGATCATCGGGAATATACACAAGCTCGGGATTTGCATGAAAAACTCCAGCATCCTCTGCCAATTTTGCTACCACTAAACCAGCATAGGGGTTGGATGCAGATATCTGATCTTGAACCACATCCAATACCAGGGTATTCCTGAATTCACCCGGAAGCACACCTTCGACATTCTTTTCAAGTGAGCGCAATACATACTGTTTTCCGGCTTTATCCTGAAGTCTGAGCGACAATGTTTGCTGTCCACCTCCCCTCTTAAGGATTTGCAATCCACCCTTTTTACTTCCTAAATCAAATACCGGAACTTTAACAGGAGTATCCCAAATGTCACGGTAATTTTCACCCATCCAGAAATACGCAGATTCTTTCATGTTATATCTGCTACTAGCATTAATCACTATACTATCTGCCTGATACACTGCAACATCCTCGTGCATAACATCACTAATAAATGACTTCTTGTATATAGTTTTTCTAAAAATCTCCCCTTTAGTACTTGTGAAAATTAAATTACAATCTCCATCAGAGGAGAAATTCAATCGTGCAAACCCTTTTTCAGAGCTTGCAAATTCAGCTAAGTCTTCACGAACAAATTCAGATTGTGAAAAGGCTCCTGAGACAATGTGATGAGCCTCATTATCTGCAAAATACTGCAAATTAGCATCGCCAGCTGAGGCGTAAATCAAATCAGGATATTTCTTTAGGATTGATAACATTGCATCACGAAATCCCTTAAAATCTGGATGATGACTATCTTTTCGGGTTCCTGGCAATTTCCTGAATAGTGTATAAGGAGCTTCAAATATTGATTGTTTAAGTGAAAAATACCCACCACTGTTACCATAACTCTTAAGCGAATGATGTCCGGCAATAAGCACATGCTTCGTGGTATGATGTCTTCTGATAGCATCTTCAATCAAAATCAAAATATCAGCACTGGTTTCAATGCCGCACTTATTATAACGCCTGTCGAACTTATGTACCCACCAATGTGTATCTATAAGAATAACAACCAAATGGTCACTTAAAACGATTTCCTTTGGTCCCGGACAAGCGGCATCAGGCCTGTATACAGGGCCTTGATATTCCTTTTCGAGTTCCTCCTCAATATCCTTAATCATCTTTTTTCCTAAAGAACTGCCATTTGCCCACTCTTTTTCGCCGGGGCTCAGCAACATTGGATACTTCCCATTCTGAAGAAGTTTTTTAGATACATCCCTTTTCTCAGGATCATAAATATTTCCAAGCATAAGATATGCGAGGTCATCTGAATCCTGACTGGCTTCATTCCATTCTTCAAACAATTCCTCATCCAGGGTTCCTTTTGCGGTATTACCTGTGAATAAAATACTATACGAACTTAACTGCTGTGCATTTGACTGGTAAACCGCATCCTCAATAGGAGTTTTGGTTTGAGTCAATGCAGACTGAAACTGGCTAATCATTAGGATTAGAAATATTATTTTAAACGTCGAAGCGATCATGTGATATCATTAAATTATCTGTTTCAGAAAGTTTTGGCAGCATTGTCTCCTTTTTTTTCTGAAAACGTTGCATTCTTCTTAGAATCTTATCAAGCATTCTAACTGCTTTATCAATATAAACTCCCTTATTTAGCATCACACATTCTGCCCGTTGAGCCAAAGCTGCGTCTGTGATTTCTGATCTGGTTGGAACTCCCTTTTTGGCAAGGCTTTCCAATACTTGTGTTGCCCAAACATCTGGGATATGGGCAGATTCACAAATTCGCATGATCTCTTCCTGTATACTGGCAAAGTTTTTCCATCCTGTCTCTATCGCAAGATCACCACGAGCAATCATGACGCCAATAGGATAAGTTTGCATAGCTTTTAAGAGAATACTCGGTAAATTATTAAAGCCCTTTTGAGTCTCAATTTTTAAAATAATTCCTATAGAACTGTTATATTTGCTTAACTCGTCCATCAATTGTTGAACATCATTTTCATCATTGACAAATGATAAATTCACTACATCGGCATTATCTGCAACAAATTCTATATCTTTCTCATCCTTAACAGTTAAGCCACTTACCTTTAAATCACTCACAGGTAAATTGATCCCCTTATCTGATTTCAGTTTACTTCCGGTATTCCGTGCATGCAAAATATTTATCAGTAAGAATTCATTGCTTGCCTCCTCTATAATTCCTTCAATCTTACCATCATCAAAAAAAATGGGTTCACCATTTTTGACGAACTTAAAGATCTCTGGAAGAGTACATGAAACATGGGAATGTTGTAAAATCTTCCCGGTTTCATCATGCCGTGCGGGTTCTCCTGCTATTTGATCACCATGCAAAATCAATTTATCTCCAATGTGAAGTGTGATAAATTGCTCCAAAGGCAATAACTCATCTACATAAATCTTTTCATCCCCATCATCAGCCTTTTTGTGCAGTTTAAGCTCTGTTCCAGTTTCTATATATGCAGAATCATTACATATTCCCCATTTCCCATCACCCTGCTTTCTTTCTATAATAATTTCACACTTCTTTTTTCGTGAGTCAATAAAACTGATGGTATTTCCACGCTTTATGTTTTTCATCAGCTCTTCGCTAATAGGAATTGTTGCATCTGCAGAATTGTCAGGCGGAGGAATCTCAGGAGGTGCAATCCATATCTTGGCAGGTTTGGTAACTTTGCCAAGCTGATCACGTTCTGGTTTGACATGAATTAGTTTGGGACCCGGTTTCATTGGGCCTGTTCTCAATTTTGGTCCACCAAGATCCATCATTACCTTACAATTCTTTTGCAATGCCGCATTGGCCCTGTCTATATTGTTTATCATTTTTCCCCAGACTTCAGGATCATCATGTGCACAATTGATTCTGGCACTATTCATTCCTGAATTGATTAAACGATTTACCATGGAATAATCTTCTGCGGCCGTGGATGGTAGAGTGACCATTATTCTCGTTCGTCGTTTTTTTGATTTATAACCGAATAATTCCTTCGTATTCTTGCGCAGCAATTTCTCACTCTTCTTAATTGAAATAATATTTTTTTTCTTTTCAATTACATTATGTCCTCGTAAATGATTAATAATAGTTTTAATTGCGAGAAGACTTTTCATGACATGCCCTTCAATATTTGACAGATCTGGCAAACCCATGAATCTCAACTGGTCTTGTAATTCATCAATATCAAAACTCCTGAAGGATAGATAATGGATCAGGTTCAAAGCGCTTTCATGATAAGATGGGTGAACCTTGGCAATCAAATCAGAATAACGAGTCTCCAGAACTTTGGATTTCTCTAATATTTCATCAATTTGATTATTTATTGCTAATAATTTTTCTTGATTTTTCATCCGTTTATATTTTAGATCTATCATCACTAAGGTCTACATGTTCAGAAATACCAATAAGAAGGCAGTAACTGATACCACTATTCCCAGCATGAAAATATTATAGGCCCATCTCAGTAATTTGTATTTTTTAGCTAGCACTTTTCCCAAAGAATACTGGTCTTTTGTCATCGTTGAATACAAATACTGATCATCATTGATCATTTCTCTAATTGCCCATTCGTACTCGTCCAATTCCATATTATAGAAGTTGCCAAAGAATAACATATTGACTTTCTTTTGTTTGATATCATCCTTGGTAAACTTCCCGGAGGAGATATTTGGTCGAGTCGATAAAATGGCAAGAATAATAGTTGACATGCTAAATACTATGAAAACAACCGTAGGCATAATAATGGCAGGTTCTTCCTTAAACTTGCTGGCAATTGCTACTAAACCCAATGAAATAATAATACCATTGAGTGAAATAAGAATATTGGATTTATTATCGGCAATTGAGCTCAGATTGATTTGGTTACGGGCTGTAAGCTTAAACATTGAGTCTACACCACGTGAATAACGGTTGGCCTTAGATAGTGCTGCCTTCTTTTTCTGCTGTCGCTTTAACAGACTTTCCTGTAGAAGTTTAATATTCTTCTCTTTAGTTTTTGTGATATCTGCAAGACAGTAAGAGGTGAAATAGGTATGATCTTTCAATAACTGGATTGACAGTTGCTCAAATTCAACTTTCTTGAGTTTTCTGACACCGGCATTATTAAATTCTTGTCTTAATTTTTCGGCAAGTTCAAAATAATCTTCTCTCCCAAAATGCATAAGATCAGCATCACACAGTACCTCAGATATTTTATTCTCCGGCAGTTGAGGAAAAGTTGTTGCAATGATACATTCAGAGATCTTTTCTCTGATGTCTTCATCCACTTTAAGGAGTTTTAGATAATTCTCAGCAATTATCACGCTCTCTTGCTCATGTCCTTGATATTTTTTGATATATCCTGTGTCATGAAACCAGGCACTTGCCAGGAGAATATTCATTTCATCCTCATTAAGATTCTCCTGAATCCCAATAATCTCGGCATTCTGTACTACTCGCCTTGTGTGGGCAACAGTATGATAGTTCAGAAATTCTGACGATTCTCTTAGTATAAGATCACTAACATATTCTTCGATTTCTTTAAGTAATTCTGAATTAATCTTCATAATCTCTGTTTTTTATCACTTGTGAATTCATTTCTTCCAGTTTGTATAATGATACTGGCCTTGTGCTTCCCTTAATATTTGATGTTCCTATCCCTGTAAATACACTTTGAGTTGCACTATTTAATTGATTATATACCTCTTTAGATATAAGTAGCTGTGAATTAATTTCCTTGTTTAACTGTTCAATCCTTGAGGCCATTACTACCACTCTGCCAGTAATTGAGTATTGTTTACGAATTGATGAACCAATATTACCTGTAATGGCTTCATCATAGTGAAGTCCAATGCCAATACGAGTTTCAGGTATGCTCCCTTTGACAATTTCACTGTTCATTTTACTAATTATCTCAAGCGATGCTTCTGTGGCATGTTGCCTTATATCTCCAATTGAAACCGGAGCGCCAAAAGTGGCCATAAACCCATCACCCAGGAATTGATTGATTACACCGTGATGAGATTGTACGATATCAATCATGAAACCGAACAGAGTATTCAGGTAGGTAACAACCTCTTCAGGTTGGTGCCGCTCAACATAAGGTGTGAACTTCCGAATATCAAGAAACATAATACAAACGTGCTTTTTTGCTCCCGACAGTTCATTGCGATTTTTTAAAATATTATCAGCAATCTGTGGTGATATCTGCTGTCCAAATAAGTCGATTACCTCATTTTTTTCTTCAATGCTCTTCCATGATACACTCATCTTCTTTTTAATAAGATTAGCAACAAAACCAGCTGCCACTCCGGTAATTATCATAATCAATCCCTGTCCAATATATTGCATACCTGACAGATCTGGGTGAGCAGCATCCACAGGTACACTTGTAAAATAGGTCGAATAGTATATCGATATTAGAATGTATTCAATAGCAGCCAGGCTTCCTGTAAATATTGATAATTTGAAATTCAGCCTGAGTGTAGAGAGAACAATAAATACAAAATAGGTTAATGCTGCAGGTGCCAATAGAATTATTGTCTGGTCTGAATATTCGACTATAAATATGAGCAGAATACTGAGCAAGGTAACTTCTGAAAAGCTATTGATGTACCCAAAGAACTTTGGATGAACAAAAATGAATTTACTCCTATTGCCAAGCAAATATAGAACGATAGACTCATATACTATCATTATGCTTGTAAAAATCAGAATGGCATAAATGGCAATATGACTCTTGAACATTAATAAATACTCATTCTGGTAAAATGAATAGATTAGCAACAAGAATAACGCTTCAATCGCCAAAATCCCAATCAGAATTATTGCTCGTAAACGTTCACTTTTTACAATTTCGATATTGAATGCTTCCTCAAGCGATATAATCTTTTGCCTCTGTTTCTGTGCTTCATTGTTCATAACACTGTAATCCATTAATGTAATCCTCATGAATATGCAGCAAAGTTAGTTTATATTCACTAACTTTGCTAATGATTACGAATAATTATGCAAATTCAAGTGTAATAGCCTGTTAATGTGGTGCTTTGTGTTGTGATCGGTAATTCCGATTAAGGTAGCCAGGGGAGAATATGTTTAAAAAAAACACAAAAATAGTTGCATGTTAGTTAATGTTCACTAACTTTGTAGCGGTTTGAGAAATATGATGACGATATGCAGACAGAAAGACAAAAGGAAATAATTGAGGTAGCCCTGGAGCTGATTAGCGAAAAAGGGATACAAGGATTGACAATAAAAAATTTGTCAAAAAGAATAGGTATTACTGAGCCTGCTATATACAGACATTACGATAGCAAGACAGATATCCTGATTGCAATACTTGATCATTTCAACAATAATACAGAACATATATTTAAGAGGGAGATGCAGAATGTAGACAAATCTTTAGACAAAATTGCTCATTTGTTTACTAAGCATTTTGCACATTTTTCAGCAAAGCCATCATTGCTTGCTGTAATTTTTTCTGAAGAAATTTTTAGAAATGATCCTGTGCTAATTGATAAGATTTCTAAGGTTATCGATAAGAATCATCAGATTCTGGCAGAGATTGTATCTGTTGGACAGAAAAATGGTGAGATACGTCTGGATATTGAGGCAGATCATTTGTCAACAATTATTACTGGAACTTTGCGGCTTTTCGTTAAGAGATGGCAGTTTTCGGGACATACTTACAATCTACCCGAAGAAGGAAAGAAACTTATTGAGTCAATTAAACATTTAATTATTAAATAATTCAAAACTTGCTTTTGAGCGAGTTTATGGTAAATATAAGTTAGTGAATATTAATTAACAAGAATAATAGTAATGGAGAAATTATTGAGAAACCTTTTAAAAGCACCATGGGCAGTAGTAGCTGTAATTATGGTGGTTAGTGCACTGTTTTTCATGCAAATGAAAGACAAATCAAGGATGGAAACAGACCTTGACGAGTACATGCCAAAAGACCATCCGGCGTTTCTATACAGCGACCAGGCAGAGGAATGGTTTGGAATAAATGATGGAATAATTGTAGCAATAGAAAATCAGAATGGAATTTTCAATGCCGCAACACTGGATACTTTAAAGCAGCTGACCAAAAGACTTCAGAAGATGGATGAGATTGATAAAGCTGATGTAACATCTTTATATACTGCCGATAATATTGTTGGTAATGAAGATGGAATGGATGTTAAAGCCTTCTACAAACGTGTGCCAAAATCTGAAGAAAAGGTCAATGAATTAAAGCATAATGTTGAAAAGAACGAAATGATTTTTGGTCGTTTAGTTTCTTTAGATGAAACTGTTACAATCCTTATTGCAGAAATTAATGATGGTGTGTTTACCCATGAGTTTTATGAGGAGATCCTTAGTCTGGTAGAATCATATGAAACAGAAGATATAAAAATTCATGTAGCTGGTAGACCGATCGTGGAAGGAACAATGGCAATTCTTGGTCCGGCCGACATGAAAAAAATGGTACCTATAGTACTATTCATTATAACACTTGTACTATTTATCACTTTGCGTAGTGTTAAAAGTACTTTGCTTACAATGGGAGTTGTACTTTTTAGTGTGGTTTGGGTATTTGGCCTTATGGCTGTATTGAACATTCCAATATATGCAGTTTCAACGATGATTCCGGTTATGCTAATTGCTATCGGGGTTGCCTATGCAGTTCATCTTTACAGTCATCTGCAATTATTCCTGCGCAAAAATCCTGATGCATCCAAGAAAGTAGCAATCAGTGATATGCTAAAATATATGTGGAAGCCGGTATTGATGACCTCCATTACAACCGCAGTCGGATTTATTTCTTTACTTACATCTGAGGTATTTCCGATTAAATACTTTGGTCTTTTTACAGCTTTTGGTGTATTGATTGCAATGGTATTTTCTCTGGCATTAATTCCGGCGGGTATCATGATTTTCGGATTGCCAAAAGTTAAGAAAACCAGGAAGAATGAAGCAAACAAAGATTCTGTTCTTGCTTTTAATTTTGCGGCACTTATATTAAAACGAAAGTCAGTTTCCATTTTTATTACTATTGCCATTATTGTTCTTTCAGTTATCGGAATGCAGAAAATATGGATTAACTCCAGCTTCCTTGATAAATTTGAAGAAGACAGTGATATAGCACTAACCGACAAATTTGTAAACGAACATTTTGGAGGGACAACATCACTTAATTTGATCTTAGATGCTGAAGACAAAGCAAATACCTTTAAAAGCCCGGAGGTTTTAAGATTAACTGACCAGATGCAAAACAAACTGGTCAAAGAACTGGATGTTGTAGGAAATTCTTTCTCGCTTACAGATTACCTGAAGCGAATGAATAAGGTGATGAATGCTGATAATGAAGAGTTCAATACAATTCCTGATAATCAGGATATGATTGCCCAGTATTTACTATTGTATGAAATGTCGGGTGATCCTGAAAACCTCAATAAAGTTGTTGATTATAATTATGCTAAGCTCAATGTTACTTTCCAGCTTAAGAGTGATAATTCAAAAGCGATTAACTCAGCGATTGAGATAATTGACTCATATGAAGATGAGTTCGCCATGCATGGAGTTACATTGAATTACGCAGGAAGTGGATATAAGGGGCTTATTTTTAGCGATCTGATTTTAGAAGGACAAATCAAGAGTATAGTACTATCCTTATTAATAGTTATTGTTCTGCTGTCACTAATGTTCAAGAACTGGAAAATTGGATTAATCGGATCTGTTCCAATTATAATCACATCTCTAATAAGCTTTGGAATCATGGGATTCCTGAATATACCTTTAAATACCACAACAGCACTTCTTTCAAGTATTGCAATTGGTATCGGGATAGATTATGCTGTCCATTTTATTGAACAGTATCGCCTTAATGCAGCAAAGTCTGATAATCAGGTTCTTGTTGCACAACAAACAATGGCTCATTCAGGACGGGCAATTAGTTTTAATGCAATAGTGGTAATTGCAGGTTTCTTAGTTCTCGTTTTCTCCGTATTTCCACCAAACAGAGAGCTGGGCGCATTAGTATCTCTTAATATGTTTACGAGCCTTGTCGGTACCGTGACAATTATGCTTGTTCTGTTGAAAGTGACAAATATCTACATGAAGAGAAAATAGGAAATAGAAAATAGGATATAGGAACTAAGAAGTAAAGAATATAATAGAAATAAATAAACGAAAAATAATCATGAGAAAATTACAGATTACAACAGTGTTGCTTGCAATGAGTTTTGCATTCGGGTTTGGACCAGAGGTTTCGGGCCAGGATCTTACGGGCAAGCAAATTATTGAGAAAGTGTATAACCGCCCAGCAGGCGACGATCAAACAGCAGACTTATCAATGACACTTACAAATAAAAGTGGTGATCAGAGAATAAGAGAAATTAAGCAGTTCACAAAAGACCTGGGAGACACTGAAAAGAGCATAATGTTTTTTCTATCCCCTGCAGATGTGAAAAATACATCCTTCATGAGCTGGGCATATGATTCTGATCAAAGTGATGACCAGTGGATCTATCTACCAGCATTGAAAAAGACCAAACGAATCTCAAGTGATAGCAAAAGCGATTACTTTATGGGTTCTGATTTTACCTATGATGACCTTGGTGAACGTAAACTTGAAGATGATACACATAAGTTATTGCGTGAAGAGACAATTGATGGCACAGAATGCTATGTAGTCGAAAGTATACCTGAAGACGAGGATTACATGTATTCAAAAACATTGGTTTGGGTTAATAAATCAAATTTCATTGGAGTTAAAAAGGAGTTTTACGACGAAGATGAAGATTTGTTGAAAATTCTGAGCATAATAGGAGTAAAGGAGGTATCAGGTATTTGGGTAATCACAAATTCTGAGATGAAAAATGTGCAAAAGAATCATAAGACTAACATCACACTTAACAACCTACAGATCAATACAGGTATCTCAGCATCAAAATTCTCCGAGAGAATGATGACGAGAGGATTGTAATTAATCTATTGACAGGCATTGGCTTAGTCGTTCACACTTAAGAACACAAATTATGAGTAAATATGGTTTCATAGTGATTATTTCAATAGTTTATTCTGTTTCCTGCAGTGGGCAAGAAAGGAATGATACAATACAGGGAATGGGGCTAAGCACAATCGCCTGGGCAAATCAAGGGAATAGCTTTATTACTTTTCCAACAGATATAGGGAATATTGAGCCTTTATGGTTTGAAGGGAATCTGATTCCTAACTTCTACTTGCGTGTAAATGAAGACTCCAGGTTGATGGGAGTTATTACTCCGCAAGTTATTGTCAGAATGTTTCAGGAGGAATCATATCCTGTAAGAACTCCAAGCTATATGCCCCAAATAACAATGTATTATTTATTAAGCCCAAAGTGTAATGTCAATAGTTTAAGTTTATTCGGGAGATTTGCTCATCATTCCAATGGACAAGACGGCGAATTTTTTCTTGAAAACGGAGACATTAACCTTAAAAACGGAAGTTTTTCTACAAATTATTTGGAGCTGGGCTTAATTAGAACAAATTATAATACAAGATATAATGCTGCGCAGTTTTTCAGTACATCATTGCAAATTCATCCCTCAAAATTGACGGAGGAAGAACTAAGTAATAATTATAGCATGTACAGATGGAATTCAACATTTTCAATTTTTAAAATTCCATCAAGCAGTGAACAAAATATAAAGAAAAAAGCAAGTTTTTCAATAAAAGCTCAGACAACCTGGATGTTTGGAGACGTGAATAACTGGGGGAATTTTTCTCCGGACAGGCTCAACCTGAGCCTTACATTTTATTATCATCCAAAATTTTTGGAAGATATCGGATTCTTTACTCAATTATACCATGGCATGGATTATTATAACATATATTTTAACCATAAAATAGATATTATACGCTTTGGTGTTATGACAGAAAAATTAAGATTTTAACTTTTTAATAAATTGATAATGAAAACAAAAGGACTAATATTAATATTACTGCTAGCAGTAAGTCAGCTTACAATAGCACAGAATGCAGACTTCTCAGGATTTGCACGGAGCTATACTGGAATTATGTATGATACCGGAGATTTTTCGATTCTGCAGAATACTCTCAATCTGGATATTAGCAAATCCGGGAATAAAGTAGCGTTTAAAGCTAATCCTATGCTGTATAGTTATAATGCTGATAGCCTGGATTTACGATTAAGAGAACTATATCTCGATTTATATTTCAAGAACTTTGATCTGCGAATAGGACAGCAACAAGTGGTTTGGGGTAAAGCTGATGGCGTATTTATTACAGACGTGGTTTCGCCCTTAAATCTCACTGAATTTTTGTTGCCTGATTTCGATGAAATCAGAACCGGTGTACTAGCCACAAAATTTGACTATTATATTGGTAACAGTACACTTGAAGTGATATGGCTCCCAAACTTCACTCCAACAATAATGCCTGCTTCTAACTCTATCTGGAGTGTTAATCGTGATTTTATGGCACCACCTGCTTTCGACTGGTCAAAGTCAACAATAAACCCAAGCCTTGAAAACAGCGAAGTTTTTGTAAAATATTCAGCCCTTACTTCAAAAATTGATTTCGAACTGATGGGCGGATACACCTGGGATGATAATCCTACAATGCACGTTGACAAGCAATTTGATATGTCGACCGGCGCCCCGGTTCTTACAGGACTAAATATTACACCTGAACACCATAGATTATATTTAGGTGGAGGTTCCTTTAGTACCGAAATTTTTGGTGTTGTATTACGCGGAGAAGCCGCTTACTATAATGGTAAGTATTTTCAGACACAAGATCCTACTGCAGTAGATGCACTAGTTGAGAAAGACTACCTGCATTACCTTGTTGGAATGGATTTTAGCATAAAAGATGTGAAATTCAGCACTCAATTCATTCAGGAAACAGTTTTAGATTATGATGAGAATATGATTAATGAGGAAATTCAGAATACGATGACATTCTTAGCCCGCTATGATATGTTTCGTGAGACTTTACATCTTGACCTGTTCGCATACATAGGATTAAGCAATGAAGATGCACTCATCAGACCAAAGATTACATACGATTTTGATGATAGCTTCTCACTTCTTCTTGGCTCAAATATCTTTGTAGGAGACGAAAATGGACGATTTGGGCAGTATAAAGACAACTCAATGGTTTACATGAAGTTGAAGTATAACTTTTAGGGTTTGTTGTAATTTTATAAAGATAAAACCAGGTGAGTATACCCACCTGGAACCAGAGCTTCTGGATGAACAGCAAGAACAGCAGCCGTACCGGTAAAACTGCAAGCAAAAAGTTTATTTGTCAACTTTTGGAAACAGACTTATCCTAAGTGTAGTGGCACCGTAAGGAACTAAATTGACGTATTCTAAATCTTCGGAAAAAATCGGATTTATTGGAATTGCCGGGGTTTTGAATACGTCTTCATCAAGTATGGCATCATAAACCCTGACCATTTTCCAGTTATTAACAGCCTTAACCGGCACTTTTATTGTAATAGGAGAATTTCCCTTGTCCCATGGATAACCCTCAATTGTGTGATATTCAAGCCTAATTTCTGATATGGAATGAACTAATCCATAATTCCATGAATCCTGCGGATACATTTCATACGCTGGGAATTCTCTTGTTGACCTCTCGTAATCCTCAACGATTGTTTGCTCCATCTTTACGGGTAAACTAAAACAAGAGGACCTTTTTCAACTCCAATCTCATTGTTGGGCCACGAAGAAATTTTTATGTCACCAGGAATTTTCAAAGTAATTATATCTCCATTTAAAAACTCCCTGACAAGAACAGTGAAGGCACCTTGTTTGATATCCAAATTGGTTTTCTCACCGTTAATGAATATTTCAGGCGTAGTGCACCAAGTTGGAATTCTAATGAAAAAAGGAAAGGAAACTTTTTCTTTTGTTTCAATTTTGAAATTAATCTCCTCGGAGAAAGGATAATCTGTTTCCTCAATTATTCTAATCTCATCTTTGTTTATTCCAACATTTGCTGTTACAGATGATGGTCCAAATAAAGCAGCCACTAAACCATTGCCAGGAGAGCTTAACCACATTTGCTCAACATAATAAGGCATGAATCTATTTACATTTCCAGTGCAGCATTCAACATCATGCCCTGGTGCATATATCATTCTTGCCGGATTATGTCCGTACAAATTGGATTTTAAAGAGCTTATTATTTGATTTGGAGATGAAAAATATTGATGGGATTTAAAATCTTTAGTAACTGAACCTATACCTGCGTTGAAAACTGCTTTTTCAATTTTATCGCCCAATTTAGCATCACCGTTGATCCTTAGCAAATATCCATAACTGTACGGAAAAACAGCCGTATTACAGGTCTCATGTCCGGCCAGATCTGAAATCCCCCTAAAGTGTTCAGTAGAGCTTGGCAAACCAGAAATAAGCATATGATGCTCTTCCATTTTTCGGATGCCATTCTCAGCTTCTTCCAAATATTCTCTCTTGCCAGTATAGCTGTACAGGATAGCAGGAATTTTGACTAGTTCAAGATACACCACCCCATGCATATCAGGTACTCTATCAGAACCAAATTGCATATCGTTCTTATTTTCCCCCTCGCTTCTGTTTCTATAAGAAATATCAGATTTAAACAATCGGTAAGCCTCAACTGCCATATCAAGTAATCTCTCGTTTTTTGTAATTCCATATAACCAGCAAATCTCTTCAATATTGGCAAGCTCCAAATCATCGGCAAAATCCTCTGCTTTAAAAGTCAGATAGTGTTTCTGAAGCGCTTCAATTATTTTCCGGTCGCCTGTAAGCTCATATTCGGTCATGAAATTTCTGAAAAATTGAGCATAAGGCCAACGCCACCATCTGTCTGCTAAATTTGTACTAATACGTCCTGTTTCTGGATTTATATGGTCGAGAACGTATTGGGTTTGTAATTTAACTTTCGCTTCCAGTTTCTTGTCATTTAATAATAAGGCAAGTCTGTGTGCACCATCAATATAATAAGAGCTTTGCTCATAGGGCCACCATGCTTTTGTTGAACCTTTAATCTTCTCGCATGCCCACATTTTTGTATCAAAAGGATAACCAGCAACTTCAATATTTCCTGTTAAACCTTCTTTTTGGCGTTCTAAAAAGGTTTTAATCCATCCATGCGGACGAATTTGAGTTATTTTCAACTTGTTAAATAAATTGAATTCAGGATTTTCAAGCTTATTATCTGCTACATCAGAGCAGCCTGTTAGAACTGCAAGAAAAAAGCTAAATAGGAGTAACTTAATTTTCATTTTATCCCTTTAATTTGTTTTACCTGCCGGATGGAGCTCACAAAAAAATTAAAATAAATCCAGATAAAGGCCACCACCTAAGTATGATCCTGAATGCGATACACTTCTATATTTCTATTCCCAACCTCCTTCACTTACTCGATCAGTGCACCCTGCGTTGATTCTGCATTTCTAACTAAAATGGTGGATTTGAATCCAGTAACAAGCTTATCCAATTTTTCTGCAAATTCCATGTTATCCCTGCTATCTGGCAAGGCCAATCCCAAGAAAACAATATCTGCATCTTTACTCCACTCATGCATAAGGTCAATAACATTCTCATTATTGTCATTCAAAAGAACATCACATTCAGCAGGCATTCTTGACTCGGCAATCAGAGCTTTCAACCTTTCTGCCATTGGCTTTACTTCTTCCTGGCTTGAAACAATGGTTCTCAGATGCAATTTTGCCTGTCGCCATTCTGTGTTCATATTTAACAAATGAGCCAGTAGCAGCATCATATCACCATTTTTCTGCATTCCTCTCCACCAAACATCAATGCGATTATGAGTTGAGGATTTTTCTGATTCGGGCACAAAAGCAAGTATGCTGTTTCGCTTCATCTCAGAAACAACCCGCACAATTCTCAATAATCTCTGAATCCGGTCAATCCCTTCTGTCCATCCAAACATCACGGTATTCGATTGCATACCAGCGAACCCGTTTGCCTGGATAATACTAATAACCCCTTCTTCAAAAGTAGAGACAATATTAACTTCAGGAAATGCTGTTATTTTCTGGTCTGCCAATTCTTTCTCAATCTCCTGTTGCATTGTCTGAATATCAACATTCGTATCCCCAATTTCTCCAATTATAGTTCTGCATACTGTTACTATACCCCTATTCTGATTGAACCAATTTGCAATTCGGGTTAGCTGCATCAAGCTCTTGGGATTGGATGAAAATAAAATAATATTCGGGCGCCAATTTCTAGCGTGAGTTTGTTTTTCTTTCAGCTTGATCAAAGCAAATCGGGCAACCGAACTCCATAAGCCAGCGCGAACATCTCCCCAGCTGCCTTGTAATGCTTTTCTTTTAAGATATGAGTAGATAAGCAATTCAAGAGTTATGGCAATTACACATGCAACAGGGTTTATCAGAAACATTACAACACCGGCACCAATGCAGCCAAATAAAGAAATGATCCAATGAACCTGGATGGTTGGTCTGTATGAAACATCACCAACAAGTCTCTCGATTACCGCCGATAAGTTAATTGCAATATAGAGAGTCAGGAAAAAAATTGTAACCCATCTTCCAACTGCGTTAAGATCTCCCAGTGCAACGGCCATTAGAGCAATTCCTCCAGTTACCCAGGTAGCAGTAGTTGGCTGCCCCGTGCTACTGGTTTTTCCTAAAAATTTAGGTGCAATTTTATCAAGAGATAAAGCTTGCAATACTCTTGGTCCGCCAAGAATACTTCCAAAGGCAGAAGATAAGATTGCTCCCCAGAGTCCGGGATAGATTAATACCATACCCAAAAAGGCAATTTTTGACCATATTGGGGGGGCTGAAGTATCAATCTTCGCCATCATCTCACCATCAACTCTTGAGGTAAGGGATAATGCCGTAAGTATTAAAATGTAAACCACCGTTCCGGTGATAACCGCCAGAATAGTGCCTTTTGGAATTGATTTCTTCGAATCTTTAAGATCACCACTCATTCCAATTCCGGCCGTAAATCCAGTTACGGCAGGGAAAAAAACTGCAAATACAAACCAAAATCCTTCGGGAGCAGAACGATGGTAGTTGGCAACCATTTCAGGGGCCTGAAATCCACCGGTCAAAACACCTGTGAATAATGCTATCAGACTCAAACCTACAGCCCCCATTATTGGCAACTGCATTTTCAAACTAAGGTTTGCACTTTTACCGGCAACAGCAGTAGCAAACAATATTATCAATGCAGCCATTAATTGAATCGGAGGAGCTCCCCATTCAGCAGGCCAAAAAGGAGCTATTGATTCTGCTAATCCAAAGGCATATAATGTCAGACTTAATGTTCTGCAGAGGAAAAGCGGTATACCAATTGCTCCACCAAGCTGAATACCCAGACTTCTGGAGATCATATAGTACTCTCCACCCACACCCACCTTCATGTTAGTGGATATTGCTGATGCACTCAGTCCGGTAACAAAAGTAATGCTACTGGCAAGAATTACAGTGAGTAAGGTCAGGGGTAAACCAAGATTACCCAATACCCACCCGAATCTCAGGTACATCATCACACCAAGAATGGTTAACACACTTGGGGTAAATACTCCTAAAAAGGTTCCGAATTTAATAGGCTGGGATACAGTTTTTTCTGACATAACACCAATTTGCTCAGCTAAATAACAGACCTGATATTCAATGTCGGTTCTGGTTCAGTTTCGTTTCAAAGTTATCATTATGTTGCTAATCTAAACCAATAATTTGTTTTTTTACTGAACATTTAACTGCTTCTGAATTCCAACATTGCATACATAGAAATGACAAACAAAATCTTCTGGTTTATTTTTAGGTTTTGTTGCTGCCCTTTTTAACACTTGCACAGCATATTACAAGTCCCAGTGGCAGAAGCGAGTCTTTGGTGAATGGTAAAATACGAGGCCATTGGCCAGGGTGCCAGTTCTGATTGGCTACTTATTATTAATAGACTATCCCCAGGGGATGAACGGACTCCTATAAAGCAAATTCCGTAATCTTAATCGAATCAGTACCCATGAAGGAGATTTTAATCCAACCGTAGCGATATGATCCGGTAAGGTTCTTTCTGATAAGTATATATTTATTCTGAAGGCTTGGCCAATTCCCAAAGGCTTCATAATAAGTGGCATAATCTGTATCTCCCGGATTGCCCAGATAATTATGATAATATCGATAATCAGTAAGTATAGTTGGTTCAGTAGACCATTTTCCATCACTGGTAATGACATCACCAGATGAGAACGCTGTAGGTGACCAGATCGTTTTGGTCAGATCTGAGGCCACATCGGTATATGTACAAGTATATTGGTATTTATCAGTATAAAAAATATCATGAGTCACACCTTCTTCCTCACGTGTGCAATTCCTGTATGTGTGAGTAATCTCTTCACACGCAAATTCAAAAGCAGTATTGACACAAGAAATATCCCAGCTATGTGATTCATTTCCACTTGCTGGCATTCCACTTGAACCGGTAAACCTGATATCAATGTTGCCATCATCATCAATGTCCAGATCGTAAGAAACTTCATCATTCCCTCCAATGCTCCTTTCATAAACAGGGCTGATATCAGTTTTCGTCATTGAACCGCTTATTTCTCCAACTTTGAGCAGACTTTCATATTCTGTAGTACAACTCATTGTAATTAGCGCAGCGATGCATGAAATCAATACTAGTCTCATAATAATGTGGTTTATAGTTTGGGAAATCTTCACTGAAGATACTTCTTTTAAACCAAAACCTCATTGCTAAAAGAATAATACTGACTGTTTTGCATGACTTTTGGGTAGCATGGCCACTTAATTTCATTCTCATTACGAAAATTTGTATTTTGATGTCAACCTGAATACGAAAAAAATGAAGTCTTTCCGGATTTTAACGAAAGCTGTCATAAGCTTTTTCCTGCTTTGCATATTATTTTGGCAAGCTGAGCAATTATTTGCTTCTCAATCCCCAGTATATATGCCCACCACTGATATCGATCATTACGAAAGCATCTTTCATGCGGATGAGGATTACGCATACTTAGCTGTTAAAACAGCAGGTGTTGATAATCAGCTTGGGGAATGGAGAAATCCGGATTTTGATGATTCTGAATGGCCTACCGGATCAGGGGGTATAGGATTTGGGGATGATGATGATGGAACCATGATTTCCCGTAGTTATTCGGTTTATATGCGTAAATGGTTTAATATAGACGACTTGCCAGATATTGAAAAACTTATTTTAATAGCTGATTATGATGATGGTTTTGTTGTTTACCTGAATGGAACAGAGATTGCAAGGGCTAATATGCCTGCAAATGATGCATTCCCTGGATACAACACCCGTGCAAGCTCAAGTCATGAAGCCAAGATGTATTCTGGTGGATATCCTGAGCCATTTATCATTGATTCAGCCGCGATGGCTGGAAGTTTGCTCTCGGGAAATAATCTGTTTGCAGTCCAGGTCCACAACGAATCATCAAGTTCACGTGATTTGTCATCAAACTTCTATCTGATAGCAGGAGTAATCTCAAGCGACCACAACTATAAACCTGTTCCTGAATGGTTTACCCAGATGGAATCTCATTATTCATCCAATCTGCCTTTGATAGTGATCGACACATACGGTGATGAGATTCCTGATGAGCCCAAGATTTCAGGCTGGATGACCGTGACAAATAATCAAAATGGGCAACTCAACTCCATTTTTGATTTGCCGAATGAATATAAAGGGCATATAGCGATTGAGCAAAGAGGTTATTCCTCACGCTGGATGTATGTTGATGATGGAAAAATCTCCTATTCGCTGGAAACCCAGGATTCTGTAGGAGAAAATAATAATATCCCTCTCCTTGGTATGCCGTCAGAGAATGATTGGATTCTGTATGGCCCTTATTCTGATAAGAGCCTGATAAAAAATGTGCTTGCCTACTGGATGGGTAATAATCTGGGACAATGGGCTCCCAGAACCCAGTATGTTGATGTGGTTCTGAATGGTAAACAAATGGGCATTTTTGCCTTCATGGAGAAGGTAAAAAGAGATAAAGATCGTGTCAATATCTCTAAAATAGATGATGATGATAACGAAGCAGACAGCCTCTCGGGTGGATATCTGATAAAGGTAGACCGGGGCAGCGGAGTACCTAACGAAACATGGGATTCGCCCTACCCTCCTTCAAACGCCATTGACCAAACTGTGACATGGGTACTTGTTTATCCTCGTCCTGAAGTGGCTACTCCTGAACAATTCAACTATATAAGGGAATATATCACAGGTTTTGAATCTCTGATGGCAAGCGAGAACTATATGGATCCACTGGATGGTTACCGGAAAATGATTAATGTTGACAGTTTCGTGGATTTTTTCCTGATAGCTGAACTTTTCAGAGATGCAGATGCCTTTCGTTCAAGTATGTACCTACACAAAGACAGAGACAGCCGAGATCCCTTGCTCCAAATGGGTCCGCTATGGGATTTTAATTATTCTATGAGTAACTATGATATATGTGCTTGCTATTCAAGCTCTGGATGGTCGTATCTTTTTAATTACTATTGCAATGAAAGATATAAGATCAATCCTTTCTGGTGGGAAAAAATAGTAGAGGATGAATATTTCAAAGAAAAGGCCATTACCCGGTGGAATACACTACGCGACAGCAGTTTGAATGAAGCAGTAATTTTTAACTTCATTGACAGTACAACAAATTATATTGAGGAATCCAGAATCAGGAATTTTGAAATATGGCCGATTCTGAACACCACTTTGTGGCCAAATTATTACGTTGGAGGCACTTATGAAAATGAAATTGAATGGTTAAAAAAATGGATTCATGAAAGGCTGATTTGGCTCGATCAGAATATCCCCCGAATAGGTTCTACCGGAATTGAATCTGATCTTATTTCAGAAAATTGCAAAATCTCAGTATACCCTAATCCAGCCTCTGATCTGGCAAGTTTTAAATTTGAAAATACCGGTCCTGGGAATTTAGTAATTGAGATATACTCTCCACTTGGCCAGAAAGTTGACGAAATTCAAAACGAACTCGGATACAATGGTACATGGTTGATCCCGTATACGATTAAGAAAAGGGATAATTCTCACGCCCCGGGGTCATATTATTGCAGGTTTCTGCTTAATAGTATTGAAATAGGAGTGGCCCATATGCTCATCCGGTAGGAGCAAATTATTTTCTTTTTTCACTTATTGATCAAATAAAATTAAAGCCGGCAACCAATTAATGATTGCCGGCTTTTTCAAGCTCTTCATCTCGTCATCTAAAAAACATCATATCTGAGATGACGATTCTTTGATCTATTTATCTGACTTAGGTTTATCAGGTCTGCTTTGAGGTTTAGAGATTGAATCCCTCATATCTGTATCAGCTTCAATGTTTTTCAGTTTCATATAATCCATAACGCCCATATTCCCTTGTCTGAATGCATCTGCCATCGCTAATGGTACTTCAGCCTCGGCCTCAATTACCTTAGCACGTGCTTCCTGAGCTTTTGCTTTCATTTCCTGCTCAAGAGCAACAGCCATAGCACGACGTTCCTCAGCTTTTGCCTGAGCAATATTTTTATCAGCATTTGCCTGATCCATTTGCAATACAGCTCCGATATTTTTTCCAATATCAATATCAGCAATATCAATAGATAGAATTTCAAATGCTGTTCCGGCATCGAGACCTTTTTCCAACACTACTTTGGATATAAAATCAGGATTCTCAAGTACCGCTTTGTGGCTATCAGCCGATCCAATAGAAGATACAATTCCTTCACCAACTCTTGCCAATACAGTTTCTTCACCGGCACCTCCAACCAACTGCTTGATATTAGCCCTTACAGTAACACGAGCCTTAGCAACTAATTCAATACCATCTCTTGCAACAGCCTTTACTGGTGGAGTATTGATCACCTTAGGATTAACTGACATCTGAACAGCCTCAAGCACATCACGACCTGCCAGGTCAATCGCTGTTGCCATTTTGAAATTAAGATCAAGATTAGCCTTATCAGCCGATACTAAAGCATTCACTACAAGCTGTACGTGTCCGCCTGCCAGGTAGTGAGCTTCAAGAAAATCACGCTGCAAATCAAGACCGGCTTTCGTACTCGTAATAAGCGCGTTGACAATTTGTCGTGGTGGAACCTTACGCCAGCGCATAAAGATCAGCTGGAGAAGGGAAACCCGAACTCCGGAGATCAAAGCCTGAAACCAGAGCCCGATCGGTACTACATAGAGAATCAATGCTAATCCAACAATGGAGATAGCGATGATAGCAATTAGGTAGGTTAAATTAGTGTCCATTTTATTTCTTGTCTTTTGGTTTTACAATTACATATGTGTGAGTAATTTTAATTACTTCAATCTCAGTTCTCTCAACAATTAAAGGTCCTTGAGAATGGCCTTCAATCTTGCGGTCATTGATCAATACTGATCCGATTGGATTAAGTCTAGTCAGGGCAACACCCTCATCACCAACTTTGAATCCATCATCCATCAACTCACTAACCTTTGAGTCGATATCAGTATTCAAGGCAAGCTTTTTCCAGGTTTTTGCTCGCAAAGCAAAAAATAAACTGATGATAATAATTACCAGTACTGCAGCGAGAACAAGAAGCCCGGTTGTGGTATCGAAATTATCAAAAGCCAGATAAACCGCTCCGGCCATAAATAAAAGTCCCGCAATACCTGAAATGGTAACACCAGGTACAACAAGAAACTCAAGCAGGAATAGTACAATTCCGGCGAGTATCAGTAGTAAAATTCCAACTAAGGTCATTGAATATGTATCAGTCGATGGTTACCTGTAATCCACGGTCGAGAAGAGAAACACGCATTGGTGATAATTCTTCAAAACTACCGTTTTTAACATCACATTTTCCTTTGTGATGAGTGATAAAAGCGCATTGTTCAGCTTGAATTGAATCGTGCTGGCATACCTGAATCAATGAATCTATAACATGCTCGAAGGTGTTAACCTCATCGTTATGCAGAACCAGTTGCCTTACAGGATAAGATTTCTTATCTACTGAGTGCCTTATTTCGGGATTCTGCTGCATATCTTTATTAACATTATTCTGTTCCATCCCATGTACTACTTTCATTTAAAGCAATTCTCGATTTGGGGGATGCAAAATAATAAATTTTATTGACAACTTGGAAAGCAACTGTTAATAAACTTCCAGATAACGGATAATCAGTACAGTTAATAAGTTGATATATTTGTTGGTTAACTTAATATAGTTAGGATATGACACATTTAAAAGTTGGCGATAAAGCTCCCGGATTCAGTTTTACTGATCATAGTGGGGAAGAAATCAGCCTTGAGTCCTATAAAAACAAGAAGCTTATCTTGTATTTCTATCCCAGAGACAACACACCGGGTTGTACTGCTGAAGCTTGTAATCTACGTGATAATTACGAAGGACTGCTGGCCAAAGGATTCGCTATTGTTGGTGTAAGTGCTGACAGTGAGAAATCACATCTTAAATTCAGAACGAAATATGATCTTCCCTTCCCTCTGATATCCGACACTGAAAAAGAGGTATTAGAAGCATATGGTGTTTGGGGCACAAAAAAAATGGCCGGACGTACTTACATGGGCATTTATCGTATGACTTTTGTGATTGATGGGCAGGGAATTATTGAAAAAATTTATACAAAAGTAAAAACCAAGGAACATACTGAGCAGATTCTGGCAGATTTTGAATAAAATTGCACTGAATTTTTCCATTTGAGCTCTCTTAATGCATCTATATTTTCAGATACCAACACGAATTGAATATGAGCAAAGAAAACAATGACAATCAGGAACGCCTGAAAGCACTCAAGTTAACGCTTGATAAAATAGAAAAAAGCTACGGAAAAGGAGCCATCATGCGTATGGGTGGAGAAGCTATTGAGGATATTCCAACTATCCCATCCGGCTCACTCTCTCTTGATATTGCCCTGGGAGTAGGTGGATATCCTAAAGGCCGGGTTATCGAAATATATGGTCCTGAATCATCGGGTAAAACGACACTGGCAATTCATGCAATAGCCGAAGCACAAAAAGAAGGAGGCATTGCTGCATTTATTGATGCTGAGCACGCTTTCGACAGGTTTTACGCTGAAAAACTGGGAGTGGATGTGGAAAACTTATTGGTTTCGCAACCTGATAATGGTGAGCAGGCCCTTGAGATTACCGACCATCTCATCCGGTCAGGAGCTATAGATATAGTCGTTATTGATTCAGTAGCTGCACTGACACCAAAGGCTGAAATTGAAGGTGAAATGGGTGAATCAAAAATGGGATTACAAGCCCGTTTGATGTCACAGGCTCTTCGAAAGCTTACCAGCAATATCAGTAAAACAAAGACATGTGTAATTTTTATCAACCAGTTACGCGAGAAAATTGGGGTTATGTTTGGCAACCCTGAGACCACAACAGGTGGAAATGCATTAAAGTTTTATGCTTCATGTAGAGTTGATGTGCGTCGAATTGGGCAGCTGAAGGATGGAGATGAAGTTACCGGGAACAGGACGAGAGTGAAAATCGTTAAGAACAAGGTTGCTCCACCTTTCAAAAAAGCTGAATTTGATTTAGTTTATGGTCAAGGAATATCAAAGAAAGGTGAAATTATTGATTTGGGAGTAGATCTTGAAATAATCAAAAAAAGTGGATCCTGGTATTCATATGGTGACACCAAACTTGGACAGGGACGTGATGCGGTCAAGAACCTGTTAATAGATAATCCGGAACTGGCTGACGAGTTAGAGAATAAAATACGCGAAAAATTGAATTATGAAGAATAACAATCAAAAAGCCGTCATCATGGCGGCTTTTTTGTTCTTACTTGGATTGAGTATTGTACTTACTGGATGCAAAACAGGCCAGACGGATGACTCAGTTGATCAAAACGAAGTTATTGAGGAAAATGACGCAAGTGTTGAAGACTCTGTGCACAGTGTCGCTGACCTTACTACAATGATCAGGAGCAATCCGCTAAATTCAGGCTTATTTGCAAAAAGGGCTGAAGCGCAGGCTGCTGCTGGTAATTTTGAAGAGGCACTGAACGATATATCCCTGGCCATAAAACTCGACTCCCTTAATCCCTCATATTATGTTATACAGGCAGAGTATTTCATTTTTGGTGGAGAACCAAATTCTGCTAAAAAAGGATTGACACAATGCCTGAATCTATTTCCTGATAACACTGAAATCATGCTTAAACTGGCAGAAATTCATTTCTATCTTCAGGAGTATTCTCAGTCAAAAGGAATCCTGCGACAAGTCAAATTAATTGATAATGACATTGCCCAGATTTATTTTATCGACGGACTGATCCTTCTTGAAAATAAGGATACTACCAATGCCATTCGCAACATGCGTTTTGCCATCGAGAAAGAGCCAGAATTCTATCCGGCATTTATTGCCTTAGGAAGAATCCATTCAGCTCAAAACAATGATCTGGCAATTGATTATTACCGTGCAGCCGCTGATATTATTCCTGACAGTTATGAGGCGCGGTATAACCTTGGGCTTTATCTTCAGGATCACAATTATTCCACTGAAGCTATTAATGAGTATCAGTATATCATTGATCAGATAGACAGCACACTGGCAAATCCATATTATAACATTGGATATATCAATCTGATTTATGTGGAAGATTTTGACCAGGCTCTGGAGTATTTCACTCTTGCACTTGAAAAAGATCCTGAATACGTTGATGCATGGTATAATCGTGGTTTCGTTTATGAAATCACAGGGAAGTATAAAAAAGCCCGCGATGACTATCAGCAATCTCTCGAAATATCACCGAACTACGCCCTTAGCATTAAGGGACTTAATCGCTTAGACGACAATAAACCCTTTCAATATAAATAGTATGAAATCCCTACTCCCTTTATTGTGTACCTGCTTATTTTTAATGAGCTCCTGTGAGACCAGTGAGCAGCGTGAGAATTTCAGACCAGATACTCCAAAACTGGTCAGCGATGTAATGAGTCCTGAGGTATTATGGTCGTTCGGACGCCTTGGCAATGTTGCCCTGTCGCCCGATAAAACCAGTATTCTTCATACCATTACCTATTACAATATTGAGGAGAATCGCTCTTATCGCGACCTTTACCTGCAGGATATTTCAGGCGGAGATCGACAGATCCTGACCAACACAGCCGAAAATGAATATAGTGCTGTTTGGAGGCCTGATGGGGAAAGAATTGCTTTCATGAAATCAGGTAAATTGTTCGAGATGAACCCTGATGGAACGGCTATCAAGGAAGTAAGCGGCTTGGATGGTGGAATTGATGGATATGCTTATGCTCCCGATATGAAGCATATGGTTTTTATCCGGGAGGTGAAAATTGAACCTGATGTACAAGACATGCATCCTGATCTACCAAAGGCAGATGCCCGGATCATCGATGATCTTATGTACCGGCACTGGGACACCTGGGTTGACACTTACACCCATGTTTTTATTGCGAAGTATGAGAAAGGTAAACTTTCTGACATCAGGGATATCATGCCCGGTGAAACTTGGGAATCTCCAATGAAACCTTTCGGCGGAATGGAACAGATTGCCTGGGCTCCTGATGGAGAATCACTGATTTACACTTGTCGCAAAAAGAAAGGTGTAGATTATACCCTTTCAACAAATTCTGATTTGTATGAGTACAATCTTGCCTCAGGAAAAACGCGCAATCTAACTGAAGGAATGATGGGTTATGACCTTAATCCCGTATTTTCTCCTGACGGAAAGTGGCTGGCATGGGAAAGTATGGAACGTGATGGTTATGAATCTGATAAAAACCGTTTTTTTCTGATGAACATGCAGAGTAATGAGAAAATTTATGTCACAGAGAATTTTGATCAGGGGGTTCATGCTCTTGCATGGTCAGATGATAGTGAATCGATATTTTTTGTGTCTGACTGGCATGCAACTGATGAAATATACAAATACAGCCTGTCGGATGGGAGCATAGACAAAATCACCGAGGGCATTCATAATTATGCCCAGGTTTTTCCAGTAGGTGAAAGATTGATTGCAACCCGAAGATCAATGTCAAAACCTGATGAAATATATTCAGTTGATCCCCAAACAGGGGAAGCCACTGAGATCAGCATGGTCAATAAAGGTATGCTCGATCAGCTGACCATGGGTAAGGTTGAAGCCCGCTGGATTAATACTACAGATAACAAACAGATGAAGGTGTGGGTGATTTACCCGCCCCATTTTGACCCGAACAAAAAATATCCTGCCCTATTGTATTGCCAGGGCGGACCTCAAGGTACCGTTAGCCAGTTCTGGTCGTATCGGTGGAATTTCCAAATGATGGCAGCCAATGATTATATTATCGTTGCACCTAACCGGCGCGGTCTGCCAGGTTTTGGTCAGGAATGGTTAGAACAGATTTCAGGAGATTATGGCGGACAAAATATGCTCGACTATCTGGTAGCTATTGACAGTGTGGCAATTGAACCCTTTGTTGATGAAACTCGTCTCGGAGCTGTAGGTGCTTCATATGGGGGATTCAGCGTGTTTTGGTTAGCAGGAAATCATGAAAAAAGATTTAAATCATTTATTGCTCATGATGGTATGTTCAATTTCGAGAGTCAATACCTCGAAACCGAGGAAATGTGGTTTGTAAATTGGGATCTTGGAGGTCCGTTCTGGGATAATAATAACGCTGTAGCTCAAAAATCTTATGCCACATCGCCACATAAATTTGTACAGAACTGGGACACTCCAATCCTGGTTATCCATGGCGAGAAAGATTACCGTATTGCAGTTACCCAGGGTATGCAGGCCTTTAATGCAGCTAAGCTGATGGGTGTTCCGGCGCAATTCCTGTATTTCCCAAATGAAAATCATTGGGTACTGTCACCTCAAAATGGAATTTTATGGCAGCGTACCTTCTTTGAATGGCTAGACAGGTGGTTAAAATAATCTCTGACTTGTAATCATTTTAAAACAGCAGAGGTCAATTGCGAACTGAAACAATGATTGCTTCGCTTACGACAACTTCATTTAAGTTGATTCCGTTGCATAAACCTTTGATTACCAATCGCTGCCCAAGAGAAAAACCAGGAATTTTTCTAAATGGTCTCTTTTGAAGAACAATACGAACTGAACGCAATCCGCTTCCCATAACAATCATATTACCATCAATCTCAGTAACTCTACCCTCCAGCAGAATTATCTTATGACCAAGTTTTGACTGTGCATCTACCGGATTTGCAATGAAAAGATCAAAAAGCTCTATATCTGACAGCTCTTTTGTTGGTAAACGTTTTGCCATACCAAAATAAGGAGGAAAAGTTACCCTGATTAGTATTGTAATAATTACCAGAATCAGGAATATTTTAATCAGGCTTTTATGTAAGTATGACCTCTGAACCATTGTTAATGATAAGGAAAATAGTCCAATTATGCTTTAGTCGGACTCAATTTGGCTGGGATAAAGATACTATCTATTTACGATTGAAACAGATATTTACGAATAACAAGCAATAGTTTTTTTGGTTCGAAAGGTTTTATCAGGCATTCCTTTGCCCCCGCCAGAATCATTTTTTCACGCACTCCATCATAAGAATATGCTGTATAACCAATAATGGGAACTTCAGGGCGTAAAGCAGTAATTTCCCTGGTTGCTGCGAATCCATCCTTTTCAGGCATTTGAATATCAGAAATAACCATGTCAATCTTTGGTGTACTGCTGAAAATTTCAACGGCTTGTTGACCATTAACTGCCCATAGCAGGTGAACCCCGGTTTTCTTCAGGGCCTCAGACAAGAATAAGTAATTCATTTCAATGTCCTCAGCTACTAAAAAAACCAGATGACCCCACTGATATCTCAGTACAGCCTGATTATGTTCTTGTTGAGATATTGGATTATCCATAGCAATTGTTTTTCGCGCCAGTGATTTGAAACTTGTATAAAAACAACTAAATTCAAATTTTGGCATTAATCACTTAAAATTAAACAAAAAACGTGAAGGAAAAAATTCTTGTTGGTCTTTGCTCTTATGGTATGTCAGGACGTGTTTTTCATGCTCCACTACTCACATCTCACTATGGATTTGAGCTTTACAGCGTATTAGAGCGATCAAAAAATATCTGCCAGAATAATTATCCAGCAATAAAAAGAGTTAAACAATTTGACGAACTGATCAAGGATCCGCTGGTAGAGATAATCATTATTAATATTCCTGATCATCTTCATGCCGAATTTACAGAGGCAGCTCTTCTGGCCGGGAAACACGTTGTGGTTGAAAAGCCTTTTACTCTTGATGTGGCATCTGCCATCCGCCTGAACAAGATAGCCAGTGAGAGAAACCTGCACATCTTTGTCTTCCAGAACCGCCGTTGGGACAGTGATTTCCTCACGATCAGGTCACTAATTGAATCCGGACGTCTGGGAAGGATTGTTGAATTTGAGGCCCATTTTGACCGTTTTCGCCCTGAACCCACACCAAATACATGGAAGGAAGATGAAAAGCTTGGTACCGGTATACTTTATAACCTTGGTGCTCACCTAATTGATCAGGCCTTGGTTTTATTTGGCCTGCCGGATGCAGTATATGCTGACCTGGATATTATTCGCTCAAATTCGAAACTTACAGATTACTTCACACTGATTCTCTATTATAAGCGTAAACGTGCAGTGCTCCGTTCAAGCTATGTTGTAAAAGAGCATCCGGCTAAATACCTTATTCATGGAGACCTGGGCAGCTTTATAAAAAGCGGCCAGGATCCGCAGGAAGAAAGGCTTAATAATGGCTGGAACGGAGATATAGAACTAATCGGGAAAGAACCTGAAAAAAATTGGGGCCGACTTTATATTGAATCCAACTTATCAGGACATCCGGAGGTGATCAAAAGCGTGCCGGGTAGATATATGTCTTTTTATGATGAGGTGTATAAAACCATGCGATCTGATTTTACCGGGGCAGTCATGGCAGAGGATGGAATCAGGGTCATCCAAATAATTGAAGCAGCAATTCAAAGCAACAAATCAGGAACAAGAATAAACATAAGCCAATTATGATCATTCAAACACAGTCATATCCAAGGGCTGCGATTATCGGCAATCCATCAGACGGTTACAATGGTAAAACCATAGCTTTCGTATTCAGTAATTTCTCCGCCCGGATAACCCTGTATGAAAGTCCTGAGCTTGAGATAGTACCTGCAGCTCTTGACCTGAGCATTTTTTCAGACATGAAACATCTTGCAGGTCATGTAAATTTTTCGGGCTATTATGGTGGCATCAGATTGCTAAAGGCAATGATAAAAACTTTCTATGAGTATTGTGTTGAAGAAAACATTTCCTTGCCGGATAAGAACTTCACAATGAGATATTTTTCAGATATCCCTCAACGTCTGGGACTTGCCGGATCAAGTGCCATTATAACTGCTGGTTTGAAAGCTCTTTCACAATTTTATGGGGTGAAAATTGAAGCTCACACACTTGCCAATCTGATTTTATCCGTAGAGATTAATGAGCTTGGCATTTCGGCAGGCCTGCAAGACCGTGTTGCTCAGGCGTACGAACATCCTGTATTTATGGACTTCGACAAAGAGTTTATGGATAAGCATGGTTATGGACGTTATTCATTACTCGACCCTGACAAACTTCCTGCATTTTATATTGCTTACATGCGTGACCAATCCGAAGGATCAGAAATTACGCATAACAACCTGAAGGCAAGGTACCTGTCAGGCGAACCCGCAATACTGGATGCAATAGAAGAATGGGCATCCTTGTCATCACAGATGAAATCATGCATTGAATCGGGTCAGCTTGAAGAAATCCCTGCCCTGATCGACCGTAATTATGATTTGAGGGAAAATTTGTTGTCCATAAAAAAAGAATATTCAAATATGGTTAAGCTTGCCCGAAAGATAGGAGCAAGTGCTAAATTTACCGGATCAGGCGGTGCTATAATAGGCACTTATCAGGATGAAACCATGTATCAGGTAATGAAAATCAATTTCAAGAAAGCTGGTATTGATTTAATAAAACCTATAATCGTGGTTACAAGTCATGAGAGCTGAATAGACTTTGAATTTATTCGGTGAAAAGAGTTTCCTTCTGATTTTTATAAAATACTATGATGATAAAAAAAGCTATTATTCCTGCAGCTGGATTTGGTACCCGATTTTTACCAGCCACAAAGTCTCAGCCAAAAGAGATGTTACCTGTTGTAGATAAACCTACAATTCAATATGTGGTGGAAGAAGCCGTTGAATCAGGCATTACCGACATACTAATGATAATCGGTCGTGGCAAAAGAGCCATTGAAGAGCATTTTGACCGCAGTTTTGAACTTGAGATTCAGCTTGAGGAGAAGGAGAAATTTGACGAACTTCTGGCTATCAGAAAGATTTCCCGAATGGCAGATATTCATTTTATCTGGCAGAAAGAGCTAAATGGATTGGGAGATGCTGTACGATATGCCAGATTACATGTTGGCAATCAACCTTTTGCCATTCTGTTGGGCGACACCATTATGGAAAGTGATGAAAAACCTGTACTTAAACAGCTAATGGATGTGCATGAAATATACGGTGGATCAGTAGTTGCTCTTGAAGAGGTTCCTGATGAAAAGGTGAGCAGATATGGGGTCATGGATGGCAAGGAAACCGCGAAAAATATATACGCCGTAAATACTTTTATCGAAAAACCATCACTTGAGCAAGCTCCATCAAATCTGGTCATAGCATCACGCTATATTTTAGATAGTGCGATTTTTGATTGTCTCGACAATGTATTTCCGGGTGTTAATAATGAAATTCAACTTACTGATGCAATGAAATTGCTTTTGGAGACTCAGAAAATGTATGGACTCAAGTTTGAAGGCAAGCGTCATGACATCGGAAATAAATTAGATTTCATTAAAACCAGTGTGCTTTTCGGACTTCGAAACTCTGATATCAGTATTGAACTCAAAAAATGGATTTGGGAAATTGGAGATTCAATTTAAGCTAAGACTATAAGCCAGGGGTATGTCATTATTTTTGCAGGGTTTTAGTAGCCTTTTCCAGTCGATCATGATGATTTTTGTGATTGCTTTCGTGGCAGGAATCCTGATTCGAAAAAAAATTGTTTCACAAGAGCATATACGTGGGCTTTCAATAATCACAATCAATATTTTATTACCCAGTTTGATCTTTTCGAAGATAACTGGAAATCTGGAGCCAGCCGAATTCCCCATCTGGTGGATTGTGCCACTTATAGCAATGGGCACAACAGGAATCGGACTGAGTCTGGCCTGGTTTGTTTTCAGAAAACAACTTCCGGAAAAGCGAAATCTTTTACCCCTTTCATCATTGATGAATGCTGCCTACCTGATCCTGCCAATCGGACAGGTTATTTATCCGGCACAATTCGATGAATTTGCCCTTTATGTTTCATTATATGTTTTAGGTATCAGTCCTCTCGTATGGACAGTTGGCAAGTTCTTTATTACTCAAAGAGAAAATGAAAAATATTCATGGAGAGATCTGATGTCTCCTCCCCTTTGGGCCAATATTCTGGGTTTGCTTTTTGTACTTACAGGTTTAAGAAAATTTATTCCAAACTTTCTGACTGACTCAATTGCTCTCATGGGTGAAGCTACCGTTCCGGTTGCTACTTTGATTTTAGGAGCTACTCTGGGAACCCTTCCCTGGAAATTCATCCCGATAATAAAAGATCTGTCATGGGTAGTTTTTATCAAGCTGATTGCCGTTCCGGGAATCGTATTTTTACTTTTACAAGGTTCAGCACTGCAATCAGAATATCCATTATTATGCAAGCTCCTGATTCTTGAAGCATCAGCTCCGGCTGCCACAGCTCTAATCATTCAGGTTCGACGCTATGGTGGGGATCAGAATAAAATTGGTACAATTATGCTGTTCAGCTATCTGATCTGCCTTATATTCATTCCATTTTGGTTGGCACTATGGACTGTTTTTGGTGGTTAATTGTGTGACTGAAACAAAATAGTTGTACTTTCGTGTACGCACACGGTAATAATTTAGAACATGATAAAACGCTCCATATTTATCCTTCTCATACCCGTTTTATTATTGGGATGTGGAACGGATACAAAGAAAACACTGATTCTGGCTCATGGCCTTGACACCAAGCATTCAGTGCATAAAGCAATGACTTATATGTCAGAACAGCTTAAAGAAATCTCCGGAGGAAAACTTGAAATCAGAATATACCCGAGCCAGCAATTGGGTACTGAGCGTCAATGCCTGGAGCTGCTACAAATTGGATCAGTAGATATAACTAAAGTTTCAGCAGCCGTAATGGAAGGTTTTGCTCCTGTTTACAAGGTGCTTAGTATCCCATATATGTTCAGGAGCCGTGAACATGCTTTCTCAGTATTAGATGGCCCCATTGGCCAGCAAATACTTCAGGCTGGGGGAGAATTCTGGCTACGAGGATTGTGCTTTTATGATTCCGGATCCAGAAGTTTTTACACTAAAGACCGCCCCATCTTGCATCCTGACGACCTCAAAGGCATGAAAATAAGAGTAATGTCAAGTCCGACATCAATTGAAATGGTGAAGCAAATGGGAGGTGCCGCCACTCCGATATCATGGGGTGAGCTATATACTGCTTTACAGGGAGGCGTAGTGGATGGCGCCGAAAACAACCCGCCCAGTTTTTACCTGTCTCACCATTTTGAAGTGTGCAAGTACTATACAATCAATGAACATAGCTCAATTCCTGATGTGGTTTTAATAAGCACAATAAGCTGGAATAAGCTTAGTAAGGAAGAACAAGGATGGTTAAATGATGCAGTAGCAAAATCAGTAATATATCAGCGAAAACTTTGGTTGGAGTCTGAGCAAGAATCACTTCAAGCCGTTGCAGATGCAGGTGTTGAGATTCACTATCCGGATAAAGAAGCATTTATGGAGAAAGTGAAACCATTGAAAGATTCTTACAAAGAAGACCCTGAACTGAAAAGCATTATAGAAGCGATTGAAAAACAGGAGTAGAAGTACCTGCAAACACAAAATATTATAAAATGACCTTAAGAAAAAACATAGATAAAATATTGGGTTTCCTGCTAATCGTCTTAATGATTGTACTGGTTGTTGACGTTGTGTGGCAAGTACTTGCCCGTTATGTCGTTAAATCACCCAGTTCTTTTACCGATGAATTGGCCAGATTTCTTTTAATTTGGGTAGGACTATTTGGTTCGGCATATGCAGTTGGCAAAAAGAAGCACCTGGCAATCGATATTTTACCCTCAAAACTAAAGGGAATAAAGAAACGGAATTTGTTGATCTTCATTAATATTCTCATCATTCTGTTTTCAGTAAGCATTTTAGTGGCTGGAGGTATCCGGCTTGTATACATTACCCTCACACTTGAGCAGATATCCCCTGCCCTGAGGATACCACTTGGATATATTTATCTTGCTGTCCCATTAAGCGGCTTATTTATTTTATATTATTGTGTAGAAGAAATACTCGAATTACTAAAAACCACTACAGATTAATTAAAACTATGAGTAAGCGGATAGTCAATCTCATTGGTCTGGCTCTTATATCCAGCCTTTTATCAATACATACGCATGCGCAGCTTATGCCAGTTCCCTACTCTACTGAGCCAGGTATAGGCAAATTTCAGATTAATGCCGGATTCTCCGTCTCTGTTGCAGGTAATGTGTCTGAATTTGTATATGACAGAGCTGATGATTTTCTCAGGAGACTGAATGGCCGCACCGGTATTTTTATCGGGCAGGAAAGAATCAGAAAGGGAATGTCTCAGCCGGCCACTGTATCATTGAAAATATTCAGTAAAGAAGCTGGGGAATTAGCTCTGGGTATGAATGAATCATACGAGCTCAGAATCACGCCTGATTTGATTAGTTTAAATGCGGTAAGCAGTTATGGCATTATTCGAGGCCTCGAGACTTTACTCCAGCTCCTTGAGGCTGATCCGGAAGGATATTTTTTTAATGCTGTAACCGTTAAAGACAAACCCAGGTTCCCTTGGCGTGGCCTGCTAATTGACCCGGCAAGACACTGGTTGCCTGTAGATGTAATTCTTCGGAATATTGACGGAATGGCAGCTCTTAAGATGAATGTCCTTCATTTACACCTAACTGAAGACCAAGGCTTCAGAATTGAATCAAAAGCCTATCCCAAATTGCATGAATTAGGTGGTGAAGGCGATTACTACAGTCAGGAGCAAATAAAGGAGATTATACGCTATGCAGCTGATCGTGGCATCAGAGTAGTTCCGGAATTTGATATTCCCGGACATGCAACATCCTGGCTTGTTGGATATCCTGAACTTGCAACAGTTCAACAGGAGTATAGCATAGAGAGGGAATGGGGAATTATGAATCCTGTATTAGATCCTACAAAAGAACGTACTTACGAATTTCTTGACACCTTCCTGACCGAGATGGCTGGCCTGTTTCCTGACGCATATATGCATATTGGAGGTGATGAAAATAATGGCAAACACTGGAATCAGAGCGCCCACATCACAAAGTTCAAAGAGGAAAATAATATCAAAGACAACCACGAATTACAGGCTTTATTCAATAAAAGACTCCACAAAATACTTAGCAAAAATGGCAAGATGATGGTCGGATGGGATGAGATTCAACATCCTGACATTCCGAAAAACATTGTTATTCAAAGTTGGCGTGGACAAAAAGGATTGGCTGCAGCAGCGAAAGCCGGATATCCTGTTATGTTATCAAATGGCTATTATATCGATCTTATCCAGCCAGCTTCTTTTCATTATCTTAATGATCCCCTGCCGGATGAACTCGGACTCACCAGTGAAGAAAAGAAACTGGTTCTTGGGGGAGAGGCCACCATGTGGGGTGAACAGGTTACAGCCGAAACCATCGACAGCCGTATCTGGCCACGTACTGCAGCAATTGCAGAACGTTTATGGAGCCCGGCTGATGTCAGAGACATTGCAAGCATGTACGAAAGAATGGGCAAAATCAGCATCCAACTTGAAGAGCATGGTCTCACACATGAGAAAAACTATGACATGATGCTTAGACGCTTATGTGCTGGAAAGGGAGTTGATGAACTGAGAATTCTGGCAGATGTGGCGGAACCTGTGAAACGCTATCGTCGCAATGCCTTAAGCGATGTTAATGCCCTGATGCCATATACCCGCTTTGTAGATGCAACCCGTCCTGATGCTCAAAAAGCAAGAGAATTTAATTATATGGTGAACCATTGGCTTAAAGACAGAGATGGTTCACAAAATGACAGCAAGAAAAATAATTACAAAGCACTTTTTCAACAATTAAACCATTGGTATAGCAATAACAATCAGTTGTTCAACGTTATTGATCAAAATCCAATCATTCATGAAATCAGACCTTTAGCCGAGAACATGAGGAAAATGACATTTATTGGATTACAGGCTTTGGAATACATAAAGAATCAATCAAAAGCTCCGGAGGCCTGGATAAGCTTTGCCCTTGGTATTTGCGACGAAGCCCGAAAACCATATGGCGAAACAGAACTAATGATTGTTGAAGGCATAGCTGAATTAATAAATGCATGTAAATGAGCACAGAGCAGCAAAAGAAAACTGGCCCATCCGAAGGGGATGAAAAGATTGTCAAAATAGTAAGAACTCTTGCAAGAAGCATAGGGCCAATACTATTCCTGGTCATGTTAACCCTGGCTATTGGTCAGGGCGGGATGGACAGGCTCATCAGTCTTACCGGAACAGAAACAATATCTTTCATTTGTATCCTGACGATGTTCTTTGGAATACTTTGGACCTATACACATGAAATTGCTGGCGGGATACTTATTATTGTTGGATATATCGTACTGGCTATCGTAATGAAAAGCCCTATACCCGGCACTGTTTATCCGATTTTCTTCATCCTTGGATGCCTGCATATTTACTGCGGACTGATGGAGCTTAAGTTCAATCGATACAATTAAGGATTGAGGCTTAGTATGTCCTTTTGAATGAAATTTTATCTCCGGTTTTGATCTGGTATCTTGCTACAAAGCCTGCATTGACCTCCACTACATATTTGGCCGGATAAACCGACAGGATAGATTCCTCAGATTTTGGAGCTGTATTTTCAATAATACTCACAATAGTTTTATCAGTAGCTACATACAATATGTCGAGTGACATATAGGTGTTCTGCATCCAAAATGATCGTTCCTGCTCATCTTCAAAAATAAATAACATCCCCCGGTTTTCCTTCATACTCCTCCGGTACATGAGTCCCTGCTGAGTTTGGTAGTCATCATCGGCAATTTCAATATCAATCTCAGCAATAAGATCTTCAGCAGAGAAAAATTTCAACTCTCCCTCTTTATTGAATTGATTTGCACTCTTTGTATTCTCTTTCGGATACTCCCCTGCCTTCCTGAGACTGTCATTCTTTTTTCGCGTCTGGTTAAGTGTGATCATCACGATGCCCACCGCAACAAAAAGGATAATATACATCATGATAGGTTGATTTTTGCGCTGGTGCTGACTTTTAATTCCACCTTTGTGCTTTTCTGGTATTTTCCGTGACCGACTCATGTTTTCTCCTTTATTGGTTTTTTTACCTTTGCAGGGATTTTACCCGGTAAAGGTACTGCTCCCGATGCTTGAGAACAATACAATTATTACTAAATTTAATGATCTGCTTAGAAAAGGCATTCCCTTTCTCTTCATCATTGATTATAAAGCCCAGTCTCCCATTATTCATCCATTGTCTGACCTGCCGGATGATATCCGTTTCTCAACTCCCGGCTTCCCCGATTCTTTCTCTACAAAAAAAGTGCCTGAACTGAGTCTTAAGAAGTATCCGGTACCTTATGATGATTACCTTGATAAATTCAACAGTATTCAGGCAGAGATTCTTCACGGAAACACCTTCCTCATTAATCTCACACAGGAAACGAAACTTGAGCTGAACTGGGATCTTGAGATGATTTACAACAATAGCCATGCACCTTACAAGCTTTGGCTTAAGGACAGATTCGTAGTATTCTCCCCAGAGATTTTCATTCGGATAAAAGATAAGCGTATTGTGACTTTCCCAATGAAAGGAACCATAGACGGGGCTGTTCCCAATGCCCGGGAAGTTTTACTTTCAGATATTAAGGAAACAGCTGAACACAACACCATTGTTGACCTGATGAGAAATGATCTGAGCCGGATTGCACATCATGTTAATGTAGACAGGTTTCGCTATATCGATCATATACGTACACATGAAAAAGAGATTCTTCAGGTAAGTTCAGAAATCAGTGGTCTCTTAGCCGATAATTTCAAGAATCAACTTGGCGAAATATTATTAAGTCTGCTACCAGCAGGCAGTATTTGCGGTGCACCTAAAGCAAAAACTGTTGAGATATTGCAAAGAATTGAAGCCTATGAACGAGATTACTACACCGGTGTATTTGGTGTTTTTGATGGAAAGAATCTTGATTCTGCAGTAATGATCAGATATATTGAAAATAGCCCATCCGGATATATTTTTAAAAGCGGAGGCGGCATCACACACATGAGTGATCCGGAAAAAGAATACCAGGAACTAATAGACAAAGTATATGTGCCGCTTGCTTGAAACCATACGAGTAGATAATGGCACTGCCGATAACCTTGAGGAGCATGAGGAACGTGTCACCCGGGCACAGGAGGCTCTGTTCGGAGTGCGAAGTCTTCGGCCCCTGTCAGAATTATTTCATAACAACCCACCTCCGGATAATAGGCTTTATAAATGGCGAATACTGTATGAGAAGAGCCTGATCAGTATGGAATATCAGGTTCACACTCGTCCGAATATAACTTCACTGCAAATTGTTCACCTACCGGATGTTAACTACCATCACAAATATGCCGACCGGGATTTTCTTAATAGTGCCAGGCTTAGGGTTCCATCTGGGGCTGAACCTCTTCTTGTGATCAATGGGCATATCACTGATACGACTTTTACAAACCTTGCCTTTCACACAGGTTCAGAATGGATCACTCCTGTAAAGCCCTTGCTGGCAGGTACGCGCAGAGCTGCTTTAATAAAACAGAAGATTATTGTCACAGCCTCCATCCGGGAGGAAAATATTTTTAATTACCTTACCATAAGGCTTTTTAATGCACTCCTTCCCTGGGAGGAAGCTATCGAATTGCCAATAAGCGCTATCCGTATATGAATACAAAATCAGGCAAAAGAATCAATATCGCTTTAACAGCTGACGAAATACCAGGAAAATCGCAGGCTGACCTGGTTGTAGTAATTGATGTGTTGCGGGCTACTTCAGTGATGATTACAGCTTTGGCTCATAATACACCTTATCTTATTCCCGTATCCGGTATTGAGGATGCCAGAGATTTAAAACTGAAGTACCCTCAAAGCATACTGGCGGGAGAACGACAGGCAAAGAAAATTCCGGGTTTTGACCGGGGCAATTCTCCCCTGGAGTTTATGGAAGAGAAGGAAGGAGCTCAGGCAGTAATTCTTACAACAACGAACGGGACAAAGGCCCTTAACAATATTCATGAAGGTTGTGAAGTGTTAATTGCCTCATTTCTTAATGTTTCAGCAATTGCAGACTACCTAAATCTATACAGTGGCAGCATTCTGCTTGCCTGCTCAGGGACAAATGGAAACTTCTCACTGGATGATTTTTTATGTGCAGGAGCTCTCCTGGCGAGGCTGGATGACCAAAGCTACATAGCTAATGACCTGTGTGTTATGGCAAAACACCTATATCAGGCAAACAGGAATGATTTGCATTCCATACTTGCATCTTGCTATCATTACCAGTTTCTGGAATCTTGTGGTCATGGGGCTGATCTTGACTTTTGTATCCGGGAGGATATCTATCCCTTGCTTGTGTCAGCTACTCGTTCAGAAAATGGAAATTTGTTCATTAGTCAAAAAGAATCAACAGTTCACCCCAGTTAAGGTAACTTATAGCAGTATCTTTCGTAGTTTTGATTTGTAGAGATTATGAGATATGCAAATCAAAAAAAAATACCTGATACTTGGGCTGGCCATTTTGACTCTGGTCGGATGCCAGAATCAGGTTTTCTTCAATCCGTTTAAATTAAGTCACAATATAAATACCCTTGAGGTTCCACCGCAGTTTAACTGGTCGCTGTCAATTACAGTTGATTTGGAATTAGAGATGAACCTGATCGGCGATAGTCTTGAGTCTCTCGAAGGTGAGATATTATATTTACTGGATACAAATTTCAGAATCCTGACGCGTGGAATCATACGTGATAACAAAACACATTTATATTACAAAGTTCCTCTTAACCTCGGGGTTATGTACGCATATTTGCCAGCAACAGGTAACTTCGAATATATTTATTCAACAGCCTGTCTTGGCAAATTATCATTTCTATACGGATGGGATAATCCGGATGAGGAATCTTTTTTACAATATCTCGAATTCCCATTTGACGAAACATATTTTGACGATCTGAAAACCGGCCATGGACTGAAAGCTTCGGTATTTGGTAATTCCGATTTTTCTGAGAACAGCCTCGAATCAGTATCAAAAGTAAGAAGCAATCTGAACGTTGACGGCACATGGTATAAAACAAGCGGCAACAAAGCCCCTGCCAGCATAGAAAATTACGAGGGGAATCCGGCCTTAAAATTAGGGCAGCAAGACAAAAAAAAGGTAGACGTTTTTCAAACAATCAGCTGGACTGAAAGCGGTGAATTTACCGTTACAATGCAGGCTATTTGTCCGAAAGACAAGGATATTAAAGTTAAGCTGTACTTACTTTTCTATGATAGTAATGGAAAACAGCTTTCACAAAGGCACTCTAACTACAATATCAAGAAAGCAAAAGGGTGGAAAACACTGACAGTTAGTGGAGAAATACCGAATAAAACAAGTTTCTTAAAATTAAACATTCAGGATCAGGGGCATAAGGAAACGGTTTGGATTGATGATATCACCACCAATTACGATACGGATAATGATCAGGATGATGACGGAATTCCAGATGATGAAGATGATTATCCTGATGATTCTGAGCGTGCATTCAACGACTATTATCCAGGTGAAAACAGTACAGGAACTTTGGCCTTCGAAGACCTCTGGCCTTCAAAAGGTGACTATGATTTCAATGATCTTATTATCGATTATCGTTTTAATCAGGTAAGAAATGCTGATAACAATGTTGTGGAGATTCTTGCACGGATTACCCTGAGGGCAATCGGTGGATCATTTCACAATGGCTTTGGTTTTGAATTGCCGGTTAATCAGAATCTTGTGTCTTCGGTTAGCGGAACTCAACACCAGGAAGGAATTGTTGAAACCAGAAATAATGGAACAGAAGAAGGAGCTGACGAGGCTATAATAATTGTTTTTGAAGATGCCTGGAATTACCTGATGAATCCCGGATCTTCGTTTGTAAATACAAATTCTGAGTCTGATGATGTAGATCCCTACACCTTTGATGTAGTGATTCAATTTACACGGGGTCTGACTAATCAGGAGCTGGTTTCTCCTCCTTATAATCCATTTATTTTCACAAACTCACAGCGAGATGTTGAGATCCATTTATTTGGAAAGAATCCAACTGTGAAAATGAACAGGGATTTATTGGGAACGGGTGATGACTATTCCACATCAGAAAATTCTCAGTATTTTAAAACCTCAGCAAATCTTCCCTGGGCATTGGATATACCATCCACTTTCGACTATCCTGAAGAGAAAGCAACAATAGATTCAGCTTACAATCATTTCATTGAATGGGCTGAAACTGGTGGTAACTCCAAGAATGACTGGTACCATGAAAAAAGTGGTTACCGAAATGTTTTGAAGATTTTTAGGCAAAATTAACCCGGATTACTTCTATCAGATCTAACTTTTGCTCCTCAACAACAGTTTGTCGTACAGCCAAAGTAGAATAACGGTGGCAATGCCAATTCCAAATACCACATACCAGATCTTAGATGGGTTATAGGTTTGCCATAAATAATCAGTTAGCTCTAACTGATTCATTCCCATCAGCTCACCGGCACGGTTAAAAAAATCGTTTTGAGTAAATGTTTCAGAGATGGCCTGAATATCAAGCCCTTGTAAAGCTACCTCATTTTCCAGAAGAGTAACTTTATCAGACATTCTTCCATATACTCCACCTGAAATTTGTCCTGCGAAAAAATTTCCGCCGGCATAAGGCAGGAAAGAACAACCCATGTAAAGCCCCACTTTATTTTTAGGAGCAATACGGGCAATATATTCCGAGGTTTTGGGGGATGATGACATCTCTCCAACTGCAAAAATGAAGATTGCAAGAATCAGGAAAAAGCCATTTTGTGTAAGCAGAGTAAGTGATATTCCAATTGAGCAAACCAGTATACCCACAATCATAGCATTCAATGGCTTGTATTTCATGACAATGGTAGAAACTACAATTTGAAGGAGCACGATAAAAAGCGCATCCACATTAACTAACATCTCAGAGGCAACAGTACCATTATTCTGAGTATCCAGGGCATTAGCCAATCCCGGCCAAAAATTGTGGATAGAGTCAAACATTGCTCCAGTATGTACCCATTGATCAATAAAAACCGGCAGGGTATAAAATAACTGGTTGTACATAGTCCAGAATCCTATAATCAGAATTAGAAAAACCAATAATTTGACATCACTCAAGGCCTTCATGATATTATTCAACACAGTCAGCAAAGCTCTTCCAAGAGGCTCGGTATTTTTTTCACGAGCTGGTTCCTTAAAGAAGAAAATTACAATCACCAGGTTGGCTAAAATGGCAATGGCTGACATAGTAAAAACATACTCCCAGCTGAATCCTCTGAGAAAAGAAGCAACGATAGGTCCGATAAATGCACCGACATTTACTATCATATAAAAGATTCCAAAGCCAATTGAGGAGGTATCTTCATCAGTCGTTTTACCAACAGTTGCCTGAACAACCGGCTTAAAGAGTCCGGCACCTAAGGCCACCCATAAAAAGGTAAGAAAAACCATCGAATAGGATGACACCTTTCCCATAAAGAAGTAGCCACTGGCCAGAATAATATATGCTACAATGAGTGTCTTTCTGTATCCGAATTTATCAGCGATTGCTCCGGTTATAACTGGCAGAAAATACAGGATAGCAACCACCGTTCCCATCAGGGTCCCCTTTTCTACCTGACTAAAGCCAAGAGCACCGGTATCGGTTGATCCGGTAAGATATAGAGCCAGAGGAATAAACATACCATACCAGGCCCAACGTTCAAAAAGTTCCATGGTGTTGGCCAACCAAAAGGCAGAAGGAAATTTATGGATTACTTTGGAGAAACTACTCATTGTTTATCAGATTTGAGATTTTTTATGCGTGAGAAGGGCAACATTTTCAACGTGATGTGTATGTGGAAACATATCAACTGGCTGAACTTTTTCTACATAATAGAATTGGCTCATCAAGCTGATATCTCTGGCCTGAGTTGCCGGATTACATGACACATATACAATTCTTTTGGGCCTGGCCTTAATCAGAACATCTACGACGTTTTGATGTATCCCGGCTCTTGGTGGATCAAGCACGACTACATCCGGCAGGCCATACTTATTAAAAAGAGACTCATTGAAAACATCTTTCATGTCGCCCACAACAAAATCAGTATTGCTGATTCCGTTATTCTCTGCATTTAACCTTGCATCCCCAATGGCTTCAGGTACAGTTTCAATACCGATTACCCGCTTTGCCTTAGAAGCCAGAAAATTAGCAATCGTACCCGTTCCGGTATAAAGATCATAGACGATTTCTTCTCCGCTTAAATCAGCAAATTCCCGTGCCACCTTATAGAGTTCATATGCCTGGTCTGAATTCGTCTGGTAAAAAGATTTCGGGCCAATTTTAAAACTCAATCCTTCCATTTCCTCCCGGATGTGATCACTTCCTGCGAAGCAAATAATATCCTGGTCAAGAATTGTGTCATTCCTTTTCTGATTGATCACATAATTTAAAGAAGTAATTTCAGGAAAGGCAGTGTGAAGATGATTCATCAGCATCTCACGCCTGGCTTGATCATTTTCAAAAAATGCTACAATCACCATAACTTCCCCGGTAGAGGCGGTTCTGATAATCAGGTTTCTCAACATACCTGTTTGCTCACGCAAATCAAAGAAGCTCAAACCATTGTTTTGTGCAAAATCGCTTACGGCAATTCTAATTGCATTGCTGGGATCCTGTTGCAAAAAACATTTCTTTATGTCTACAACTTTATCAAATAATCCGGGCACATGAAAACCTAAAGCGTTGCGATTCTCAATTCCATCCTGGCTGCTAATTTCCTCATGCGTTAACCAGCGTTTATTTGAGAAGGTAAATTCCAATTTATTTCGATAATACTCCGACTCTTTGGCCCCCATGATTGCCTGAACGGGTGGGTCTTGAATATGTCCGATACGAGATAACTGATCTCTCACTTGCTTCTCTTTAAACTTCAACTGCTCGGCATATGGCAGCATTTGCCATTTACAACCACCGCAAACTCCAAAATGTTCACAAACAGGTTCCTGCCGGATTTCTGATTGCTCATGCATCTTGACGACCTGGCCTTCAAAAAAACCTTTTCGTTTTTTACGCACCTGAATATCAACCACATCACCTGGAACCGCCATAGCTACAAAAACAACTCTGTTGTCTGTTCGGGCTATAGCTTTGCCTTCAGCTGCAATATCTGTAATAGTAATCCGCTCGAGGAGCGGCAATTGTTTCTTTCTGCCCACGTTAAAAAATTATGAATAAGTCGTAAATGTACTATTTGATAATAAAAGAAAAAACCTATTCTGTCACAGCCATGTTTTAAGCCATCGACTCACTATTCCTACATTCCCAATCCTGATAACAAATGGAACCAGCCATGGCAAGCGTCCGACCCACTTTACTAATTTGGCTCTTTGCTTTAACTGAGGCCATAAATGCTTTTTTATCAGGCTTTCATAAGCTTTTAAAAGATCTGGGTTCAACTTCCCTGTCTGAAAAGCATTAAGTATAGTTTCTGCGGCAAACAGACCGCTTCTCACTGCATTTCTAATTCCATCTCCGCTGAAGGGATCAAGAAGATTTGCTGCATCACCTACCAAGATATAATCAAGCCCTGCCAGAGGCTTCCACTTTCCTGCAAAAGGTAATATGCCGCCTTTAAAGGGCCCTTCTGATTCAGCACTCTTGAGTATTCTGGTAACTGAATCATTACTTTTTATGAATTCTTCACTAGCCTTTGTTAGCTTAATATTCCTTTTCAAGCGGGATGTATTTGGCATTCCAAAACCAACATTTGCCCTATTATCCGGCAGGGGGAAAATCCAAAAATATCCAGGAGAAAAGGCCTTATCGAAAAAGACCATACTTGTATCGGATGATTCCAAATTAACATTTTTGTAATAGGCCCTCACAGCATGTCCGGCTGAACGACTTTTACTTCCCCGGGCAGACACTGATTTTGCCACAAGCGAGCTTGCACCGTCAGCACCGATCAAAACCCGACATCTGAGCAATAGTTTGCCCTCAGAATTGAATAACTCGTAGCCTGAATCAAGTTTGTGTACTTTACTGATCTTTTCACCACCGAAAAATCTGATTTTGCCAGATGCAAGAACTTGGTCCAGTAGAAAATTATCAAATTGCAAGCGAGGGATCATATAACCTGGCTTTCCCCATTTAAAGTTCAGTTTCTGCCCGTTGGAGAGCAGCATTGAAGTAGAAGAGAAAATCCCTGGTTTCATAGTTTCAAGAAAGGTCTCATGAATCGCTGCACAGTATGGCTCAAGGTCGGTAAGTACCCATGATGGGATAGCATCTCCGCAAATTTTCTCTCGCGGAAAATTAGATTCATCAATCAAGACAACTTGTAGTCCGCTGTTTTTCAGGCCCATAGCAACAGCTGAACCACCCGGACCGGCTCCAATGATGGCTACATCCATTGTTTTTTCTGTCAGCATAGAATCCTGAAATAAATTATTCTTAGAAAGAACCTAAGATTAGCTAAATTTGCATCCAATTCAAAATAATCCCACTTAATGGGGAAAAACAGATATAGACAACATGGCCAGACTGGGACGACAACTTGATCATTTCGATCTAATAAATCTTAATACCATACGGGCAGATTTTTCACCTGACCAGAAACACAGGTATACCTTACAGATGGATTACCTGCCTGATTTATTGGATTCATCCCGCTCAGAAACTACTACAGTTATTCTTAAGAATCCCAGCAGTGCAAATGAGCAACGATCCGATGCAACCATCCGGAAGGTAGAAACCTTTGTTTATAAGCGTTTTCCGAAAACAAAATATTTGAATATCCTGAACATTTTCGCTTTCAGAGCCACGGATGCAATTGAATTACACCAATTAATGCAAAGCGAAGGTGATGCTGCCGGAATCGGAGCGGATAATAATGATTTTTTTAAAAAGCTTTTGGCAGATAGTAATGAGCTTATCTTTGCCTGGGGCGGTCCTTCAGGAATCGACAAAGGTATATATGGGAAACGTATTGCCGACGTAAAAGAAATTGTTGCAGAGCATTATTCTGGTCAGGTATATCAGGTATTGGGTCAAAAGCCCACAAAAGAGCCTTTACATGGTTTGATGTGGGGTTATGAATATGATTTAATCAAAATTTCGCTATGATATCTCTGAACCAGGTATGTGTCAGATTTGGTGATGAAGAACTGTTCAAGGATATCAGCTTCTTAGTTAATGCACGTGAAAGAGTTGGCCTGGTGGGGAAAAACGGAGCTGGAAAGACAACTATTCTGCGCCTTTTTACAGGAGAAATGAATCCCAGCGTTGGGCAGGTTGGGCTACCTAAAGGAATCCAGTTAGGCTACCTTCCACAGCATATGATATTCTCTGACACTACTTCAGTAATAGAAGAAACCCGTGAAGCATTCAGAGAGCTTCTGGATCTGGAAAGAGAAATCGCTGAAATAACTGATCAAATCTCCTCCAGAACAGATTATGAGTCAAAGGAATATCACAAGTTAATTGATTCATTAACTGACAAAACAGACCGCCACCAGCTGATCGGAGGTTCGAACCAGGATGCCCTTATTGAGCAAACATTGATGGGACTTGGGTTTAGCAGAAGTGATTTCAGCAGGCCAACAGGTGAATTTTCAGGTGGATGGAGAATGCGTATTGAGCTTGCAAAAATCTTACTCCAGCGTCCTGATGCCCTTTTGCTTGATGAGCCAACCAATCATCTCGACATTGAATCAATTCAATGGCTTGAAGATTATCTGCTTGATTATCCGGGAGCTGTATTACTGATTTCACACGACCTAACTTTTCTTGATCGTGTAACACAACGCACTATTGAGCTATCACTCGGACAAGCTTTCGATTACAAAGTACCTTATAGCCGGTTTCTTGAACTGAGGGCTGAGAGAAAAGAGCAACAATTGGCTGCTTATCAGAATCAGCAAAAACTAATTGCTGATAATGAGCGATTCATCGAACGTTTCAGATATAAAAACACCAAGGCAATACAGGTACAGTCGCGTATTAAGATGCTTGACAGACTTGAGCGTATTGAAATTGACGAGATCGATGGTTCAAGCATTCATATCAAATTTCCACCTGCCCCAAGATCAGGAACAATTGTTGTGGAAGCGGATGAATTATCAAAATCATTCGGGTCGCTGGATGTACTCAAGCGTGCCGGGATAATTATTGAACGTGGAGAAAAGATTGCTTTTATTGGCAAAAACGGGGAAGGTAAAACCACTTTCTCACGCATTATAATGGGTGAGTTAGATTATATGGGTGGGCTCAAAGTAGGTCACAATGTAATAATTGGTTATTATGCTCAGAATCAAGCTGATCTTTTAGATCCAAAGCTCAGTGTACTGGAAACTATCGATCGTGTTGCTGTTGGTGATATGCGACCAAAAATGCGTGATATTCTCGGGGCATTTCTTTTCAGTGGTGAAGATGTGGATAAAAAGGTATCGGTTTTATCCGGAGGTGAAAAATCTCGTCTTGCATTAGCATTGATGTTATTGGAACCATACAACCTTTTATTGCTTGATGAGCCAACCAACCACCTGGATCTAAGATCAAAACAAGTGCTAAAAGATGCCTTGCTCAGATATGACGGAACTTTGATTGTAGTATCACACGACAGGGATTTCCTTGATGGATTAACTGACAAGATTTTTGAGTTTAAGGGAAAAAAGATTAAAGAACACACTGGCAATATTTTTGACTTCCTGAGAAAGAAAAAGTTTGACAACCTTAAAGAAATTGAAAGGAAAGATCAATCCTCTGGAAAGAAGGCTTTTCAGAATACGCAAAGTGACAATAAACAACGATATCTTGAACAGAAAGAATTCAATCGGGGTAAACGAAAGCTCGAATCCCAAATAAAACGATCTGAAGACAGGATCAGTCACCTTGAATCGAGTCTGGCCGAGTTAGAGAAGCAATTGGCTGATCCGGATATAATAGTTGAAGGGGATCCATTTCATAAGTTTGGTCAGTTACAGAAAGAATTAGAAATTGAGATGGAAGCCTGGAGCAAGGCAAACGAAGAGAAAGATCTGTTAAAATGAAGATTTTCACAATATAACTATACTATCATGGAATTTTTCGAAGGATTGGGTTGGATTGGCAATATTGTTCTAAGCATAGGTGTTATCCCTCAGGTATGGAAAACCTGGCGTTCTCATGATGTGAGCAGTTTCAGCTGGTCATTTTTACTTATGTGGTGCAGTGGTGTCTTTATGGTCTTTATATACATTGTACATGACAACATTGTGGACAAAAGCTTCCAGTGGTCCTTATGGTTGAACTATCTGGTAAATATTCTGGGTACCACCTACCTGGTATTTGCCAAAATCAAATACAGAAAACTGAAGCCGAAGGCAGAATCACTATAAGCGCTGCCGGAGCACCTCAAAGACCATAACTGCAGCAGCCGCAGATACGTTTAATGAGGCAATCTTCCCTTTTTGGGGGATTTTGATCAGCTCATCACATATTCTAAGAATGGCTGGCGATAAACCCTGATCTTCTGAACCCAAGACTAAAACCAAAGGATCTGTGAAGCTTAGCTCAAACAATGTAGTCCCTGCCTTTTCAGATGCACCAAAAATCTTCAATCCTGAATTTCGTAAATTCTTCAAGGTAGCAGCCATGTTTGAAGTACGGGAGATTGGAATAATATTTAAAGCTCCGGCTGATGATTTCATAGCTTCAGGATTGATCTGGGCAGATCCCTTTTCAGGAACAAGAATAGCATGAGCACCAGCAATCTCAGCTGAACGTGCTATAGCCCCAAGATTACGAACATCGCTTACTCCATCAAGGGCGATGATCAAGGGGGTTTCTCCATTTTCAAAACTCCGGAGAACAACTTCCTCAATAGGACTATAGGAAACCAGCGCGGTAAAGGCAATTACACCCTGATGGTTTTTCCGTGTAATCCGGTTCAGCTTTTCAATTGGCACAATCTGAAAGGGAGTGCCTGATTGTCGGATATACTCCATCAGGTCCTTGATATGATCACCTGTAAGCCCCTTTTTGATTAATACCTTATCCATCTCTTTCCCAGCGGCATAAGCCTCCATAATAGGATGAATACCAAATAAATATGTTTGTTTTTCCATTATAAACTAAAAATGCGTCCCTCACGCCAGCTTTGTAAAGCCCGGTTCCAAACGGGTCGGTGAATTTCTGTTCTTCTAAGCACAAACTCATAAGCCTTTAGCGAATGAGGGCTTAACTCGAACTCAAAACTATATTTACGGCTTGTATTCCGGCTGGAATACCGCCATTCCTCTGCTGTTTCAGATTTTATTACCTCATCGGGGTAGCCCATGAGGAGATAGATCATTCCCCTGTCTGTTTTCCAACCATCTCTGTCAGTTGAAAAATACAGATTGGCAAAAACAACGCGGTTATAATATACACGAATCAACTCTTTCGCCGTAGCAAAACTACCTCCCCTTTCCAACCAAAACTCATCAATAGATTTCTTTACATCCGAGTCATTTCTGAGTTCTTCAAATTCATCACGTGTAGCGAGGTATTGCAGGGGTGCAAGCATATCCTTAGCCGTATTCACCTGAGGAAAATTTTCACCCAGGTTTGACAAATACATTCCATTCATGCTTTGACGATCAGGGTAGAAAACATAGACACCCTTACCTTCAAGCCGATACAACTTTTGATCATTATGTTCGATAGTCCACACCGAGTCAGGTTCTCTTGGGGCTTCAGGAGGAGTATCTGCCACAAAAGGAGGCGCTGGGATATTGTCAACTGGTTTGTAATAAGCAATACGCATTTGCTTGTCAGCAGATTGGCTTGCCATCACTCTGAAGCTCTCCTGAGAATAATAAAATTTCTCGAAACCAATATTATTTCCCGGATAGGTTAAAACCAAATAGTTTTGCTGAGTATTTGGATTGAACCTATCGACCAGTACAAAACTTCTCACACTTATTTGCCTGATCTGATCAGTTAGAATAATCTCCAGAAGATAAGTTTTACCCTCCTCTGTGGGAATTTTTACCGTGCCGGTATAATAATCTGCAACTTCACTCTTATTAATAATAAACTCCTTGTCATCGTCGTGATCAATAATTTGCTCTGAGAATGAACTGAAAAGTTTATACATCAGAGTCAAACGACTTTGATCCCTGGTCTCAGCATTTGCCTGATTAAATAATAGTTCAGTAGCAAAAATCCTGAAATACAGAGTACTCTGATTTACATCATTATGAAAGATTTTAAAATCAGGATGAAGCCCCCTAGCCCCAGGATCATACAAAACTAAAGGTTGGCCAGAATTTGAGGTCGTGGGGGATAAGAGATTACAGGCATTGGCAAATAACATCACCAATAAACAAACGGGGACAAATACTATATTCCGGTTCTTAATCCTCTTCATTCATCGATAATTGTAGATTAGTATAATCAGAATCATGAGTTACCTCCTCACCAAGCCAATCAGGATTAACAAAATCCTGATCTTCATGATCCAATTCAATCTCAGCTAATATCAAGCCTTTATTCTTCCCCAGAAACTCATCTACTTCCCAAAGCATCCCCTTGAAATGTATCTCATAACGTCTCTTAATCAAAACCGCAGATTTACATAGCTTTAGCATCTCGATAGCATCCTGATGAGGTATCGGATACTCAAATTCACTACGAGTATACCTGATTGTACGACTCTTAATTGTAAGAAATGCCATATTATCCCTGATCCTGATCCTTACCACACGATCAGGATCAACACTCAAGTAGGCTTGTTGAATAAAAGAAGAATCAGCTTCTGACAAATTCTTTCTCCATTCGTCGCCGGCAACCAGATATTTCCGTTCAATTTCTTGGGGCATATTTTAAAAAGTAATGAACTTTGGATAATGAGTATGCAAATTAAATTATCAGTTTACTAGTTTTTTCAGATCATCTCCTGTAGGATTCTGAAATACCCGTAATTCAAACTCGGGCATAATTGCCAGTATATGGTCAAAGATATCGGCCTGTATAGATTCATAACTCGCCCATGCCTGGACAGTACTAAAAACATATATTTCAATTGGGATCCCCCGCTCGTTCGGCTGTAACTGCCTAACCAGAAAGGTCATACTTTCATGTACCTTTGGATGATTCATTAAATAGGCTTCAAGATATTTTCTGAAGGTTCCTATATTGGTCATCCGGCGACCATTCACCACGACACTTTCATCAACCTCATTATCTGTATTATACTCTTTCACTTCTTTTGAACGAGAATTGATGTAATTTGTAATCAGCTGTATCTTGCCATATTTGTCGAGCATTTCCGGAGTACAAAACTTCACACTGGCCATATCGATATTGATTGATCGCTTAATTCTGCGACCACCCGATTCTTCCATTCCCCTCCAGTTGTGAAATGATTCAGATACTAAAGCATAAGTAGGGATTGTTGCAATTGTTTTATCCCAATTCTGGACTTTAACTGTATTTACAGAAATGTCAATCACAGTTCCATCAGCATTGCGAGACGGCATACTTATCCAATCTCCAATACTCATCATTTTATTCGCTGTAAGCTGCACAGAGGCAACAATTCCAAGAATAGTGTCCTTAAAAATCAGCATCAATACTGCTGCGAAAGCTCCCAGTCCGGCAAAAAATCCTTTTGGATCAAAGTCAAAAATGGCACTTAATGCCCATACAGCACCAATTATTACCAGAAGCACTTGTACTACCTGAATATAGCCTTTGATAGGAATACTACTTGCATATTCCCGCTTGTTATAAATACCATTTACAGCATTTAGAAATGAGATTATCACAAAAACACCCACAATAATCATGTACATTACAGTAAGACTCTGTAAAAATCCAACTCCGATCTCAAAATCCGCAAGTATTGTCGGAAGCATGTAATAAACAACCAGTGCAGGAGAAATATGTGCCAGTCGGTTAAAAACTCCTTTTTCCAGAATAATATCGTCGTACTGTGTTTTTGTTTTCTTTACAATTCGACTAATCAGAGCAATAATAACCTGTTTAGTTAATCGGTCTACCACCCAGGCTATTAAGATAATAGCTACTGCAAACACCAGCATATGAATCCAGCGTGCCAAATCTTCAGACATCCCCCAATCATTGATGAACATGCCTTTAAGACCATCACTAAGTCTTTCTAATAGATTTTTTTCTTGTTCCATAGTATTAAGAAACTGTTTAATTATCGGGTAAACACAAAAATACAATGTAATTTTAAGCAATACTATAAATAAACTCCTCCGTCATGAAAAACTTATTTTCTGTACTCCTGATTTCAATATTATTATTCATGCCTGTTTCGAGCAGCAAGGCTCAGGTACAATATAATGATTATTTCACCAATAAGACTTTACGTTTCGACTACAATCGTTGCGGAACGGCATCATCCGAAGAAGTCTTTTTTAATCAGATGGTAAAAGAGGATAAATGGTCTGGGCCAAGGAAAAATCTTATTGATCCATTTGCATGGGGTGAATACCGGGTTGAAGTATATGATATAAAATCCAATGAATTAATATACTCACGAGGGTATGCCGGTTTGTACAGTGAATGGCAATCTACTTCAGAAGCCAATGAAACCAGCAGATGTTTCTATGAAACTGTTCTGATCCCTTTTCCAAAGAAAAAAGTCAGGTTAGAATTATACAGTCGTGATCGCAGCACAAAGCTGAACAAAGTATTTGAATACCTGATTAATCCGAATGATCATTTTATAAAGAAACAATCAGGTCCAAAATACAATTCCTATATGGTTCATGATTCAGGTGATCCTGCTCAAAAAATAGATGTTGTTTTCCTCCCGGATGGCTTCACTAAAGATGAAATGGGTCTTTTCAGAGATGCTGCTAAAGAATTTTCGAATGCCCTGTTTGAAACCGATCCATTTGACGCTCATGAAGATGATTTTAATATCTGGGTAGTTGAGGCTCCCAGTAAAGAATCAGGAACTGATATTCCCGGGCAGGATATCTGGAAAGAGACTATTCTGAACACCAACTTTTACACTTTTAATTCTGAAAGATATCTGATGACTACTGACATAAAATCAGTGCGTGATATTGCAGCTAATACACCATATGATCTGATTATTATTCTTGTAAATACAGAGAAATATGGTGGTGGTGGTGTTTATAATTATTATGGCACTTTCTCAGCATTTAACGAGAAATCAATCGGTGTATGGTTACATGAATTCGGACACAACCTGACATGGCTGGCTGATGAATATTACACCAGCGACGTATCGTACAATGATTATGTTGACATGAAATATGAGCCCATTCAGCCAAATGTTACAACTCTTGTTGACTTCAGCAAGAAATGGAAGAAGCTTATCAAATCAAACACTCCGATTCCAACTCCACGTACATCAAAATTTAACGGAGTTCTCGGAGCATTTGAAGGTGGTTTATATACGGGAAAAGGCATCTACAGTCCTATGCAAAAATGCAAGATGAACTGGTTAGATGATCCTTTTTGTCCCGTGTGCCGACAAACAATTCTAGACATGATCGCCTACTACACTAAATAAGGGCTTAGGGCTTAGGGCATAAGGCTTAAGACTAAGGGCATAGGATTAAAGCCTTAAGTCTTAAACCTTTGTCCTTCATCCAAATTTAAGTCTTCGGTCTTTGGTCATTGGTCTTTGGTCTTAAGAATATCTACATGAATTTTTCTCTTCTTTGCATGCTCATTAGGCCACCTAGTATTGTTAGAATAATTCCTACCATAATTATGATCCGGCTATCCTGAACCGTACTAAGCCAAGCAGCTTCACTAAGTTGTTCAGGCATTTTGAATGGATTGAGAAAAATATTCCACTTGCTCCTTTCAATAGTTTCAGCTAAAGAACTGAAGATGATACCAATAATAACCATAATTACGGCTGTCCCGATACCATTCCTTACCACTGTTGACAGGAGAAAGGCTAGAGTTCCCATCAGAAAAATTGGAAAAATGAGGTGAAAAGCCATGTAAATGGGCGTGAAACTCACCAAAGTCCAGGAGCAGAACCATGATAAAAGAAAAAGTACTCCAAAGATTAGTATAAGTATCATCACCAGTCTGACCAGCCAAACTTTGTAGCGGTAATCCGGAATCCCGAAAATAATTTCGAGAATCCGGCTATCTTCATCATTCTGAATACCAAAAACAGTTGGGTAGAAAATTAGCAAGAGGCCAGGGTATAATAAAAGATTATACACTGTTCCAGGTGTTATCATGGTACCATTATACAGGGTAATCAGGGTAACCATGATGAAAAAACCCAGTGCCGCCAATAGAAACCATATAAATTTATTGGCAAAAATGATCTTGAGGTTGTAGCGAATCATCCGCCAGAACCAATCTGCTATTATATGTACTTTATTTGTTGCCATAAATAGATTACAATTTTTTACCTAACATCCATAAATAAGCATCTTCAAGCAATGGAGTTACTTCAATAGCATCCTCCATTGGCTTTTCAGCAGCCAACAGGCGTGCACGGATCTTTTGTCCGTCACGCATATGATGAACCACTTTATACTCTTCAGAAAGTTTATCAAATTCGCTCACACTCACCTCCACTTGCCACACATTGCCTTTAGCCAGTTTTGCCATTTCCAGAGGGACACCAAGGTATTTCAATTCCCCTTTGTTGAGAACAGCCACCTGGTTACATGAGCTGGATATATCTTCAATGATATGAGTAGAAAATATTACTACCCGATCACGTGAGAGTTGAACCAACAAATTTCTGAACCTGATTCTTTCTCTTGGATCTAATCCGGCAGTTGGTTCATCCACAACCAGAATTCTGGGAAGATGTAGTAAAATCTGGGCTATACCGATACGCTGTTTCATACCTCCGGAGAAAGAACCGATTTTGTGATCCTTTTTCTCTATCATATGAACTGCCTTCAATGTGTATTCTACACGCTCTGAACGAAGTTTAGGATCGGTCAAGCCTTTCAGAATACCCTGATAATGAAGGTACTCACCGGCCGTCATATTCTCATACATGCCAAACTCCTGAGGCAGATATCCAATCAAACCTTGTAACTCTTCACGTTTCTCCTGAGTATCCACTCCACTGATCCAAATCTTCCCATAACTCTGCTCCAGAATACCACAGATTATCCTCATCATAGTGGTCTTACCAGCACCGTTTGGTCCTAACAGACCAAACATACCTGAGCTAATCTCCATTGAAACAGCAGCCAGTGCTTTGAAAGGCTTTTTTTGCTTGCCAATAAGTGGAATAGACTGAACCATTCTGAAAAAACCACGTCTCAGAAGTCCGAACCGACCTTTTATCCTACTGACCACAACTTGCTTCTCTTTTAGAATTTTAGCTGTCGAATACACGATCAGGCCAAATAACCATACCACAGCTATCAGAATCTCCAAGGCCAGGTTATCCCATCTCTTGTGGAAAAGAATTACAGAGAACACCGGAAATCCCCACAGAATAAGTCTTCTGAATAAAGTTGCGAGCTTCAATTTTCTCCCGCCGGATTTCCCAATCCAGGATCCAATCGGCTGCCATACAGCTAATAAGGTGCCATAGACAAAGAGGCTGAGGAAAAACAACCACATCTTTGAATCAAGATAGAAGTACACGAAAAAGATCAGGAATCCAATTAAGGGTAATTGCCAAATCAGAATTGCCAGATCTTTGACTGATTCATATGTACGAGTCAGGCCTAAGCGTTTTCTTATTTCCAATCCGGATTTCCATTCACGGGAGAATTTAGTATCACGGTCATAAATTTTAACCAGATTCTGAATGCGAATAACAATATCCGTTTCATCAGGAATGGCTTTTGAGCTTGCCTTTCGCAGACTATTCATAACAAACCATGTGGAAGCAGGAATACCCACAACTACAAGCATGAACAAAACGAGTTTCCACAGAAAAGCATCCACATTAAAGTAGATAACAAGTCCTAATCCGATTACTGACACCGCCATAAATATCTTTGTCAACCATCTTTGGTTCCGAATCCACTCAAGAGAATTCTCAAGTCCGGAATAAAGAGTTGGAACAAAAACAAGAGTCAAAATTGTACTTACACTTAATCCTCCAATTACTGTAATAGCAAAAGGAGCTCCAATCAGACTTACATATTCAGATTTCCCCATTCCAAGAGGAAGCATAGCAACTATTGTAGTAACAGCAGTTATCATGATTGGTCTGATACGGGCCAGTCCGGCCGTTAACAATGCGCGTGATCTGCGGTATCCTCTTTTTCGCAGGATATTCGTATAATCGATCAGAATAATACCATTATTAACCACCACACCAAGCAGTATAAGAAAGCCTGTAAGCGTATTAGCGTTCAACAAAGAATTACCAGTAAAAATCAAAGCCAGGAAGGAGCCAATACCTGCTAGTGGTATTGTGAACATAAGAACCACCGGTGTTACAAATGATTCAAATACCGACGCCAGAATCATAAATATTAAGATAAAAGCTGCAGCAATAAGGAAATAGAATTCTTTGAAATCATTTTCCTCATGTTGAACTTCTACCGCCACACCAGATGGTATACTTAAACTGGCAACCAATTCATCAATCTCAATTCTGGCTGCATCCAGCAGTGCCTTTGAATCATTAACCTCATTTTCAAATCGATAAGTTACTTCTATCTGTTTCTCTCTATTTACACGGTCAATATCTGAAAGACCACGTGAGAAATATACATCACCTAATTCTTGCAGATCGTATGTTGCCTGTTGACCAGATGAAGGCACTTTGAGCTCTTTAAGCTCATCCATGGTGCGCTCTTCATCATCTTCAGGAACTTCCATCTTGATAATAATATCATATTCCTCTGTCCCATCTTTGAAAACTGCTCCGGAGTTGATTTCAGAAGGAAAAGAGCTTAATTCAGATGTTACATTGGTCAGTGGCACATTCCTTTCACCCATTTCCCGGGTATTAAAACGAAGGTGAACCTCAGGCCGGTTATCCGCAATACTCAGATTTACACTTGAGATATTGTCGAGTTCATCAAGAAAGTATTCAAGATCTTCGGCAACATTTCTCATCATATCAAAATCCTGCCCTTTGATAATAACCATTTCCTGCTGTGATCCGATTCCCAAAAAGGATTCAAATCCTCCACCAGCATTGCCTCCACCACCTCCACCTGGACCACCTCCACCTCCACCAGAAAAACCTGATGAAGCTGAAAATTCCTGGAAATCAATTTCTGCTGACCTTATATTGTCAAGACGTAGCTGCATATCTTCTTTTATCCCAGGTAAAGATCTTCCATCAATATCCTGATAATCCTCAAGCAACTTCATCGTCAGCGTGGCTTCTCCTTCTCTCACTTCAGCAGTCAGATCTTCTCTTTCGAGTACATCCATCAGACGCTCCTCAATTGTTCTAACAGCCAGGTCAGTTGTCTCAAGAGTTGAACCTCCAGGCATTGTAACACTCAACCTGATTTCATCTGTTTCAGCTTCCTGAAGTGTATTAGTAGAAATAGCAAGGGCAATAAAGATCGTCAGGAAGAAAACAACCAGGGCACCAATAACTGTTAGAGCTGGCTTTCTCATGCTGGCCTTCAGAACAACTACATAGATCTGTATCAATCTATTATGAAGTGACACCTTTTCATAAACCACCTGCTTCTTCTCTCTTCTTCTTGACATGAATCCATGCGTTAACATGGGAATAAAAAGCAGAGCTACGAAGAGAGAAACCACCAGAGTTGAAATAATCGACACCCCAATATGGTTCCCCATTATTCGAATAAGAAAATTATCTGAGAATATGAAAGGCAAGAAAACTGTTATAGTTGTGAGGGTGGCTGCTACAATGGATCGCCAAACTTCTCTGGTTCCCTGTAAAACAGCTTCAGCTGGCTTTTTCCCTAAGGATGCATGCCTATATATATTTTCCAGTACCACTACCGAATTATCCAATAACATTCCGATGGCAAGAGCCATACCCACCAGGGTCAAACTGTTGATTGAAATATCGGCTGCGTAGAAGAAGTTAAATGCAGTGTAAACAGATATGGGAATAGCCAGAGCAATAGCAAAGACCAGTCTTACATTTCTGAGAAATATCCACAGAATCAGAATGGCCAGTAGTCCTCCGGTAAGAGCCAGATTGATGATCTGGTTAATGTTTTTCTCCATCAGCTCAGCCATATTCTCCTTAACCACAACTTCAATCCCCAGGACAGCTAATTCGCTGTTGAGCTGTTCGACCACTTTTGCAACATCATGTGAGAGATCGATCAGGTTAGCCTGAGAATCACTGATAAGACTAACAGTAATAGCTTCCTGTCCATTGACTCTGGAGAAACTGGTTTCTTCTTTTACACCAAAATACACCTCACCCACATCGTGCAGCAGAATCGGACCATTCTCGGATACAACCAGAGTTTCAATGTCAGATAGTTTGACATACTCCGCAGTGATCTGGACGAACAATTTTTTCTGACCGTCGAGAACTGAACCTGCTAAAGTTTTTAATCGCCCATTCTGATTGATAGCATTTCGAACCTGGAATGGTGTTATACCGTAAGCTTCACAGGCATCTTCATCCAAGGTAATCTCTAATGATTTCTCCTGTCCTCCATATACCTCCACTCCTGCAATACCATCTATGTTTTCCAGTTTTTCTACGATTTCCTCATCGGCAATATTCCGAACCCGGTTAATACCGCCGGTTCCCCTGACCTCCAGGCCCATTACCTGATTAGCCATTTGTTCAAGGTCAACCTTCACAACAGTAAGCATGAATTGATCGGGAAGATCATCCCTGATTTCATTCATTTTTTCCTGCAGTTTCAGTTCTGCATATTTAATATCCACATCTTGCTGATAGGATATATATACTATTCCCCTTCTTCTCGATGCATTAGAGCTCATTTCCTCAATCCCGTCAAGCGTACCAATAGCTCCCTCCACAGGAATCACTGCCTGTCTTTCCATATAGGAGGGATCAACCTCAAGCTGAGAGGTAATCTGAACGATTAATTGAGGAGCAACAGCGTTGGGGAATAACTCTACGGATAAATTCTGATAGGACACCACGCCAAGCAGGGTGAGCCCGATAAAGGCCATTCCTATGAGAGTCTTCCGGTTAATTACTGCCTTCATAATTGCTCACTAATCTGGGTTCTACTTGGTAATATCCATTCCTTAAACTTATCCAGAACATCATATACGCATGGAATAACGATAAGTGTCAGCAATGTAGAAGTGAAGAGCCCGCCTATCACCGCAAGAGCCATCGGAGCTCTGAGTGATGCACTTTCTCCAAATCCAAAAGTTAAAGGCAATAAGGCTAGAATTGTGGTTAAACTGGTCATCAGAATAGGTCGTATTCTTTGATGTCCGGCCTCAACTATTGCCTCTTTTCGCTTCATTCCAAGCAATTTTAGTTGATTGATCCGATCAACAAGAATGATTGAGTCATTTACGGCTATTCCGATCAACATAATCAGTCCGATCAGTGCCATAATGTTCAGAGTTTGTCCCATCAGGAAAAACAACAATATGGTTCCGACTGCTGCAAGAGGTACTGTCAGGATAATGGTAAAAGGATGAATCAGTGATTCAAACTGTGAAGCCATCACCATGTATACTAATATTAAAGACAGCAGCAAGGCAAAACGCAGGCTACCCATTGATTCTTTACGTTTCAATTCCTCCCCGGCATGGCGAATATAATAGCCGGGAGGAAGGGTCAGCTGTGCAAATTGTTCATTTAATTCAGTAACAACCTGATCGATAGGCTTAATATTCCTGATCTGAGCTGAAACCTGCCCAACCCTGTTCTGATTAGTTCGGCGGATTTCTTTCGGGGCATTAACTGTTCTAATAGTGGCCACATCATTCAGACGTAATTCACTGGCACCTGCTGTTAAAACAATATCATTTAGTTGACTTAATCTGACATCGGGTAATTTAATAGTTATATCTTTCATCTCTCCCCCATGCTCAAATTGTCCGGCATCAGCCCCTGTCAGAACTGCCTGCAGCTGACCAATTATCTGATCCACTGAGATACCATATACCCCGGCTCGAAAACGATCAATTACCACCTCAATCTCCGGAGCTCCTTCTTCGAAACTTCCTTCCACATTAAACAACTCAGTTGATTTCATCATGATTTCCCGAACCTGGTTTGTTATAGGTTCAATCAGTTCGAATTCTTCGCCAACAACCTCAACAATTATAGGTGCTTCATCGGTGCCCATAGTAGCCTGTAATGCTGTCTCATTCTGAAGAAATTTCACTTCCAGGTCTGGCATATTGGCGACTATTTTCCCTAATTGTCTGATAGTCTGGCTTGACGAAATTTCTGTTTCATCAATGAGCATGACCTTAATATTAGCTGTGTTTTCATTTTCAAAAACCGCAGTAGATGAGCTTGCACTCGAAGCAGGACCAATACGTGCATACAAGGTTTCCAGGTTATCCCCAAGCAATTCCTTTATCATAAGATCAAGCGTATTCACCGTTTGTTCAGTTCGCTCTATTTGAGTGCCTTCAGGAAGTTTTAGATCCATTGAAAACTCTCTGGTCTCTGTTTTCGGCATAAACTCACTACCAATTTTTGGCAATAACAATGCACTGGCAGCCACTAAGGCAAAAGCAAATATGATGATCAGGGCTTTCATCCGGAGTAAGCCATTAAGCATTTTTGGATACCATCTGAATCCAACTGTTTTAGTCATCGATCTCCCTTTTTTCACCTTGATGAACTTGGAGAAAAGCATTGGAATTACCAGGATAGCAACAATCAAGGAACTAAGCAGAGAAAATGCAACTGTCCAGGCTTGATCCTTAAACAACTCACCTGAAGCACCCTGAATGTAAACTATTGGAAGAAAAACAACGATAGTAGTTAATGTAGAAGCTGTTATAGCTCCGCCCACTTCGGCTGTACCTTGTATGGCAGCTTCCTTAACTGATAATCCCTTCTCAAGATTCCTGAAAATATTTTCTAAAACAACGATTGCGTTATCCACCAACATACCTGCTCCCAGAGCTAATCCACCCAAGGTCATGACATTAATGGTTAAGCCATTAAAGTACATCAGGTTAAAAGTAGCGACAATAGAAATTGGAATTGCGATACTGGCAATCAGGGTGGTTCCAATTCTCCTGAGAAAAATAAACAGGATAAAAACGGCAAGAATAATCCCTATCAGAGCAGTTGTTTCGACTTCTCCAATAGCATTAGAAATAAATTCCCCCTGATCCTGGATAATTTGAAAGCTGTATCCGGGAAGGGCTTTTTCAATATCTACAAAGGCCAGCTGCAGTTCTTCAACAGCCTTTACTGTATTAAATTTTGGTTCTTTATAGATTCCGAGACCAATACTTCTTTCTCCATTTATCCTGACAATATTTATTGGCTCCTTATTTTCAAATTCAACTTTCGCTACATCTGAAAGGAATACGGGAATTCGCTCCGGGGTTTCACCCTCCGTTGCGGTCTGGGCTTGCTGAAAGCTAACAATCAGCTTTCGCATATCTTCTAATTCCTCAAATACGCTTACCCCTTTAATTATATACTGGGTTCCCATCTCCACAATACTTCCACCTGAAACATTGCGATTATAATTCTGAATCTGGCCACTGATAATATCTGTTGTTACGCCAAAAGCTTCCATCCGGTAGGGGTCTGTTGTGATAACAACCTCATTGACCTCCTGACCTTCAAGTTTGACATCAGCTACTCCTTCAAGACGGATTAACTCATTTCGGATATAATTCTCAGCTACCTTTCGTAGCTCATTCATATCCTTTATGCTTTCATGAGTCATCCCAACAAGCAATACCGGTGTCTCATTAGGGTCATGTTGGGTAATCAGGATTTCATCCAGATCACTATTTTGGTTATAGGATCCGAGGGCTTTTTGAAGCTCAAGAAAAGCTTCATCCATATCCTTGTCCCAACTGTATTCAACTGTGATTTGGGCTGATCCAACCCGGGTTACTGAGGATACACCTATGACATCAGCCTGCCGGATAGCCAGCGATTCGATCTGATCCACAAACTGTTTTTCTATCTCCTCAGGAGGGCGTTCCCCGGCAGATAATTCAACATATATCCGGGGATTATTCATTTCCGGCATCAGATCAGTACCAAGCTTTCCAAAGGAAATGAAACCCAGGAGCAGAACTCCAAGAATCAGCATGGTGACTGTAACCGGATTATTTACAGAAAATTGGGTGATTTTCTTCATAATGAAGTGCTTTCCTTACTCAATTAACGAATGATCTTCACTTTAGACCTGTTACCTAATGTTTCAAATCCTTCAGTAACAACACGATTGTTGAGCTCAAGCCCACCAATTACTTCTACCTCATCAGGATTCTCCAGGCCTGTTTTTATACTTCGTTCATAGGCTGTATTCTGATCAACGATGAAAACTGATTTACCCCGCTGACGTGAAACGATAATGTCTTTTGGAATCACAATAGTACTGTCTTTGCTGTTGGTAACAATTTCGGCTTTGACATAGCTTCCTGGTCGCAGGCGCAAACCGGGATTCTTCACAGTAATAATCCCTTTAAAATTACGTGTGTCAGGGTTAATTGCCGGACTCATTTGTGAAATCGATCCCCAAAGGGTATCATCAGGCATTGTATAATTCAATATCCTTACGTTTTGATTAACTGATAAACTAGCCAGGTTTTTTTCAGGAAGCTGTATTTCCATAAATAGGTTTAGATAGTCCATCAATGAAACTACTGGTGTTCCGGCCTGAATCTTATTCCCCTCTGTGATATATGGAAGATCGACAATAACTCCATTAAACGGAGCTAAAACCTGCATCTTGGCGAGTTGGAGTTTTGCATTTGCCAGTGTATACTCAGCATTAATAAAAGTTTGCTCAGCATTTTTCAATGTACTCAGAGTCTCTCCTCCTTTTTCGTATAATGATTCAATTTTCCCCCATTGGTCTTTTGAAATTTCAAGATTCAACTCTTTGGATTTTATCTGAATATTATTGACATATTCTTCATCCTCAATTGAAACGATGACATCACCAGTTTTAATAATATCTCCTAAAGCCCAAACACGACCTGTTCTGGGGTTATTCATAAGCTTATACTTGCCACCTGCCTCAGCACTTAATTCAACCTCTTTAGTAGCAAGTACGGTACCATTAGTTGTGATAAACTCCTCAATTGGCTGATATTTAATGTCTAAGATACTGACAGGAACAGCCACATCAGCTTCTACATCGGCCTCTTCATTCCGACAACCACCTAAAATGGCCAGAGCTAAAAAGGGAATTAAAAATGATTTTAAAAGTGTATTTCGTTTCATGGTTCAATTATTTTTTTTTTGATTCCGGAACTACTGATTCACGTGTTTCCCAATCATATAGTGTTTGGATTTTCATATTAAGAAGTTCTAGCTTGTAACTTATCATGGCGTTTGAATAGTCATTCTTACTCTGAGAAAGCTGATTTTGATACAGATTCAGATCCATACCGGTCAGGTCGCCGTTAACATATCTTTCATAGTTAATATCGTATGTTAACTGAGCATTTTTCTGACTCTGTTCAGCTATACCAATTTGAGTAATCAGATTCAACAGACTTCTGTATACCTCCCGGATACCAATAACTATATTATTCTTTTCGTCCTCCAGTGATAATTCAGATGTTTTTATCGTGGCTTCAGCCGCTGCAATTCTTGCTTTTCTCTCTCCCCAGTCAAAAATTGGAATCTGAAGAGACAGAGCGAGTTGTTCATTATCGGTGGGTGATTCATACAATTGAGGCAACTTCTCATTATCTCCAAACAGACCAACCTGAACAGAAAGATTCCCTTTGAATTCATTTATACTTTTTGTTTGAATCATGTCAAACTGAGCGTTTTGAATATCGATTTGTCGCTGACGAATCTCCAATCGATTAGCAAGACCCATATCAATTGCCTGAGGCAGATCAACAGGTACAGAATCAAGGTTTACATTTGCCAGAACAGCAATGTCCTCAAAAATATCAAGTCCGATCTGAACTTTAAACTGATCCTTTGCATTATCCAATGCCACTTCTGCATTTTGGAGGCCAGAGCGTGAATTTGCCAGGTTAAGTTCTGCCTGGTATAATTCCTCAAGAGCGGATAGACCTCCTTCTACTTTATTCTTAATGGTTTCATAACTTTTTAGCTGGTTAGCATATTCTTCCTGTGAAATCTGCAAACTCATTTGTCGCTGATGCACATTAAAGAAATTTTGAGCAACCATCCTTTCAAGATTAAGCATTTGCATAGCGAAGCTCAACTGGGCGTTCTCAAGACCAAGCTCAAGTTCCTGTAAAACCTGTTTGGTTCGGTTATAAGTAAATAAAGGCTGATCATATTGCAAATAGAGATTATTGGTAAAGTTTTTATTGCGAATATCATTTACCTCACTGTAGCTATTCTGCCAGCGTAATTGATTGGTAAGTGATACTCTGCCATCAGTCCAGATAAGAGGCTGTGAAATTGTAAATGCCCCCAGACTACTCAGATTATCTTTTGTATACCATTGATTATTATACTCGTCAAATGCGCGATCATGGGTATATTGCAAAGGATTCACTGTAAAACTAATATTAGATTTCAGTGATGCCCTTTGGGCTATCAGTAGTTGTTCGGATCTCTCCATGCTCAGGCGAACCCTTTTTATATCCGGACTATGCTGGGATGCTACCTGGATAGCGTCTTCAAATCTTAAAACTTGCTGGGCCTCCGTTGATCCTGTGATCAACAAGGATATTACCATCCCCATCAGTAGCTTAATAATTTTCGTCATATGATTTTGGTTTATTGATTCTTGATTATTGTTTTTCCCACTTGATAGCATCTGCAACCACCATTTTTCCAGTATTCTCATTAGTAAGTTTAACTTTTGCTTTGCCAGGTGAAAAATAGAATGAACCTAACATATTCCATCCATTCTCAATATTTGACAATGCCTTTGAAACCTCTTCTTCACCTTCGTCATGATAAACTGTATAGTGATAGACATCGCTGATATCAGAAGAGCCACCACGTCCTCCACGTCCTCCACGATCTCCACCCCGGCCCCGATACCTGCCCATTCTTGACAGCGACTCATTGAGATAACAATACACGTCATAATAGCCAGCCTCTTCAATATCAGCTTCCCATTCCACAAATCGCTCACCTTCCCCACTTCGCGTATAACAGGCTGAACGAATATAATCACCATAGAAACCCGACTGAGTAGTAAGTGTCCAGGTCATTGGTGGTCTCCAGAAATACATTCCCTGATATTTGAAATCCGATTCTTTCTGATCAATTCCAAGCCATCCTGACATCTTATTTGAGGAACCTTCTTCATGTGTTGAGAAACCGGAATCTTCATTGTCAACAATTAGCTCATGAGCTTCAGCCAATGAAGTAATCAATTTGGTTTCGCTTATACTTTCAACAGCTTCCATCCTTTTCTTCTCTACATCAGGAAATGGATACGCAATTGAAGCAGGGAGATTGGAAGAAATTAATGTGTTGACTGACATCATTCTGGGTGGATCGTCAAGAATAATTGCGTATTCATAAGCTGTTTCAGCCGGAATAAGATACAAGAGGTTTGTAGCATCATCTCGTCCTGCCAGGGCGTAGCTTGTTTGACTTCCACCACTTCTCATACCCCCACCTCCATGTCCCATTCGGCCTCCACCTCCACCTCCGGTTCTGAAACTAACATTGACAATTCCATCTGTAGATCCTGTATTTGAGATAGTGAAGAACAATTGGAAAACAGTATTATCACCATCTTGTATTTCGTAGTTTCTCACATCAGTCACCAGAAAAGAAGGAACATCAGTACCACTGTACCAATTCTCCAGAAAAGCGCTGATATCAATATTGAATCTATCCATCACATTCTGTCCAAATTCGGGCAGACTGAGATTTTTAAATCTTGTTGTTTTGAGTTCTTCGGTAATAAATGTAATGAACTCTTCAGACCCAATTACTGCTTCCAAATAATTAAATAGTTGCTTTCCCTTCGCCTCAATAACTGATGGAAGAATATCTTTTTCATCCGGCAGGTCCATTAATTCAGCGAAAGAATGTTCAGCCAAAGCTAAATTGGCTTTCTCCTCATCAGATATACCACCCATTGAAGCAAACCCTCCTTGCGCTCCACTCTTACTTCCAATATAGGATTCAAGAGCTGAATTGATTAACTGGTAATCACTGGATTCTATGTTATTAACGAAACTAAAATAATTTGGAAAAATGCTGTATGGTGTTTCATCCGAACTGGAGAAGTTCATATTTCCACCTCTCATCATCATCCTGAAATCCCTTTCTCCCTGTATAAAATTATTCCTGATTACATTATTAAAAACTTGTATCTGAAGATCCTTATCACTTGCAGGATTATCCCGCTCAACTGCCCGATCAATCGCACGTTCAAGTTCTTTACCCAAATCTCCACGTCTCAAGAATGATAGGTTCTCGGGATAAAATATTACTCCAGGTTGTACATAATCATAGCCTTTTGACCATACTCTGTCATAGGAGTAAAACTGTACCGGGGCCTCAACCAATTTTAAGAAATTGAAAGGATAATCAAGACCAATGCTTCTCTCATAATCTTCAAATGTTGCTTTCACGAGGGTTGGCAAAGTATCCTCAAGAAGGTCTAGTATTTCAAGGAAACCGCTATGATCCTTATAATAACTCAATTGCACCTCCAAACTATCTATGTTGAGCGTTTTAGTCTCATATTCACCAATTGCCAGACTAATACCTTTGAAAGGAGTGTTGGAAGTAAATTCCCAGGAATCACCTGATTCAATAGCCTTCCCTTGAGAAATAGCTGTAAGACCTTCATGAGTTTTAACATTTAGTTTATAAGTGCTAAAATTCATCACAGGTTTTGAAGACAGCTTTGTTCCGAAAGTTCCACCTGAGATTGGATACCAAACACTTTCAGGAGTTAATAAAACAAAATTATCCTGAATAATGCCATGCCTTTTTGGTGAACCGATTATGAATGCCGGTCCATGCTTGACTGCCATATACTCATCCTTAATATCAAGATAGCAGATTCTTTCATCAATAGTTCCTTTATAGCTAAAGAGGAGCTCGACGTTTCCTGACAAATCACCTGGTTTATTGATCCGGATGATATGCATTTCTCGTGAAAAATCAACAGTTTTCCCATTTAGCTTTATCTCATCAATGACAAGGCCGGGATTTAATGAAAATATTAATTCTTCAGGCAGATTCTCAGCAGGCTCATCAAGCTGCAGACTTGCACTCGCCAATATTGATTTATTCAGATGTTCAAGTTCTAAATCATACGATTTCACAAGGCTAATTGGCAATTTACTTACCTCGTTATTAAGTTGTTTTACCTCCTGCCTGAAATTTTGATCTTTATTGTACGTTGACCAATATGTAGCTCCACCTCCAATTCCCAAAATGAAAAAAGCAGTCATAAGAACTACAGATAAGAGTGAAAAAGGACGGGATTGAGGCAGACGTTTAAGCAATAGTATTGTTGCAAAAATAAATGCCAGACCTAGAAATAAATATATTCCCCTGTGTAACAATATCTCAAATAAATTACCTGATCCAATCATATCTGACCACATCATTGGAAAAGTGAAGGCCATAAAATCAAAGAGGTGATTGACTTTATCTTTTACAAAAAACAGACTCAAGGCTGTCAGTCCGATTAACAATATAAGAGTAACCGCCTGATTTCTAATAGCAGACATTAGAAAAAACGCCAGTCCAAGAGTAAACAACAGAGTTGGGAAGCCCACGAGTAAAGGATATAGCAGATAAGCCATATAATCAACTTCGACCCCTGAAACAACCATGTTTATTATCAAGGCCATGAGAAAAACCAATATGTTCAAAACCGTAAAAACGATCAGCACACCAAATGTTTTACCCCAAACATATTCCCAATTAGTCATTGAACGGGTATAGATAACCTCTGTAGTGTCAAGCTTCTTATCTCTTTTAAGAAAGTCAGATGCCAGAAATATTGCCAGCAATGCTTGTGCAATATTCAGAAATGCCATATTCATATATGGAATATTTGATGCAATGGATCTGATAACCAGATTAACATTCCCACCATCTGTTAACATCCCAATATTGGTTCCTAGTAAAATAAAAAGTGTCAGAACCGAAAAAATTCGAAAAAACCAGCTTCTGAAAAGAGTTTTCATTTCAAAGCGGGCAACTGTTTGGATTTTTGACATATATCCCATTTTCTTTTTTTTTAGGCTTGATTTTTTAAAACATGTTCCATATAGTACACATAGGCATGCTCCAGATTTGGTTCAACCAATTGTGAAGGCATTTCTGTTAATTCATCAGCCACAATATGCATATCCCAACCATTAACCGATGGGATCGTTGAAATAACATTGTATTTTTCATTTACCATCTCAAATTCAGAATTTGCTACCTCAACCTGAAATACGTGACCTTTGGCTTTTTGAACCAGATTATCGGGTGGGCCATTGAAGACGACTTTGCCTTCATTCAATAATGCCATATTGTTACAGGTACTGGAAATATCGCCAACAATATGGGTCGAAAGAATAATGATCATCTCTTGTTCAGTCATCTTAGAGAGCAGGTTCCTGAACCTTATTCGTTCATCCGGATCTAATCCGGTGGTAGGCTCATCCACAATAACAATCTTTGGATCACCAATAAGAGCCTGAGCTATCCCCAATCGTCTTTTCATCCCACCAGAGAGTTTGTTGGCTTTTCTGTCACGCACATCGAATAATCCAACTTCCTCAAGCATTGTTTCAACCTCAGTATTCCTCTTCTTATTATCCTTGATACCTGCAAGTCGAGCAGAGTAATCAAGGAATTCCCATGTGCTTAATTTAGCGAAAAACCGAAAATCCTGTGGAAGATATCCCAAGACTGATCTTACTTGTCTTCTGTTTTTCTGTAGATCCTGACCGTTAATTGTAATCCCACCTCTTGAGGGCTTCATTAAGGTTACTAATAATTTCATCAAAGTGGATTTTCCTGCACCGTTAGGTCCTAGTAAACCAAACATGCCATCCTCGATAACGAGATTAACATCTTTTAGTGCACGATTGCCATTCCGATAAATTTGAGTGAGTTCTTCAATGGATAATTTCACAATATATTGTTTGAATGTTTCTCATCTAGGTACTTTGATAAAAGTACAACGAATCGGTTTAATATCTACTTGTTAAATTATGTTAAAAAAAAACGGGCTTTCTGGATATCCAAAAGCCCGTTTCTTTGATGAGGAAATGAATTATTGATCTTTCTGATCGATCTTCCGTCCGAGGATATATCCGGAAACCAATCCTAAACCCCCAAAAACAAAAACAATACCAATAATGAACATTTCAATCTGATCAATCATAAATGCCTGATCAAGAAGAATTGCCACAACAAAACCGATTCCTATACCAATCAGAAACATGCCAAACTTCAGTGCAAATTTTATTGGGTTATAAGTCCGTCTGGGGCGAGGCTCCCTTTTTTCTTTTCCAAAAGACAGACTATTTCCCTGCTCAATCATTACCATTCTTTCCTTATTTCGAGTCATGAAAAACATGTAAAAGATTCCAAACGCTGAGGCAAACATGGCCACAAATATTATTGCTACTCCCATAATTATTATTTATTGTTAAAATTTCAATTTCAAACTTATGACGCACTTCTCTACTTTCGGTTACAATTCTGTAACCTGAACCCGTACTTTTACGTCTAACAGTTGAATGAACGATAAAAAAGACTTTGAGGTAATCAATTCAGTACTGAAAGGTAAGCAGGAGGAATTCGGTGAGCTGATCAGTCGGTATCAGGACAAAGCCTACAGGCTAAGTTTGGGTATCGTGCATGATCCGGTGCTTGCTGAAGAAGCTGTACACCTCTCTTTTATCAAGGCATATGAAAGTTTAAGCAAGTTTAAAAGAGGGGCAAAATTCTCAACATGGTTCTATCGTATTGTATATAATGTTAGCATTTCGCAATATCGGTATGAGAAGAAGTTTTCACGTAATATTGAACCGGGAGATGTTATGGATCTGAATCCAGAGGAAATAAATGATGGTATTAACTTTCTTAAAACGGCAGAACAGCAGCAATACCTTGCTTTGGCGCTGGAGAAACTTTCACCTTCAGAGTCAACACTTATCAGATCGTATTATTTAGAAGATCTTGATATTGACGAGTTAATAGAAATAACGGGATTGAGTCGTTCAAATATCAAAGTAAAATTATTCCGAGCCCGAAAAAAAATCTATCAGGAATTGGAGAATCTCCTGAAAGATGAAGTATTAAGTTTAATAGAGCAAGCGTAATGGAAAAACAAATCAGAGATCAACAACTTAATTCACTGCTTCAGAAGCTCAGTCTGGAGAAGGCACCTGAGGGCTTATCTGGCAGAATCATGGAAGAAATACGACTAAAGCCAATCCCTCAGATAGTTGCCAAAAGAAATACATTCAAGATAATCGCTTGGTCAGTTGGTGTAGTTATGGCAGTCTGTTTGATTGCTGCAGTACTGAATACACCATTCGATGATGGTTGGAAGCTCCCTGAATTGGGCTCATTAAACTTTAATTTTGATTTCAGAACCTTAAATATTGCTGAAAGCCTACGAAATTTTAGCCTGCCTCAATTAATCATGAATAAATGGGTAGTTTTCCTGGGAGTGGGGCTTGTTGCTTTCTGGGGATTTTTCCTTTTAAATCATTTTCTTTCCCGCTTTTTCGAACATGAAACTCAACTAACTGAGTAAGATTCCTTTTTCATTGACCAGATAAACGGAATTGCTAATACTCCACCAATAATTGAAAACTTATATGCCATGTCAAGACCTATCCTGTCGGCAATCCAACCCATTATCAATACCATTACAGCATTCAACAGGAAATTAATGGTAAAGTAAGTTCCATTAATGAAGGTTTTATGATCCGTTTCTATTTCGTTTACAACAGTTAACAGAACCGGATTTGGCGCAAATAAGAAAAGGCCCAATACGATTAACACTGGTATACCCCAAAAGGCGTTGACCTGAGTAAAGATGAACATCAGCAAAGGAGTAGCCACAGCTATAATCCGTAGCAGGCGGCGGTTCCCAAAGCGATCAGCCAGTGTTCCTGACACCAGAGTTCCAATTACCCCTGCAGCTTGTAAAATAGCAAGAGAAGCGCCGGCAAACCATATTGAAAAGCCCTCACCAGCAATATAGGTTGGTAAATAAAGAGTCAGAGAAGATTTCACTGCGCCAAACATAAAGGTAAAACCAGTTAATGATCTGAACATTGGTGATAGTTTTTTGATCACCAACCAATAATTGATACGCTTGTCTTCCTTGCTGAAATCTTTCCTTATCTCAATATCTTTAAGTCGGTAAAATAATACAAGTGAAGCAAGCACCCCGACCGGCATTAAACGCCAGGTACCTTCAAGCCCCCATACAGAATAAGCTCCAATAACGGCAATTGGGCCAGCTGTTCTGGCCAATTCTCCTCCTACCATAAATAAACTCATCCCCAAACCTGGTTGCTCACCTGAAACCTTTCGAATCATAACCGGGCTTGGAACGTGAAAAAATGCTGAGCTCAATCCTGAGACTATCATAAGAATTACCAGGAATGTATAATGTGGTGCCACTCCAATTAAACTCATTGACATCGCGGTAATCGCTGGAGTAATAATGATAAAATATCTTGCATGAACACGTTCAGCGAGTATACCGATAAAGGGATTGAAAAGTGTCGGAATCCTTTGGAATACAGAGAGCAGCCCGGCCTGGAACAGATTGATACCCAACTTGTCAATCAGCATTGGTAGCAAAGGAGCCAAAAATGAAGAGTACACATCATGAAAGAAATGAGCAATAGAGGTGGTTATTACATTGGCAGTTTGAAAACTCTTCGACTTTTTCATCAGTCTATATTTTGATTTTTAATGGCCGGATGGAGCTCACATAACAAAAAGTAATCATCGTCGACTGTGTCAAAATGCTTATGCTTTTTGTCATGCTCGGTTCATCCGCTATTTGGGAGCAATTCGATACAAATAGAATGCGATTAATGAGAATAAGATATTTGGTATCCAAACACCCATTAATGGTTTCAAACTACCGGAGATCGAGAACTCTTTTGATATTTGCATGAAAAGGATATATGAGAAACTCAGGGCAATTCCAAAACCAATATGCATTCCCATTCCACCTCTGAATTTACGTGATGACAATGTAAGTCCAATCAGAGTCATAATAAAAACAGCAAATGGAGCTGAGGACCTTCGGTATAGCTCAATATAATAATGCACGCTCCCCTGTCCTCGTGATTTTTCCTGATAAATAAATTCTCTGAGCTCCGGGGTGGGCATTGACTCAACAATATTGTGGGCTCGCTTAAATTCCTCTGGAAATAAATTCAACGCGGTGTCAATATCTACTCCGCTTGTCAACTTTTCGGTTAGTCCGTCAACCTCCCGGATCCAATAATTATGAGCTTTCCATTTTTGCTTTGTTGAATCCCATCTTATATTAGCTGCCATCATTTTGGAAACAAGCTGGCCATCCACAATCTTTTCCATTGAAAATCTTGTGCCATAATCTGAACGTGTATTATACCTTTCCAAATAAATAAAAACACCCGGAGCAATTTGTTTGTGAATATCGCGATCAGGATTCCTGTACATTCTCTTGAAATATTTCTCTTCGAAATTCAGGCGGTTCACATTAGAATGTGGAATCACATAATTGCCCATAATAAATGTAAAAAGAGCAATTATACTAGCGGCAATAAAATAGGGAACCAACAAACGGCGGTAGCTGGTGCCACATGATAGAATGGCAATAATCTCAGAATGAGTTGCCATTTTTGACGTAAAATAGATTACGGCAATGAAAACAAAAAGATGAGTATAGAGATTTGAGAAATATGGAATAAAATTCAGATAATAGTCAAATAAAATAGCTCCCACAGGTGCTTTCTGTTCAATAAAATCATCTACTTTCTCGGAGAAATCAAACACAACGCTAACTACAATAATAAGTCCCAGGGCAAAAAAGAAAGTCCCCAGAAACTTCCTGATTATGTAAATGTCTATTTTCTTTAATCCCAGCATTTTAATTATAGTCGACTCGACAATTTGGGAACCATACTTTTCTTCCAGGCAGAAAATGTTCCGTTTTGAATTTGTTTACGTGCCTCCCCTACCAGCCACAAATAAAAGTTCAGATTATGAATACTCGCAATTTGAGAACCAAGCCTTTCTCCACTCGTAATCAAATGCCTGACATAAGCCTTTGAGTATTCCTTATCGACATATGAAGTCCCCTCTTCATCTAAAGAAGAATAATCAGCTTTCCATTTCTCATTCTTCATATTCATGATTCCGTTTCGGGTAAACAACATTCCGTTTCGACCATTTCGGGTAGGCATAACACAATCAAACATATCAACCCCCAGTGCTATTCCCTCCAAAATATTAACCGGAGTACCAACTCCCATTAGATAACGAGGCTTATCACGGGGTAGTATTTTATTCACTACTTCAAGCATTGCATACATTTCTTCAACAGGCTCACCAACTGAAAGACCCCCTATTGCATTAGCCTCCATACCCTGAGATGCAATAAACTCAGCTGATTCAGCTCTCAGGTCAGAAAACACGCTTCCCTGCACAATAGGCATGAAACATTGTTCATATCCATATAATCCTTCAGATTCCTTAAACCTCTTGATACCTCTTTCTAACCAACTATGGGTTAGATGCATTGAGTCACGGGCATACTTTTTCTCACACGGATAGGGTGTGCACTCATCGAATGCCATCATAAAATCAGAACCAATTGTACGTTGGATATCAACTACTTTTTCAGGTGTGAATAAGTACTTGCTTCCATCAATATGGGATGAGAAATGCGCACCTTCAGGTGATAGTTTTCGATTGGCTGCGAGCGAAAATACCTGATATCCTCCACTATCGGTTAATATTGGCTTCTTCCAATTCATAAACTTATGCAATCCTCCTGCACCACTTATTATTTCCATTCCTGGTCGTAAGAACAGATGATAAGTGTTACCCAGAATAATTTCTGCCTTAATATCCTCAAGCAGCTCCCTCTGGTGAACTGCTTTCACAGTTGCGGCTGTACCAACAGGCATGAATATAGGTGTTTGAATAACTCCATGATGAGTATTCAACATACCTGTGCGCGCCTGGCTCTCATTATCGGATTGATGTATTGTAAAAGTCATAAATCGGTGTGAAGGCCAAAGATAAGTAAAATTTCAGGCTTGTTGTTTCGCTATGCTGCTAAAAGAAGTATCTTTAGAATAGATTACAATGCAGAAAAACTCGACGTAACGCACTAACTGTCAAATGATTGAAACCTATCTTAGTCTGGAAATCAATGAATCTCCTGTTTGGCTCTGGACTTTTTTGATTGTTTTGCTTGTGCTAACAGCTTTTGTTCAGATATATTATTTCTTATCGCTTTACAACCAGGTCTCAAAACACAAAAAAGTCAACATCAAATCTGTTATGGAGCCTGTATCAGTAATCATTTGTGCAAGAAATGAGGCTGAAAACCTGACACGTTTTTTACCATCAGTATTAAATCAGTTTTATCCCGATTTCGAAGTAATCGTTGTTAACGATGGGTCAAGCGATCAAACATCTGATGTATTAAACGAATTTAAAAGACAATACACCAATTTATATACAACTGAGATAGGAGTCAGAGAAGATTACAAACAGGGGAAGAAGCTGGCTCAAACTATTGGAATTAAGGCTGCTAATCACGATCAACTTCTTTTCATTGATGCTGACTGTGAACCAGTAAACCCAAACTGGATTAGGCATATGCAATCAAATTTCCTGCACCAGACACAAATTATTCTGGGCTACGGTAAATATATTTCTGAACCGGGATTATTAAACAAATGGATTCGTACCGATACAACATACATTGCAATGCAATACCTTGCCATGGCAATTAAAGGTCGACCCTATATGGGAGTTGGTCGCAATATGGCATATCGAAAAAGTTTGTTTTTCGAAAGGAAAGGATTCGCCTCTCATTTAAATCTGGCCTCAGGTGATGATGACTTATTTGTTAACGAAAACGCTGATTTTTATAATACAGTAATTGAAATCCATCCGGAGAGCTTCACTCAGTCTGATCCTAAAAAAACCTTTAAACAATGGCTCAGACAGAAAAAAAGGCACCTGACTACTAGTACCAGGTATAAAAAGAGTCATAAAATTACCCTGGGATTTGAACTCCTTACCAGAGTATTATTTTACAGCCTGGCAACTACAATCCTGGCCTTTGGAATACTACCAGTTTATGTAGCAGCACTAATACTTATACGCTACTTTTTTTTAGGCCTGGTTTTCAAACGTTGTATGAATCGTTTGAGAGAAAATAATTTATTGTTACTTTCGTTTGTCTATGACTTGCTCTGGCCTTTTATTGGAGCATTTTTAGCTTTGGGAAACACCTTCAGAAAGAAGAAAACTAAATGGCAATGAAATCCGAATTATCTAACAGGGCAAAAAAAGATTATGAATTGGTGCTCAAAGCCAAAGCAGGTGATCAGGGTGCCTATGCCATGTTATTGAATCGATATTGGGATTCTATCTTCTTCATGTTGTTAAAAATGGTTCATAATAAGGATGATGCTGAAGATCTCACTATTGAAGCCTTTGGAAAAGCTTTTAAGAATCTGCAGTATTATGAACCTGAATTTGCTTTCAGCACCTGGCTTTTTAAAATAGCAAATAACAATACAATTGATTTTATCAGAAGGCAAAAAGGAAAAACAGTAACTATTGATAACCAAGGCCGAAATCCTGAAGAAGAAAGTTTAATCCAACTTCAGTCTATGTCTCCTGATCCGGAAGAAGAATTGATTAGAAAACAGAAAGCCATCTTATTGAAAGAAATTGTTGATGAACTTAAACCCCGTTATAGCAGATTAGTCAATCTGAGGTATTATAAAGAATATTCATACGAAGAAATTGCCAAAGAGCTCATACTCCCACTAGGAACTGTTAAGGCTCAGCTCTTCAGAGCAAAGGAATTGCTGGCAACTATTCTTCGAAACAAGGATGTTTAATTGGAAATACTGACTAAATATTTTCCTGTTCTTGATCAAAAACAGAAGGATCAATTCAAACAAATGGATGAATTGTATCATTATTGGAATATGCGCATCAATGTTTTATCACGGAAGGATATTGACCACTTATATGAACGTCATATATTACACTCTCTAAGTATTGCACTTCATTTTTCATTCCATAAGGAACATAAAATAATGGACCTTGGTACCGGTGGAGGATTTCCCGGCCTACCTCTTGCAATAATGTTTCCCGATACACAATTCACCCTGGTAGATTCAACAGGAAAAAAGATTAAAGTTGTACAAGAAGTTGCAGATGCTCTTCAACTGTCAAATATCAGAGCTATTCATTCACGCTCAGAAGAGTTAAAAGAAAAGTTTCACATATTTGTATGCCGTGCTGTAGCTCCATTGCGTCAATTAAACACATGGATAAAACCGATGTACTTTAAAAAATCAGCCGGCAATCTGTCAAATGGACTTATAGCGCTGAAAGGTGGTGACCTCACTTCTGAAACAGCATCTTTTGGTTCTCGCTGCCAAATAATACCTTTATCTGAATCCTTAGAAGAAGAATTCTTTGCCTCAAAACAAATTGTCTATTTGAGAGATCACTAATTCAATCTAAAGTTTGTTGTTTTGAATATTAAATTTACCTTTGCAATCCGAAATATAGCATAGGATTGTAACGATATTTAAAGGGGAAATAAAATGAAACGTACATTTCAACCATCGAAACGGAAAAGGAAAAACAAGCATGGATTCCGCTCACGGATGGAATCAACAAGTGGTCAGAACGTTATATCTGCACGTCGTGCTAAGGGAAGAAAGAAACTGAGTGTTTCAGACGAACCTCGTCACAAAGTGTAAATTAACCCAACATATTATTGCGGGATTTATCCTGCAAGTGCTCAGAATCCCGTTTTACACGGGATTTTTTATTTGCTTTTTCTTACCGTAAACCATTCTGAAGAAACATCCGTTTCAGTGGTATGATTAATCAGATCCCCATAGTAAGAATAGGATTTAAGATCAAACATCATCGGCAATAAAGTGTCTGCCAATAGCTTACTATTAAATCTGTCAAGCAAAACAAATATTTCCTCCTTATCCAGAGCATCAGACATTCGCTTCCTGACAAGCGAATCCTGTCCAACAAACTCCGGCCCCTGCATCCAATCAAGGGGAAATGGATTTGGCGAATCAAGTAATGGATAAATCAAAGTACCGTTGGGAATAACCACAAATCTACCAAGAGGCATATCTAATTGATGGTATATTCTATTTATCTCCTGCAAATAGGCGAATGTTCTTTGGTTTGTATTAATTGGTCCCATTTCAGGATATTCTTCAGCCAATCCAAAATGCAAACTTTCAGCTCCAAGATCCCGGTAATTATTTTGCATTTGACCCCATATCCCAACAGCGAGAAAGATAATGCTAACAGAAGAAATTCCAATGTACCAGATAACCCTCAGATAGGGCTTTGTCAACAGCCCGATTCGCATAAAGGGTACTGTATTGATTAAAATACCACCAAACAGCAATCCAGTAGAAAAAACGGGTGCATTATCACCTAATGATATGGCAGATGTCCAGGCGAGAATTAATATCCAGACAGTAAGTCTTTTTGCAAAAGATTTGACATTCTGCCGATAATAAGCCAATATGAACTGTGAAAGAAGAAGCCAGAATAAAATAAAACTCAGGCTAAACAACTGTGTCGGAATAATAAAAATCATAAAAGCAATCAGCACGGCAAGAAGCAGAGACAACTGATCAAACCATCCTCCTGATTTTAGCAATACAGACATCCAATTGAGCTTGACCTGACTCAATCTTTTATATAAAACAATTGCTACAAGGGCAAGAAAAATACCCAATGCGGGGGAGTGCCAAAATTCATATCCAAACCGTACAATGCCTGTTTGCCATAGCTCTGTTCGTCCGGTCATTTGAGAAATAAAATCACTTATTAGTCCATGTTTTAGCAATAATCCAAGATAAATCCAGCCCGGAAATGCGCCCAAAAGGATAGCAAGAGAAGAAACAATAAATTTCTTTCTGATAAGGGAGCGAGAGACTAAAATAACGAGCAGAATAAGGCTTGGTAAAGCAAAAGTTTGACGGCAAAGACTTGCACTCACTGCAAACATACTGATCAGCAGCAAGCGATGCCATTTAATGTGCTTAGTATTATTTTTCTGAGGCAATAGATAAAAAAACAAAGCCATAGAAAAGAGAAAAACTGCATCTATTGTAGTCCAGGGAAAAAGATTGTAGTGGTTTTGGTTCAGAATAAATACCCAAATCCCTAAGATCACCGGTAAGAGAATTTGCAATAAAACCGATTGTTTTCTCCAGCACTTAACAAACAACCAGGTCCATGCCAGGGAGAAAATAAGATACTCAAGGAGCGTTAGCCAGCGAGCTGAAATCTCGAGAGGCATAAATGAGAAAAAATTAATTGCATGTAATATTGCTGAACCAACGGGACGAATACTAATAAAATCGAGATGAGGTATTTGTCCCTGAATCAGCCGATATGACTGAGCCAGAATCACTCCATCATCTGATGGATTAAATCCCTCATTGCCTGGAATCTGCAATATTGCATAAATTAACACAAGAACAATACCTGTCAGCAGGAGCATCCAGTCAGGTAAATACTTAGCTTTCTTCATGATACTCTTCTTCAGTATTGACTGACCAGACTGATTCACGGGAGTCGTTACCAGTAATCAGATTATCAACAACCGTCATAGCTGTAAGCATACTGTGATCCTGATTATTATATTTATGCATACCATTTCTGCCAATCAGAAATAAGTTGCTTATCTTATCAGTATAAGTTCTGATTACATCAAAACGGTCGTAGCTCCCAAAATATGCCGGATAGGTTTTGGGCATCCGAACGACAACACCATCAATAAAATCCTTCTGATGAGCCAAACCTATCTGAGTAAGTTCATCAACAGCCAATTTCAACAATTTCTCATCCGGCAGGTTCCATAAATCATCACCCTCATTGCAAAAATATTCCATTCCAAGCCAAACTTTGCTTGGATCATCAACCATATATGGGCTCCAGTTATTAAAAACCTGTATCCGACCTACTTTAACGTAATTTTCCTGGATATAGATCCAGTTGTCAGGCACATAATTGGTCGTTTTTAATTGGTCTGGACTCAAGTGCATTTTATCCAGCAATACACCAACAGCAATAAAATCTCTGTATATCAGTCCCTCAGCTACCTCACGAACCTCCTGGGGTGCCATGGGTTTAAAGCCTTTAATCAGGTTTTTTACAGGCATGGTGCTAAAGAAAATATCCCCTTCTAATAATCCGGATCTGCCGCTTGAGGGATTTATAAAACCGACAGCCTTTATCTGATTTTGATCCCATTCAATACGATCGACCTTATGATTAAACAGAAGCTCTACACCCATTTTCTCCGCTTCCTCCTGAACAGTTTGCCAGAGTTGGCCAGGTCCATATTTTGGATATAAGAACCTGTCAATGAGGCTGGTTTCGGTTCCTTTTTGCTTAATACTATTATCTTTCGGAATGAGAGATATAAGCGCATGCCACAGAGCTTTTGAAACAGAAAGACCTTTTACTCTCTGAGCTCCCCATTCTGGCTTAATCTTATCGCAACTCACTCCCCAAACTTTTTCAGTGTAGTCTTTAAAAAAGGTTTTGTATAATACTTTGCCAAAACGATTAATAAAAAAATCCTCAAGATTCTTTTCAGGTCTAATTTTAAAAAATCGCGCCATGACATATGAGAATCCAATCATTATTATCCTTACAAATCCCAGATTGCTAATTGTATTCCAATTGAATTTGATTGGATAATTAAAAAACTTCTTTAGATAGAAAATCCTTGATAAGCGATTCCGCACTAACATAAGCCGATCGGTATGAGTGGGATCTGACCCTATATCCTGTACCGGTAAAAACTTCAGCCACCATTCCATTACCCGATCAGATTTTGAAAAAAAGCGATGACCACCTATATCCATCCGGTTGCCTTTATAGTTAACCGTTCTGGATATCCCACCCACCATATCACTTTCCTCGAGTACAACGACTTTGTAGTTCGTACGCGATGCCAACTCGTATGCAGCAGTCAGCCCTGCCGGTCCGGCACCAATTATTATTGCTTTTTTTTGATCGCTCATTTCTTCGTCACAAAGATGGAAAAAGTATGGCGTACCCAAAAATGTATAATTTGTCTATTTTTGGGTCAAATCAAGATTTTCACATATGTCAAAAGATACAATAAGAAAGATTGAGGAGAAGGTAAGAAATCAGGAGCGTCTGGATCCATCTGAAGGTTTGTTCTTATTCGAAGAAGCTGAACTGGGATTTTTAGGCCGTTTAGCTAGTGAGGTAAAAAATAGGATCAATGGAGACAAGGTTTATTTTAATCGGAATTTCCATATTGAACCAACGAATATCTGCATATATAATTGCTCCTTTTGTTCATACAAACGACGTGTTGGTCAGGCGGATGCATGGGAAATGGATGAAGAAAAAATGCTTGCAGAAATTGAACGATTCAAAGAAACCGGTGCAACTGAGGTACATATTGTAGGGGGTGTTCACCCAAAACGAGATTTACATTATTACGCCGGACTCATCAGGGCAATCAAACGAAAGAATCCAGATCTTCAGATTAAAGCCTTTACGGCTGTCGAGCTCGATTTCATGATCAGGAAAGCAAAATTGAATTACAGAGAGGGACTGGAGATTCTCCAATCGGCAGGATTAGACTCTATACCCGGTGGAGGAGCAGAAATATTTGATGAGACGCTGAGAAAAAAAATCTGTAATGACAAAACTGATTCAGAAACATGGTTGCTCATTCATCAAACCGCTCATGAACTAGGCATCCACTCAAATGTTACCATCTTATATGGTCACCTTGAAACTTACGAGCACAGGATAGACCACATGGATCGTATAAGGAAACTGCAGGATATTACCGGAGGTTTTCAGGCTTTTATCCCGCTCAAATACCGTCATGAGAATAATGCACTTTCTGAAATTGGAGAAGTAGCAACAATTGAAGATTTACGTAATTATGCTGTCTCACGCATTTATCTTGATAATGTACCACATCTGAAAGCTTATTGGCCAATGACAGGTAAGGAACTAGCAAGCGTTTCTCTTGATTTTGGAGTAGATGATCTGGATGGTACAATAGATGATACCACAAAGATTTATTCTATGGCTGGAGCAGATGATCAGAACCCTGTTTTTACAACGGATGATCTTGCCAGGATTATCAGATCAGCCGGCCGAATTCCGGTTGAACGCGACACCCTGTATAACACCTTAAAAACCTACTAATTAGACTTAGGTGTCAAGACTGCTTTTGATTATTCTTTATGCCAAGATAATTTTATCTTTGCTGAAACGTTCAAACTTAGCAAAAGGGTTATGCCTAAAAAGAAAATATCATTCTGGCGATTTTTATTATCCAGGGTCTTTTGGAAGAATCTGGGTATTGCTGCAGCAATAATTATTATATTGTTAGTGCTCACCCGCATAACACTACATTTTTATACTGATCATGGCAAAGAAATTCCCGTACCAAATTTTACACATATGAGCCTGCATGAAGTTGATCAGTTGTGTTATCAGAAAAATCTCAGATGGATTGTTCAAGATAGTACCTATAATCCTGATTTAGCCGGAGGAAGTGTTGTTGAACAATATCCTCCTGCCGGATTCAGGGTTAAGAAAAAACGCAAAGTTTTTCTTATCACAAATAGTTGGTATCCTGAGATGATAATGATGCCAGATGCTTCAGACACGCATTTCAGGCAGGCCAAAGGACTTTTGGAAAGCTACGGTTTATTTGTTGACAGTCTCGAATATGAGCCCCATTTCGCACGTACTTATGTCTTGAAGCAGAAGTTCAGAGGTGAAATAATCGAACCAGGCACCCCAATTGAAAAAGGATCTGGCATTACACTGGTTCTGGGTCAGGGTCTCAGTAGTGAAGTTGACCTGATACCAAACCTGATTAACATGACTCAGGATACTGCACAGGACGTTGCCTTAGATCTCCATTTTAACATTGGAGCAGTTGTCTTTGATGAAAGTATTACAAATGAGGAGGATAGTATTATGGCACGAATCTATAAGCAGTTCCCTCACCATCAAAATGAAAAAGCCCAGTTGGGCTCACCAATTGAAATTTGGCTCACATTAGATACATTAAAACTAATGGAAGCTGATTCCACACTTTTCCCCCGCGACAGCTTGGCTGTTTTCGGGATGAAATTTTGAACGAACAGGATTTATGAGCATTAATAAATATTTAGCCATTATTTTAATTGGACTGTTAGCACCCACTTGGCTGGCAGCGCAGGAGCAATTAAGATCTATTGCCGCAAATAAATTGCAAAAAACTCAAGTCAGCCAGGTAAAATCTCAGGCCGAAGATCTTGAATTGCCTTTTATTGACGATTTTTCTTCAACTCAGGTATTCCCGAATCAGAACAGGTGGATAGATAATTATGTATTTATCAATAACTCTTTCCCAATTGATCAACCTGGATATGGTGTTGCCAGCTTTGATGCAATGGATTCAACCGGAGCTATTTATGAGGATGCAAACACAAATGGCTTCATTGCTGATCATCTCACTTCTCGCAGCATCAATTTAGATGTGGGTGCAGATACCAGTGTTTATCTAAGTTTTTATTACCAGCCACAGGGACTTGGAGATGAACCTGAACCTGAAGATTCTCTTAGCCTGGAGTTTTTTGCGCCTGGTGAAAACAAATGGGTTTGGATATGGGGTAAAGCCGGAAGTGCAGTACAAGAGTTTAAGCAAGTGTTGATTCCAGTCAGAGGAGCCATATTTTTACAATCAGGTTTTCAATTTCGTTTCAGTAATCGTGCCTCACTGGCCAATGCGTATGAATCAAGTTTGAAAACAAATGCCGATCATTGGCATATCGATTATGTTTACATGGCTCAAAACAGACATTATCAGGATACTGTAATTAATGATCTGGCTTTAAAAACAACAACAGGGTCTTTACTATTAAACTATAGTGCTTTACCATGGGAACATTTTCTTGAAGCCGGAATAAACGAAGTAAATACTATCTTTCCTGTTCATCTAAATAATTTGTCAGGAGAACGCAAGTTTTACTCCCCGGTATTCAGTATAAGTGACAATTATGGCACAAGCTCCGGATTTGAAAAAGAACTACTGGCAGATGAAATTCAGTCTTTTCAAGAGCTCAGGTATGATGCCACATTTAATTACGGTTTCACATCAGATGCAGCCGATTCTGCCCTTTTTACAATTGAACTGGATATTCAATCCACCGAAGAAGATTTAATACCAGGCAATGACCACCTCCAGTATCAACAAGTTTTTACAGATTATTATGCTTATGATGATGGAACGGCTGAAGCTGGATATGGTCTGGTTGGTGATGGCACTGTTAATGCACGTGTAGCCTGCCGCTTCAATAACTATCAGCCTGGTGATTCTCTCGTTGGGATCGACTTGTACTTCAATCGAAGTTTCGACGATGCCAACCAAAAATATTTTAACCTGGCTGTTTGGAATGAAGTTGATGGGCAACCCGGAGATCTCCTATACCTCCAGGATGGTAATAAAGCCAGCCTGGCAAATGGTTTAAACGGATTTGAACGTTTCAATCTGGATACTGCCCAGGTAACTCCCGCAGTTTTTTATATTGGATGGTACCAGGTTACCCGTGATTTCTTAAATGTCGGGTTTGATCTGAACACGAATAATCAGGATAAATTGTATTATAATCTGGCTGATCAATGGAGAAATACATCCTTCGAAGGCTCCCTTATGATCAGGCCTGTGTTTGCAAACAAATCAAAGAAAACAGGACTTGATCCCTCTTTCAAACAGGCAGAGGAGATCAACTTGCTGGTTTATCCAAATCCAGTATCAGATGTAATGAATTTAGAGTATGGCCAGGATTTGGAAGGGGCTACAGTATATCTAATGAGCCTTAGCGGACAATTGGCGGTTCCTGCAATGAAGATCAGCAAACAAATTGACTTACGAGGTCTGTCAGGGGGCACATATTTTCTACTGGTGTACAAGGAAAACAAAAGAATCGCAAACAAAAAGATCTTAATCTTGCATGAGTAAACCTTTGAAACATTCCGATGAGATTGACGAACAAGCAGAACTGTTTGAACATTTCCGTTTTGTAGCCGACAAAGGACAGAATCCCCTTAGGATTGATAAATTTCTCCTGCATAAACTTGAAGATACATCCCGAACAAAAATAAAGGCTGCAGCCGACGCAGGTTGCATTATAGTCAATGACCAACGGGTGAAAGCTAATTATAAAGTTAAGCCTGATGACCTGATTTTGGTGATGCTATCCTATCCTAAGAGGGAATTTGAATTGATCCCTGAAAATATTCCGATCAATATAATTTATGAGGATGAAGATGTTCTGGTTGTAAACAAAGAGCCAGGAATGGTAGTTCATCCTGCATTCGGAAATTACTCCGGCACTTTGGTAAATGCACTGGCTTATCATTTTCAGGAACTTGAGATGTTTCAGGGAACCGATAGCCGGGCTGGTCTGGTTCATCGTATTGATAAAAATACCAGTGGCTTACTGGTTGTCGCAAAAAATGATCACGCGAAATCTCACCTTGGAAATCAATTTTTCAATAAAACTACTCATCGCATCTACAATGCTTTGGTCTGGGGAAGCCCGGATGAAGAAGAAGGTACGATAACTGGTAATATCGGACGTAATCCAAAAAATCGAAAATTGATGCATGTATTTCCGGATGGAGACCAGGGAAAGCATGCTGTTACCCATTTTCGCTTACTCGAAGATTTGTCATACATATCACTGATTGAGTGCAAACTGGAAACCGGGCGCACACATCAGATTCGAATACATATGAAATATGCCGGTCATCCTTTGTTTAACGACTATGAATATGGGGGTAATCAAATCCTTAAAGGAACGACATTTACCAAGTATAAGCAATTCATACATAACTGCTTCAATATTCTACCCCGACAAGCTCTGCATGCAAAAGAGCTGGGCTTCACTCATCCGGTATCAGGCAAATACTTGTCTTTTAATACTGACCTGCCGGATGATCTATCAGAAGTCATCAGGAAATGGCGTGTTTATCTGAGTAACAGGCCTGAATAACACCTGATTTTGTAACAAACAGTCCACTTTTTTCGTAAATTTGAGTAAGCATGAGTTCGAAAAAGAAACATATTGCAATTGTTGCTGGTGGGTATTCATCTGAAAAGGATATTTCCCTGCAAAGTGCTCATGAAGTTTTGAAAAGCCTTGACAGAGAATATTACGAGCCTTCTCTTGTGGAAATTACTTCAGACGGGTGGTTTGTGAAAAATGGAAGCCCTGTGGGAGTTCCGATAAACCGACATGATTTCTCTTACATGTCAAATGGTAATGCAACACATTTTGATGCTGTTTTCAATGCTATCCACGGGCATCCCGGAGAAAATGGGATTTTACAAGCCTACTTTGAATTACTTAATATTCCGTTTACAGGATGTTCATCATTTTGCAGCAGTGTTACATTTAACAAATATGCTTGCAAAAGTCTTATCCGGCAGGCTGGTATACCTGTTGCACGCTCCATTCTTATACGAGAGAATGAAAGGATATCTACAGAGAATATTCTCAGGCAAGTTGGATTACCTTGCTTTGTCAAGCCCAATAACGGCGGATCAAGCTGCGGAATATCCAGAGTAAATGAGGCTGGTGAATTAGTCAAGGCTATTGGGCTGGCACTTGCTGAAGACAATGAGGTAATCATTGAGGAATTCATCCCTGGCCGTGAAATTACATGTGGCGTTGTAAGCACGAAAAAGGAATTTATTGCTTTTCCGATTACCGAGATTATTAGTAAAAAAGAGTTCTTTGATTACGAAGCTAAATATACACCAGGTGGTGCCGATGAAATTACACCTGCAAATATTCCTGAATCACTGGCAATAAACTGCCAGGAGAAATCCAAGAAAATTTACACATTTTTGGGATGTAAAGGAATGGTGAGAGTTGATTACATTTTGAGTCAGGATCAGTTGTGGTTTCTTGAGATCAACACAATACCGGGTTTGAGTGAGCATAGTATTGTTCCTCAACAGATCAGGGCACTGGGGCGTCAAACCAGTGAGATATTTAGTGCTTTATTGGATGATATTATTGAAAGCTGAACACCAATTATAATTCCAATTTACCATGAAACGAAGGTTCATTTCACTGGCCCTCGTCCTGGTAGTAGGAGGAGTTTTTCTTTCTTCCTGTCAAAAGGAAGAACCATTATCCAGCAATAAGGATGTTACGTCCTTCATTTTTGAGGCCAGCAAAAATGTTGCGCTGGAACAGAACATCGTAGGTGTTATCAGCGGTACTTCAATCACCGCAAGCGTTCCTTTTGGAGCGGATATTATTTCGCTGATCCCAACAATTATGGTATCTCCAGGTGCCGAGTTGACACCTGGTTCAGGCCAGACAACTGACTTTTCCTCGCCGGTAACGTATACCGTGACAGCCGAAGACGGCAGCATTAAAGAATTTGACGCACTGGTTGCATTAGCACCGGCACCTTATGTCGGGACATGGAGAAGTAATGCAATTAACTTTGGTCTGGGACTCATGTATGTCCAGGTTGAAATTGACGATGAAGGGGCATTGACCCTCGTGCTGGAAGATCTCATTTCGGGAGATCTGAACTCCAACTCATTAAAAGGATCTTTTAATCCAAAATCAGGTTCCAATGAGGATATTGCAGTAAGTCAGGCATTTCAATGGATTGATAAAAAGTGGACTGCCACCAATGCAGAGCGCACATTTATGTATCACTTTGACAATGCACCTGCCATGCATTTCTACTATTGCTATTGCTACCCGAAAGATAGTTGGGCCTTTGAGGTTGACCTGCACAAACAGTAAAACCGAAAAAAAACGAGAAAGGCCGGTCACTGACCGGCTTTTTCTCTATTCATATTCTTTTATTCCTATACAACTACATATGAGATTTCTGTCTCCATGGCCGTTATCTATTTTACTTACCAGAGGCCAGAACTTGTTCTCAGCAACCCAAGGAAGCGGAAAAGCAGCTTTTTGCCTTCCGTATGGATGGCTCCAGGTATCATCACCAATGTTCATCGCAGTATGAGGGGCATTAATTAAAACGTTATTCTTCGGATCAGCTAATCCATCTACAATGTCACTGATTTCATGACGAATAGCAACCATTGTCTCAATAAAGCGGTCAAGTTCCTGTTTTGATTCACTTTCTGTAGGCTCAACCATAAGGGTTTCATGTACAGGAAATGAAAGAGTAGGAGCATGAAAGCCATAATCCATGAGTCGTCGTGCTATATCTGAAGTTTCTATCCCAGCTGCTAGCTTGAAAGACCTACAATCAAGTATCATCTCATGTGCAACACGACCATTATCACCTGAATACAACACCCCATAATGATCATTTAAATGTGTTGCAAGGTAATTTGCGCTCAGCATCGCTACTTCAGTTGCTCTTGTCAAACCTTTTCCACCAAGCATTTTAATATATGCATGTGTAATTGTCAGAACCAAGGCACTACCATATGGGGCAGAAGATAGGACACCTCCATTTTTTCCTCCGGTTGAAACTACCGGATGACTGGGCAAATACTCTTTTAGGAACTCAGCAACACCAATAGGCCCAACTCCCGGACCACCACCTCCGTGAGGAATTCCAAAAGTTTTATGCAGATTCAGGTGACAAACATCAGCTCCGATCGTAGCTGGATTTGTCAAGCCAACCTGGGCATTCATATTTGCTCCATCCATATAAACCAGTCCGCCATTTGTATGAATGATATCTGTCATTTCCCTTATACCTGATTCAAAAACACCGTGTGTTGAAGGATAGGTCACCATAAACGCCATCAGATTATCTTTGTGCTCTACAGCTTTGGCTTTAAGATCTTCAATATCCACATTTCCAGCTTCATCACATTTTACAACCACCACTTTACCTCCAGCCATGATTGCACTGGCAGGATTTGTTCCGTGAGCGGATGCAGGTATCAAAACAATATCTTTGTGTTGATCGCTACGATCTTCATGGTACTGTTTTATTACCAATAAACCGGCGTATTCACCAGCTGCACCAGAATTTGGCTGGAATGACAAGGCTGGAAATCCTGTAATTTCGGCTAAATCCTGTTCAAGTTCATCAATTATCTCAGCATACCCTTCGACTTGATCTTCAGGCACAAAAGGATGAATATTTGCAAACTCTCCCCAGCTCAAAGCAAAAAGTGAGTTCGCCGCATTCAATTTCATTGTACATGAGCCAAGAGGGATCATAGACTGTGTAAGACTAATATCCCTTCGTTCAAGTTTTTTGATATACCTCATCATCTCTGTTTCAGAGTGATAACGATTAAAACAAGGTATCTGGAGAAAATCAGATTTACGCTCAAATCCAGGATCAAAGGCCAGGTCGCTTTCAAATTCCTCAATTTCAGGAGCTTCTAATCCGACTGCCTCAGCCAGCATTGTTAATAAAGCACTTATATCAGAATCATTACTCAATTCATCCGTTGAAATACCAAAAGTATCATCACTAAAATACCTAAGGTTAATATCATGTTGCAGAGCAGTTCGCTTAAGTTTCTTAATATCCAGATCTTCTGGTAAGACAACCCTCAGTGTATCAAAATAATCTTTGTTCTCCTGAATATACCCGAGTTTTTTCAATCCTGCTTCAAGTGATCTTGCTGCCTGGTGAATTCTGAGCGCTATATCTTTTAATCCCTTAGGGCCATGATAAGCAGCATACAATCCAGCCATAATTGCTAAAAGAGCCTGGGCTGTACAAATATTCGAGGTTGCTTTTTCACGCTTAATATGTTGTTCTCTGGTCTGAAGCGCCATTCTTAATGCTTTATTGCCATACTGGTCAACAGAAATACCAATTATGCGACCCGGCATACTTCTTTTTAGTGATTCTCGCGTGGCGAAGAATCCGGCATGAGGTCCACCAAAACCCATCGGAACACCAAAACGCTGAGTACTTCCCACAACAATGTCTGCTCCCCAGTCACCCGGAGGCGCAAGCAAAACCAAGGACATCAGATCTGCAATAACTGTTATCATACCACCCTTCTTGTGAATACAATTAACACATGATTTGTGGTTGAGGATTTTCCCATCATCAGAAGGATATTGAACAATAATCCCAAAAACCTGACCTTCATCCTGTGTACATGTTGCAGCAGTTAATCGTATCTCAATTCCCAGTGGTTTTGCCCTGGTTTCAAGAACACTGAGGGTCTGAGGAAAGATATTCTTATCGACATGCAGAATTTTAGCACCACTCTTTACAAGAGCCCTTGATCGTTTGTTAAACATCATGATCATTGCTTCTGCCGCAGCAGTCCCTTCATCAAGTAAAGAGGCATTCGCAATTTCCATACCGGTAAGTTCCATCACCATTGTCTGATAATTCAGCAGAGCCTCTAATCGACCTTGTGAAATTTCAGCCTGGTAGGGAGTGTATGAAGTGTACCACGATGGATTTTCGAGAACGTTACGTTTGATCACGGCTGGCAACACAGTACCATAATAACCCATACCGATGTAAGATCTGACCGCTTTGTTCTTCTCACCAATTTCCTTGATTCTGTCAGCATATTCAGCTTCGCTCATACCATCTGGCAGATTAAGTGGCATTTTCAAGCGGATATCAGCAGGAACAACAGAATCGATAAAATCATCCATGGAGCTTGCACCAATCTGATCAAGCATTTCTGAAATCTCGTGGTCACGGGGACCGATATGTCTATTAATAAATTGATCCATATTCATTGTTTACCAAATATTTAACAGGTATAAAAAAAGTGAAGAATTTTTTCTTTTAGTATGATTAAACACAGGTTATTCTATTTTGTTTAAAGAAAGGGATTAGTGCTCTTTTCACCCCCTATTGTAGTTTCAGGGCCATGACCTGAGAGTACTATTGTGTCATCCGGCAGGCATAGAAGATTCTTTTTAATACTATCGATTAATGTATCATAATCACCACCGGGTAAGTCAGTACGGCCAATACTCCCTTTAAAAAGAACATCACCCACAACAACAAAATGTGCCTCTTTACAATAGTAAGCCAGACTCCCCATTGAATGCCCCGGGACATGCAATATCTCAAATTCCAAACCTTCGAATTTCAGAGTTTGCCCACCCGAAAGCAAATCGTCAAAAACAGGGTTTTTTTCACCAAAATCAAATCCAAACAATCTGCCCTGCTCAACTGCATGGTCAAGTAAAAGTTGGTCATCCGAGTGCCCCTTTAAAGGACAATGATATTTATTTTTCAAGAAAGCTACTCCTGGAATATGATCAAAGTGCCCATGTGTAGCCAGAAGAGCTACTGGATTGATTTTCATATCCATAAGATAATCTACGAGTTGAGCTTCCTCAGCATGGTTGCTACATCCGGGATCAAAGATCACACCATCACCATGATCGTTATGTATCACCCAGGTATTTACCTGAATAGGATTAAAAACAAACTGTTTTCTGTGAATCATAATAATCAAAAATTAGTCACGCAAGATAATGAACTTCCTACGTCCGAGAAATCTTTTTGGGCTCCAAATTGACAGGATATACAGGCCAGGTTTAAAACCAAGCAAATTAAGCTTCAAATCATTGAAATTGCAGATGCGACCTTGCATAGCCAAGCTCCCATCTGCATCAAAAACACTATAACCAATAGGTAAGTTTATCGTCTTGAAAAAATCTTTTTCTGGTCTGACAAACAATTCATTGATTGCAGGATTTGGATACACCTTAAAACCCGAATTGTAGTCACCCCTGACAGGAACAAGCGGCCTGAAAGCTGGTTCTAAAATCGGAATTCCCAGCCTGACGGAATGATGAATAAGATTTCCTGACACCAGATCTATTTGATGCCAATCCTCTTCAAGCACATCAAACTGATGGCTGGCTAATTGATAAATTGCTTTAATAGTAAAGTCCTCTGATACCACTGTATTATGTGAAAGTTTCGCTAATTTGTGTAAAGCCCAAACTGGCCATATCTCAACATCTTCCATATGCAAGTCTCTTTCCTGACTTCTTCTTCCCCAGTACGGATTGGATAACATCTTTTCCTCAGCCAGGGCCCAGGTTTCAACCAGAGAGTTAGGAATAAGAGCTGGAAAAGATTCCGCTAACCATTGGGTTTGCAAGTGCGAAAACCAAATATTAGGATCCATGGCTATGGTATCATCTGAAAATTCATTCGTTTTGTTAGCTCTGTCATTAAGATAGAAATTGTGATCCAGGCTGAGATGGTGATTTCCTTTTGCGGGACCCTGAATGAGTCCAATTTCATTTAAAGAAGAGAGCAGGGCTAAACCACCAACAGGCCAATGAGCTGCTGCCTCAAAATATTGATCCGATGCCTTAGGTGGTGAATCCATACTGGTCAAACCTTTCCCATCCGGTAGGAGTAAAGCATAATGATTATTAGTCTCCTCGATGGTGTTATTCATCAAAACTAATCCTAAATCTCTGTTCAGCGTGGCCATGTCCATTTTATCAAAAATATCTTCTGGCCAGGCCGGCTCACCGGTATCAGCCAAATGAAGGATACCCCATTCCATTTTACTTAGAGAATTACCATGAATCAGTTGGGTTCCACCTCTCGGATGATCAATAAGCACAGCAATCTGCTGTTCTCCACCAAAGTAGGAGAAGAAATGATTATCAGTCAGATTTAACCAGGCTATTTCTTCTGCATATAATCCAAAAGCGATCTGTTCATTAAAACGTTCGATTTGGAAATTGCTATTCTTAATGATTGCCCGGGCGGTTTGGAAAAGCTGTATTCCAGCCACACAAAAAATGATTGTAAGATTATCTGCATAGAGATAGGAAGTATCGGTACGGCCGATTGCCAATATTCCTCTGTTCAGGTTTTCAAATCTGCTTGACCGGATAATAAGAGTGCCCTCTGTGGTTTCCACTCCATTGCCTGCCCCATCTGAAAGATTTGTCCTGAAAGGATCCTGGTTAACAAACATGCAACTATCAATATCTGCAATTGCACCCTCACAAGCAATAAAACGCTGCAATCCGGCTCCTACTTCACTGTGAGGGAAGCGATTATTTGCCAGAAAAGTACTGTTTCGAATTTTTAATGTATCACTCATAGCAGGTCCGGCAAAAACAGATGTTTGGCAGTTAATAAACCTGCACTTGTTAAGAGCAATATTGACCTGATTATTTATTATCAATGCAGTTTGGGCAAATGCTAGTACTCCTCCATTCTCAATAATTACCTGAGGGTTTGCATATTGACCAGCACCCTCTTTTCCAATCTGAATACCATACCACAAATCCCCGCATAAATTACCGATAGTTCCACCACTGATAACAAGCTTGCCTCCTGGATGAACCAGGATAGTTGCATCATCCGGCAGGGATAAATATCCCTCAACAAATAGCTCTCCTCCATTTTTAATCTCTACCGATTGATGAAAATAAACAGTGTCACTAATCTTCAGTTTCTCATTTACCAGTATCAATTTATCTGCAGCAGAGTTTATGTAACAGGAATCATTTATTATTATATCAGCAATATTACCCCGTTCACTATCCAAATGAGATCTTATTATTTCATACTGGCAAACAGAAATTGCATGACCGTATGAAGGCCAGTAATCCATGATATTATTAGAAGTTCCCTCCACCGGACAGCCATTGTCCTCACATTCATCACATTGATCGCCATGCTCACCTTCTCTGAAATTATGGCTTAATCCCAGAGCGTGACCAATTTCATGAAGCAAATTTCTGCTGCATTCATAAACAGCATGCTTGTATTCCTTATTTTGGTATTCACTAAATAAACCGCGAAGTGCAATGTATCGTTTATTGCCCGACATACTGTTATGTCCCCCGACCACAGGGTAATTCCCCCCGATAAATACAGGAAGAGTCTGATGTTTCTGGCGGTAATTCAAGCTGGTATCCTGATCAACATACCTTTTCCGCATATATTCAGAGTCAATATTTTTTTCGCAATTCCATGCATAATTATCCTGATGAAAAAGGATTGTGTCGACTATTATCTGAATGCCTAAGCTTGGCACATAGTCAGTTGTAGCAGCTGGATAGAGAGTATCAAGCTGTATGGCTTTTTGATTGATCCATTTATTCAGTTCATGTAAGAATTGCAGATGCGCAACAGAATCCTCGTGAAAATTCCCTCTGCCTCCATCATCCTGAAAAATATGGAAAGACATTCTCAGAGATTGGGTGGATTGCTGTGCGTTTATATTCCCGAAATGCAGCAAGAGGGATCCTAGCAAACTCCAAATCAAGATACCCTTTGCCCATTTGACCATTAGTCTTCAGTTTTACCGGCGACCATCGGAACAAAAATGAATCCGCCATGCTTTGTTTCAGAAAATTCATTCTCAGAAATTCTTTTGCAACGAATCATGGTCTGGAGTTCCGGGCTTCCTATTGGGGCTACCAATATACCTCCTATTTTCAGTTGGTTTTTCAGTTCATCAGGAACAGAAGGAGCCCCGGCTGTAATCAGAATTCTGTCAAATGGCCCATATCCCGGTAATCCCTTGTACCCATCACCATATTGAAAATGCGCTGACAAATTCAATTTCGTCAGAATTTGCCGGGCAGAGAGAGACAGGGTATGGATTCTCTCCATGGTGTATACCCTGGCGCCCATTTCTATTAAAACAGCGGTTTGGTATCCTGATCCGGTTCCTATCTCGAGTATTTTCTGGTGCTCTTCAACATTGAGCAATTGTGTCTGGTAAGCTACTGTATATGGCTGTGAGATGGTTTGCCCACAGCTGATTGGAAAAGCAGAATCTTTGTAAGCAAAACCAATGAAACCTGAATCCATAAATAAATGCCGGGGGATTGCGCCAAGAGCCGTCAGTACGGCCTCATCTGTAATTCCTTTATTCCGGATTATTTTTATCAATCGATTTCTAAGCCCCTGATGCTTAAAATCATCGCCATCAAACCTTGAATTAATCATTCTTTCGTGGGTTTCATTCAAAAATACTACTTTTGAAGACACAATTTCAATGGTTTCAGATAAGGTGGTAATTTTTATGAAACAAGCAGCTAATTTTGGGATAATTTCCCTCGTGTCTATTCTATTATTCGGATCATGTGAAATCATCAATCCGCCCGAAAAAATTCCAAGTTATATCAGAATTGACACATTCAAGGTTGTCGTAAACGAATTTGATCGTGGAACTGCCACTCATATGATGACTGATATCTGGATGAGTGTAGGCGGAACCAACATGGGCGTCTATACTATGCCATTTACTATTCCCACACTTGAAACAGGTCTTCAGACCATTACCATTCGGCCTGGTATCAAATTAAATGGAATATCAGCCAGTCGAATAGCCTATCCATTTTATGAACCGGTGATAATTGATTTGGAACTTCACGAAAAAGAGATTCATCTTCTCGAACCTGTTTCGACATATAAAGACGTTTGCAAATTTCCGTGGATTGAGGAGTTTGAAGATCCCGGGGTAAGTTTTCTGTATCCCGTATATTCTGATACTACGATTATTAATCAACGTAATGTGGTAAGAGAAGGTAATTACAGCGGTGCAATATTTTTAACAAAGGATGCAGCAGATTTTGAGGCTTATTTTGATGACGATATTGAGCTTCCACAAAATGCTACACCTGTTTTGCTGGAGTTCGATTACAAAAACACAAATGGTTTCGAGGTGGGTATGTACCTTATCGAAGATGGTATGATGGAATGGAATTCATTGGTTTATATTAAACCATCAGAGAGATGGAAACGCTTCTATGTTGACCTGGGTACAAAAGCCACTTACGCAAGTACTACTGAATTGTTCAGAATAGTCATCCGGGCTGCCTTCGAATTGGAAGATGAAGAAACGGCAAATATTTATCTGGACAATGTCAAACTCATCCATTATTAATGAATCCAAGAAGGCAGGTTGCCAAATATCTGATAAGTGATTTTTTAACAGCTGGTACCAGCTGGACCCTGTTCTTTGTGTTCAGAAAAATTTACTTTGAGCCAAAAAAGTTTGGTTATCCGATTCCGGTAGATTTCAATGATTCCTACTTTCTGGGCTTGGCAATACTTCCGGCCCTGTGGCTGTTATTATATTATACCACAGGTTACTATAAAGATGTTTACAGAAAATCCCGATTAAGTGAACTCGGGCAGACTATTGGAACAACCTTCCTTGGTGTATTATTGATCTTCTTTGCCCTGATTCTTGATGACACCATAGTAGTATATACAAATTATTATCTCTCATTCTTTGTTCTTTTCTCGCTTCACTTTACAATCACTTATATTCCGCGGCTTAGTTTTACTACCTCATCAACTCACAAAATCCATAAGAGAATTATTGGTTTCCCTACTCTGCTTGTAGGTTCTGATAAGAAGGCATTGGAGTTGTATGAAGAAATGGAGTCACAGCCAAAATCAACCGGGAATAAATTCATCGGATTTGTAAACGTCAGATATTATGAGAAGTATTTAATGGCAAGCCATTTACCGAATCTGGGTGAATTAAAAAACATTAACAAAATAATTGAGGAAAATAATGTTCGCATTGTCTTGATCGCGATTGAGAGTCATGAACATGAACTCCTCAAAACTATTATTAACCGACTGGAATCAAGTAATGTTGTTGTAAAAGTCATTCCAGACATGTATGATATCCTAACCGGAATGGTTAAGATGTCCACCATTATTGGTACGCCACTTATCCAGATTAGTCATGACCTGATGCCAACCTGGGAAGAAAGTCTTAAAAGAATAATGGATGTTTTACTGTCAATATTCGCTTTAATAGTACTATCCCCGGCAATGATATTCATGGCACTGGGGGTCAAATTTTCATCGCCCGGGTCAATTCTGTACAGCCATGAGAGAATAGGCAGATACGGAAAACCTTTTGTCATATTTAAGTTCAGGTCAATGGTAAATGACGCTGAAAAATCCGGACCTGCTCTCTCTTCACAAAACGATGCCCGAATAACCCGCTTTGGTTTATTCATGAGAAAGATGCGATTTGACGAGCTTCCCCAGTTCTATAATGTTCTGATCGGAGATATGTCTCTGGTTGGACCTCGTCCAGAAAGGCAGTTTTTTATTGACCAGATAGTAGCAAAAGCTCCTCATTTTCACCATCTGCAAAAGGTACGACCAGGGATCACCTCCTGGGGTCAGGTGAAATTCGGGTACGCCTCAGATGTTGATGAAATGATTCAAAGACTGAAATATGACATTCTTTATATTGAGAACATGTCGCTGCTGGTTGATCTGAAAATCATGATCTACACCATCAAAACGGTTATGCAGGGCTCAGGAAAATAAAGCTATCTATTTGTTTATAGCCTTTGATTAAGTAATTTTGAGTGTAACCAATACAAAACTGAATATGTCAGCTAAGAAATTCGCAGTAATCCTCTCAGGAAGCGGTGTATATGACGGTGCCGAAATCCATGAATCAGTAATGAGTTTGTATGCTTTAGATTTACACAAATGTACTTACCAGATATTTGCCCCTGACATAAAACAGCATCATGTAATCAATCATATAACAGGAGAAGAAATGGATGAATCCCGTAATGTTCTCCTTGAATCTGCCAGGATAGCCCGGGGAAATATTAAACCTCTTGCAGAGTATGAAGTGGCAAATTTTGATGTCCTCCTTTTACCCGGAGGATTTGGAGCAGCTAAGAACCTTTCAAGTTTTGCATTCGACGGTCCTGATTGTAAAATAAATCCTGAAACTGAGGCTGCAATTACTGCAACTCATAAGGCAGGTAAACCTATTGGAGCCCTTTGTATAGCACCAGTAATCCTGGCTAAATTAATTCCCGGGGTTGAGCTTACAATCGGACAAGATCCCGGTACATCAGAGGCAATTGACAAAATGGGTGGGAAATCGATCAAAACAAAACAGCAGGAAGTTAGCATTGATCGGAAAAACAAAGTTGTTACCAATTCTTGCTATATGCTGGATAGCTCATTGATAGATATTGCTGAAGGAGCAAAAAACACCGTGGGAGAACTATTAAAGCTTATCTGATCAGATATATCCCTTTTCAATATCCCGGATAAGCTCATCAATTAGCTTATCCGCACTGTCAGGATTATACTCAAGTTTCAAATTTGAACTAAACAATCTGGCAATTCCCTGCCAAAAAAATGCTGATACCTTGCCACGGTATTCCTGAATCCAAAAATATGTTGTTGCGGAAGTCTCCCTGTCAATTAATTTAAATAATAGCTTCCCCTGCGAAATTGTCAATTTCCGCATATCTTGCTCATATTCTTTCCACAAACTATCCTCCACACTCTTTACGTATTTTCGTTTTTCCCTATCAGTCTCAAAATCATCCAAATGCTCATCCACTTGGATAACCATGGCTGCAACAATTTTCGAAAGGGGCATTACTTTCTTGAGATTATAAACCAGGCGCCAGTATCTTCTCGCATCCCGCCTGTTTTTAAAAACTCGCTCAGGCCTCACTGTAACCTCATTAAGGTCAATATGGGGAATTGAATCACCTCCAAGAACATGCGCATTCATCACCGAATCAACACGAGCTTTAGTGACTACCTGAGCAGACATCTCCTGACCTAAAAAAAACCACGTAGTTATAATAATGGTCACCAGAGTTTTTATCATAATCAAAAATAGCAAGAATTATGCCTATAAAACGTTTTACCCCCGTTTTATGTTTCAGGGTAATGTGTATCTTCGCATCGCAAAAAAATAAAAATGCCATGAATACTCATAATCAGGCGAATATTAATTCTGAGATCGGTAAACTTGAAGGAGTGATACTGCATACGCCGGGAAGTGAAGTGGAAAATATGACCCCTGCAAATGCTGAAAGAGCATTATATTCAGATATTCTAAACCTACATATTGCCAAACCTGAATATCTGCAACTGTCAGGAGTTCTCGAGAAAGTCAGTACAGTATACCAGGTAAAAAAAATACTCACGGAAATATTACCCAATCCTGCCGCAAAAGCATTCCTGCTCAAAGATATCTGTCAGGGTAAAGAAGATTGCACTTTGTTTGATGAGTTGAATTCGATTCCTGATGAAACCCTTGCCTCACAATTGATAGAAGGAGTTCCATTGAGGCGTGACAATCTTTCACGCTTTCTCAGCCAGGAAAGATATGAGCTTCGTCCATTACACAATTTCTTTTTTACACGCGATAGTGCCATGGTTATTGGGAAGGAAGTCCTGATCGGCAATATGGCTAGTCCTGTCAGAAAGAGAGAAACACAAATCATGGAGGCGATTTTCAAGTTCCATCCACTACTGAAATCACCAACTATTAATCCTGACAAAGGGACAAACAATACTAAAGACCTGACAATAGAAGGTGGAGATATCCAGATTGTCACTGATGAAATCCTTCTGGCAGGAGCTGGCTTGCGAACTAGTACAAAAGGAATTGACTTTCTTGTTGATCATTTCAAGAAAACTCGTCAGACTCAGAACATCCTGGTTCAGGAACTACCCAAGAAACCAGAGTCTTTCATTCATCTGGATATGGTTTTCACCAATTTAAATCATGACGAATGCCTTGTTTATGAGCCTCTTATTAGCAAACAAACCAAGCATCAAACCATACTAATCAGCATTCATAAGGGTCGGGTTTCAATTAATCAGGTTAAAAACCTGCCGGATGGTTTACGTAAACTGGGTATGGATATTAAAACAATTTCCTGTGGTGGTACGGGAGATCCATATATCCAGGAAAGAGAACAGTGGCATAGTGGAGCTAATTTCTTCACTTTTGCTCCCGGAAAAGCAATAGGCTATAACCGTAATGTATATACTCTTGAGGAATTAAATAAACACGGTTATGAAATCTTACCGGCTGAAGACGTAATTTCAGGTAAAACTAATCCTGATCACTTTGATAAATGCATTATAACAATTGATGGTGCTGAACTGGCAAGAGGAGGAGGTGGAGCAAGATGCATGACCATGCCGGTCAGACGCCAATAATAAAGGACTACCTGTCAACGACAACATTGATTGATAATTAGGATTAGCCCCTTAAATAGATCAGTGTGGTGCTCACACCATATTCATTTGTACTATGCCATCATCTTCTTCACCAATTGGGCAGCCTCCTCAAGAGTAATTGCCGAGCTAACTTCTAAGCCCGATTCATCAATCAACTTCTTACCCTCAATAGCGTTGGTTCCCTGCAGGCGAACAATAACCGGGACAGGTATTACGCCAAATGATCTATATGCATCCACAACACCCTGAGCCACACGGTCACAACGAACAATTCCACCAAAAATATTTATCAGAATGGCCTTAACAGCAGGATCTTTTAGAATAATTCGGAATCCGGCTTCAACTGTTTCTGCACTTGCGGCACCACCAACATCAAGGAAGTTAGCTGGTTCCCCACCCGATAGTTTGATCATATCCATAGTGGCCATTGCTAATCCGGCTCCATTTACCATACAACCTACATTACCATCAAGCTTAACAAAATTCAGATTATACCTTGAAGCCTCTACTTCTGATGCGTCTTCTTCATGAATATCCCGCATCTTTTCTATGTCTTTGTGCCGAAATAAAGCACTATCATCAATGTTGACTTTAGCATCTGCAGCCATAATGAGATCATCAGATGTCTTGGCAACCGGATTAATTTCTACCATCGATGCGTCAATTCCTACATAGGCTTTATACAGAGCTGAAACAAATTTTACCATATTTTTAAAGGCTGCACCTTTCACCTTCAGATTACTGGCAATTTTTCTGGCCTGAAATCCCTGAATTCCGAGACCTGGCTCAATCTCCTCAGTAAAGATAAGGTGTGGGGTTTCTTTAGCCACAGTTTCAATATCCATACCTCCTTCAGTAGAATACATAATTATATTACGGCCAGTTTTACGATTCAATAACACACCCATGTAAAACTCCTTCACATCAACTACACCGTCAGCATTAGGATAATACATCCCACGTTCAATTAAAAGCTTCCTAACCAATTTGCCCTCTGGTCCGGTTTGATGAGTGACCAAAGTCATTCCTAAAATGTCCTCAGCAAATTCCTTAACCTCCTCAATTGATGATGCAATCTTCACTCCACCTCCTTTGCCCCTGCCCCCAGCATGAATTTGAGCTTTTACTGCCCACTTATCTGTTGGGTTTAGCTCATGAATGTCCTGAGCAATAGCAACAGCCTCATCAACTGTTTCTGCCATTTTCCCTTCAATAATAGGTACCCCAAACTCCTTGAGTATGCTTTTTGCTTGATATTCGTGAAGATTCATGTGTTCTTAATTAATTGTAATTTCAGTGAAGAAAGACGAATTTGTAAACTTTTTTTGACTTTAGCAAAGATGGAATTAATAATTCATTTCCTTTGCATTTAGCAAACTTGATTTTGATTAAATGAGAAAACTCAAAAACGAGGAATTAGGCCGGATATCCGCTGAGGAATACAATAGAAATAAGAAAAATCCGGTTGTTTTGGTCCTGGATAATGTAAGAAGTCTCAATAATATAGGTAGTGTTTTTCGTACTGCCGATGGATTCAGACTTGAGAAAGTGATTCTTTGTGGTATAAGTACCTGTCCACCACATCGTGAAATTCATAAAACTGCATTGGGAGCCGAAAATTCAGTTCCATGGCAATATTTTGCTACTGCCAAAGAAGCTATTGAAGACCTTCGCTCCAGTGGATATACTATTATGTCAGTTGAACAGGCAGTGGATAGCACCCAATTACCAGATCTAAGTTTAAATGGAAAAACCCCTCTCGCCCTGATTTTTGGTCATGAAGTCAAAGGAGTAGATCAGGAAGTTGTTGACCTATCGGATGAATGCATTGAAATCCCCCAATCCGGCACTAAACACTCTTTTAATATCTCAGTTTCTGTGGGCATTGTCTTGTGGGAAGTAAGGGCGAAGCTGTGAAAGCGGGAGTCGGGAAAACGTGACGCCGACGTGACGCCATGGTGACGCCGACGTGACGCCTTTGGTGACGCCGACGTGACGCCATGGTGACGCCGACGTGACGCCTTTGGCCTGTGGGACCAACAGACCAAGGACCGTTAGATTAGCACCATAGTTTTCTGTAATGGAAAATACTTGATTAATTTGAAGTATTAACAAAGAGACTCCATATGCTGCGTTATCTTTCACCAAGGACAAGTCGAAATCTATCGTTGGAATTAAGT
>JABHCC010000196.1 GCA_018669475.1 Bacteroidota bacterium | reverse complement strand
GATCGACCCAATCCCAGATACAGCCTCCAATCAATCTGGGATACTTTTCAATGGCATCCCAATATTCAGCCAGATTGCCGACAGAATTACCCATGGCATGGGCATATTCACAAATAAAAAAAGGTCGGGGATCATCGCTTTTACCCTCATTTTCAATGTATGACACCGAAGGGTACATTACGCTCACTACATCGCAAACCTCATTAAAGCGCTCATAATGAACAGGTCGCGAAGAGTCTAGCTGGCGTGTCAGTTCTGCGGTGGCTGCGAAATTCTGACCCGGACCTGCCTCATTACCCATCGACCACATAATCACCGATGCATGGTTTTTGTCGCGCTGAATCATGCGCTCCATTCGCTCCAGATGGGCTTCTTTCCACTCCAGATTATTCCCAAGCGACCTTTCCATGCTATATCCCATACCGTGCGATTCAATATTGGCTTCATCAATAACATATAATCCATATTCATCGCATAACTGATACCAATACGGATCATCAGGATAATGACAGGTGCGAACCGTATTGATATTATGCTGCTTCATCAACAGAACATCCTGAAGCATAGATTCTCGCGAGATTACATGTCCGGTAATCGGATCATGCTCATGCCGGTTTACTCCTTTCAGCAAAACCGGCTCCCCGTTAACTAGTAAGAGCTGATTGGCAATTTCAATGTTTCTGAAACCTATTTTGTGTGAGACAATTTCCAGTATACGATCTTTTTTATCTTTCAGTGTCAGAAGTAAAGTATATAAATTCGGTGTTTCGGCTGTCCAGTGCCTGGGCTTAAAAAGATGATGAGAAAACGTTACTGAAAGCTCCTCAAATTTATCAAGAGAAAACTCTTCTCTTAAGGGGCCGGGTATCACTTTCTTCCCTTCTGCATCAATTAACTGAGCTTCAATGCTCAGATCCTTCATCTTCTTTTTCGATTCATTGAGAATTGCAATTTCCAAATCCAGCTGTCCGTTTTCATATCGCTCAACCAGCTTAGGCTGAGCAAAGAAATCACTAATACGAACTTTTGGGGTAGAGTAGATATACACATCCCGCTCGATCCCACTCAGTCTCCAGAAATCCTGATCTTCAAGATACGATCCGTCGCTCCACCTGTAAACCTCCAGAGCCAGAAGGTTATTACCTCTAACAACAAAATCAGTGATATTAAACTCCGCCGGAAGCTTACTGCCCTGACTATATCCAAGTTTCTGACCATTTATCCATAGATACATAGCCGATTTAACAGCAGCAAAATGAATGAATATTTCTCGTCCGTGCCATTCCTTTGGCATTTCAAACCAATATCTGTAAGAACCTACCGGATTGTACTCATGCGGAATATTTGGGGGATTTGCCGGAAAAGGATACCTGACATTAGTGTAAATAGGAATTCCATACCCGTGCAGTTCCCAGTTCGCCGGAACAGGAATCTCATTCCATTTACTATCGTCGTATTGAAGGGTATAGAAATCCGTAGGTCTGTCAGCTGGCTTATTTACCCAGGAGAATTTCCAATCGTCATTTAGTAAGCTGTAATTAGCTGATTGACTGAAATCATTTTCCAAGGCCTTTAAGCTGTCTGCAAATCCCAGGAAATGCGGGCGGGCGGGCTCCTTATTAATACCAAATACAGCAGGATTCTCCCAATCCTCCCTGATCTGCCCCCCGACTTCACTAACCGAAATTAATACCAATAACAAGGAAAATGAAAACAACAATAACTTGTTCATATAGAAACCCTCAATTTTTCTTAAAAATATCCTGCGCTTGCTCATTCCCATTATCCGGAAGGAAATGAAGAGCTAAAAATACTAACAAAGGGAGAATTATCCATTTGGAAACATGATATTAATGATAGAAATATTAGCTTTTCATGTATAAACCTAGGTGAAGTTTTTAATTTTGATCCTGGACATACTATTTTATGATAAAATGGTGATTGTACAATAATCTAACCCTATCACGATGCTCAGAATTAAACAAGTCTTTCTTTTCATTCTTCTAATTTCAGGAATCACAATAAGTGGCAACTCTCAGGACAACGGTGCCAGTGAACATTCAAAATTATGGTTCAAACGTGCCGCTTCCACCTGGAACGAGGCTTTGCCTGTCGGAAATGGCAAGCTTGGTGCAATGGTTTTTGGCGGGGTTGAAAATGAACGATTGCAGCTGAACGAGGAGAGCGTATGGAGCAAAAGAGGAGAATACACTGATAATCAAGAGGGATACAAATTTTTGCCCGAAATACGGGACCTACTGTTCAAAGGTGAATATGCCGAGGCACAAAAGCTGGCTAAAGAGAAATTGATGGGCGACCGATTGCCATCCGGAACTAACTCATACCAAACTCTGGGTGATCTGAATCTTCATTTTGAAGGATTATCCGGGGTCAGAGACTACCAGAGGATGCTATCTCTCGACAGCGCATTTGTTAAAACACAATTCCGCTCAGGAAGAGTTATTCATAAGCGTACGGTTTTTTCATCGGCAGTTGATCAGGCTCTCGTGTATTTGGCTGAAGCCAATCAGGCAGGTAAAATTTCTTGTGAAATCAGTCTTTCACGTGTAGGCGAAGGAGAGCTTATTGAGGTAAGCGGCAATAGTATCATCATGAAGCAGCATGTTGCTGATGGTAATGGAGTGCGCTATGAGACAAGGCTTGTGGTCATGAATCATGGAGGAACTTTAAGCCACGGGGATAATAATATCATTGTTAAGGATGCTGATCGAATGGAATTGAGACTGGTGGCCGGAACAGATTATTTTGGTCAGGAACCCGATGCAATTTGTGACAAACATCAGCTCCTATCCTCCAGCAGATCATTTGAACAAATAATAGAGGATCATGTGGCAGAATATCAGGGCTATTTTAATCGTGTTTCACTCAAGCTACCTGAATCAGAAGCTAGTGGCTTTGCAACTGACGAGCGTATAGACGCCCAGAAACGTGGCGTATATGATCCCTCACTGATGGCACAGTATTTTCAATTCGGACGATATCTGCTGATCAGCTGTTCCCGTCCGGGTTCTTTACCATCAAATCTTCAGGGCATCTGGGCCGACGGACTGGCACCCCCTTGGAATAGCGATTATCATATCAACATTAATACCCAAATGCACTACTGGCCTTCAGAAATCACTAATCTATCTGAATGTCATCTTCCCTTCATTGAGTTTGTTGGGGAATTAAGGGAACTCGGACGTAAAACGGCAAAAGAACTGTATGACTGTAATGGATTCACGGCGCATCATACAACAGATGCATGGCATTTTACCTCTTCTTTCGGTTTCCCACAATATGGAATGTGGCCAATGGGAGCAGCCTGGTCAGCGACTCATATCTGGGAGCATTATCTGTTCACTGAAGACAGGGAATTCCTGAGCACATACGGCTATCCTGTCATGCGTGAAGCTGCTCTTTTCCTGTCGGATTTTCTAGTTGAAGATCCAAATACGGGGAAGCTGCTTACCGGTCCGTCAATGTCTCCTGAGAATGTTTTTATCACTCCGGATGGTCAAAAGGCCTCGGTTTGTATGGGTCCGGCAATGGATTTGCAGATTGTATGGCACTTATTTACCGCATGTATTGAGGCCTCAGAAGAGCTTGACACGGATAAGAAGTTCAGAAAGAAACTGGTAAAACAGCTGGCTAATCTAACCCCATCAATGATTGGTGAGGATGGTCGTATTCTGGAATGGAGTAATCCATCTTTAAAAGAAGCTCAACCAGGTCACAGGCACATGTCGCATTTGTACGGTCTGCATCCTTCAAACCAGTACAACTGGAATGACAGTCCGGAATATATGGAAGCCTCAGCCAAAGTTCTTGAAGAACGCCTCAGACATGGTGGCGGTCATACAGGCTGGAGCCGTGCCTGGATGATCAATTTTTACGCCCGTTTACTCGATAGCGAAGAGGTATATGAAAGTCTGGTTGCCTTACTTGCGAAATCCACCATGTCGAATATGTTTGACAATCATCCTCCATTCCAGATTGATGGCAACTTTGGAGCCACAGCTGGTATAGCTGAAGCTTTACTTCAAAGTCATGCGGGTGAAATCCACTTGTTACCTGCTCTCCCTTCAGCATGGGATTATGGCGAGGTGAAAGGATTGTGCGCCCGCGGAGGATTTGAAGTTGACATAAAATGGAAAAACGATGAACTTGTATCGGCCAAAATTCTATCAAAACTTGGAAATTCCTTCAAGCTGAAATACAAGAACACAACAGCCAGCTTCAGCACTGAAAAAGGAGAAGTTCTTGTTCTGAATAAATTATTGAAATGAGAAGCAAATTCATCTTAGCTGTTTTAGCACTTTTCCTCCTGAGTGCATGCAATAATGAAAGGGAGCAAGTAAAACAAGCAAATATCATTTACATCCTGGCAGATGATTTGGGATACGGGGATGTGGCCTGTCTCAACCCTGATTCCAAAATCCCCACTCCTCATCTAAACAGTTTGGCCGAACAAGGAATCACTTTTACGGATGCTCATTCCGGCTCTTCCCTGTGTTCCCCAACTCGTTATGGGGTACTAACAGGCAGATATTCCTGGAGATCAAGAAGACAAGGGGGTGCATTATGGTCTTTCGATCCTCCTCTGATAGAAGAAAACAGGCTTACTGTGCCTCAATTTTTAAAGAATAATGCTTACCACACAGCTATTATTGGAAAGTGGCACCTCGGGTTAAACTGGAGGGATAAGAATGGGGATATTCTTGAGAATACCGGCACTGAAAAGGGTTGGAATGTAGATTTTTCCAGAGCTCTCGAAAACGGACCCACTTCGCGTGGATTCGACTACTTCTTTGGAATGGATGCACCAAATTATCCACCATACTGCTATATCGAGAATGACAAGACCCTTGGCATCCCAGATTTGGATAAGTCCATATCTATGTATGGCGTTCCGGGCATTATGATGGAAGGCTGGGATTTGTACAAGGTGCTTCCTGAACTCGAAAAAAGAGTCATTCAGTATATCAGGGACAGAGCTGAACAAGAGAATCCCTTTTTTCTGTATTTCCCCTTAACGGCGCCACATACACCCATTGCTCCTACTGAAGAGCATGTTGGAAAAAGCCAGGCAGGTCTCTATGGTGACTTTGTACACCAGGTGGATGCTATCGTAGGAAACATAATGAATACTTTAAAGCAAACCGGCCTGGATAAAAACACTCTCGTGATCTTTACCAGCGACAACGGGTCTCCTCAGATGGATGGAACAAATATGGCTGGTTCAGCAAACTCGATTTTCAAATACGGACATAAACCCAATTATATATATCGGGGCATGAAGGCTGACGTATGGGAGGGCGGTCACCGTGTTCCATTCTTTGCCACTTGGCCTGGTAAAATTATACCCGGAACCAAAAGCGCCGAACTTATCTGCCATACCGATTTATTGGCTACATGTGCAGCCATTCTTGGGAAAAAACTTCCTGACAATGCAGGAGAAGATAGCTATAGCATTTTGCCAATCTTAAGGGGAGAGACTTACGAAAAACCTGACAGAGAGGCTATCGTCCATCTCTCTGGTGATGGTTCATTCTCCATCCGGCAGGGTAAATGGAAACTGGAGATCTGTCCGGGTTCAGGTGGGCCATCCATATCGCCTGAAACAGCCATGCGCAATAAATTACCCATGATGCAGCTTTATAACCTGGAGAATGACATTGTTGAACAAAACAATTTGTACAACACTTATCCGGATAAGGTTTTTGAGCTCACAACTCTCCTGGAAAAATATGTCTCTGACGGAAGAAGTACTCCCGGACTGCCACAAAACAACACCGGCTCACCCGATATATGGAGATCCCTGCAGGTCAGGAATGTGAAGTATGATACCACCATGACTAGTCATCTTGCTGTTGGGAAGCAAGTACAATTAAGACATGATACTCCATTGAAATTTACCAACAATGGGGCTGATATTCTCACAGACGGAATCCGTGCTTCTTCGTGGTATAATGATGGTTACTGGCTTGGAGTTGAGGGTGAAGATCTGGAAATTATTCTTGATTTGGGTAAAGAAATTGAAGTTAACTCCATTTCGGCAGGTTTTTTAGAAGCACAAGCTTATTGGATCTTTCATCCGCAAAGCATTGCCTTCTCTACCTCTTCTAACGGTATTGATTTTTCAAATGAGAAAATACTGAAACGATCTGCAATCACACAAAATGATGAAAGAGTGATAAAAGACTTTTCCATTGATATAGAAAATATAAAATGCCGGTATCTTCGCATTAAAGCTGAAGGTGTTAAAGTTTGTCCTGAATGGCATAAAGGAGCTGGTGGAAAAGCCTGGATGCTGATTGATGAAATAATTATTGAATAAGATAACTCAATTAGACATACACTGGAATGATTGCTTTTTTGTTATATGAGCTCCATCCGGCAG
>JABHCC010000195.1 GCA_018669475.1 Bacteroidota bacterium | reverse complement strand
TGGGTGTGGGTGTGGGTGTGAGAGTCGGCAAAAGTACAATTATTTATAGATTGAACAAAGATGTAGGTGATTTATTCATAAGTGCAGCTAATTAATTAGTGGGATAACTAAGAAATTAGCTGAATGGTGCTATATTTGTATTGTTAGAATAAAGAGTTCTTTGAAAATAGTATCCCCCTACTAATTACGTCAGCCACTTTTTATGTTAAATTTTTAATACTAAAAAAATGGAATTGAAAAAATCACCTAAGGCTGATCTGGAAAAGAAAAGAGGTCTTTTCCTTGAAATTTGCATCGTGCTGGCTCTTGTAGGGGTACTGCTTGCATTTGAATGGACCAAAGAAGAAGTCTCTGGCCATTCACTTGGCGAATTAATGGACCTGACAGGCAATGAGGAAATTATTCCCATAACACGGCGGGAATTGGAGGAGAAAAAAGAAGTACCAAAACCAATGATGCCGGTTCTTGAGATTAATCTGGTAGATGATGATGTGGTTCTGGATGAAGAATTTCAACTCGATGATTTTGAGGCTAATCAAGATGATGGCTTCGATGTTATTGCAATGGAAGAGGAGCCAGAAGAGGAGCCTGAATTTTTTGTTATTGTTCAGGATATGCCCAAATTTCAGGGAGGAGGCCTGGATAAGTTCAGAAATTGGGTGCAATCCTCAATTGAGTATCCGAAAATAGCCATGGAAAATGGAATCAGTGGAACCGTCTATGCGAATTTTATTGTAAATCAAAATGGTGAACTAGTCAAGCTTATAATTGTGAGAAGTGTTGAGTCAAGCCTTGATAATGAAGTGATTCGCACTATGTCAAGCTCACCAAAATGGGAGCCTGGGAGACAAAGAGGAAAACCGGTAAATGTTAGAATGACTATACCAATAAAGTTCGTTCTGCAGTGAAATCAGAACACGACAAACCGCTTTTTCTTCACACCTACAAAAAAGTAGCTTCCCAAGCTTTCGAAATTAATTTGTAATCGTTACTTTTATACCCGCAAAATCAGCAGCAAAATGGAATTAAAGAAGTCAAACAAAGCAAATCTGGAAACGAAAAAGTCACTTTTTCTGGAAATCGGATATGTAATAGCTCTTGCACTAGTGCTACTTGCATTCGAATGGACTAAAGAAGAAGTCAGTTTCGGTTCACTTGGTGAACTACAAGATTTAGCAGGTGAAGAGGAAATTATCCCTATCACCCGTCAGGAAATGCAAAAGCCTCCTGATCCTCCTAAACCCCAAAAGGTTATCCTGGAGCTGAACATCGTGGAAGATGATGTAGAACTGGAAGATGAATTTGAAATTGAAGACTTTGAAGCTTCACAAGATGAGGAAATCGAGGTGATTGCGATGGAAGAGGAAGAAGAAGATGAAGCTGAAGTGTTTTTCATCGTGGAAGATATGCCTAAATTCCAGGGAGGAAGCCTGGAGAATTTCAGGAATTATATCCAGGAATCAATAGATTATCCGCCTATTGCCATGGAGAATGGTATCAGTGGTACTGTTTATGTAAATTTTGTTGTGAATAAGCAAGGTCAAATTACTGCTATCAGAATTGTTCGTGGTGTTGACCCATCATTGGATAATGAAGTGTTACGTGCTTTGAAAGCTGCTCCAAAATGGAGCCCTGGTCAGCAAAGAGGAAAACCAGTAAACGTTTCAATGGCTATCCCGGTTAAGTTTATTCTTCAGTAATACCTGATAACAAAGAATATTTAAAGGGCTCCCAACAGGAGCCTTTTTTGATATACATGTACTCAACTTACAAATAAATATTTCAGCAATTTTAAAAAGCCTCGTGAATAACTCAGTGATACTTTTTCCATCTTTGCACCCTTAATAAATGGGTATCACAGTATACTTGCACAATTATTGACCAATGGGTAACTATTATTTAACAGAAGCAGAACAGGAAAGTGCCGTGTTGGTTGGGGTAATTAACCGCAATCAAACAGGAAAAATGCTTAGCGAATATCTTGATGAACTGGCATTCCTTGCAGATACCGCCGGAGCAAAAGTGGTAAAACGGTTTACTCAAAATCTGGATACTAGTAATTCAGCCACCTTTGTTGGAAAGGGGAAACTCGAAGAAATACGATCCTATGTTGAAGCAGAAGAAGTTGATCTGGTTATTTTCGATGATGAACTAACTCCTACTCAACTTAGGAATCTGGAGAAAATATTTAAGAAAAGAATTCTCGACCGCACCAATCTCATTCTTGACATTTTCGCGAAAAGGGCCAGAACAGCTCATGCCAAAGTGCAGGTTGAGCTGGCACAATATCAGTATCTGCTACCACGACTCACAAGAATGTGGACTCACCTCGAGAGACAACGCGGAGGGATAGGTTTGAGAGGTCCGGGTGAAACCGAAATTGAAACTGACCGACGGATTATTCGGGACAAAATATCTCGTTTGAAGGATCAGCTGATCAGAATTGATAAGCAAATGGCCACTCAACGTAAAAATCGTGGTAAAATGGTTCGTGTTGCACTGGTTGGGTATACTAATGTTGGGAAATCAACCATAATGAATGTGATGAGCAAATCAGATGTTTTCGCCGAAAACAAACTGTTTGCAACATTGGATACTACTGTGCGTAAGGTTGTTATTGGTAATCTACCGTTTCTTCTTGGTGATACAGTGGGTTTTATACGTAAGTTGCCTCATCACCTGGTTGAATCATTTAAATCAACTCTTGATGAAGTAAGGGAAGCAGATGTTCTTCTTCATGTTGTAGATATCTCACACCCGGGTTTCGAAGACCAGATCGAAGTGGTTCAGGAAACTCTTAAAGATCTGGAAAGCCTAAACAAAACCACCATTTTGGTGTTTAATAAAATAGACGCTTTTAGCTATGTTAAAAAGGATGATGATGATCTTACCCCTAAAGAGAGAGAGAATTATAGTCTTGAAGAGTTAGAGGCATCATGGATTGGATTGACAAATCATCCTTGTATTTTCTTATCAGCCAAAAATAAAATGAATATGGATTCGTTTAAAAAAGTGCTCTATGAGCAGGTTAAGGAAATTCATGTGAAAAGATATCCTTACAACGATTTATTATATCAGGTATGAAACGGGTTTTTTACATAGCTATTATTGCTTTATTTCTTCCACTCTCTTGCCAGGATGGCCCTCCACGGGGTGAGCAAGAGCCTGGTGGGGCTATGAACCCCGTGGAAACCCCACCAGCGAATCCGGCAGGTGAAAACAGTAAGATCCCTGATATGGCTGAGCGAAAATCTGCCATTGCCAGACTCGATCGCTATTTTACCCGACGTAACAAGTATAATGGATTCAATGGTACAGTTTTATATGCAGTAGATGGTGAGGTGCAATTAGCAGAGGCCTACGGGTATGGTGATTTGAGGAAGCGCGATTCTCTTTCAATAGAGTCATCTTTTCAACTTGCATCTGTTTCAAAACCCATTACAGCTTTGGCAACTCTGATTCTGGTTGACCAGGGTCTGATAAACCTTAATGATACCATTCAGAACTTCTTTCCTGATTTTCCTTACAAGGGTATTACGGTGCAATTACTGCTAAATCACCGAAGTGGTTTGCCAAACTATATGTATTTTGCTGATTCGGTATGGCCTGATCAGAATATTCCAATATCAAACAGAGATGTTCTCAATCTGCTGACTGAACACCATCCTGAAAGATACTATCCACCTGATCGACGCTACAATTATAGTAATACAAATTACGCTCTGCTGGCCCTGATAATAGAGGAGGTAAGTGATATTGCATATGAACTTTTTGTTAAGACCAAGATATTTATCCCACTGGATATGCAGAACAGCCTCGTTTATAATAAGAAGGTCACGCCGCTTAATTATAATCAGGTTAAAGGATATCACTCCGGCCGACGAATTGCCGATAATACTTACCTGAACGGAGTTATCGGGGATAAGGGTATTTATTCCTCTGCGATCGATCTGTATAAATTGGACGTCGCTCTGCAAAATGGTAGTCTGGTGAGTTTGGAGTTGCTTGATAAGGCTTTTCAACCTCAGCATAAGGATTTGTACCAATGGGATAATTATGGATTAGGATGGCGGATTAATGCAGCTGATCCTAATAATAAAATTGTGTATCACTCCGGATGGTGGAAGGGATTCAGATCTTACTATATACGTGAATTAGGAACCCGCAAAACCCTGATCGTTCTCTCAAATACAGCCCGCACTTCTTTCTTAGGTACAAGTGAGTTAAGGAGCCTGATCTGATCAACTGACAATTTTCTTGATAAATAAATACTCAGCAATTTGAACAGCATTCGTTGCTGCACCCTTCCTCAGATTATCTGAAACAATCCAAATATTTAAAGCATTCATACAGGAATTATCCTTCCGGATGCGGCCGACAAAAACTTCATCCTTTTCATGTGCATTCAGGGGCATCGGATAAAGATTATCTTCAGGTTTATCCAGTATGGTCAAACCCGGAGCTTCAGCCAGAAGAGCTTTTACCTCAGCAAGCTCAAATTCATTCTTCAGCTCAATATTTACCGACTCTGAATGTCCGCCAATTACCGGAACCCTTACCGCAGTGGCAGTGAGTTGGATGCTCTCGTCTCTAAGTATCTTCCTGGTTTCATTGAGCAATTTCATTTCTTCTTTAGTGTAGCCATTATCCAGAAAAGAATCACAGTGAGGAAGACAATTGTGGTGAATAGGATGAGGATATGCATCCGCTGAATCATTAGTCAAACTCTGTTCTTCTGACTCCAGTTGTTGTACGGCCTTGACACCGGTGCCGGTAACAGATTGATATGTGCTAACTACTACTCTTTTGATACCAAAAGCTTTATGTAAGGGAGCCAGGGCAACTAATAATTGTATAGTACTGCAATTAGGATTGGCAATAATTCGATCAGTTTTACCTATCACATCAGGATTGATCTCCGGAACAACCAATGGAATATTGGGATCCATTCTCCAGGCTGAGGAATTATCAATGACGAAAGTTCCATTTCTTGCAAAACGATGCGCCCAATCTAAAGATATCTGGCCACCAGCTGAAAAAATGGCAATAGCCGGTTTCATATCAACAGCTGTGCTGAGCCCTACAATTGTATACTCTTTTGCCTTAAAAACTACTTTCTTTCCTACAGATTTTTCTGATGCAACAGGAATAAGATCACTTACCGGAAAATTACGCTCTTCAAGTACTTTTAACATTTTTTGCCCCACCAGGCCAGTGGCACCTACAACAGCTATTTTCATTTTTTACCCTTTATTTTTCCATTTGGATGCAAGAAATGCATCTATATAACTAACCGGCGCAAAAATAATAAATATAAACGGATGAACTATCTTCTTTGTATTGCCCTCGTATTCTGTCATCTTACCGGATGGACTCAGGATACCCTATTCCCCGTTCTGATTAGCGAAGTAATGTCTGATCCTACTCCATCAGTAGGCTTACCTGACTGTGAATTTGTTGAACTGTATAATAATTCTGAGGATTCAGTCCAGATGCATGGTTGGACCTGGATGGTTGGTGAAAAATCCGTGCATCTGACTGAAGCCATTATTTCTCCCTGGTCTTGCCTTGTTTTAGTTCGCTCAGGTGATGAAAACTTGTTTGCTTGTAAAACCCTCGGTCTTACTAAATGGCTAAGTCTGAGAAATTCTGGTCAGTATCTTGTGCTTAAAGATCCATCAGGCCAAATTGTTCATTTCACCAGCTACTCTCAGGGTCAGTATCATGATGTATTACAAAGAGATGGTGGTTGGAGTCTGGAACTGTCATGCCTTGATAAACCCTGCGATCCAGATAGTTGGCAGGTATCAAAAGAGGTGCTTGGGGGAAGTCCGGGCTTTCTCACTGCAAGCTATTGTCCTGAAAAGAGTCACTCTGTTTTCAAAGCCAGCAGGTGCGCATATCTGTCTGATCAGGAAATAATTGTGCTTTTCTCACAGCCTTTGTTACCATCCAAACCTCTCCAGGATTTAATAATTATTCCTGACCACCATAAGATAATGGATATGGCATTTTTTGATGATCGATGTGATCAGATTATACTGAAATTTGACTCTCCTATAGCCCCCGGAATGACTTATCATATCGATGTTGGGGGACCTGTCCTTGATTGTAATGGCAGGAATTTGGAGCCATCGCTTCTGAAATATGGATTACCGGGCGAGCTTGATTCAGGTAAGCTGATAATAACTGAGATTATGTTTGATCCGGATGATACCGGTCTGGAGTATATTGAAGTATTTAACCTGTCGGATCAGATTCTTGATCTGAATCAAGTATTAGTAGCTACTGTGGATGATTTAGATTGGGTGAAAGACTTTTCCAGAGAAGGTGATGGATCTTTTCTGCTCTTTCCTCAGGAATACGGCCTCTTTTGCGATGATATTATTTGGTTCAGTAAAAAATATCCGGAGGCTCCGGTTGAAACAGTTAGTGTAAGAGCTGATTTGCCCGCTTTGAACAATAGCGGCGGAGGGATCAGATTACTGACTCAATCTCACGAATTGATAGAAGAAGTGGTTTATGATCCTGATTGGCATGATGATCGCCTGCCGGATGAGTCAGGTGTTTCACTTGAACGTATGAATTATCATGCTTCAGGTAGAATGGCCGGCAATTGGTACTCTGCAGCTGCTAATGTAGGACACGCTACTCCAGGATGTGAAAATTCGCAAATGCTTTATCCGGCAGGTGATCAGTATGACAAATTTAAACTAAGCAGTGATGTTGTTAGTCAGGATTCAAATGGCAATGATGACCTGGTAATTGTTCAGCTAAAGATTGATGAACCAGGTTATACCGGAAGATTTGAGGTGCGCCACCCGTCTGGAATATTAATAAGGCTGATTCAGGATTGGGATGTATTGCCTATTAGTGGTCAGCTATATTGGGATGGTTTAAATGAATTCCAACATCCGGTTCCAACAGGAATCTATATCCTGATAATCCACTATACTAATGCAAACGGAACAATAAAAAGATGGAAAAAAGCCTGCGCAGTGATAGATTAATCAACAAGAGCAAAATCCTGTGCTGATGAATCCCAGGTAGTTGAATTATTAATAGCACTTATGATATCCTCAGGCTTGTCCACCACCTCCCACATTTGACGGTGTTTCGGACCCAGAAAATTTTCGCGAAGCATTGCTTCAAGCAGATCTATCAGGGGATTGTAGAAATTATCAGAATTCAGAATAATCATTGGTTTTGTGAATAAGCCCAGACGCTTTAAGCTCAGAGTTTCCATGAATTCTTCCATTGTGCCACATCCTCCCGGAAGAGTAATTACGGCATCAACATCTTCGATCATCACTTCTTTTCTGCGGGCCATAGTGTCGACCCAAATCATTTCAGTGAGGTTTTCATGATGCCATTCAACCTCTTTCATGAATTCAGGCATAATCCCAACTGTGGTACCGCCACGTTCATTAATCTGATCGGCCAGAATGCCCATCAAGCCGGTACGGCTACCACCAAAAACGAGATGTATATTGTTATCAGCCAGTATGTTGGCTAGTTTTATCGCATGGTCAACAAATACAGGAGCAATAATTGTACTGGATGCACAATAGACGCATACACGTTTGATATCCATAGAATTATTTGTTTATAGTTCAGGTCAGCATCTCTTTACACAGTTGGGCCAGATTTTTACCAGCCTGCTCTGCTGCCTCCTGAACATCAAGATGGTTATTCTTCTGAAAATTGCCGGGTACAGCTATATTAGTGATCACCGATACTGCAAAAACAGGAAGTCCCATATGCCGGGCAACAATAACCTCAGGTACCGTTGACATACCAACTGCACTACCTCCAATTAACCTGTAAAAGGTGTACTCAGCAGGTGTTTCAAAACTTGGGCCCTGATTGCCAACATAAACCCCTTTATGAAGTTTGAAACCCAGAGAACCTGCAATTTCATGAGCCTGATCAATCAGCTTTTGGCTGTAGGGCTCACTCATGTCAGGGAAACGCGGACCAAGATTGTCATCATTCGGGCCTCTCAAAGGATTGTCGGGGAACAGGTTAATATGGTCGGTAATTGTCATCAAATCACCTATTGAAAAGTCAGGATTTATTCCGCCTGCAGCATTTGACAAAAAGAGTTGCTGTATTCCCAGCCCTTTTAAAATTCTAACAGGAAAAGTGACTTCCTGCATACTGTAGCCTTCATAATAGTGAAAGCGACCTTGCATCACAACAACCCTGTGATTGTTCAGTTTGCCAAGAATAAGATTCCCGCTGTGTCCTTCAACCGTAGATGTTGGAAAGTGAGGGATGTCTTTATATGGAATTTTTTTACTGATCTCGATTTCATCAATCAGGCCACCCAGGCCTGTTCCCAGGATAATACCTGTGGTCGGACGAATACGCGTATTGGCCGATATGAAATCAATAGTTTCGTGAATATTGTTCAACATAGTTCTGAATCTGGTTTATAAGTTCCTCTTCACCCTTTTCGAGCAGGGATATGCCGATGTCCAGGCATTCTATTGGATAATTTTCAAGCTCCTTGAACTGTTTTAGCTTAACCCAGTCTTTGCCGCTTGTTATTATCACCCGCTCATTACTTAAGCGCATGAAATTAGATAAAATCTTTCGGATATCAGCATTTGTATACTGGTGATGATCCGGAAATTGCAGGTGATCAACATATTGGTATTTATCCTGTAGATATTTCAACATGGATTCAGGCTTTGCAATTGAGCTTAGTAAAAGTACGTCCTGCCGGATATGACCTTCGGGCTTGCGGTATATGATTTTCGAGAAAAAGATTTTCTGCTTTGCGAACTTCTGAATCGCCTGTTTGATTCTGACAATATCAATGTCTGGTGTACATCCTGTAACGCATACAGCATGAGCTCTCCTGATTTCTTTTTTCGATTCTCTTAAGCTCCCGGATGGCAGGATTGTGTCCTCG
>JABHCC010000194.1 GCA_018669475.1 Bacteroidota bacterium | reverse complement strand
ATGAATACTGATGGTGGTTTTGGCACTTATATATCTGTTCCCGGGGACTGGGTTATTCCCCTGCCGGATAAAATGACCCTTCGTGAAAGTATGATATTTGGAACTGCCGGACTAACAGCTGCTCAAGGCTTGCATAGCATGATTCATAATGGCCAAAAGCCTGATATGGGCAAACTTCTTGTTACTGGTGCCAGGGGGGCAGTTGGCGGATTTGCCATAATGATTGCAGCTAAGCTTGGATTTGATGTTGTGGCCGGAGTTTCTCAGATGCATGATGATACTGAAAAACTATTGAATCTTGGAGCTTGTGAAGTCGTAGATTCATCACTTACAAATGACAAAAGTAGCAGGCCTTTACTTCGTCCTGCATGGGCAGGAGCATTTGATGTTATCGGAGGCAATACTTTAGCAACAATTCTTAAATCAGTAAGTTATGGTGGTAATGTAGTTACAGTTGGAAATATCGAAAGCCATGAATTAAAAACTACCGTTTTCCCTTTTATACTGAATGGCATCAATTTATTGGGAGTTGGAACCCAGGATACTCCTATGTCATTGCGTACTCAACTTTGGAACTTACTGGCAGATGATTGGAAGCCAGATAATATGAACGACATACTTACTGAAATTGGCTTTGATGAACTTGATCAATATCTGAGTATCATGATTACAAAAAAAAGTCGAGGACGGATCTTGTTAAATCTTGACAGTTAATTGTCTGATCATGATTCAAGAATTTACCTCCCGGATAAAAAGCGATCAGTTGATTAATCGAAATGATAAAGTACTGATAGCTGTAAGTGGTGGGCTTGACTCAATGGTTTTAGCTGACATCCTGATTCGTATGGGGTATGATTGCGGAATTGCTCATTGCAATTTTGGCTTGCGTGGAGAAGAATCTGATGAGGATGAGAACTTCGTCAGAAAATGGACATCAGGTAAAAAAATAGACTTCTTTCATTCAAAATTCAAAACTGCAGAGTATTCTAAGGAGAAAGGCATTTCTATTCAAATGGCAGCCCGGGAATTGCGTTATGAGTGGTTTGAGAGTATTCGCAATAAAGAAGATTATAATCTTATAGCTCTTGCTCACCATGCTGATGATGTTGTAGAAACATTCCATCTGAACCTTTCTCGTGGCACTGGAATTAAGGGATTGACAGGTATCGCAGCAAAAACTACTTCGATTGTCCGTCCACTACTTTGGGCCTCGCGAAAACAAATTCATGTATATGCAAAGGAGAATGGTATTTCTTATCGTGAGGACTCCAGCAATAAAAAAACCGATTACTCCAGAAACCGTATCAGGCTAAATATCATTCCTGAGTTTCATAAAATAAATCCCTCTTACTCAGCAACTCTGTTATCCGACATCCAGCATATCCGGCAGGCAAATAATATTCTTGAAGAACAGTTTGCAAAGTGGGAGAAAGATGTTGTGGACGATTGCAATGAGGATGTCAGGCTATCAATTGAAGCTATTGGCCGATATATTGAACCCTCTTGGTTTCTTTTTCGTTTTTTACATCCTTTTGGTTTCAACTCAAAGCAGGTAAAATCAATTCTTGTTAGCCTGCAGTCTCCATCCGGCAGGAAATTCCATTCCCCTACCCACTCATTGGTCAAAGACAGGGAGAATTTGTTTTTGATAAGGATAAATACTGATGAGGAAACTGGCTTTTATTACATAGAGAAGAATCAGGATAGATTGGAAGAACCCTTGCTAATACAATTGAAACACTTCTCTGCTTCTGATTATAAAATTCCTCTTTCACCAGATATAGCTAGTTTGGATAGTGAAAAACTTCAATATCCTTTATTCTTGAGAAGATGGCGCCCGGGAGACTTCTTTTTTCCTTTTGGAATGGATAAAGCCAAAAAACTTAGTGATTATTTCATTGACGAGAAAATTCCGGTACACCTTAAGAATAAGATTTGGTTATTATGCTCTGGAGAAGATATTATCTGGATAATCGGACATCGCATTGATAATCGATACAGCCTGAATGCCAGAACAAAAACAATTCTTCAACTAGAAGTGTGGCTTTAGTGTTAATTTTTGTTATCAGAGTCAAAATTGCTTGATTAGCTGCTTTTTTATTAAGCTTTAGTTTGCTTTTTTTGTAATCCTGAAAAAATTAAAAACTAAAAGTTTCACCATGGACATAATTGTTGAGAATCTGACCAAAATGTATGGTTCACAACACGCGGTGGATAATATTTCTTTTAGGGTGAATACAGGTGAAGTACTTGGTTTTCTGGGCCCAAACGGGGCAGGTAAAACTACCACAATGAAAGCTATCACTTCATTTCTTACCCCTACAAAAGGAAATATCCGCGTGGGTGATTTCTCTGTTGAAGAACAGCCTGAACAGGTCAAAAAACAAATTGGTTATTTGCCTGAGCATAATCCTCTGTATGAAGAAATGCCGGTGCTTGATTATTTGAGATTTGTTGCAGACTTGCAAGGAATTGCCAAGAATAAGATCAAAGATCGTTTGCTTGAGATGGTTCGTGTTTGCGGACTCGAGGGGGAAAAGCACAAGAAAATCAATGAATTATCAAAAGGATATAAGCAGCGTGTAGGTCTTGCACAGGCTTTGATTCACGACCCTGATGTATTGATTCTTGATGAGCCTACTTCTGGTTTAGACCCAAATCAGATTGTTGAAATCCGTGAATTAATTAAAACGATAGGCAGGGAGAAAACTGTTATTTTAAGTTCTCATATTCTTGCTGAAGTTGAAGCAACCTGTGATCGAATACTGATCATAAATAAAGGGGCAATTGTTGCTGATGGAAGTGCGCAAGAACTGAGAAAGCAGGCCCATGGTCAGGAGATTTTAATGTTGTCAATTGAAGACGGTGAGAAAGATGCTGTTTATAAAGCTCTTAAAGCTGTTGAATCGGTTGAGTTGGTTGACAAACTAGATGATCCTCTTCGTTTTGAGATTCAGAGTAAGGCTAATACAACATCACGGCGAGCTATTTTCAATCTCTGTGTTGAGAACTCCTGGACACTTACTGAATTAACTCCGGTTGAAACCAAACTGGAGGATATTTTCCATCAATTAACTAAGTAGTAACAAACCGTATTAAAGATATTACCATGAGAGAAATATGGATATTGGCAAGAAGGGAATTGAGAAGCTTTTTCAATTCGCTGATAGCTTATATATTACTGGTGGCTTTCCTCGGTTTCAGTGGATTTTTCACCTGGATCAGTGGTGCTGACATTTTTATGGTCGGTCAGGCCAGCCTTCAATCATTTTTTGGCATAGCTTATTGGACATTGTTCTTTTTTATTCCGGGACTTACCATGGGACAGCTTGCTGAGGAAAACCGTTCAGGAACTATTGAGCTCCTGTTAACAAAACCGATATCAGACTGGCAAGTGATAATAGGTAAATTTTTATCAACCTGGATTCTGATCGCAATTGCTCTGGCATTTACTATTCCTTATTATATAACAGTCTCGACCCTTGGTCCGATTGACCATGGTGCTGTTTGGGCTGGTTATCTTGCTCTTTTACTGATGTCAGCCTCCTATATTGCCATTGGTTTGTTTGCAAGTAGCATCTCAAATAACCAGATTGTTGGTTTCTTACTGGCTTTGTTGATTGGAATATTCTTCCATATCATCTTTAATATTTTGTCGGCCAGTTTCACTGGTTTACTCGGAAATATTATGCATTACCTAAGCCTGAGCACTCATTTTGAGTCCATCTCCAGAGGAGTCATCGACACTAAAGACCTTATATATTTCTTTAGTTTGATTGCTCTTGGTCTGGCTGCTGCAGAATTTGTCATAACACGGAGGCGGACCTAATCTGAAAACTGAGAAATTATGAAAAGAACAACAACATATATATTTATTGTAGTGGGCGTTCTCATTCTGGTTAATTTACTGTCAGATAGCTTTTTCCTTCGCCTTGACCTGACCTCAGATAACCGATACACCTTGAGTGATGCCACTAAGAATATCGTTAGAAATCTTGAAGAGCCAGTAACTGTTACTGCTTACTTCAGTGAAGATGTTCCTACTCAGATGAACCAAACCAAACGTGACTTTAAAGAAATGCTGATCGAATACAGTAATCTTTCAAAAGGCATGGTTGTTTTTGAGTTTATTGATCCAAGTTCGAGTGAAGTAACTGAACAGGAGGCTATGTCAGCCGGTATTCAACCTGTTATTGCCACTGTTCGCGAAAAGGATCAGGCTAAACAACAGAAGGTTTACCTGGGAGCTGTTATATCTATGGGTGAACAAACTGAAGTTATTCCATTTATGCAGCCCGGTGTTGCCATGGAATATGCCTTGTCTTCAACCATAAAGAAGATATCTGTTATGAATAAACCTGTTATCGGCCTGCTTCAGGGTCATGGTGAACCTCCTGTCGGAGCTTACGCCCAGGCACTTAGTTCACTTAGTATTTTGTATCATGTAGAGCCTGTTACTCTTACTGATACTGTGAATTCTCTTGAAAAATATCAGACTCTGGCCCTTGTAGCACCAAAAGATACATTTCCGGCAAGCCATTTGGCTCAGTTAGATCGTTTTCTTGGTCGGGGTGGAAGCATATTTCTTGGTATCAACCGCGTGGATGGAGATCTGAATACAGCAAGAGGAAACTCAGTCAGTACCGGTTTGGAAACCTGGCTGACTTCAAAAGGTCTGATTATTGAAAATAATTTCGTGATTGATGCACGTTGTGCTAAAATATCAGTACGTCAACAGCAAGGTGTTTTTACTTATACCACACAGGTTCCTTTCTATTATATCCCAATGATCTCTGGCTTTGCTGATCATCCTGTTACAAGTGGACTTGAAAATGTTATTCTTCCATTTGTAAGTAATATGAATTATACTGGTGATACAACAAAAACTTTCACTCCGCTGCTCTGGACATCTGAGAAAGCTGGTACTCAACCTTCACCGGTTATTTTTGATGTTAGTCGTCCATGGACTGATGGTGATTTTCCTCTTGAGAATCTAACTGTTGGTGGTTTGTTAGCTGGTAAATTGGTAGGTAATACTTTCTCGCAAATGATTGTTATTGCTGATGGTGACTTCCCGGTAAATGGCGAAGGTCAGCAAGCTCGTCAGCAAGGCGAGGATAATATAAGCCTGATGGTAAACTCTATCGATTACCTGTCGGATGATACAGGTCTCATTGAACTTCGAACCAAAGGAATTACTTCCCGACCACTTGATGAAATAGAAGATGGGAAAAAAGCTTTCCTGAAATATTTAAATCTGCTTCTACCCATCTTGCTGATAATTATCTACGGAGTATTCAGAATGCAATTCAACAGGAATCTTAGAATTAAACGTATGGAGGAAGGATATGTATAAAAGAAAAAGAACAAGTAAAGTACTTTACTTATTATTCGTAGTTCTTCTGACTGCAGTTGTAATTAACAAAATATCTCAATCAAAGAAGGGTGAAACAAATTTCAAGTCAGAACTGATGGAATTCGCTGCTGAAGATGTGGTTTCTTTAGATCTTCATACTCAAGCTAATAACTTTAAGCCTTTCAGTATTGTAAACAATGATGGAGATTGGACTATTCAGGATGGTGATAAGGAATATCCTGCTGATTCTGATATGATTAGTAACATGATCTTTGAATTATCAGCTTTGCAGGCTGTTCAGAAAGTAGCGGCAAAAAAAGACAGATGGTCTGAATTTGATGTTACTGATACTACGGGAGTCCGTGTTATTGTGAACTCTGATAAAAAGGTTATTGGGGATATTCATATTGGCAGGTTCTCATACAATCAGAATACCCGGAAACCCAAAACTTACGTTCGTCTGACAAAGGAGAAAGATGTTTTTGCTGTTGAAGGATATCTGAGTATGACCTTTAACAGGGATATCAATGGTTTAAGAGATAAATCTGTATTCAGAGGAAACCGTAATGACATAAGTCGTATCAGCGTAAGCTATCCGGCTGATTCATCATTCACTTTAATTAATGACGAAGCATCAGGCTGGACAATTAATGGAGAGCCTGTTGATTCTACTTATATGAGTAATTATTTGGAGTCTATTTCTTATACGGTAGGAACTGAATTCAGAGATGATGTTGAAATTCCGGTAATGACTTCAGCACCATACAGCCTGATTATTGAAGGTATTAACATGACTTCAGTGGAAATCAGAGGATTAATTGATACAGATGGGAGCAAGTTGATTTATTCGAACGCTAATGGAGCAACAGTATTTAATGGTGATACTGGTGATCTGTTCAATAAAATATTTATTGGGCCCGGTATGCTCAAACCTAAAGGAATACTCATACAGAACTAATATTTAGTAATATTTAGATATTTTTAGATATAATTAGATAAGGCCATCTTCGGATGGCCTTTCTTTTTGCGTAAATTGCCATTGATCAATTTTTTTTTGAATGAGAAAGAAGGAACGCTACACTAAGGTAGTCAACTGGTTTCAGACCAATATGCCAATTGCAGAAACTGAATTGAACTATAAAACTCCATACGAACTTATGGTTTCCGTAATACTATCTGCACAGTGTACTGATAAAAGAGTTAATCTGATTACACCTTCATTCTTTGTAGCCTTACCAGATTTAGTTAGCCTTGCAAACGCATCTCAAGATGAGGTTTTTGAAATTATACGCTCCTGCAGTTATCCTAATAATAAGGCAAAGCACTTAAGAGCTGCAGCAAATACAGTAATTTCAGACTTCAATGGAGAAATCCCTGAAACTGTTGATGAACTGCAAAAAATCCCTGGTGTTGGACGCAAAACGGCAAATGTTATTGCGTCAGTTGCTTTTAATAAACAAGCGTTTGCTGTAGATACCCATGTTCACAGAGTTGCTAACCGAATTGGTTTGGCATCTCAAACGAAAACTCCTCTTGCAACCGAAAACCAATTGACTGCTAATATAGAGCCTGAGCTATGGCCTATTGCACATCACTGGCTGATTCTCCATGGCAGATATGTCTGCAAGGCGCGCAAACCTCTGTGTACAGAATGCGATTTAAAACCTTACTGTAGATACTATGAGAAAAATGAGTCGAAGAAATAATATTCTTCAAGCTATCAGGAGCAAGATTTTGTTTTGTACCCTTTGCATTTCGCATTTAGTATTTTCAACAGCTGTATCTCAAACGAAGCTTGTTGTATTAGGCTCTGGTAATCCTAATCCTGATCCTGAACACAGCGGCCCGGCTATTGCTGTTATTGTTGACTCCCAGGCCTACTTAGTAGATTTTGGATCAGGGATTGTTAGACAGGCAGCTGCTTTATCTCCTACTTATAATGGTACGCTTGAAGCTTTGAGCGCAAAAAGACTGAATATAGCCTTTCTTACCCATCTGCACTCAGACCATAGCATTGGTTTGCCAGATCTGATTTTCACTCCCTGGATAATGGGACGTAATGTACCATTGCAATTATGGGGTCCTGAAGGTATTGATCATATGGCCCGGCATATTTTGGAAGCCTATCAGGAGGATATCAGGTATCGTTT
>JABHCC010000193.1 GCA_018669475.1 Bacteroidota bacterium | reverse complement strand
GATAAAAGGGGTTGCCCATAACAAATGGATTCCCCGCTTAAGTCATATTGAAGCATTCAGGCAATATGCATTGCTGGCAATTCGTAAAGAATTATTGTCTCGTGATTATCAGGCTGAGAAATGGAAAATCAGTACCATTCCCTTGTCTTTTGAGAAGCTCAGAAGTAAATATCCCCCCATTGTAATGGCAAAAAAAAGCAGATATCAGATTCATGCAGTGAATCTTCCTGGTTTTGCCGGTTTGATGTCACACTTTACTCAACCCGGGAAGTATTTTGCCAATGAAATAAGTGATCGCCTCAAAGTAATAGCCTGTATTGAAAAGCCTAATCTCACTCATTCTGAGTCTTTTGACATCAAAGAATCAGGAATTGATTACGATAAAATACGTACTTTACTTGGAGCACATCCCACTGATGCTCAGATTATCTTCTGGGGACCAAAAACTGATATCCCTACTGCACTTGAGACTATTGAAGAGCGCTGTCAGATGGCATTTTCAGGAGTTCCAAATGAAACCAGAAAAGGACTGCCAGATGGAACAACGATTTTTGAGCGTGTTTTACCTGGGGCTGACCGCATGTATCCGGATACTGATTCTGCTCCAATTCCTCTTGATGAAAAGGAAATAGAGGAGATAAATCAAGATCTTCCTCTCCCGATTCACAAACGTTTCGAGCAGATGAAAAACTGGGAAATACCTGAAGATACTTTCCATTATCTCCTTAAGAAAAATCTGGTTCAGTTACTTGAGAGCATAAATAAGGACTTGGGAATTTCCCCAAAATGGTTAGGTATTTTCATGGGGCATCATATGAAACATCTGGAAGGGCAAAAAACCCCACACAAAGACTTCTCCTATCAGCAATTACATGACCTGTTCGCATTCATCACGCGACAAAGCATGGATTTAATGATCGCTAAAACGATGCTCCCTATTATAATGGAGTATCCAAATATGGATATGGATTCTGTTTTGATCAGTCTTAAATTCAAAAAAAGAACTGAAGAAACCTTGTTGGCACCAGTTGGTTTCCTCGTCGAAAAATTCAAGGAAATAAGAAAATCAGAGAATGACCTGGCTATTCTTAACTGGTTGATGGGCCAAATAAGAAATCAAGCAATTGGCAATATTTCTCCGGCCAGGTTAAGTCAATTAGTTCAACAGGAAATCGAGAAACAATGAGCGAAGATATTTTTCAAGGATACAGAGGAGATGCTCTTCTAACACTTAAAAAATTCAATGTAAGAGTATGGGGTCTTGCAGAGTTTGAAACATCTGGCGGTGTTTTTAAAGGTACTGTTCTACCCAGAGCAGAAAACGATGACGACCAACATATCGTAATTAAAATTGAAACCGGCTATAATATTGGCATTTCTGTCAGTACCATAGAATTCATAAAAGAAGTAGACTATTACAAGGCGAATTATAAAATTCCGGAAAAAGAGTTTCCTTACACCGAGAATTTACCTAAAGTCAAATTGATTGGTACTGGTGGAACAATTGCTAGTCGATTAGATTATCGAACCGGAGCTGTTATACCAGCCTTTTCACCGGGAGAATTATACGGAGCTGTACCAGAACTTGCCGACATTTGCAATTTGAATACAGAAAAAGTATTTGCTGTATTCTCAGAAAATATGGGTCCGGATCAGTATAAAGCTTTGGCTATTGCTATTGGGAAGGAAATCGAAAATGGTGTCGAAGGAATTGTCATTGGCCATGGTACTGATACCCTGCATCACACAGCAAATGCTTTATCTTTTATGGTGCAGAACTCACCTGTCCCAATTGTACTGGTTGGTTCTCAAAGATCTTCTGACCGACCATCTTCAGACGCAGCTCTGAATTTGATGCATGCCTGTTACGCTGCCGGACATGGCCAGATTGCTGAGGTTGTGGTGTGCATGTTTGGTCCTACATCAGATGAATATGGCTTCCTTCATCGTGGTACACGTGTCAGGAAAATGCACTCCTCGTATAGATCAACTTTCAGAACCATTGGAGATATTCCAATTGCTACTGTTAAAGTTGGTGAGATTAAGACCTTAAAAAAAGAATACAATCACAGGAGGAAAGACAGGAAAGTTGATATTTATCCATTTTTCGAAGACCGGGTAACTATGATATACTTCTATCCACACATGCATCGGGATACGATCGATTCATTAGTGGATCTTGGATATAAAGGAATCATTATTGTTGGAACGGGACTTGGGCATGTCAATAAAGAGCTTTACCCGGCAATTAAACGAGCTGCTGATAAAGGTGTTGCTGTATACATGACACTGCAAACCATATGGGGATATGTTCACATGTTTGTATATGAAACCGGCCGTGAGCTCATGGCGATGGGAGTCATACCCTTGGAAAATATGCTTCCGGAGGCTGCATTTATTAAACTTGGATGGGCTTTGGGCCAAACAGATGATCTGGCTGAGGTGAAGAAAATCATGTTAAAACCAATAAATGATGAGATCACTTCCCGGGAACCCTATAATGGATATCTGGTATACCAGGGTGGAGTTCCTGAAGTAGAGGACTTTATACGAAACCACCGCAAATAGGTAGATTTTGTGAATATTGCAATTGTACAATCTTAACGAAGAAAAATCAGGATTTTCTGACTTTTGTTACCTTTTTCAATCTCGTAATCATCTCCACTAATGGGGTCGCTCCCGAAAATGTTGTGTAACAGGGATTCCAGCAGCCTTCACAATTGTGGAATTCGGCCATTTTTTTCGCCCAGGTTTCTGACTTAATGATTTCTGCAGGTGTTTGTTTGAGCAAATTGCCAACAGAACCACCTTTGCATACCAACACATCACCATTTGGCTGAATAAAAAATTTACTCCCAAGGGTAGGAGAATCAAGATAAGGGCATCTTTTAGGATATTCCCCAAGGAGGTATGGAATAAAACCTTTTATTAGAAATCTAGGAGTCACTACTACGGGAGATTCTGCGGCATGATTAAGCACTTGCTCAAGTTTAACCATATCTCTAATATGAAGTTCGTCACTATCAATATGGTTAACTGAAGAAAACCTGTATATGTCAATGGTAACTTCCCAATGAATCTTTTCAAAGAAATTCAGAATTTCAGGAACCTGATCAAGATTCAACTGGCTTATAACCACAGTTGCCCGGGTTTGAATTTTTTTACGAGATTTCTGATTGGCTTCATGCACTTTATAAATCCCTTTAATAACCTTGTCGGATACTCCATCACCTCCACGAATTTTGTCAGCAATCTCTCCAAAACCATCAAAGGAGGTGGTTAAATGAATCCCATTTCGAACAATGTATTCAGCCAGTAAGGAAATTTTTTCGTCAGGAGCATGCAAATTCGTTAAAAGGTGCAAAAATGCGAATTTCTGACTCACCAGGAAGTCAAGATATTCTAATAAATAAGGGTGAGCTAAGGGATCCCCTCCTGAAATACTAAGCCCCTGGGTGCCAAACTTCTTCAGCTTTCGTGTAATAAGCTCCAGATTCTCAGTACTTAGAGTCATCTCTTTTGAAGCACGCTGAGGGATACTACATTGCATACAATCCTGGGTACAAGCATAGGTCAAGAGCAGATTAGGAAGAATCCATCCCGGTTCCCTTTTAATCCAGTGACTCAGGTTTCTTGGCAATTGAACAGGCAATCTGCTATACTTCATTTCAATATGGTTTCAAATTCACTAAGTATCATTGCTGTTGCCCCCCATACCATATGACCCTCAACATCATAATATGGTGCGTTAATATTCATTGAACCATCTGAGATAATTCTGTTTCTTTTTGTTGTACTGCTAAAAAGTTGTTCTATTGAAACAATCAGTATGGAGGCAACTTCATCAGGATTGGGAATAAAATCAGGTTCATTTTTAGTAAAACCTATATAGGGATGAATGCAAAAGTTGCTGTGTGGCACATAAAGAGGAGACAAATTCCCAATTATTTCAATATTTTCCGGTTTAACTCCAACTTCTTCCCAGGTCTCACGCAAAGCAGTATATCCATCCGATGGATCATCTTTATCTCGTTTTCCTCCCGGTAAACTTATTTGACTGGCATGTGGTCCGATTGCTGTTCTTTCGATCAAAACGGTGCAGACCTGATTTCCTTTTGGAAACACAAGAATCAACACGCTGCTTGCTTGAGAAAACTTTGGATCAGGATAATCTTCACCACCATTTCTTATGGATGGAGACATCTTTCGTTGAGCAGAATAACCCGGAAGTTTTTGCTTTAATCTCCCAACAAGACGATCGTAAAGTTCATCAATCATAAAAGTGCCAGTATACACCATACTTAAGAAACCGTTTTTTGACTGGATAGTTTACAACCGGGAAATAATTTCCCCCTGTTAGGTCAGAGTTGACATGTTCATAGCGAATAAAAAAGCGTGTTCTCTTGACTCTGAGAGTTAAAAAGACATCCAGGTAAGGATAATTACCCAGTCTAATTTCATTTTGCAGGTAAAAAGCACCAGTGGATGGCCTGTATGCGTAGCCCTGATAAGCTGTAGAATACCTAATATCAAGGCCATATTCTAACTCTAGCAATCCTCCGGTATTCTTAAAATGAATATCATGGTGCATATATGTTGAAGTAGAAGCTACGACCAGGGGTAAAGGGATTTCTTCTGCAGGGGTATATTGAAAAAGTATATTATTATTTGACCGCAGAGGTCCAACAACAAAATACTTTGCTATATCAGCTGACATAACAAAAGTACTGGTGCCTGTCTGCGAAGGAAGAGCATATTCATCAAAATATATCAAATTTGAAATGAAACTCATTCCCAGTTCTCCACTCATTTTCAACACATTATTTGATGCCTTTACCTTAATAACTTGTTCCTGTTGGCTCGATAAATTATTGAACCATTGATCATGATTTCCAGAAACGGCTTGCAGAAAAAGATCTGGCTTCTGTGATTCAGACCGGAGATCCATTGTCAGCATCCAGGGTGTATCCGGCAGGAAGTAATTTCCTGTCATATTCAATAAGTAATTTCCAAAGCCATATCCCAGAAGGTTCACTTCTGCCCTCACTCTGGCCTGCCATGATTCATTTGTCAATTCACCCAGGCCATATAAACCCATTTGCTGAATAGAACCGGAAAGGCTATTACTTCCCCAATGTATAAGCTTATGCTGTACCCCACCTTCAAAAATCCATTTAATTGAATCTCCCATGAAACCCGTATTTGCTAATCCCAATCGATTTTCAAAATATTTGAAATTCACAGAGTCCTGAGCTTCCTTATCGTTCACAAAATTATTTAAATAGAAATCTCCGGATTCGGTTTGCGAATCTTTATAATATCTATCAATTAACTGATAGTCCAAACTATGAATTAATTTTGCTCTTGATGAGTTTTGAATTGTATCCGGGCTAACAGATTCCAATGTAATACTATCTTGAATAACAGAAACTTGAAGGATACTATCCCTGATTGCATCAGGTATTGAATCAGAAATTGAACCAGGAATCGAGTTAGGTATTGAATCAGGTATCAAGATTGGTATTGAATCAGGTATTGAGTTAGCTGTTTTTGGCTCAAAAATATTAAATTCCTGTCTTCCTCGGAATCGTGTCCAGCCTAACTTAGAGGCTGCACCTTTCAGATTAACCGACACTGAGCCTGGGTCAACATAAAAACCTAGTGCATCACCGGGTGTGCTTACTCCACCATTTTCCTCAAGACTGGCTTGCATGCGATCAATTCCGGCAATAAGTTTATATCTCGGCTTAGTAATAGATAAGTTAAGTGTCAAACTTGATTGGCTGGCATTTTGGTTTACATAATGTCCGGGAGAAGTAACAAAATCCAGGAATGCCGACAAACGGATTCCGGGAGCTACTGGTCTTGAGAAAACAGCTTTTATTAATTGGCCATTCAAATCTTGGGTACCACCTGAGTTATAATTCAGCAGAGCAAACGGAGCATTAGCATAATAATGGTTCATTTGATACTCTTTAGTCAGGTATGGCATAAATCCCTTAACAAAGAATGGTTTTTTTAGAGATGAAATTCCAGTCCATTTTACTGGAAGGGCAGAAAAACCAATGTTTCCTAACTCGTGCCATAAAGGAAATTCAGAGTACAATCGGTAGTATTGTTGAGATCCGGAAGTTATGGTATCAAATTCAAGCAGAGAATAAGATCCATCCAAGAGGTTAATCATTCTTTTTTCAGGTACTTCAAAACTCTCTTGCCCACATACTATACTACTATACAACAATACAATAGGCAACAGAATCAGTAATAACAGGTTTCTTGAATGCATAGTATAAATATACAAAAAGCCCTGACTCAAAAGAATCAGGGCTTAGATAAAAAGTCGGCAGTGACCTACTCTCCCACAAAAACTGCAGTACCATCGGCGCTAGTGGGCTTAACTTCTCTGTTCGGAATGGGAAGAGGTGGAACCCCACTGCAATAACCACCTTAAGATCATTCCCGCAATGCGGGATAATAAGATAGACATACCGGAAAAAAATCTAAAAATTTCAACTAAAATTCTCGTGTAGAAAGCTTACGGGTAATTAGTATCACTCGGCTTTGGCATTACTGCCTTTACACCTATGACCTATCAACGTCATCGTCTTTAACGACCCTTAAAGGAAATCTCATCTTGAGACGAGCTTCGTGCTTAGATGCTTTCAGCACTTATCTCTTCCAAACGTAGCTACTCTGCGATGCAGCTGGCGCCACAACAGATGCACTAGAGGTTTGTCCAACACGGTCCTCTCGTACTAGTGTCAGGTTCTCTCAAATTTCCAACGCCCACAACAGATAGGGACCGAACTGTCTCACGACGTTCTGAACCCAGCTCGCGTGCCACTTTAATGGGCGAACAG
>JABHCC010000192.1 GCA_018669475.1 Bacteroidota bacterium | reverse complement strand
AGATTCAGCTAAACTCACCTCTTTTTGAGAAGCCTGAATAATATCCAAAACAATCGCAGGTTCATGCAGAAAATCATTCTCTGAATAACTACCGGGTGCAGAAAATTTCTTAACAACAAATTTCATTGAGAAATTTACATATGGGGGAACATCAGTAGAATTTGAATTAAAAAGTACACCCTGTATTTGCACTCTTTGGATATCTGATAATTCTGCTAATGTACTTTCCTGCACCATCATTTTAGTACCTGGTTCCAACTCTTCCTTTTCAGAAAACAGAAATCCGTTATTAGATACCTGATAATATCCAAATATGAAACTGTATTCTGAATCATTAACAATATACCATTGCAAACCTTTCAGATGAGACCCCTCTTCATTTACCTGTGTGACTAATAAGAATAATTTTGCTTCAGCACCGGCTACTGGTGTATCAGGATATATTATCTCTTCATGAGTCTCTTCTTCAGCCTGCGACGTAGCTCTGAATGGTTCCCGATCAGGATCATCAGGAATAACAACAAGTTCGGATATCTGATAAGGAATAGACCATCCATCTTTAGTTTGAATCTCAACTAACTTTTTATCAATCACTTTCCGTACCCGACCGCTTCCAACTTCATTCAGAAAACGAACCCAATCACCAACTTTTACCTTCATAAAATGCTTTACTTATTAATTCGCCAAAGTTAGTTATTTTTGTCCATTCACTTGATTATGCAGATTGCACAGGAACATATAAAAATGGAGGATTATACTTATGATCTTCCTCAGGACAAGATTGCTAAGTTTCCATTGGAAGATCGTGATTCAAGCAAGCTCCTTTGCTATGAGAATGGGAATATTGATGAGCAAACATTTCCAATGATAAGCAACTGGGTTCCTGCTCATTCACTAATGATAAAGAATAATACCCGCGTAATTCAGGCAAGATTGTTATTTAATAAAAGCTCAGGTGCAAGAATAGAGATCTTCTGTCTGGAACCTGTCTTTCCTTCCGATTATGAATCAAACTTGTCAGCCAGGAAAAAAGTAATCTGGAAATGCTTGATTGGAAATAGCAAAAAGTGGAAATCAGGATCTCTGAAAAAGGAGATTTACATTGATGGAAAAAGCATATTGCTGGAGGCAAAAAAAGTATCATCTTCAATGTCTGAGCATAATATTGAATTCTCATGGGAGCCTGCTAATTACAGCTTTAGTGAATTGCTCGCTAGAACAGGGCTGATGCCTATACCACCCTACCTCAACCGAAAAGCTGAAGAGGGAGACAGAAAGTGGTATCAAACAATTTATGCTCAACATCTCGGTTCAGTTGCAGCTCCAACAGCTGGTCTTCACTTCACAGATACCATTCTTGATTCACTGGCAAAACAAAAAACTCATCTTGCTGAATTAACACTGCATGTAGGAGCCGGGACATTTACTCCTGTCAAAGACAAAAAGATCCAAAATCACAAGATGCATGCAGAGCATGTTCAAGTCTCTAAAGAATTAATTCAAAGTGTTTTGAATCATACCGAAAAAGGGATTACAGCTGTTGGAACCACAACATTAAGATCTCTTGAAAGCATGTATTGGCTGGGTGTTCTTTGTTATGAAAAGAAAGTCAACTTTTCTCAAACTATTGAAATTGATCAATGGCTTCCATATCAGGACAAATCGGGTATCGAAACTACAACCAGTTTACGAAGCTTACTTACAGCCATGACCAATGCAGGTGTGAATGAGATAAGTTTTATAACAAGGATCATTATTGTTCCAGGCTATGCTTTCAAGATTGTCGATCAGTTAATTACAAATTTTCATCAACCAAATAGCACTCTTCTGCTCCTTGTCGCAGCCTTTATCGGTGAAGACTGGAAAAGAGTTTACAATTTTGCCCTCAATAATAAATTTCGTTTCCTGAGCTATGGAGACAGTTCAGTATTAAGACGCAGAAATGAGCCTTTCTCACAATTGATGTAAATATATTTAAACAGAAAAGAGCTGACATTGTATTTATTAGTCTATGGATACTTCAAATTATCATCTATATTATCCCGAACGGTACAATACCCTTAATTGGCTACCTACCACTTTGAAAGAAGTGAAAGCCAAAGGATGGGAAGAATTAGATGTAATACTTTTCAGTGGTGATGCATACATTGATCATCCCTCATTTGGAGCAGCTGTTGTTGCTCGTGTACTTGAAAAGATCGGTCTTCGTGTAGCATTGGTGCCTCAGCCAAACTGGCAGGATGATCTTAGAGATTTTAAAAAATTGGGGGAACCAAGATTGTTCTTTGGAGTTACAGCTGGAAATATGGACTCCATGATCAATCATTACACTGCAAACAAAAGAATTCGCAGTTCTGATGCCTATTCTATTGGCAATAAAGCAGGATTCAGACCTGATCGGGCAGT
>JABHCC010000191.1 GCA_018669475.1 Bacteroidota bacterium | reverse complement strand
GGAGGATTTTAAGATACATGCGATTCCGGATATCTCTGACTACACCATTACGTAAAGGAGCCATGAAGTAATTTGCCAGGAATATATTCGCTGTTTTCAGGAAAAAAAGTAGAATCACGAGTAAACTCACCATCAAAAGGGCATTTTGCTCGCTGTGATCCACGATTTGCTGACTAATCAGGTAATTGAAATTGTGCTGAAAAGCCTGCTTCGATAATTCCCACGGAACCGGATTATCAACAATTGCCTGAGTACCAAACAAAACTTGCAGAAATGGTCCGATGAGAACTAAAGATAATAGTGAAAAGATTACTCCGAGAATGTTAAATGCAATGTTCAGAAAGGCAAATCCTTTATACGGAATGATATATGTTCGGAAGATTTGCCAGAATGCCTTCATTGTCGGTCTTTAGCTTAAATACTTGTGTCAATACCGGTGTATGTCCAGGGAGAAATGCTTTTTAGTTCCTCTTTAACACTTTCAGGAACGTCTAATTCGTCAATAAAAGTATTGAGGGTTTCTTCTGTAATGCCCTTATTTGTTCTGGTAAGGGTAAGCAAGGTTTCATATGGATTAGGATATTGTTCGCGACGGAGTATTGTTTGAATTCCTTCAGCCACAACAGCCCAGTTGTTTTCGAGGTCTGCTGATATAGCAGCCTCATTCAAAACGAGCTTTTTGAGACCTCTCGTTGTTGACCTCAATGCTATGATACCATGGGCTAAAGGAACACCAATATTTCTCAGAACAGTCGAGTCAGTAAGATCCCGCTGAAGTCTGGAGACGGGTAATTTATTGCTCAAATGATCAAGAATAGCGTTGGAAATCCCCAGATTGCCTTCAGCATTTTCAAAATCAATAGGATTCACTTTGTGTGGCATTGCAGATGAACCTACTTCACCTTTCTTGATTTTCTGCCTGAAATAATTCATAGATATGTATGACCACATATCTTTGCTGAAATCCATAAGAATGACCTGAATCCGTCGGAGAGAGTCAAATATTGCAGCCAGATTATCGTAATGTTCAATCTGAGTAGTTACCTGTGACCTGCAAAGTCCTAATTTGTTGTCAACAAGATTATTCCCGAAATCTACCCAATCGATGTCAGGATAGGCTATGAAATGAGCATTGAAATTGCCAGTTGCTCCGCCAAATTTAGCCGGAAAAGGCAAGGCCTTCAAACCCTCCAATTGCTTACTCAGTCGTTCGGCAAAAACAAATATTTCTTTGCCCAGACGGGTAGGGGATGCTGGTTGTCCATGAGTTTTAGCAAGCATTGGGATCTCTTTCCATTCATGGCTTAGATTCGTGATTATTCTTATAAGCTTCTCTAAGCGAGGAATGTAAGAATTTGAGATGCCTTCTTTAAGACTTAATGGAGTTGCAGTATTGTTAATGTCCTGAGAGGTTAAGCCAAAATGAATGAATTCTTTATATCTGCTAAGCCCCAGTTGCTCAAATCGCTCTTTTATGAAGTACTCCACGGCCTTAACATCATGATTGGTTACCTGCTCAATCTCTTTTATCCTGTATGCATGATCTGGTCCGAAACTAAGGTAAATATCTCTGAGTGCTGATTCCATTTTTGCCGGAAAATCAGCTAATTGAGGCAGTGGGAGTTCACACAATGCCATGAAATATTCAACTTCTATCTGTACACGATATCTGATTAATGCCCACTCAGAAAAATAGTGAGCCAATTCAGTTGTTTTTGAGTGATATCTCCCATCAACGGGAGAAATAGCTGTCAGAGTTGTTAGGTCCATGTCTTATCTATTTATAAGAAAGTGCAAATTTACAAAATCTGAGTGTGGAAAAGCTAATGCAGCACCTAGTATTTCACTACTTTTGCTCCATGTTAAAAAAGGGAATATCCGTTATTGCTGTTGAGTACCTCAATACGGCTCTGTTTGTTCGTGGTTTGCGTGATCTTAAACAACAAGGATTGATCACTCTCAGTTTGAATAATCCGGCTTTTTGTGCTGAAAACCTTCGTAATGGAATTGCTCAGGTCGGACTTGTACCGGTGGCAGCAATACCTGAGTTGAAGCCTGATTCTGTATTCTCCAAATACTGTATTGGAGCAAAAGGGCCTGTTCATACGGTTCGTTTGTTGTCAAATAAACCCCTGAAGGAATTGAAAACCATATTACTTGATTCTCATTCACGTACATCAGCCAGGCTTGTTGAATTATTAGCGAAAAAATATTGGGGAATTGAGGTGAGCTTCAAACATGCTGAAGCTGGATTTGAAAAAGGTGAGCATAGTGATGATACAGGTATCCTGGTTATTGGGGATAAAGTTTTTGCAATTGAAAATAAATTTTCTTTTTCCCTTGATCTAGCTGATGAATGGACGAAATGGACAGGAATGCCCTTTGTATTTGCTGTTTGGGTGAGTATGATACCAATCGATGATATCTGGATTGAACATTTTAACCAGGCCTTATCTATGGGATTGAGATATAAAGATGAGATTGCCAGGGAGTTTTCTTTGAGACCTGGTTTTGAGGGAGTGGATGTGCGAAAATATTTAACAACACACATATCTTATTCTTTTGAAGAGGATAAAAAGAAAGGGATGAAAATGTTTCTGGATTTCATTACAGATAAGGAATACGACATCCCATATAAATAAAAAAGCCGCCACTGACTATAGTGACGGCTCGAATATTTTCCTCCCGGATTTAATCTGATCCTGTCATAATCAGTAATGGCTGAAAATCGAATGCATTATACTTCGGACGATAGCGATCAGTATTATAATGACGATTCACATCAACATATTTCTTAGTGGATGTAACAACATCAATAGGTGCGTTGTCATATCGACCATTTTTCAAGATGACGAGTCGGCCATGAATTCCTTTCAGGATAAGATCCAGTGCCAGGTTACCGAAGGCCATGGGGACAACAGAGTCAAGAGCGTCAGGATCACCACCCCGAACCATGTATCCCAGGTTCTGGTTTATGATATTGATGCGCTTCCCATCATTGTATCTTGGAGATATATCTTTGATAATATTACCAACCTGTAAACCAATTCCTCCTAATTTGGCATGACCAAACATGTCTTTTTCTGAATCCATGAAGCTCATATCGTCCATCCCTTTGAATTTGGCTCCTTCTGAGATCAGACATATTGAGTAACGTGAAGGATTCTTGTTCCGGTCGCGAACCAGCAACTCAGTCAATCTTTCGAGATCAAATTCATGCTCCGGAATTACACACCGGTGGGCTGCACCAGCCATTGTAGGAAGCATGGCGGTAAATCCTGCATACCTGCCGAATACTTCAATGGCCAGAATTCTCTCATGAGAACCGGCGCTTGTTCTAAGTGCATTTACCAGATGGATGGTTCGTGTGACACAAGTACTGAATCCAATACAGTAATCCGTACCCGGAACATCATTATCCATGGTTTTTGGAATTGCTACTACTTTAACCCCTTCGCTGTAAAGGCGAACACCATAGCTCAATGTGTCATCTCCCCCAATTGGGATAAGGTAATCAACTCCTAACCAATCCAGATTTTTGATTACCGTGGGGGTTACGTCATTGAT
>JABHCC010000190.1 GCA_018669475.1 Bacteroidota bacterium | reverse complement strand
ACAAAGCAATGCTGAAAGGCAATAATTATAAATTTATCCATACATATGATGGCTACGAGGCTATGGAGAAAATGGATGAAACAACTCCGGATCTCATAATCCTGGACATGCTTATGGACATGATCACCGGAGACACATTTTTCATGTACCTGAGGAATATCCCTGAATACGCAAGCATTCCGGTTATCATAATCAGTTCAGCTCCTGAAAGACTATATCGTCATCTCAGAATAACAGACCCTAATCTCGCTTTTATAGAAAAGGGATCGCTGAACGGGGAGACATTGATTGGGGAGATAGATAAAAAAATTTCTTTTCCAGAGAATACCAGACGTGTTGTATCCAGATTGCCTGAGACTCATGCCCCTGGTGCGAAGAGCACATGCGTGGTCGGTGACTCGAATAATTAGAAACGCACTGCTCAATAAATGTCTTCATGCATAGCGTACGATTACCCCTGGTAATGTAAATAGAGATTTTCAGTTTAATGATTCTCTGTTGCTATTTATTGTACCGGGGCTAAGAATTTTTCGAAAACATTACTGTTTTGTTGAATTGACCAACTGAACATATCCGCTATTAAAGATACCTGTTCGGGGTTGAGCTGTATCAGTTTAAGCCAGTTTTCACCGATGGTTTTGTAATTAGGAAACCTTTTTAAAGGTTGTTTTCCCTCTATACCCTTGTGAATTGTATGTTGAACTTCAGGGCTCAATTGAGCTATCCAATCCTTCACTGGAGCATTATAAACCCATAGTACTTCAACCTCGTATTTAGGAATACCGAACCAGTCGTTAGGCTTGGTAGTATAGCGTTCCTTCGCGATAGCTAGCCCTCCTTTGGAATACGAATCCCAGAGTTTGTTGGCAAGAGAAGCGTAGTCATCGGCGACAAAAACCTGATTATTGGGAAATCCAGAGTCGTTTAATCCAAAAAGCGGAGCAATATCAGAATCAATTGTGGTTCCATAAGCATCTTTTTTTATAGCCGTCTCTGAATTTACAAAGACTATAATTTTCTTAACCTCCCTTTGCAATAAGGCCATAATGCCAAAATTCTCCAGATTACCACCGTCTGAAAAGTATTGGTCCTTAGAAACTGCCTGAGACTTTTCAGAATCTGTTACAGCCCAGTAATTTTCCCTGGGTAAAAGACCCTTAATATCGGTTTTGGACTCATCGTAACCATAAGCGGCACTGCTTATACCGCTGGCATGCCAGATGCTAAATGCTCCATACTCTGCCGGCATTTCTAGCCAGGCCCCCAGGGATGCATCGGGGCCACTGCTTCCAAAAGCAAAGGTATCTAGAACACCACCGCCCGTATTTAAATATTGGTTTTTAAACCAATGATGTCTCTCTTTTAATCTGAGAGCAAAGGGATTGCCAATATATAAAGGAGTAAATTGTACCAAGACCCTGTTTACTTTATCCAGATCTTCCAGCTCAACAGGCCACAGCAAGGTACCATTAATAATGAGGTAAGGCCTTCCCTCTTTTGGAATGTCAAAATCTGAAAAGTTCCAATCGGGTTGCAGTGATCTGTTTTCATTGATGATTTTAGTAACTGTAGAACTATCCAGGCTGAAGAAGTTGTTTTTATCCAGGCCAAATGGTTTAAAAAAGGTATCCCTGACGGCATTGATCCATGCCATATCTTCAGGACCTTCAAGAATATATCCTGCAATCATCTTCTCAAAATCAGCGGTAGCCGGATGGGCCAGGTTTGAATGCTTAAGGCTGGAGCCCCAATCAGACAAACTCCAGTTTTTCCTCTCTTTCTTGCCTGGATCGACACCGAGCAGTTCCCGGTCATCAGAGGCCTCTGATTTGTAGTAAGTATATACCGCGGATGCCCATGAACCACCAGAAACACATGAGATATATCGAGCATTCTTTAATATCCCAAGTTGCTGCAATCCTCTCATTTGACCCATCGAGGCAGAAAGAGAACGTGTACCACCACCGGAAAAACAGATACCGCAGTTTGAGGTAGATGCAAGAAACTCCGGAGTTTGTTCCGGGAAGTTAAAGTTTTTGCCTGAGCTGGCAACTACACTAGCTTTAATATTTCCTTTTATAAAATTTGATCCATGTTTCTCTGTAGCGATACAGTTCTGGATAATTACCAGCGTAAAAATTGCTATTACAATTTGCCATCTGTTTTTCATAATTATTTCCTCCATGAAAAAATTATGGGCTGAAAAAAAAGGAATGATTCCTGTTCCCAGTTATCATGGTACTACGTAAGCAGCCCGGAAAAATAAAAGGTTT
>JABHCC010000189.1 GCA_018669475.1 Bacteroidota bacterium | reverse complement strand
GGTAACTTTGCCCGACACAAAGATGAGCGAGCTAGAGAATCTGTTTCCTTCCAACTTCGCCAAAAGTCATCCGGAAATAGAACCTGTAAAATCATAACCATAAATTTTAGTTGGTGTACCAGACCGTTTGCTTACCATGCGCATACCGCTCTTTTCGATTACGCTGATATATGCCTGCTGCTTTTCACCTGAAAGCCCTGGCTCTTTAAGTAGTTCAGAGAAACCCATTATGCCGTTCATCGGAGTACGTATCTCATGGCTCATATTTGCAAGAAAAGCTGATTTGAGGCGGTCGCTTTCTTCGGCTTTTTTCATAGCGGAAATTAGCTCACTTTCAGCTTTTTTGTGTTCCGTGATGTCTTTAGCAACTTTAATATAATTGATTGCCACACCTTGCTCATCAATTATTGGAGAGATTGAGACAGATTCCCAAAAGAATTCACCATTCTTTTTCTTATTATGAAATTCACCAAGCCATACTTTTCCTGAAGATATTGCTTCCCATAATTCATTGTAAACTGTGTCGGGCTGATCTCCTGATTTCAGGATATTCGCGCTTTTCCCAATAGCCTCTTCGCTGGTATATCCGGTTAGCTCAGTGAATTTAGGGTTCACATATTCCAGGTTCCCTTTCAAATCGGTGATAACTATAACAGATGGGCTTTGAGTTACAGCTGTTGATAGTTTTAACAAGGTTTTTTCAGTCTTTTTACGCTCTGAAATTTCATTCTTCAATTCTGCAGTACGTTCTGCAACAATAATTTCAAGATTCTCATGATGCATAATTAATTCTTGCTCGGTTTTGAAACGATTGATTGTATTTGCCACAGTTACCGGCAGCATGTCAAGATAATACCCGGCGATATCCTTAATCAAATAATCATAAGCACCTAATTTCATGGCCTTTACAGCAAGCGCCTCGTCTCCGGCTCCGGTAGTAATCACCATTGGAATATGTTTCATATTTTCCAGAATATCAAAAGCGATTCCGTCACCAAGAAAATAATCAGAGACAATAACATCATAGGTATTGGAATTCAGCAATATTTCAGCCTCCTCAATAGAACCTGCTATATCATAATCATACTCAAACTCATTTGTATTAGCAAAACGCCTGAAGGCCATTTGATCAACATTGTCATCTTCAATCAGCAATAATCTTTTCTTGATTCCTGTCATCATTCCCATTTTAAGGTATTTCACTTAGACTCCAATACAAATGTATGGTCTTCACCACCTCCACAAATTGCATATAATCAACTGGTTTAATCATGTATCCTGCCACTCCTAAATTAAAACTATCCATCTTATCCTTATCCTCCTGAGATGTTGTAAGTACAACAACCGGGATTCTTTTGATGTCCTCTTCCTTTTTTGCTATCTCAAGAAATTCGATACCGTTCATTTTAGGCATATTCAGATCAAGTAATATTAAACCTGGTTTTTGATTGCTTACATCTCGTAAAAACGCCAAAGCCTCTTCACCATTTTCAACAATAATTAGCGGGTTAGTTACATTGATATCACGTAAAGCTCTTTTAACAGTCATTGCATCTACCTTGTCATCTTCAGCAAGCAAAATTGAAATTCCATTTTCCATAACACATCGCATTTAACACTACGAGACTAATTTAGATAAACTTACCTGCACTATGTATCTGTTGGTATAATTTCCCCATCTCTTTTGGGCAATGAAAAAATTACTTTTGTCCCTCTTCCCACATTTGATTCCATCCAAATATCACCTTGATAAATATTAACAATCTTTTTTACCAGTGCTAAGCCTAAACCTGTCCCTTCTAGTTTATCTCGAGGTTTCAGGGTTTGAAAGATCTGAAATACTCTGTCAAAATATTTCTCTTCTATTCCAGGGCCATTATCTTCTACACTGAATTTCCAATTATCACCTTCATCGCTACAAGCAATCTTAATTATTCCATTTTCTTTATCCATAAACTTGATTGCATTGCTTATCAGATTTTGAAATACCTGAACCATGCGGGTTTGATCACACAATATTCCTGGTAGTGTACTCTCAACAAGTATTTCAATGTTATCAGGGGCTCCGAGGCTTTCAATTATTTCTATTACCAAATCATTTAGATTGACAAGTTCTTCCTTTTCGCGAGCTTTACCAACTCTGGAATATTGTAGAATACCTTCAATAAGGGTGTCCATTCTTTTCACTCTGCCCCCAAGTAAAGCCAACTGTTCTTTTCCTTCGTCATCTAATTTATCCGCATAATCCTCCGAAATCCAATATGATAATTGACTAATTGCTCTTAATGGTGCTTTCAGGTCATGAGATACTGAATAGGCAAAAGCTTCCAACTCTTTGTTAGCAATTTCAAGTTTACTATTTGTTTTATCAAGCTCTGCTCTTGACAAATTCACATCTTCAAGCAGATAGGCAAGAGATTTCTGAGAATCCTCAAGGTTTTTTGTTTTTCCCTGGAGTTCAGATGTTCGCTCTTCAACTAGTTCTTCCAGATGTTTTCGGTGTTTTATCAGCTCTTTTTCTGCAAGTTTCCGCTGGGTGATATCATGAATAATAGCCAATGGACGCTTCTTTCCTTGCCAGTAAGTTACGGTTGTTGACATTTCAACTGGGACTTCTGTTCCATCTTTTTTAATAATAATACGTTCATATTGATTCTTAACAAATTTGCCTGACATTCGCCTCTTCATTCTTTGATTGAGCATATCACGATCTTCAGGACGAGAAAAGTCCCATCCGGTCATGTTTAGCAATTCATCAGGGGTGTAACCTGTTATTTGGCAAAACCTTGGGTTAATATAAATATGCTTACCGTTTTCATCTACAATGGCTACACCATCCAGCAGGTTATCAACCATGTCCTGCAGGTTTTTTTCGCTTTCTATTAATTTTTTCTCGGCTTCCCTAGCTTCTGTAATATCTCTGAATTCAACTACCCACACATCTTTCCCTTTATAAGGGATCACTTTGGCCTCTAATCTTAATGGGTAAAGCTCTCCATTTTTTCTTTGTCCGATCGATTCATAAGGTTTTTCATATCCTGCCAAAATATTTTTCATCACTTCTTCCCGGGCTAGCTCTTCAATCAGTAACAAACCATCCATTCCAATGAGTTCTTCAACAGAATATCCGCTCATATCTGCCAAACCCTGATTACACTCCAGAATTAATCCTTTGTCATGAATGGTAATTCCTCCAAACGAAGAATTATGAAGAGCTTTGAATCTAAGTTCACTTTCCTTAAGAGCTTCTTCAGCCTGTTTGCCTTTGGTGAGATCTTGATAAACAGCCACAATTTCACCTGTCGATAACTTATAAACATAATTCTCCCTGTATCCTTGTATCCTGTCGTCTTCATAAACCGAGACAGGCAAATGCTCAGGGCTTCCGGTTTTCCATACATTCTGAAACACTTTAAAAAGTCCAAACTCAGTCACACCAGGAAATACATCAGTTACTTTCTTCCCAATTAAATCATTTTTTGATATCTGCTCGACTTCTTCAGCCTTTGGATTAAAATCAATAAATACAAAATCTTCACCATCATCAAGTGCTTCATAAACTGCAATACAACTGGCAGTACTTTGAACAATTCCTTTGTATCTTTCTTCACTTCTTATAAGCACTTCTTCAGCCAGTTTTTGGTCAGTTATTTCACGCCAGGCCGACCGGCTGTAAATGATATTTCCAATTTCATCTCGAACTGCAGAAACGTTTAAACTAACTTCAATTATACTCCCATCCTTTCTTCTTAATTGAAGCTCGGCATTATTAACTTCCCCTGTTTCTACAAATGACTGAAATGCCTTTTTTACATCATCCATACAATCAGGATGATACATTTTGAAAATTGGTTGCCCAATTATTTCAGATTTGGAATATCCGAGTTTGTTTATTAACGTATGGTTGCATTGTAAAATTTCTGCTGTATTAGGGTCAACAGAAACATGCATATCTGGTGCATTATCGTACAGAGCTTTGTACTTCTCTTCACTTTCTTTAATCAGCCCTAGTGTTTTGATATTAGATTTAAAAGCAGAGGAAAGAAATAGTGTAAATATTGCCATCATGCCTAAAAAACTTTGCAAAACCAGAAATGAATCCTTATCCGTTTGTCCAACAAAAACACCCACTTCATTTAGGGTATAAAAAACTGATATTAGACTAATAATGATAATAAATACAAATCCCCCTATCTGTTTATATCTAATTATCTGCCAGACTAATAATAGGAGGATAATGTACTTAAGCTCAATGTTTGTTTGTGCAAATTCGTTCGCTTTGCCACTAATGGTTAGCCAGGAAATGACTATAACTATTAGCCAGTAAAACGTATGTTTAAGCTTATGAATAATATCGAAGGGTCCTCTAAACTTAAAAATGGTTTTACCAATGCTGACAAATGGAGCAAATATAAGTGTTCCAACTATATTGCCTGAGGTCCATATAAGCCAAATGCCTGGTAATTCAGAGAAGTGAATAACACGTCCAATAAGTAAACCTGCCACCCCAATTACAGAGCTTACAAATGCCGGAATAAAAACAACAAGACCAATAAATTGAATTACATAAGAAGGCGATTCAAAAATTTGAGTTAAAGGTTTGAATTTTCTCCAAAAATAGGCCCCAACAAATCCTTCACTAGCGTTTGCCACACCAATAATCATTGCCAGCATTAAGGACTGACCCACTGGCAAACCTGTTATCTGAAACTGAAAAAAATTAGCTAATAAACTAGCTAAAAAGATTGATGGGATGTACTTGTATCCCAACAGTGCGATTATAGCAATTGCAAATCCGGAGGAAAACCAGATTGGGCAAGCATTGGTCTCATTAAAAGAAGATAAAAAACCAATTTTGGCAACAACATAATATGTCAGAACTATTATGATGCTATTTAAAAACCATCGTGCCTTTTCTGATTTATATATGGTAAAATTCATTCCATCCGGGTTTAATGAATATTAACTTTCATATTTATTGCTTAATTAACATCATCTAAGACTCTAAAATTTACTTATTCTTAACCCTCAGTTTATATTCTTCAATTTCGTCTCTGAGTTCTTTTATCCTAAACTCACGTCCGACAAATAGTTTATTATAGCGTTCTAATTCTTTATTCTTTTCTTTTAGCTCCTTTGTTCTTTCTTCAACCATTTCTTCAAGATGTTCGCGATGTTTTTCGAGTTCTTCTTCTGTATTCTTACGAATAGTGATATCACGAATTGCACCAATAGTTCCCTTCTCCTTGTCAGACTTATACTTCCTGGCTCTTAGTTCACCAATAAAATTCTTTCCACTCTTATGTTTCATTTTTAACTCTATATTCATTGTAGGTGAACCGGAAATCAGGGTTTTCATAAATTGCTTCACTGCTTTAGGAATTTCAGTTTTTTTAGGAATTTCATAAATAACTGACCTTCCATTTCCTGTGGATTATAGCCAAAAATATCTATTGAAGCAGGTGAAATATATTTTAGCAAACCCTTATCATCAGTTAGGAAAATTATATCGCTTATTTGTTCGGTCATATTTCGGAATTTCTCTTCACTTTCAATTAGTTCCGATTCGGCTTTTTTAATTTCAGTGAGATCCATTGTTTGGCATACCACATTCAACACTTTACCATTATTATCAGTAATTGGTGTGAATATTGACTTGATTACTTTATGAGTTGCATTTTCAACTGATACATGCTTAACTTCTCCAAAATTGTAATCTATAAACACAGAAACAACTTCAGCCTTTTCGTATGCTTTCCTAAGCTCAGAGATCAAGCCTTGCTTAATAAGTACTTCGTCTTTAAAAATATTGTATTTGCCGACTACCTCCTCCGCTTTTGCACCGAAGAATTCCAAACATGCCGGATTTGCTCTGATCGCTGTTCCATTTTCATCAGAGATCCATGTACTTAGAGCTGAACTTTCAATAAGATTATCAATGAATTTCGCTTGACTATGCAATTTATCCTCTGCCTTTTTACGCTCGGATATATCTTCAATTATTGCAAGATTATAGATACCCTTACCATCATCCACAGGTATCTCTGAAACTGTGGTCTGACAATAAATGAATTGCCCATTCTTCTTCAAATAACGGTTTTCAATTCTTATGAACTCCGTTTTTTCGCCTTTGACCTTTTGCACAGCTGCCCTACTGACCTTTACATCATCAGGATGAGTAATATCTATAAAGGTTTTATCCACTAGTTCATCTTCTGTATAACCTAGCATATTGCAAAAACGCGAATTTATACTTACGAAATTATAATTCTCATCAGAAAGAGCAATGCCCATTACCCCACTCTGAAATAAATAGCGATACCAGGATTCGCTTCTCCGAATCTCCCCCTCCAAAGGCATTTGTTGACTCATATCTTCAAATTCTGAAGCTTGCTTTTTATCTAAATTATTCTTCATAGGCTAATTGGTAATTGGTAAAGTAAAGAAGAAAGTCGTTCCAACTCCAAGCTCTGACTCAAACCATATCTCTCCATCAAGAGCTGATGCTATTGCTTTGCAAATCGCCAAACCAAGACCTGTACCTTGAACAAGATTGGTTGAATCTTCTATTCTGAAAAAGCGCTCAAATAACATATTCTCAAATCCGGCAGGAATTCCTTTGCCTGTATCCCTGACATAGAATTTTAATACTTCATTATTAACAGTATAACCGAAATTTATTTCACCATCCTTTGTGTTCTTAATCGCATTAGTTATCAGATTTGTAATTACCTGCTTAATTCTACTCTCATCTGAAAAGATTGAAACTTCGGGACAAGGATTAAGTTTAATTTCAAATTTGGCAGACAGGTTCAAGGTCTTATAATATTTATGGATGTTATCCAGCAACAAAGCAGGATCTACATCTGACTTATATACTGATAGTTGACCTGTTTCTATCATGGAGATATTAATAATATCGTCAATAATAGTCAGGAGCTGACTGCCACCTGAGTGAATGATTTTTTTATACTTTTCTTTCTCATCATCTTCAAGATCCGGATCCGTCATCAAATCAGAAAATCCCAAAATACTGTTCAGAGGTGTTCGTATTTCATGAGACACATTAGCCAGGAAAGCTGACTTTAGTCGATCTGACTCTTTAGCCATATCCAGAGCAACCAATAAATCCTCCTCAGCTTGTTTACGCCCAATTGAAATGCCTACCTGCTCAGAAATAAATTCAAGCAATTCCATATCAGATTCATCATAAGCATTTATATCAGTATAGCTTTGCATAGCGAGAACTCCTTTAATTTCTCCTTCAACAGGCAGAGGTACTCCAAGCCATATTTCCGAAGCAGTTCCAATAAGATCGACTTCTCCGGATTTTATCATCTCTTTAACTTTATACTTGTCAGCTAGTAATGATTTTTGAGTTTCAATGACATATTTTGAAAAAGTTTTGTCAGCCGGAAAAGAAGTCATCTGATCCCTTTCATCAAGAATCAAAGGCAAAGAAAACATATCGGTTTTCGAGTCATAAAGAGCAATATATAAATTGCTAGTATCAATAATCTTGGCCAGTTCTTTTTGTATGAGATCCATTAATTCCTTTAAACCTTCTGTAGTAATAACTGCATTAGAGATATTGAACAATACATCTTTGATTCTTTCTGAGCGGATGCGAGTAGTAATATCCTGAAATACACAATAGGTTTCTTTGAAACTACCATCCGGATTATAGCCTATACAGCCTTCAAACATTATGTCTAAATAGTGTCCGGTTTTATGCCTGATTTTAAATTCCACATCATGTACATATCCGCGTTTCTTAAAGACCGGGAAGTGCTTTTCAAAATGTGGTTTCCACTTCGGATGCAGAAGATCCTCGAATTTTTTTCCTATTATCTCATCTCTGACATAACCAAGGGTACTGAGCCAGGTTGGGTTCACATCTCTAAAACTTCCGTCCTCATTTAATGATTGATAAGATAAAGGAGCATTCTCATAAAGGGCTTTATATTTTCCCTCGCTTTCCCTCAGTTTATTGGTCCTTTCTAAAACAGTTTCCTCAAGAGTCTCTTTTTCAGCACGTAATTTATCTTCAGCATATTTAATCCGAAGCATAACTTTTACTTGTGCAGCAAATTCCCCCGGGTCAATCGGTTTTGCCAGAAAAGAATCGGCTCCAATGTCAAGACCTTTGATTCTACTCGACGAATCAGTTTTTACTGCAGTGATTAATACGATGGGAATATGCCTTATTTCCTCAATAGACTTTATGTTTCTACAGGTCTCATATCCATCCATCTCAGGCATGATAATATCCAATAAAATAACATCCGGCAGTTCTTCAAGTGCTTTTTCAATACCTTCCTTACCTGACCTTGCCTTAAGTAGCTTAAAGTCTGGAAAATAATTCGATAATATTGCTTCGTATACAACAAGATTATCTTCCTGGTCATCAATTGCTAGTATTTTATTCATCCGAGAGTCGGTTTCATATTAACAAGTCTTCATTTTATTTATTATGTATTTTCACCCTCTACGATTCATCAAAACATTGATCTCAGTCATTAACAAATCCTGATCAACAGGTTTAGAAACATAGCCATCACAACCAGCTTCAAAAAACATAGTTCTATCACCTTTCATTGCCTGAGCAGTAACAGCTATTACCAATATATTTTTCGTTTCATCATTAGCTTTCAGAATACTTAAAATTTCTTCCCCACTGATAATTGGGAGTGACATATCCATCAGTATCAAATCAGGCAGATGGGTCTGTGCCATTCTTAAACCTTCTTTGCCATTGAAAGCTTCAGTCAAATTAAATTTACCTTTTAACATGACCTTAAGTGTTAGCATATTATCCTCATTATCCTCAATAATTAACACATTAAGCCTGCCCGTTTTGGTTCTTTGTTTTTGGATTTTAGGTTTCGTCATCACAGGTGATTCAATTCCCAGCATACTTTTTACCTTATTCACAAGTCCCTCAATATCAACATCTCCTTTTTGAATAAGTTGCTGTATATTATTTGCATTCAATTTTGACAGATCATTACGTGTGAGGTCCTTTGCTGTAAGAATCAATACAGGTATGTTCTTTGTTTCATTAGTACTTCTGATTTTTTCTAAAACATCAAAACCATCCATTTCAGGCATCATTAAGTCAAGAATAATTCCATCAGGAATATCATGCACAAAATGTTCCATTGCTTCCAATCCTCCTCCCGCAACATCAACTATGAAGTTCTCATTTTCCAATACAGCCTTAACCTGAACAATTGCTTCTGGATTATCTTCAATCATCAAAATTCTGGCTTGATAATTCCCATCTAAAGGCAACTGGTTTTCCTGTGTTTTTATTAAATCCACATTTTCAATGACATGAGTTTTAGCCATAGAGATACCTCCTGCCCATCGTAAAGGCAGGGTAAGTGTAAATTCAGTACCCTCCTCCAGTTTACTACTCACCTTGATATCACCACCCAAAATTTTTGTCATCTTTTTTGCAATTGCCAGCCCCAGACCGGTACCTTCAAACGAACGTGATGTACTACCATCAGCCTGTTTGAATTCGTCAAAAATATGAGGAAGAGCTTCGTTTGAAATTCCTATGCCGGTGTCTTTCACAGTAAAATACATATTAAGCGGATCACTATTTACTGAAATAATAATTCCTCCTTTGTTTGTAAATTTCACAGCATTGCCTATTATGTTTGTTAAAATCTGAAGAAGTTTTGATTCCTCTGTTTCTAATTGTGGAAGATCACCTGATATGTTTAACACCAATTCGATACCCTTTTTATTTGATATTGGCTGTACACTATCGACCACCATTTTTACAATCGGGCGAATTGAAATACTCTCTGGTAAGATCTCCATTTTTCCGGCTTCGATTTTTGACAAGTCCAGAATATCATTAATTAAGTATAACAGCCGTTTACCGTTACGTTCAATAATTTCGAGGAAACTGATTTCTTCAGAATTTAGTTTTTTATTGGCCTGCATTGCTAATACACGAGAAAGTGCCAAAATAGAATTCAAGGGAGTTCGTAATTCATGGCTCATATTAGACAGGAACTCCGTTTTCATCCTGTTAGCAGATTCCACTCGTTTTCCTTGTTCATCAAGTTCAAGGTTTTGCTCCATCAATTCTTCTGATGATCTTTGTAACTCTTCAGCTTGTTCCTGAAGCTCTTCTGATTTTATTTCGAGTTCCTGATTTGTAGTGTACAATTGCTCAGCAAGAATACTTGTTCTTTCACTTGCCATTAAATTAGAATAGGAAACATTAATTCCTGCCCATGATAAATCAAGAATACTATAGCTTTCTTTACTGAAAGGCTGCATATTAACAAGAGAAACAATTGCCACAACACTACCTTCAACGAGTATTGGCAGGGTTATGATTTCTTTTGGTATTGCCTCACCAGCAGTGGTTTTATACTTGAAGATTGTATCATCCGGAATATCCCTGAGATAATAAATGCTTTTTTTCAAAATAACATTACCAAATTCTCCTTCGGGATTCCCGGCATTAAATGATTTCAGTAGTTTTACATTTGCTCCCACAGATGTGAAATGTTCATATTCTGATGTCACTTCATTCAGAATATAAAATACACTCATGCTCGCCTTTGTTAGGTCCATCAGTCTTTTAAGAAGAGCTTTACCAAATTCCTCCATGGTTGTTGCCTCTATCATCGTTTCTGAAATTTCAACAATCCCATCCTGGATATTGGTGCGATATTCAATGGAATCTGCCAGATCGTTTATCGATTGAGCCAGGTAACCGGTTTCTTCCCTGGTGATGTTTTCATTTCTCAGGCTCAGTTCACCTTTTGCCTGTCTTTGTGATACTGATATCATTGACAATATTGGACTAGCAATACTGCGTGTGATTAGTGTGGCTATTACTATACAAATAAGGCTTAGAACAAGCAAAAGAATAGTTGAATTTCTTTTAGTTTTATTCTTGATTTGTCCACCCTCATAATATAGTGTGTCTCCCTTATTGTTGGCAAAGTCAATCATTACCTGAATCATACTATTAAGCCATGCTACATGACTTGCACCTTTACCTTTTGTGATATCCGCAGCATCTTCCAGGTTACCCAATTTTGATAATTGTATTACTTCATCACGAATTGGCTTCCAGTTAATGAAAGCATCATAAGCTTTCTGAACATCAGCCATGTCACCTAAAAATTGTTCATTGACAATAACAAAAGCTTCGTAAACCTCTCGTTCATAATCATCAACCGGGAAAATCGCTTGATTTATTTGCAAATCATTACCAGCAGCCAGAGCAACATCCTTCATTGACCTGTGGATTGCCACAATGTTGATTTTGATATCCCTGACCGCCTTACTTACTTCCAATGGATGCTGGTACAATTCTTCAGTAGTTCGCCAAAGCCGATCAATATTCCTGTTACCAACAAATCCAATAGCTATAGTTATCATAACAACCATGCCAAATCCTAAAGCCAGCCTATATCCGATTCTGATATTACTTAAGAACATGCTATTAATATTTATAAATTATAAAATGCATCTGTTTTACTATTCTCCCTTTAAGGCACTTAACTCCCGTTGCAATTTCCTTATCATATGTTCTCTGCCCACAAAGACTTTCATTGCTTTATCAAGTTTTTGGTTTTGTTCCTTTAGTTCTTTGGTTCTTTCTTCAACTGTCTCCTCCAAAGTTTCGCGGTGTTTTATTAAATCCTGTTCAGCATTCTTTCGTTCCGTAACATCCATAATTATTGCAGCAAACATGCTTCCATGATCAAATTCCAGAACTTGTAAGTGAACTTCAACCATATATAATGATTGATCTTTACGTTGATGAACAGTCTCAAAAACAATTATGTGTTTTTCACCTTTTAGTAATGGTTCTACCAATCTTGCAAAAGACTCTTCTGTAAATTCAGGTTTAAAATCCAGCGGAGTCATATTAAGAATCTCATCCATAGAATAGCCCAGGTTTTTCTGAGCAGCAGTATTCACCTGAGTAAATTTCAAAGTGTCTGCACGAAACAAAAAGATCTCGTTTAATGAGTCTTCGAAGATACGGCTCAAACTAATAATTTTGTTTTCTGCCTCCTTGCGTTTGGTGATATTGGCGACAAAAACGGTGAAACCAGTAACATTATGAGAGCTATCAATTATTGGATTGAAGAACAATTCATACCAAAATCGATTGTCGGCTTCGCCATATTCCTGAATCTCAACAAAGCGCTCACCTGACAATACACGCTTGTAGTTGATTTCTGCAAGAAGGCGATCTTCTTCGTTGGGCATATAATGATAAATACGCCGACCTATCTCAATATCAGCATCATATATGTACTTCATTTCTTTTACATGCGCTTTGTTAAAACTCAAATATCTGTAATTTGCGTCCAAGGCAAACATGATAACATTATCAAGGCTTTCGAGAATTGAAGATAGTAAAGCATTCGATTTGCCGAGTGCTTCTTCAGATTCATTGCGTTTAGATTCAGAATCCTCTAATTCAACAATTCTGCTTTTTAATTGAACGATCTCCTTAGAAAGCTGTTCCCGAGTTGTTTTATCCTGATTATTCATAACTTTTATCTTCGACATAGAAGTTAAACAATTCTTACTCAAGTGATCTCACTTAACTTTACCTCCCATCAATCTTACTTTTTTCTCCAGATCCCTTATTCTTTTCTCTCTGCCGACAAATACCTTAATAGCTTTATCCAGTTTCATATTTTGATCTTCAAGTTCTCTGGTTCTTTCTTTAACCGTTTTCTCCAGAGTATCCCTGGACTTTTCCAGTTCTTGTTCTACCAACTTACGTTTTGTTATATCTGAGACAACATGGACCGCCCCGATTAATTGCTTTTTATCATCAAAAATTGGATCAACAGTTACCTTCAGCCACTTATCTTTCTCATTGAAAATCAATGTCTCATGCTTCTTGCTTTTTTTCATGCGCTCAACAGGGCAATCTTTGAATGGTTCAGAAGTACCATGTACCAATCGATAGCACTTTTTAGTCTTAATATCATCAGCATTTATATTGAAAAATGAGTAAGTGGAAGAGTTACAAGAAGAGAACTGATAATTCACGTCAATTATACTTACTGCATCAGCTATAGCGTCAAAAGTAGTTTGCCAGTTTGCTGCGATGTTTTTTATCTTTTCTTCAGCCTCTATTCTTTCTGTGATATTTTGTGCAAAAGATGTGATTCCTATTATTTCTTCTTTTCCATCAATAATTGGATTTAACCTGACTTCAAAGAAATAACGTGCATCTCCGGTCCCGTATTCCTCTGTAATAGAATGTCCTTCTCCAGCCAGAGCCTTGTCATAATGTGCTTTGATATTTTCAATATCATCCTTGCGAGTCATATAATCAAAAATACAATTGCCGATCTGGGGTTTACTTCCATAGGAATTTAGCATTGATTCTGCATGAGTTCTATTAAAATAGAGATATTGGTATTTATTATCCAATGAAAGGATGATCAGATCTTTTTGACTCTCCAGGCTTGATTCTAATAAGATCTTCATACGAATGATTTCTGACTGACACTGATTGCCTGAATGCTGACCAGCAAGTTCCTGGCTTTCTGATCTTTCAAATTCATCAACTTTCGCACTTAAGTGATCGATCTCTTTCAACAGCTGCTCCCGAGTTTTGTAATCCTGATTTTTCATAACTTTTGTTTTCTCCTCTTTCTGCATAGCTCAACTGATTTTTTTGTAAATCTTACAGCATTCATTTACTCGCTTGAATTTATTCCTGAACCCCTCTACAGGAATTTCAGATTCTCCCAGAGACAGATACCCATTGGGTTTCAAAGATCTGTATAGTTTGTTAAAAATGATTTTCTGATATTTCCGGTCAAAATATATCAGTACATTCCTACACAGAACCATGTCAAAGTTTCCAAAAATGCTATCCGGAGGGGCATAACTTTTATGGTCGAGCAAATCAAAAAGTGAAAACTTTACCATTTTCTTTATCTCAGGATCAAGACAGAATTCTTCACCCTTTTGAGAAAAATATTTCTGAATAATTCCAAATGGTGCATTTTCAATCTTCTCAGATTTATAATAAGCTACTGATGCTCTTGCAATCGATTCTGTATCAATGTCGGTCGCAAATATTTGTGAATCAATCTCAATCTTTTCTTTCTTAGCGAGTTCCTTTAATAAGATTGAAATAGAATAAGGCTCTTCTCCTGATGAGCAGCCCGCAGACCATATCCGGCATGAAGACCCTGATTCAGCAGAGCTCGTTCTTACTATTTCAGGCAATATGTATTGTGATAAATAATAACAATGAAGCGGATCCCTGAAGAATAAGCTATGATTAATAGTTAGAAGGCTGGCTATTTGACCCCACTCCTCAGCTGAATCATAAAGAAGTTTACAATATTCCTCTGGATTAGCGGACTTTGTTTCAGATATCCGCATATTAATTCTCCTTTCAGCTAAACCTGGGTTCGAACCGGTAAAATCAAGGCCAGTCCTTGCCAATACCTCAGCTAAAACAGATTCCACAATATGAGGATCAATTCTATGCATAGATCCGGGGCAGTTTAGTTAAACGTAGTTCGTATGTGAACCTACACAATAATCAGGGGCTTTCAAATTATCAAAGTGCTTTTGACTGACTGTTCGTCAAATACTTATATATATATACACCTATATAAACCAGATCCCCCGCTCATGTTCATTCTGAAAAATGCCAAAAAAACAGGTTTTCGTAAATGAAAGTTGTAACTAAAGCGGTGTTTGTTCGTCCAAATAATGAGGATCTCGCAAATAATACTGATTCTAAACCTATGCTAAGAAACTATCTTCGATCAGCCATACGGGCTCTATTGAAATACAAGAGTACAAGTCTGATAAATATTCTGGGACTAACGATTGGCCTGTGTGCTACGATACTGATATCCATTTATGTACATAATGAAATCAGTTACGACAAATTCCATGAGAAATCTGACAGAATATACAGGATTGGCGTCAGAGGGAAAATGCTTGGAAATGATCTGAATATGGCTCTTACTTCAAGTTTGATGGCTACCCCCCTTTTAGAGGAGTATCCTGAGGTTGAAAATGTTACAAGGGTTTATAAGCAGTCGAGCCATTTAGTAAAATATGAAGACCAGACTTATCAGGAGGATTCAGAGGATTTTTTGTATGTTGATTCCACGTTTTTTGAAGTTTTCTCCTTCAAACTCTTGCAAGGGAATGCCAAACAGGTTTTAAGCGATCCATCTGCTGTTGTTATAACTGAGAGTACGGCAATAAAATTCTTTGGGGACGAGGATCCAATAGGGAAGATTCTGAAAATAAATACAGAAGAGACTTCACTCACGATAAGTGGGGTTGTTGAAGATCCTCCTCTGAATTCACATTTTCATTTCCGCTATCTTGCTGCCTTGCATAGCCGTCCTGAAGTACAAAGTGACAATTGGCTTTCTCACAATTTCTATACTTATGTTCTATTGAAACCCGGTGCAAATGAAGAACACTTTACTGAAAGTTTAAGTAGTTTACTGGAAAAGTATATCAGTCCAATGCTTATGCAAATACTAAATCTAAGCTTGGACGATTTAATTAATCAAGGAAGCTCTTTTTATTACATCACAACAAAGATCACTGACATTCACCTGGAGTCTAACCTGCAGTATGAATTCGAGCCTACAGGTGATAAATCTTATGTTTTGATATTCAGCGCACTGGCCTTGCTAATACTTGTGGTTGCAAGTATAAATTTTATCAATCTTGCCACTGCCCGATCGGCAAACAGATCTCTGGAAGTAGGCGTACGAAAACTTTTAGGTTCCCCACGTTCCTCCCTTATTGTACAATTCCTGACAGAATCCACTTTTATTAGTATCATTTCAACAATATTTGCTGTAATAATAGCTGTCATACTTATCCCATCATTCAATAACATAACGAATTCATCTCTCACTTTCAATCCTTTCTCCAGCCCCGGACTAATCCTCGCTTTATTGGGTATGGGGATACTGGTTGGGGTGATTTCAGGATTGTATCCGGCAATTGCCCTGGCGGCCACAAAACCAGTGAATGTGCTAAAAGGAAGCAAGGGAGGAACAGGAGGTCGGGGAAGACTTAGAAAAACCCTTGTCATACTTCAATTTGCTGTAACATTGATCATTCTCACCTGTACAACTACAGCTTACAGACAATTAAATTTCATGCAAGATAAAGATCTTGGCTTTGAGAAAGAGAATGTCCTTGTTGTCAACAGTGGAGATTTCCTTGGCAATCAATATGAAGCATTCAAATCAGAGCTTTTAAGCCAAACAAATATCAATCAAGTAGCCCGCTCGAGGCATCTGCCCGGAACAATATTCTCAAACAATGCGCATTGGCTTGAAGGTGAAGGTGTTGACAAAATCTATACTCTGATGTCAACCGCAGTTAGTTTTGAATGGGATGAAGTGATGGGGCTGGAAATGGCTGAAGGCAGATTCTTTAACATAGATCACCCTACTGATTCTGCCGGGGTTATAGTTAACGAGGCCACGATAAGGGAACTTCAAATAGAGAATCCAACTGAAACCCGATTCTGGGTCCCTCCAGGTGATGGCCGGGATGCAGTTTTCACTCCCATAATAGGAGTTGTCAAAGATTTCCATTTTCAATCAATGCAAAAGCCAATTGGGCCTGCAATAATGTATGTTATAGGAAAAGGATCGTACGGAAAAATTAGCATAAAAACCAACGGACTGGCGAATGGAGAGGTAATGCAGTTTGTTGAACAAACCTGGAGCTCTTTTGCTCCGGATTATCCAATAGATTCTTTTTGGTTAGATGATTTTTTCGACCGCATTTTCAGCGCTGAGAAAAGAACAAGCCGAATTTTGCTGGTTTTCTCCATAATCTCTTTATTAATTTCCTGCCTGGGACTATTAGGAATGATCTCCTTCAGTACAATATTGCGAACAAAAGAGATAGCTGTGCGAAAGACATATGGATCCAGCATTCTTCAGGTTGTCTTACTTCTTTTTAAAGAAACTTATATTCTGCTGTTGATAGCTACCGCGATAGCTGCACCCTCTTTCTTCCTTATAAATAAATGGATGCAAAACTTTGCCTACCGGATTGATTTTGATTTTATTGCCTTTGGAATAACCCTTGCAGGCGTGGCAATAGCGATTCTAATATTTGCGGCAGCAACCATTAGTAAGGAGGCTGTGAAAGCTGCCAGAGCGAATCCTGCAGATGCTTTTAGCCGGGCCTGAATTTCATGTTCCCCGTCATTCAGATGTTTGACGGCATGTTATGTGAAAATAATTTGAAAGCATTGTACATTTATGCTTCAAATCAGAAACTCATGAGAACTATTGTAAGTTATTTAACATTATTGTTTTGGCTTTTTTTTACTGGAATTTCATTATCAGCACAGGATTCATCTATTGAGTCCTTCCCTGTGAGAGGGCTATGCCTTGAGGCTCCGCGTCCTGACCGTGTGTCTGATTTTGTTCGGTTTATTGATGAGGAATTGGCTTCTCAGAAAGTTAATACTCTGATTCTTCGGGTTGACTGGAATTATCAATATAAAAGTCACCCTGAATTGAAAGATGATATTGCTTTGTCAGAGAATGATGTTAAACAATTGCTGAAGGTTTGCCAAAAACATGACATTAATCTAATCCCCCAAATTAACTTATTAGGACATCAATCCTGGGCTTCCAAAGCTTATAAGCTGATCACTGTTTATCCCGAATTTGATGAGACACCTAATGTAATCATGCCTGAGGAGTACGAATGGCCAAATGACGATGGTTTATATTGCAAATCTTACTGCCCTTTGCATCCCGAAGTTCATGAAGTAGTTTTTGCACTTGTAGATGAGATCTGCAATGTATTTGAAGCCTCTCATTTCCATGCCGGCATGGATGAAGTTTTCTATATTGGTGATGATAATTGTCCCCGATGTGGTGGGAAGGATAAGGCAGAGCTCTTCGCTGGGGAGGTCAATAAAATCAGAAACCATCTGGCAATCAAAAACAGAACCCTGATGATATGGGGAGATCGCCTTCTCGATGGAAAAGCAACAGGTATGGGCATGTGGGAGGCGAGCATGAATAACACACATCGGGCAATCGACATGATAGCCAAAGATGTATTCATTTGTGACTGGCATTATGAAAGAGCCGAACAATCTGCTGTTTATTTTGCAATGAAAGGCTTTAATGTAGCAACTTGTCCATATAATAAAAGTACGGTAGCGATGGAGCAGATAGATGATATGATACATTATCGCAAAAATGCAAATCCTGAGCTTTTACCACGATATCAGGGTATTATTCAAACCATCTGGTCTGGTGCAGGATCATTTTTGAATCGGTATTATCAATACAAAGAAAACCCTGAAAACAGAACGGGTTCTGTAGGATGTACTATAAGCGTTTTTGAACGATTTAGTGAAAATCAATAAGTTACAAAGGTAAAAAGAGCTTTTATTTTTATCACCTCGTGTTTTTTCGTTCTTCTAAGATATTTGTAAGTTCCTGAACAAGTTCAGGATACTGATTCCACAAATCCTTGGTTTCGCCCGGGTCTGAAGCTAAATTATATAGCTGACCAATTAATTTTAATGAATCCTGTGGTACCGTAAACCTGCCGGATCCTGGACCTTTTGTTCCCTGGATCAATTTCCAGGCACCTCTCCGAATAGCAAAGATTCCTAATGCTGAATGAAATATTCGCACCATCTCATCAGCCTCTTCCACTTCCTCTCCAATAAACGCAGGCCAAATATTATAAGCATCCTCATAAGCTTTTACTTGCTTATCTTCATTGCTTATGAAATCGAAGGTAGGCAGCAAGTCTGTCAGACTAAGCACCTGATCGCTTTGGGCTCCTGCCTTGATTTTTCCAGGCCATCGGGCAATAAAAGGAACCCTGTGTCCTCCCTCCCATATATTTGCCTTATATCCCCGAAATTTGCCGGCAGACTGATGTCCATTTGCCCCTCTTCTCGGACCATTATCACTTGTGACAATCAATAGTGTATTATCCTGAATATCATATCTATTCAAAACATCAACTATCTGACCTACACTCCAATCAACTACGGTAACAAGATCGCCTCGTCCACCTTCCTCACTCTTCCCAATTGCAAAATCCGGAGGAAGAAAGGGAATATGGGGAGAAGATAATGCCAGGTATAGAAAAAACGGGTCTGCTTTTGATTCTGTTTGCATTTTATCAATAAAAGCTATTGCTTTCTCAGTGAAAGTGACATCAACAGTTTCGGAGGACCATTCTGGCACCATCAATCCAGGTGCAACGCCAGGGTGTTTAGTGAATTCATCGGGACTTGGGATCGTGGGAATGCCCAGTGTCTTTTTGTTCTCAATAAAACAGTATGGAGGATCACCAGTAGAACAGCCTTGAGTGCCAAAGAAATAATCAAATCCAACATCCAGCGGACCTCCCCTTATTTCTTTTTCAAAATCCACATGTTCCTCATTCTTTCGATAGACTCCCGAGTAGTCCTGATACTGGTTATTGTCATCTTGCATCTGGTATCCATCCTTTGTTTGCCAATTCAAGCCAACATGCCATTTCCCAATACAAGCACTTGTGTATCCCCGCTCCTTAAGCAAGCTGGCAATTGTCTCCTGTCCTGAGACAATCAATGGAGCCTCATCATATCCCAGAATAACTCCCTTCTTCAATCGAGTTCTCCAACAATAACGACCTGTCAATAATCCATAACGAGAAGGTGTGCAAACAGCTGACGGACTATGAGCATCAGTAAACATCATGCCTTCCAAAGCCAGTTTGTCTATATGAGGAGTTTGAATTTTTGACATTGGATTAAAACAACTCACATCGCCATAACCCATATCATCGGCAAGAATCAGAACAATATTAGGCAAAATGGAATCTGCTTTTCTGTTTCTTTCTGAGGAACAAGAACCGACACTAAGAATAAGAGGAATTATTACAAACCAAGGAAAAACAATTGGTTTTTGCATATAATTGATTTTCAATAGAACTCTAAAGGTAAGACTTTGAAATAAGTAATATCCCAATCCATTGAGCTTGTTATAAATTAGTATAGTTTAGTTACTATTCAAAAGCTTATCTTTGCGGCAGAAACTTCCATTATTATGAAAAAATTCGATACTCTGACATTCTCTGCAATTATTCCTGAAGTAGTTGCAAAATATGCCAATCATAAGGCATTAGGTTTTGTAGATGAAGAAGCTCTGACTTATGCTCAGATGGGCGAAGAGATTGAGGCGGCAATAGCTTTTCTTGAGGCTCTTGACGTAAAATCAGGTGACAAGGTTGTTATATATAGTCAGAACATGCCAAATTGGGGTGTAGTGTATTTTGCTTTGCAATGTATGGGAGTGGTGACAGTACCTGTCTTGCCAGATTTTAATACCCATGAATTGCAGAATGTATTGGAGCACTCAGAGGCAAAAGCTGTTTTTATATCACAAAGTCTGGAGCATAAATTAGCTGAAGCAAAGAAGAAGTTTGTCAAATGTGTTATCCGGATTGATAATCTTGAAGTAATTGAAGGAAAAGATCTATCGATTGTTTATGAGAAGGGGGCAAAAAGTACTTCTACTTACAATGTCGATGAGAATGAGTTGGCTATTCTGCTGTATACATCTGGTACTACAGGTGATTCTAAAGGAGTTATGCTTTCTCAGAAAAACGTGATATTCAATTCTTACCAGGCTGCCGGTATCCAGCCAATAAATGAGCATGACAGGTTTCTTTCTGTTTTACCTCTTTCACATACTTATGAGAACACACTAGGTCTCATATTACCCATACTGAATGGTGCAGGCGTGACATATTTACGCAAGCCACCTACAGCTAGCGTTTTGGTTCCGGCAATGCAATCGGTAAAACCTGATTTCATGCTTACTGTTCCAATGATAATTGAAAAGGTTTTTAAGAATAGTGTCCTTCCTCAAATAAAGAAAAAGGCTACGACCAGGGCTATGTACAATAATAAGCTAACGCGTAAACTGGTTTACCGCATTGCCGGAAAGAAATTATACAAGACTTTTGGTGGAAACCTTAAATTCTTCGGAATCGGGGGAGCTAAACTTGATGCTCAGGTTGAGGAATTTCTTCGCGACGGAAAATTCCCTTATGCAATTGGTTACGGCTTAACTGAAACGGCTCCCATGCTTGCCGGTTCGAATCCTTCGATGACAAAATATCAGGCAATTGGGCCAAAGGTTATTGAATGTGAATTGAAACTGGATAATCCTGACCCTAAAACAGGTGAAGGAGAAGTTTGGGCAAAGGGCCCCAATATCATGATGGGCTATTATAAGAATGAGGAGAAAACAAAGGAAGTATTAACTGATGATGGTTGGTTTAAAACTGGTGATCTGGGCTCTTTTGATAAAGAAGGCTGGTTAAGCCATAAAGGACGAATTAAAAATCTGATTGTTGGAGCAAACGGAGAAAATATTTATCCGGAGGAAATTGAATCTCTTATCAATAATTTCCGTCATGTTGTTGAGTCAATTGTACTTGAGAAGAAAGGCAAACTTGTTGCACTTGTTCACTTCAACAGAGAAGAATTAGAGTTGAAAATTAAGGAAATGACAGCTGATCTTTCTCAAAAAATGGATGATAAGCTTGATGTACTTACAGAAAAAGTTGACCGTGCAATTGATGAATTAAGCACTGAGTTACAAAGTTACATTAATACCAGAGTGAACAAGTTCTCACGTATTCAGCTGATTGTAGCTCATGGCGATCCATTTCAGAAAACAGCCACGCTGAAAATTAAAAGGTACTTGTATAAGTAAATATCCTGTATTGTATTACCTGGTAATTTGATCTGCTTATTTAGCTAAGAGGTAGTGAATACCTGCATCCGGTCCTAGCGGTAAACCAATTAATAGCCATGCAACCAGCAATAAAATCCAAACAACAAGGAAAGCTATTGAATAAGGAACCATGGTGGCTATTATGGTTCCAATACCCGATTTAGGCTCATATTTCTGGACAAAAGCAATGATCAGGGCAAAGAAGCTCATCATTGGCGAGATTACATTGGTCACACTATCACCAATACGGTATACTACCTGTGACAGTTCAGGAGAGTATCCCATTATCATAAACATCGGGATGAAGATTGGAGCCAATATAGCCCATTTAGCTGATGCACTGCCCATTAACATATTAATTGAAGCAGACAGCAAAATAAACAATATCATCAGAGGAATAAGACCAATATCAGCTGACATCAGGAGGCCTGCTCCTTTAACAGCAAGAATGATCCCAAGATTACTCCATTTGAAGTATGCTACAAACTGAGCAGCAAAAAACACAAGAACAAGGTAGGTGGCCAATGTCTTCATTGAAGCGGCCATTCCATTCATTACATCTGAATCATTCTTAAATGTACCTGTTGTAAATCCATAAGCCAGTCCGGTTGCCCCTGCAGTAATGAACAACATTGCAACCACTCCCCGGATTAAGGGTGAGTTAAGCAGGGTTCCATCTTGTCCGCGAAAGAAACCATCAGGCGGAATTATCCCAATAAGTGTAATACCTATTATAACAATCATGACCACAAGAGCCATGCGCAATCCCTTTTTTTCCTTTTTCGACAGTTTATCAAAGGAACTTTCTTTTACATCGAGCTTTCCGGTATAAGTCCCCAGTCGTGGCTCAACAATCTTTTCAGTTATAAAGGTTCCTGTAACTGCTATTATTAAAGTGGATACCACCATAAAGTAATAATTAGCAGTTGGATTGACCGTATATGAAGGATCAAGAATTCTCGCAGCCTCCTGAGACAATCCGGCCAGAAGTGGGTCAACTGTACCCAAAACCAGATTGGCACTAAAACCACCTGACACCCCTGCAAAGGCGGCTGCCATACCAGCTATCGGATGACGTCCAACCGCAATAAAAATCACCCCTGCAAGCGGAATTAGCAAAATATATCCCACATCCGAAGCAACATTTGACAAAATACCTGTAAAAACAAGAACAAAGGTCAGGAGGCGCTTTGGAGAATTTAAGACTAAACTCCTGATGATGGCATTTATCAGACCACTCTGTTCGGCAATGCCTATCCCAAGCATAGCGACCAATACAATACCTAAAGGAGCAAAACCTGTGAAATTGTCCACCATTTCAAGCAGAATCCGGTGTATGCCATCATGGGATAACAGATTTACCGGAGTGATAGTTTCCTTGGTACCCGGATGTATAACTTCCCAGCCTAAAGCATATCCAATAGCAGAAAAAACCAGTACTGCAAAGGCAAATAAAGCAAAAAGTGTTGCCGGATGAGGCAATGCATTTCCTGCCTTCTCAGTCCAATTCAACATTCTTTCAAAAATCCCTGAACTTTTCTTTGATTTAACCATACTTGATATTTATCACAATTCTCACCCCATGACACCTAAATACTAAAAGTCGACAGCTACATGGAAGGCCACGAATTTCTCTTTTCGGTTATAAAACTGGTTACTTAAACTTCTGCCATTATAATAATTCATCCCGATTCTTAATCGATGTGCATTTCTCTTTTGCGGAAAAATGTACCCTCCCGAGATATTTACGTTTGGGGAAAATGAATTCAGCTGGTAGGAGCTTACATTAACAGCACTAAAGATACCTCCAAAATATTTATTTGCGAAATAGTATTCCAGCTCTGCACCTCCCTGAAAATTCAGGTAAGCTGTACGATTTGGCTTGTTTTGCCTTCGGCCCAAAAAATCAACCCCGGGTAAGAAAAATCCAAAATCACCATACACCTGGAGAATATCCAGTTGTGGTATTCCCAGAAAGTACAGCGGTTTAACTGCAGCTGATAGAATAAAGTCATCTCTAACCGGCAATTGGGTTATATTAGGGTCATAATCAGTTGGAGAATTTACGGTTCCTCCAACAAACTCATCACCCAGATGAGTACATATGTGGTGCTTTGAGAATCTTAAAGCCAGCCATTCGCTTGGTCTGGCAGCAATCGCCAGGTAATAAATACCATCAGATTCAAGTAAATCATGATTCCCTCCTCTCATAACCTGGGGAGTGGCTATGCCCAGATCAATTTCAATTCCGAGCTCGGGATTATCTTTTGGGCTAAAGCGAAATAGAGAAAACCGGGCTCCTGTCATTAAGGTAAGCTTTCCTTTATAATCACCTCCCTGATTAATTTCATCATTATGATCAAAATCGCTGTAAATAAAGTTCTGACTGAGAGTCTCGAATCTTACTCCAAGTGGGTCGGCCAGATAAGTTGGGTACAAGTTGTGCATGCTAATGAGCCTCAGGTTCCAGTTACCTATCGGAAATGAAAGTCTGGGCTTTTCAATTTGTGCCTGTATGTTTACTGTGAGAAGTAAAACTACTATGAGGAATAATATCTTTTTCATTAGTTATCTCTTTGTATCTTACCTGTCCATACATCATTTGATTGTCCGAATGAGCTCGTAAATCCACCTAATATGAATATCTTATCGTTCAACATTGCAGTTGCGTATCCATGTCGGGGATCTATATCGCAGCCATATGAGTCAACAATCCATATATCTTCCCCTGCCCGTTCCCAAATAGGATAATGATTTCCTGATGTAAGATGATAATGAACATTGGAAGTTGTCTTCCCCGGTAATCCCCATAAAGAGTTTTGATAAAAAACCAGATTGTGATCTGATCTCCAGAGAAGAGCCTGATCAAACACGGCTGTATCATTCTCGGCGACCCAGGTAGCTCCATCAAAAGAACTCCATAACCAATGCCAGTTCTCATTTGGATGACTCAGATTTTCATCATTTTGGATATTCACACCATGAACGCCTCCCTGGATGAATATTTGTCCTGTTGAGGGATCAACAGCAGCACCAGCCTCAGAGCGAATACCAAAATCATTATTACTCAAACGCTCCCAACTCTGTCCGTCGCCTGATCTCCAAACATCATTGAAATACTTCATGGCATATCTGGCTGAATGATTCTCCAGCATAGATGCTCCACCTATCACAAATAAATAATCTGTTCCATTATGATTTGCTTTGACAAGGGCATGATTAAACCGCGGAAACCAATCATCCGTGGCATCCAACTCAGGATAGCTTCTCTCCTTTATCATCTCCCAGTCCGCACCATTAGTCGACTTCCAAACATCATTCGCATATTCTCTGTATCCGGTTTCTTCATTAACTGTAAATCCACCAGCCAAAAACATGGCATCACCGCTTCCATCATTGAAAACAATAACACTATGTCCCCGCCTCCCAAGCCAGGGAGCATTTTCCGTAATTAAATTCCATTCAATACCATCTGTAGAATTCCATACATCCTCGTAGTAAGTATCAGCCTTCATCTCACCAGGATTGTATCCACCGAATATCCAGATTTTACCATCAAATGCCACTGCCGCATGACCAAATCTATCTGGCCAGTCGGCATGTTTGGTCACTTGAGTCCATTCAAAGGCTCCGTCATACTCAGCAAAAGCATACTCTTTGTACGATTGAAATTCACAGGAAGTGAACACAAAGAGCATTGCATTCACATATAAGATCCACTTTACTTTACTCATAAAACATAAGGTCAATTTGGTTTCCAAATTGAATCAACGTAAACTGATATAGACTTATTGTATTAAAAACCTAAAACTGCATTTCCTTTGTCGTCAAAAAAGACCAGGCAAGAATTCGGGAAGACTTGTTTCCCTGCCCCATTGGAATAGTTTTTATTTGTACAGCTTCGGCCTTTTTCAATGAAGAATATGCATCCTTCAGATGTGTTTGTTTTGAAATAAGGGTAGAAAACCAATTAGATGTTGAAGAGAAATTTTTACTCTCCCTGATCATTTCACGAACAAACCACACTTCTCCTCCTTCGCACCACAATTCACTATTTACACCTCCGAAATTAAGAGTTGGTTTGGCATCTTTTTCTTTTTTCAGATTTGAAAGTTTACGCTTATTTCCTGCCCTGGCCTCTTCAGCAGAAGCATGAAAGGGGGGATTGCAAATACATAAGGTAAAATGTTCTTCTGGTTTTATCAGGCCATAAAATATATCCTTCGGATTTTCTTGCAGGCGCAATTCGATCTTACCCTGAAGGTGAGTATTGCTCTCAATCGTTTTGGCAGCAGACTGAAGTGCAAGCGGATCAATATCAGAACCAGTAAAAGACCATCCATATTCCTTTTGTCCGATAATGGGGTAAATACAATTAGCCCCAACACCAATATCCAAACATCGAACTTTCTCCCCAACCGGTGTTTCGCCAAAATTTGATCCACTCAACAAGTCTGCCATATAATGGATGTAATCGGCACGACCAGGAATGGGCGGACATAGATAATCCTGAGGAATATACCAGTCTTTTATTCCATAATAATGTCTCAACAGCGCAGTATTTAAAGCTCTCACTGCTGCCGGATCAAAAAAGTCAACCGACTCATCTCCATGAACATTCAATTTCACAAAGCTTCCAAGATCAGGAAAACTACTGATGAGCTCCTTAAAATCATATCGCTCTCTGTGCCTGTTACGTGGATGCAACTTTGGCTTTATCTTTTGATGCTCTTTCTTTATTGGATGCATAAGATGGTGTTTTAATCGATGATGTTTTTGACTCGTCCAACTTCACCTGTTGCCAGCAGCACCTTTATTCCATGAGGATGACTGGCTGACTTAGTTAAAAGTCTTTTCACTATCCCTTCAGTCAATTCCCCTGAACCTTGGTGTTGCTTTTGCACAATCTCAACCAAATCACCTACCTGGATTGTATTTCTTTTTGTACGATCTGACATTATATCTCCCATTCGACTCTAATCTTAATTTTCCTCAAAAATAGCAAATCCGTGGGAAATCAATCTCCCCGCCGCAAGCAGCGGGGTATCTCAATTGAAGTATTTAATTATACCTTAGTCGCCCATGCCATTTAAGTTCAAAATTAGCGAGGAATACAGAAATCCCACCAAGATATTGATAATCTTTTGTCTCATTATGGGAGGTGAAATAATATTTGGCTTACCCTTTCATCTGGTAAGATATTTCAGGCCTACATTTATTGATGTCTTTAATATTTCTAACACCCAACTGGGAGATGCCATGGCGATTTACGGTGTAACTGCCATGCTATCATATTTCCCTGGAGGAATTATTGCTGATTATTTATCTGCCCGCAGGCTTATGAGCATTTCTCTGCTGGCAACCGCACTGGGAGGCTTTTATTTGACTACTATACCTGGTCAGATGGGGCTATCAATAGTGTTCGGGTACTGGGGAGTAACAACTATTCTTCTGTTTTGGTCGGCTATGATCAGGGCAACAAGAGAATGGGGTGGTAAATTGGCCCAGGGAAGAGCTTTTGGTATTCTTGATGGAGGGAGAGGACTATTTGGGGCGGGTGCTGCTACCATCGCGGTATTTTTTCTGGCAGCTTTTTTTCCAAAAGACCTTGAAAACATATCACCCGATCAGCGTCGTCAGGCCATGGTAGCTGTAATCTACTTTTACACTTTCCTCACTATGGGAGCAGCGATTTTAATTTGGTTTATTATCCCTGATAGCGGCAACAACAAGAAAAAGAACAACAACAGTTCAAATCGGCTTTCAGGTATAGTAACAGTATTAAAGAACCGTTCGGCCTGGCTGCAGGCTATTATTGTGATATGTGCATATTGTGGATACAGGGGGCTTGATTTTTATGCTCTTTACGGAATTGATATTCTCGGAATGAATGAGGTGAGTGCAGCCCGATTTGTATCCAACGCCACTTTTCTACGTCCGGTGGGAGCAATTCTGGCCGGTTTTCTGGCTGATCGCTTCTCAAGCAAAAAGGTAATTGGAGTCACCTTTACTTTGCTCATTATCTGTTATGCTATTTTGATGATCTTCACATCCAATCATTCTGCATATATGGTTTTAATGATAAACTTCGTATTCACCTTCCTGGCGGTTTATGCTTTGCGCGGTGTTTATTTTGCCCTTTTTGAAGAAATGCAGATATCAGGAACAGTTACAGGCACTACTGTTGGATTAGTTTCTATTATTGGTTTCACCCCTGATATATTTTTCAATTCCATTGCAGGCCGTATAATTGATGCTTCTCCCGGATACCAGGGTTATCAGAATTTTTTCTTGTTTCTGGCATGTTTTGCCGGTGTTGGTCTAATAGCCACTTCTATCCTTGCATACAGAATTAAGAGCAGGAATCCTGTTTGAAATTATATTAATCAATTCTGATATCAAGTTTATCCAACAGTCCGATCACATCGGGTACAGAAAACCTGGCTTTCTTAATTCGATTAATTTCAGGATCAATAGAATAGTTTGTGGCTGTGCGGAAATCAGCCTTTTCGAGATTAGTATTCTCAAAAACGGCTCCATTCAGATCAGACTCAATAAAAAGAGATTTACTTAAATCAGCCTCCACAAAATCAGCCTCCTGCAAATCACAATGATCGAAGCTCATTGCTTTAAGTTTCATTTTGAAAAACGAAGCCAGTTTCAATTGACAATTTTTGAAACTCATTGACAAAATAAACTGATTACAAATTGAAAAATCTATACCCACCAGCTTACAATCAATAAAATAAACATCATTGAGTGTCGTCTTAGGGAGAGCCACCATGCTTAGATTGCATTGTTCAAACTTGCACTCCACAAAAACAAAATTACCAAGATCCAATTGTGTGAATATGCATGCAAGGAATGTACAGTTCTCATATTCCCCAGGATCCAGATGCTTTTTGGAAAAATCCTTATTCTTGAAAGTTTGATTATAGTAATTCATGTTTTGCTTAAGTAGTGAAAGACCGAAGACTTAATACCGAAGACCGAAATTAGGACTATGGATTAAGGCTTAAGTTTAAAAGTTTAAAATGCCATTCTTGCCCAGCCTTTTTTTTGGGTATCTCTTGGTGGTAAACCCAGAATCTCTCTTGCGGTATCAACGTAGTACCTGTAATTTTCAATCGGAGTACCATTTGGTATCCGGTGATCCAAACCAAAAGCGACTCCTCCTTCCTGCATACCTGTTTGTAATTTGTATTCAAGTTCCTGCCGGATGGAGTTCTTATCCTTTCTTAGTACATGTTTGTCTATACCACCTCTCATTACCATTTGTTTACCAAACTTCTTTCGAACTTCAACGATATCCATTCCAGCCGCTGGTTCAAAAGGATGCATGGAATTAATCCCACTGTCGACAAGGATATCCAGAATAGGATTCACATCTCCATCAGAATCCATATCAAATAGTTGAGTACCTTTTGAGGAGAGCATATCCCAGATTTTTCGGAAATAAGGCTTAACAAAGATCTCGATTTCATTGGGTCCGATAAGCGGTCCGGTTTTCCCGGCAAGGTCTTCATGAACAGAGACCTGATCAATAAGCAATTTTTCACTAATACTATCTAATACCCTGAAGCTAGTTTCGGTGATAGTTTGCATGATATCCTCCATTAACTCAGGCTGCATATAATAGCACAGACAGGTAGTCTCCTCACCCATAAGTTCTCTGGGAATATCAAATCCACCCGGAATGGTGGCTACAACCAGATGTCCTTTTTCCTGCATCTTCCTGGCATGATTTACCTGATCCCAGTCAATACGATCTTCTCTGAACTCAAACATAGGTTTAAGTTTGAGCCAACTATCCATATCCCTGACAGGAAAATCAAGTGGTAATGGTATGCTGGCATATCCTTTACGCAGTTTGCTTGTGCGTCCGAGCTCATCCCTCTTTATGATATATTCATCCGTATCTTCAATGATTATTTCTTTGAATCCTCCGAGAATTCCTGTAATTCCACCACAAGGAATCACTGGTACATAATCCCAGTCAAAAGCAATCATATTGATTTCATTCTCCGATGCACCCTGGGCTCTCCATTCATGATCGAGGCCAATTAATGGTCCGAAGAGTTCAACGAACATCTGTCTTTCCACTGGTTTGAATGTCATCAAATCCAGGTATTGTTCACGGGTAAATTGCATGGAGCAATTTATTAAATTTTAACACAAACTCTGTTCGGCCTTGCTTTGAATTTACGAGTAAGGTGCCACCATGCAAATGCATTATTTCTCGTGATATGCTTAAGCCAATCCCAGATCCGGTTTCTTTTGTACTAAAAAACGGTATGAAGATTTGTTCGATTCTTTCCTTAGAGATGCCGATGCCATTATCGATAACCCTCAGGTTAATGAATCCCAACTCATCCTTATCTGACCTGAGAATAATCCTATTTCCCTTGCTCTCAGTGAAAGCCTCTTTAGCATTGCTTATTATGTTGATCAAAACATGTGTGATTAATTTCTTATCAGCCCAAATACTTTGAGAAGGTTTATTATCATCTATCTCAACGATAATATTCTTACGATTGAGTTCCTCCTTAAGTAGTTCAATCGTTTCTGCAAACAGGCTTTTGACATTAACATGGTCATTCTTTGGTGGTGGGAAAGAAGAAAAACGACGGATATCATCAAGTAACTGGAGTAAACCCTGGCTTCTTTCTTTGATAATATCCAGTCCGGTTTTCATTTTAGTATTATTATCCTCAGTGCCAGCCTCGAAAGTAAGCTCATTCAGCGTATCGATTGTAGATGATATAGGAGCAATAGAGTTTGCGATTTCATGTGTTAGCACTTTAAGTAATCTTTGCCATGATTCTACTTCTTTGTGCACCAATTCAGACTCGATATTCTGAATAGATACAATGCGAATTCTTTTTTTTCGAATAGTTATCAATGACATTTTTATCATGAGTGAAACACTTTCTCCATTCATGTTTGTCTTAATCACCTGCTGATCTGACTTTTCATGACTCAGTAAAAAATCAGACAATTCACTGTTTACATCATACAATTCAGCAATATTTCTAATGCTGCCAATCCCAAATGATTGCTTTGCAGCTTCATTGATCAGTCCAATTTCACCATTATCATAATATGATAAGACAGATGTCGGTATATGATTGGTTATTGATTTATAATACTGATTCTGCTCTTCCAGGTCAATCTTCAATCCGCCAATTATTGAGTTCACCTTCATCAATTCATTATACAGACCAGAAAATTGTTTTGTTAGTAATGAATCTCTGAATGATATTGTTGAATCCATTGCATACACTGAGGCAAAAAATAAGGACAAATCCCTGTTAATCCGGTTAAAAGAAACAACGAATAATACAGCCTGAACTAATAAGAGACAAGCAACAAAAGTAATGGTAAGAAGATCCTCTTTGCTTAGAAAAACAAGCGCAAAACCCAGGGCCACTGCATTTACAGTCAGCAAGATAACTCTGATAATAACATTCCAAAACAGTCTGCTATAAACCATATTTGTAGATTTTGGCGTATAGTGTCTGGCGAGTAATGCTTAACTCTTTTGCAGTATGGCTAATATTACCTAGATTGTTTTGCAGCGCAGCTTTTATAGTCTCCTTTTCCACAAAATCCAATGTGGGCTTTCTAATTAATAATGGAGATTGCCGTTTTTCAGCCAACAATATATCTTCGGGTAAAATGGTACAGGAATCGCTCATTATCACAGCCCTTTCGATAGCATGCTTTAGTTCTCTAATATTTCCCGGCCAAGAGTAGCCGGTCACCTTTTCCAGGGTTTCCCTGGTGAATTCAAGTTTCTCTTTCTGATACTTCTCCTGATAATGTTTCAGAAAAAAATGAGCAAATGCAGATATATCAGTAGTTCTTTCCCTCAGGGCTGGGATTGTTAACTGAATGGTATTTATCCGATAGAAAAGATCTTCCCGAAAGAGTCCCTCCGAAACCATATCTTCCAGATCCATGTTGGTAGCGCATATTAATCTGATGTCAACAGGAACCGGGTGATCGACTCCAATTGGAGTAACAGTTTTATTTTGAATCAGAGTTAGTAATTTAGCTTGCAGTGAGAACGGAACATTTCCTATTTCATCTAAGAAAAGAGTTCCTCCCGAGGCTACCTGAACCCGTCCCATTCTATCTTCTTTGGCATCGGTAAAAGAACCGCGTTTGTGTCCGAATAATTCACTTTCAAAAACAGTTTCTCCAACCGCACCCAGGTCAACACTAATAAATGCACCATCTCTTCTGTTGGATCTCCTGTGTAATTCCTGGGCAAGAACTTCCTTGCCTGTACCACTTTCACCAAGTATCAGGATATTTACATCTGTTAAAACAATCTTGTCAATTTGCTCATTTAAGCTCTTCATTTCGGGGGATCTGGCTTGAAGGATATTGCCGTTTCTTATATGCGTTCGGTTTATCTGCTTTTGCTTTTTTTTAAGGTCTCTTAGTTCGATTGCTGATTCTCTTAACCTTAATGCACTACTGAGGGTAGCAAGTAGTTTTTTATTGTCCCAGGGTTTCACTATGAAATCAACAGCACCCATCTTGACAGCCTTTATAGCCAGATCAATACTCCCGTAAGCAGTTAATAACACTACACTAATTGCTGCATCATGATTTAGAATTTTCTTAAGCCATAACAGACCCTCGTCACCACTATTCACACCGGCCGAGAAGTTCATATCTAATATCACCACATCAAATTCATGTTTTTTCAGTGCCCCGGGGATTTGTTCAGGACCTCTCAGGCACTCAAGATATTCAGACCTGTCACTTAGAAGTAATTTGAGGGAATTTAGAACACTTTGATTATCATCAACCAATAAAATCTTACCTTTCTTATCCTTCGCAAGCATGTTAGATTATTTTTCTTGAGATCAAAGTAAATTGTTGATATTGAGAAAGCAAAGTAAATGTATGAAATTCATACAGCCAATGTTAAGAAACTACACTAAAGAAAAAGAACAAGCTGGCTCATATTTTTTCTATTTTACTGGTTCTCTGACCATTACTATCACCGGCATGTTTCTTGGTTTGTCTGGCAAGAAACAACAAAGAAATTGTCAATTATGATTAGAAGAACAATTATAAATGCTTTCAGGCAGATGATGAGGAACAAGATCAGTACTTTGATCAATATTGTTGGACTCTCTTTAGGCATGGCCTGCTCTTTCCTAACACTTCTTTATGTCATTGGAGAGTTTAGCTATGAGAAGAATCAGATAAACAGGGATCAGATTTTTCGGGTTCTTACATCTGATCAGAATCGTGGAGACATGAATGTTTTTGCAATCAATTACGGGGCCTTGGCCTCCATTCTTAAAGAGGAATTCCCGGAGGTTGAGAAGGCGAGTGTATTGGAATCCCGTGTTAATCGTCCCTTCTATGTACGTACTGACAAAGAATACAACCTTGAAAAGGGAGTAGTATACGAAGTCTATCCTGATTACTTTGATATTTTCACTGTTCCCATTCTGCAGGGCAATCCCATGCACCTGATTGATGATCCCCAATCAATTGTTTTATCAAAAGAAATGGCCTTCAAATATTTCGGGGATCAAGATCCGATGGGAAAATCTATTTTTTTTCAATACGACTCTGAGGATATCGGGCTTACCGTTACTGGTATTATGGATAAGCTTCCAGGGAAATCCGGTTTTAATCCTGACTTTATTACTCGATTTGATCCAAAGAGATATGAGGCCTATATGGGTTGGGACTTCGTCATTTTTGAGGTGTACCTAAGGCTTTCACAAAATGCTGACATACCCCTTCTTGAAAAGAAATTAAATGATTTAGGTAAAAAGTACCATCCGGAAGGTAAACAGCTTTATCAATTACAAAATGCTAAAGACTTCTATCTTGAATCTGAACATATTTATGGGAGTCATATAGCCAAGGGAAACAAATTAAGCATGCTGGTTTTTTCAGGAATTGGAATTCTAATTCTACTTATTGCATGTATTAATTATATCATTCTGGCCACAGCAGAATCAACACTACGATACAAAGAAATAGGAATTAAGAAAGTTGTTGGCGCCAATCGTATTGGTCTGATTTCTCAAATCCAAATGGAATCCTTATTCATAGCTCTTCTCTCCCTCCCTCTGGCTTTGATAATTGTAGAAAGGAGCAAAGGACTGATAAGTAGCTTCTTTGGTCAGGAATTCGCCGACTCTTACTCAGGTAACTGGCCTTTTATTATTGGTTTCATTGTAATAACTCTATTGGTTGGTAGCATTTCTGGCAGTTATATCTCTTTGCACTTATCACGGCTCAAGCCTATTGATATACTGGTTACCAGAAATCCCAGAAAAGGAAATCCATCCCTCCTGAGGAAAGTGCTAATCGGGTTTCAACTATTAATATTTGTTGTATTGTTTACAAGCGTCACCATTATTCAGAAACAGATTAAGTATGCATTAAATCTTCATCCTGAATTTGAGCTTGAAAACCTATTAATAATTAATGATGATCAACAGCGCATTTCAAATTTAGATGTGTTTAAAACAGAATTAGAAAAGCATCCCGACATTGAATTAGTCTCTTCTGCCTTTTCAAATATAATGTCACGTAACAGATGGTCAAACGGTGCTAGCACCACAAATGAGCCTGACAAATCTGTTTTCATTGAGCAATATTATGTCGACAAGGACTACATAGAAACATTGAAAATTGACATAAAGGCTGGTCGTTCCTTTATCACTGAGGAATCAGATAAACACACTGGAGTAATTCTCAATTCAACAGCTGTTAATAGTTTAAACCTTACAGATCCGGTAGGGAAAACAATAATTACAAAAACGATGTTTGACAACACTGAAAAGGAATATGAAATAATCGGTGTTACAGATGATTTTATTTCAGGAACTGTTCATCGTGGTATAGGGCCAGTTTTACTATTTTCACGTACTCCAACAGTACCTGCCAGACATATTGCTGTTCGTTTAAAAAATCAGCTATCAGAGAGCGGCAGAATTCACATCCAGGACGTTTGGTCTAACCTGACTGAAGGAAAACCAATAGAATTGCATTTTATGGATGATTTATTCCAGGAATTGTACAAAAAAGAAAGTACTATTTCAAAGATTCTGACCTTTTTCACTGTCCTGGCAATCTTCATTTCATGCCTTGGCTTATTCGGTCTCTCACTGTTTGTGGCCCGAAGGAAAAACAAAGAAATTGGTATCCGTAAGGTTCATGGAGCCCAGATCGTTGATATAGTGAAGATGATTCTCCGAGAGTTTGTTTTCACCGTAATTCTGGCCAACTTTCTCGCCTTGCCCATTACACTAATATCCATGCGTAAATGGCTGAGTTTATTTGCTTATAAGATTAAACCTGATATCAGTTTATTCATAATTGCGTTTATATTATCAGCATTTATTGTAAGCTTAACATTAACAATTAATGCCCTCAAAGTTGCAAGAATGAATCCTGCCGAGAGCCTGCGAGATGAATAAGAGTCAGGATCAACATGGATAATTTGAAGCAATAGATTTTTTTATTGCTATAAAAGATCTTTGAGTTCAGAACACAATCTTCTCAACAATCAAAAGAAAATCAACTCTTGCAGTAGCTCCCATAGGCCTGAAGGTTGGCTTAACATTTGGAATTATTGATACAACTTCCCCTTTGAGATCATTCAGAAAACGCTCTAATTTGACCTGATCCTTGTGCATTTTAATATCTAAGTGGTGTACTTTGTATTTCATGATTTTAGCTATTTTGTTGTAAATAATCATTTATGCATCATTGAAAAATAAGGCAGATTAAATTTATTACATCTAAGGAAGAATGCCATAAATAATCGACCAGCTGCTCTATTAATCAGTTTAATCTGTAAATTTGAACTATATCAAACAAAGATGCAAATCAACGATAATAATAAGATCCTGTCCAAAGAGGTTCAAATGGAAGGAGCCAAAGATGTTAAGATGAAAATTCTGATTGGTTCAGATGACAATTCAGACAATATAATCATGCGACATTTTATCATCGCTCCTGGAGGAAATACACCCAGACATATGCACAATTATGAGCATGTGATTAAGATTGAAAGCAAGCGCGGAATTCTTGTAGACAAAAATGGAGCAGAGCACCAGCTTAGTGAAGGTCAATCTGCCTTTGTGCCACCAAATGAATTGCATCAGTTTAAGAATCCTTATGATGAGGATTTTGAAATAATATGTATTATTTTGAATCAGGAGAAAGCCTAAATCAATGATTAGAAATTACGTAATTTATTACATAATTAATTATGTAATTCTTTTGATCCTGAGTCAGTCAATTTCCTTGTTTGGCCAACAGCAGGTTGGTGGTGTCGTATTAGATACTGACACTGACAAAGCGATGTTGTTTGTCAATATTGCCGTTGTTGGAAGCACCTACGGAACTGTTAGCAATCAAAATGGTGAATTCACGATAAACCTGGATAAGATCGAAAGAGCTGACAGCATTGCTTTCTATCATATTGGCTATCAAACGCTCACAATGGCCATCAATGATCTCAAAGATGGAATAACTATTGAGCTTAAGGAAAAGCCTGTCAAGCTCAGAACTATTGCCATCATAGCTAATCCATATAGCCCGAAGGAACTAATTAAAAAAGCCATGGAAAGAAAAGGCTTAAACTATTCCCTGATTGCTCAAAAAAGAGAAGTGTTTAAGAGGAGTAACAGCGCATCGTACATTAACACCTTTGAGCTGTTACTAAAGAAGAGCACTGTTCCTGAAATTGATGAAAACCTGGTAAATGAAATGCTTGATAGTATACCAAAATATAATCGTTCGTATACAGACCATTTATATACTCTTTATACGCTCCCAACAGACTCTGCTAAAACTAAAAACAAAGTTGAAGGAATCAAAAAAGTGATCCTTAGAGAAGACGATGGGGGTGAACTTGACAGGATTGAAAAGGTTATTACAGAGTTACTTGACACTCAAACTGACGATAAAACTTTCCTGAAGTATAAAACTGGTCCATTCTTTTTCAGAGAATCTCATGTAAAAGTATCAGGATTGGAAGATGACAGTACTGCTATCGCTGAGAAAAAGATGGACTCACTTTATCTGAGAAACAAAGAGAGCTTGTATGTACTGGACATGGACTTGAATTGGAACTGGGATTTTATTCAAAAACCAAACCGATATAAATACACGAATAATGGGATTATTGGTATTAGAGGAGAGGATGCCTATGCGCTTAGTTTCTCAGGGATGGTTGGAGGTGATTATAATGGGATGATTTATATTTCAATTGAAAGTTATGCAATTCTTAGAATTGAGTATTCTCTTAAGGAAAGGAAAAAAGAAAAGGGGATCAAACTGTTAGGGATCAACTTTAATGAAGAAGAAGATGCTGGATTGCTGCTTTATGAAAAAGATAAATTTGGCTACTTTTTAAAATACTCGATGAGACACAGCGCAAGCAGATGGGGTATTAAAAGACCATTTGAGATTATTAGAAAGCAAAAACGTTTTCCGCTGAATAAGAAATTGTATGAAATAGCTCTGGATATGAATGTGCAGGGATACCAGGAATCCACCAATGAAACGCTGGTAATATTCCGGGAGAATTATAATGAGGAGAGTTTTGAGGCCATACAGGAAAGAGGAGTAAAACCTGAGCGCATCACTTCACACTCTGATTCCATCTGGGAAGGTTACTCCATTATTGAACCTACTAAACAGATGAAGGAATATCAGGTAAAAATCAATAAGCAGTGATCCAATAGAAACAGCGATCTAACTGTCCTCAACCATTGGGCTAAATTTTCCAGAATAACCATTGTTCTCAAACCGTGTCAATTGGCTCCCACCCAGTCCAATATCTCCATTGTATCGTAAATAATAATTGTTTGTAAGGTTTTCACTTCACCCAGCCGGATATGCCCTGAATCAACATAGTCTGCTTCATGACTCGTTACATCAAGGGGTACCCAGCCAGCCTCACCCATGAAGACCTCATTCCAGGCATGATGCCCAAAACTTCCTCCACGTTCATGACAGTACATGCAGCCCCATACAACTCTTGAGGGAATGCCTGCAGCTCTGCATAAGGCTGTCATCAGCATTGATTGAGCGGCGCAAAGACCTGATTTATTGTCATAGGTTTCACGGGCAGTACCTGCCAGGAGTGAGCCATTAATATTTTCTACAATCCAGTGACTAATTTTACAGGCAGCATCCCATAAATCCTCTGACCCTTCAGTGATATCATGGGCTGCCTTAATCAGCACCAGATCATCTGACTCAATATATGTTGCTGGATCGAGGTAAGGCTTAATGCCTTTAAATTCTTGAGTATCAATTGGGAATCCGGGAGCATTCTCACCTTTGTATCGCTTGTGTGAAATTTCGAAGATCCCATCAATACTATGTCCGTCTAAATCACCGGTAAAAATCTGACCTGTGATCTGCAAATCATCAATAGCGGGTGCAGGTGTTGCATCCAATTTAACCTTTACTTTCATGGAGGAAATTCCCTTTATACTAGAAATGTACTTGTTGGTTTTTCCCAGAATAACATCATCCCAATTACCTGTAGTAATATTTTCCCTTACAGATGCATCAGCCAGATACATAGTGAGTTGGGATGGTGATTCCACTCTGAGCCTTAGCCCTGTCTTCTTATCAATCCAGATCTTTGAAGCAACTCCTGTTACCCCATCAGACTCAGTGAATAAAACTGCATCATAAATCTTATTTACCAATTCAACTTTCTCCTCACCAGTTTTTAAATATGACATCTCTGTAGTTTGTCCAGTCCTCATATCAAACACCGGATAAACCTTTTGCTCGAGATTCTGATCGACAAAATCATTTCTTAAATGATAAAAAAATTGAGTATTCGGAAGAATAACATTCTCCGGCAGATCAAAAATTTCTGCATCCAGGCTGTCAGCAGATACAAAACGAAGCTTTCCCTCCTCCACATAAGCTCGCCCTCCCCTTTCCATTCCTTCCTGCTTTAGAAAGCTATCGTGATAAATAAAATTACCTGTACCGGGATCTATATGGTAGGTGAATTTCTGATATTGTGACATGTCTCTTCCTAATGCAGAGAAATCAAAATGAACCTCCTGTCTCAAAACCGTAATTTTTTTACCATCGATCAGACTATCCTGTATGTTAATCTCTGAATAGCCACATAATACCTTATTAAACTCAATAGCGACATAATACTTCTCTGGCTGCGTTTTACAGTAAGCTGTATTAACTGTCAGAATACATAATAGTAAGCAAACAAGTGTGGAAATTTTGTGTTTGAAAAACATTACTTTTTATTTTAGGTTTTGAATAATTAACACTTCCTATCACAAAGACGACAGAATACTTTATTTGCTTCACTAATATTATGGTTACTCGACGATTAGCAGAAAGCAGTAGACGAACTATGGATAATTCTCGACAGAATTATAAATTCCAGGAAGTTTCATCAGCTTATTTGAACTCACTATCAGATGTAGAAATACAGAGTCAAAATAAAATAGATAAACAGCAATAATTGATACATTTACTCCGCCAAACAAACTCGCCATTTTAGTATTCTACTATGACTTTTAAAAACCTGTCACCTACCCTCTTCTTATTTCTGTTCTTGACAACCTTTACCACACAACACACCCTTGCTCAGTCAGTTGAAGCCTTACAAACAGACACTGAAATCCAGATAGATGGAGTGCTTGACGAAGCTGACTGGGATAAGGCCGAGACACTCTCCGGTTTTACTCAACTCGAACCTGCTTATGGTGAAAAAGCCAGTTTCTCTACCCGGATTCGGATCTTGTATAGCAAGCAATATATATATTTCGGGATTGAATGCGAGGATCCTGATCCTGATAAAATATCCACGAAGATCACCAAAAGAGACGGAGAAGTGTCAGAAGATGATGCCATCGGGCTGGTGCTTGATTCTTTTGATGATAATAACAATGCCTACTATTTTATTGTAAATGCACTTGGCACACAGCAAGATGAACGTTGGGCAGATAACGGCCGTACTCAGGATACAAAATGGGATGTTAACTGGGAGTCTGCCGGGAATGTAAATGAGAAGGGCTGGTCGGCAGAAGTGGCAATTCCGTTTTCCTCTGTTCGTTTTGACAGGAGAAAGACAAATTGGGGACTGAATGTAATTCGCTATATCCCACGAAAGCTTGAAATGAGCCATTGGGTGCCAGGCTTATCAGAATGGTTCAGAATTGCTGAGATCGGTTCGATTATCGGACTCGACCTCCTCGAAACATCCGGCAAACCTTATTCAGTTATTCCGTTTGCTCAAATGGAGATCCAGAAAGATTCAAAACCAACATACAGAATAGGTGGAGACGCTAGAATCAATCTATCAAGCAACCTTAGTCTTGACGCCACAGTAAATCCTGATTTTGCTACTATTGAAGGAGATGTGGAGCAAGTAAATCTGACTCGTTTTGAGTTATCGTATCCTGAGAAACGCCCATTCTTCATGGAAGGGGCAGAGAATTACTCTACTCGCATCAAACAGTTTTACTCAAGGCGCATTGGCGATATCCCATGGGGAGTAAAATTCAACGGCAAAGTGAATAAATGGAAAATTAACGCCCTGACTACACAGTCTGACCCAAACTCGGTTAATGCGGATTTAGATCAGGGTGATAATGCATTATACAGTGTTTTCAGGGTGAATCGTGAATTAACTAATGCTTCTAATATTGGTTTAATTGGAGCAAACCGTCTGTACAAAGGACTAAACAGGGGATCCCTGGGTCTGGCTTCGACTCTCTTTTTCACAAGATATCTCGGAATGACTACCCAATTGATAAAAAGTTATGGAGAATTCAAAACAGGTAGCTGGACATATTTCGTACGCCCTTCTTTCGACTCAAAAACCTCTCACTTTCATGTTCGCTACACCCATGTGGGTGAAAATGTAAAGGAGAATATGAATGCAATTGGCATGATCCGGGATGATAATAGAAGAGAATTTGACACCAATGTCAGGCACAAATTCTGGATCAACCGCTACGGACTCGAAGAAGTATCACCCAGTGTTAATTATAATATGTATTGGGGGATGTCAGGTATTTTAAGGAGCTGGGATATTGACAATAGTCTAACTACCAGTTTCCTGAAGAAGTGGAAATTAAAATTGAGCTGGTCAGAAGAATTTAAACGATTCGAAAAAGATTTCAGAAACCGGGATGCCTCTGGTACGCTGAGCTATGACAATAAAAGAGGCTTTTCTTTATCTACCGGATATGGAAAAGGATTCAATTACGACCGGGATTTACAGCATGCTTCCCTTGGTTTTGATGTAAAGATCCTTGATGGCTGGAATCTCTCTTACCAGATTAAAGGATATTGGTTTGATCCGGATAATGATGATGACAATACTGTTATTCATTATGTTCGATCCACTTATTACCTTAACAAGGATCTCTATTTTAAGCTCTTCTACCAATCGCGATATGATGTCACCGAGCGGGTTTTTAATCCTGATTTTGATCTCACACGCCAAACAGCTCAGTTTGTTTTTGTATGGCGCTTCCTCCCTCCTTTCGGATCTCTTCAATTGGCATACCAGCGAGGTGCTACTATTGTAACTGAGGATTTTAATCAGGATCAATCTCTTTTTGCAAAATTATCCTGGGTCTTTTAGAATCGTTCATGACTTGACTCAGGGTCTCGGTACCCGCGGATTCGTCAGGCCGAAGAAGGGTCTTATGAAGGAAATTCTTCTTATTAGTTCATAGAAGGCAAAACAGCATACAGTAGTAAATACAACAAGTGCGATAAACATCAACCATGTTGAAATATCCAGCCTAAAGAACAGGTATGAACCAAGGTATAGAAAAACCATGTGCAGAATATAAACAGGATAAGCAGCCTGGCTCAAATATCTGAGTGTTTTACCTGGATGATTAAGATATTTCCTTGCAAATGCAAAGATCGCAAAGATCCAGGTGCATGATTCTATAGCCATAAAGTAGCGAGGTGAATTAAGGTCGAATATTAGAACCCGAATTATAAACAGTGACACAGCTACCATCAGACTCAGATATTTGAATCTATCAAGATTCTGCCAAAAGGAAGACCCGGTAAATATTCCTATAAAACCAAACAGAAAAGCCAGTAGTCCAAGAACAAAACCATGCCAGGTAAAAGCATATGTGACATATATTTCAGGTCTTATCAGAATGGCTTCGAGAATAAAGAACACCACAATAAGCATAAGTCCTAAAGGATTGCTAAAAAGATTCTTCAATCCGGTAGCTACCTTCCCATTTGAATTTCTTTTCAAATAGAAGAAAAGAGGAGAAAGGAAGATCACATAAACAAAAATATTGCCTAAAAACCATAAATGACCGAAAGCGGGTGAATAGCCAGGATCCTGATTGTAATATTTCTGCCAAATGAATATATGGACAGGAACTATAAACATAATTCCAAATATTAATGGCAGCAAAATTCTTTTAGTTCTTTCAGCCAGGAGCTGTCTGATATTCCTTTTTCTAATGGCGAAACCCACTCCCATTCCAGATACAAAGAACAACAGAGGGATTCTCCAAATATTCAATATGCTCATGGGTATCCATAGAGACTCTAATGGTTTGTTACTCTGTATAAATCCGATGAACACGCCCCAGGGTTGAAAGGCGATTCCGATATGATAAATGATTAGTAAGCCAATTGCTATTACTCTTAACCAATCTATATCGTATCTTCTATCTGCTGTTATCATATACAAATACCGTTAATCTTGTCTATTTCAGCAAATCGGCAATCTGTGGCCTGGTATTTTCAATCTGGTTATAATCTAATTTCAAACCCAAAGGTCCAAGATCCTTACTGAAGATATCATAAATAAATTTAACCTTGCTAAATGGTCCGGCTACAGATTCCAGAGCCGTTGTTCCGTTATTGTTCCTTATATTTTTATCTGCACCTTTTGCAAGGAGCATTTCAACAATTTCAATACGACATAGAAATGCAGCACTGTGAAGAGCCGTTGAGCCTTCATTGTTTTTATGATTCACCTCAGCCCCCGCATCAATAAGAGCTTTGGCTACTTCAGTTTTGCCAAATACGGCAGCGGAGATCAATGGACTTGATCCAAGAGAAGCTTCCTTTGCATCCAGGTCTGAACCAGCCTTAATGTGTTGTTTAACGGCATCAATATCTCCAATAATAGTTGCTGTATGAATATCAACTGCCGGAGGCTTCGCGCTGCCGCTATTACATGATACTGTTGACAGAGCAATAACTATAAGCAATGTGATGCTTAATAACATAAATGTGTTTGTCTTTTGATTACGCATAATTAGAATGTTTTAAATTTGACTTTTCCCATGGTGTAAAGTACCGTCAAACTTCAATGCACAACATATCATCAATGAGGCCAATGATATCAAGTTTGGTTTAGTTGTTGTAATTATGACGCAAGAGTATAAATTATGACGTTTCTGTTGTATCCGGATTCATTATTCGTATCTTTTCCAATCAATTAATAATCATTCCGAGGATTAAAACGATGCCAGATATCCACTCAAATGAAGGTGACTTTTTAAGAAAGATTACAAGAATCATTGAGGAGAATATTTCCAATGCACAATTTGGAGTTTCTGAGCTGGCCCGAGAAACAGGAATGAGCCGTTCAAATCTTCTTCGCAAAGTTAAAGGTCTGACAAAAATTTCAGTCAGTCAATTCATCCGGCAGGTTCGTCTTAAACATGGTCTAGAAATGTTAAGACAGAAGTCCTATTCTGTTTCAGAAGTATCTTATATGGTTGGTTTTGGCAGCACATCCTATTTTGTCAAATGTTTTCGGGAGTATTATGGCTATCCTCCGGGAGAAGTTGGAAAGAGAGATGCTCATGAAGATGAGGCCAAACACAATATCCAGCCCGATAAGAATAGAGTCGTTTCAATACTTGGGCTTTTTTTCATTTTGGTGATATTTGCTGTGTTAGTGCTTGTTAAGCCTTGGAAAACTAAGCAATCCGAATTTGATAAATCGATAGCAGTTCTCCCTTTCCATAATGACAGTGATGACTCCTCTAACATTCACATCATAAATGGATTAATGGAAGCGGTTCTGACAAATCTTCAACAAATTGAAGATTTAAAAGTCGTAAGTCGTACATCTGCAGAAAAGTACAGGAACAATCCAAAAATAATTTCGGAGATCGCGAAGGAATTAAATGTAAGCTTCATAGTAGAAGGAAGTGGCCAGAAAATTGGCGATAAAATCCTATTGAACATCCAATTGATTGAAGCTGGAACTGACACACACTTGTGGGCAAAACAATATAACAGAGAAGCAAAAGATATTTTCGCGCTCCAAAGCGAGGTGGCAAAAAACATTGCGAACGAAATTCAGGTCATCATCACACCTGAAGAAGAAGAACGAATTAACAAAGTCGGTACACAGAATCTTGTTGCCTATGATCTTTTCTTAAAGGGTCTTGACCTGATGTATAAGGGTGGGAAAGATAATCTGGAAGAAGCAATCAAATATTATGAACTTGCCATACTGGAGGATAATAATTTTGCCCGTGCTAACGCCGGACTGGCCATTACATATTTCTTTCTGGATGCCAATCAAGTGGAAAAAAGATTCTCTGAGCAAATTAACAGCTATGCTGATAAAGCCTTGTTACTTGATCCCCAACTAGCTCAGAGCCTAATTGCAAAGGCTTTATATTACATGAACAATAATGAGAATGAATTGGCTCTCCCTTATCTGGAAACAGCTTTGAGGTACAATCCAAATTCTGCCCTGATCATTAATATTCTGGCAGATTATTATACAAGCATTGCTCCGAATACAGAAAAATACCTGGAATATGCACTTAAAGGAATTCAATTGGATATTGCTGCAAATGATTCAGCAACTGCGTGTTTCACCTATTTACACATTAGCAATGCGCTAATTCAATCTGGTTTTATCAATGAAGCTATTACTTACATAGACAAGTCATTGCAGTACAACCACGAAAATATTTATTCGGAGTATGTAAAAGCTTTCATTCTGTATGCCAGGGATAGGGACTTAATACAGTTAAAAGATCGTTTGATTGCAACTCTTCAAAAGGACACAAACCGACTGGATGTCTTGCAGGAAGTTGGGAAAATCAATTATTATTTGAGAGATTATGAGAGTTCATATCTGTACTATGAGAAATATTCCAATATTAAAAATGCCCTGAATCTAAATATTTATCCAGGGGAAAATGCAAAGATCGGCCTTGTGCTATCTGAAATAGGCCTGAGAGCTGAATCAGAAAAGACCTTCAGTGATTTTAAGGACTATGCAGATGAAGATAATTCTATATATAAACATTTAAGTTTGGCTGTTTATTATTCGTATAATAATGATATACAAAAGGCTATTAAACATTTAGAAATCTTCTCAGAACAGGACAATTACCATTTCTGGACGATTATTTTCCTTGGAATTGATCCTCTGGTGGATAATATGAAAGATCTTCCTGAGTTTAAAGAATTTATGAATCGAATCGAACTCAAGTTCTGGGAAAATCATAAGCATATTAAAGCAAGGCTGGAGGAGAAGAATTTGCTCCAATTCAAGTAAGATAAGCGGTCTGATGAATTAATTATTTCGCAATAATTATCATTTTACAGCTCTTTGAAACAGAGATTCTGGCGGACCTAAATACGACTCTTTAATGCCCCCCGTGTCGATAATTATTTTGTCAATAACTATCCCGGGATCTACCATCCATATTTTCAAGGTATGCTCTCCGGATTTTTGGATATTAAACTCTCCCCGGAGAAACATCAAATTATCCATCACATTCTTTTGGCCTCTCTTATACTTGACAAGCTGTGGCTCCCCATCATCAATAGTAAAGGCAAGAGTTAATCCATAATCGGCATTTATCGGATTACCCGGAGAGCAATTAAGCTGAATACCGGCTTCCCCGGTTGTGAATAAGTAGATATCGTATTCAATACATGGAGAATGAGTAAGTATTTCATCCGTATTGTTGCTGCGCTTAACATTTGAGGGAAGCACTGTCACTGAATTCCCACTTCGGCCTAAGCCCTGAATTATTTCCCACTCTGCTTCCTTTCCTCTTGTCTTTCTACTAAAGTGTTCTGCCTCAATCGAAATATATCCATTACTCTCGACAAATCCTTTTATCTTCTCCGGATTTGGGCTGACAGGATTAAACGCCGATATATTTAGCTCAAATCTCTTCCCTGAATCCTTTTCAGTATCTGTCAATTGATCAAAATCACGCCATTCATCATTGATTGCAGAAGACCAGTTGAACCATATCTTTCCCTCAATCCCGGATCCTTCCGGAGCTTTATCCCAATCGATGCTTACCCATATACGTTTCTCATCATATATCACACCTGACTCTTCTGATAGCTTTATCCAGTCGTCAGAAGTCCATGACGACCAATACACCGATCCATTACCAGTATTAGAAAGATCGATGAAGCCACGATCATTATTGTATACACTGAAGCCTGGCAGACTATCCTCTATCCCACCCTCCGGAAATATTTTCATCACTGGCACCCCTGCCCCGGAATATTGACTTAATGGTGGCATATCCCACTGATGCCACTGCCCTCCCCACGGGCCTGGCAATGAAGCCATATGATCCCATTTATCTCCAACTGTGATTAGTTCTCTGTTGTAATGATGAATAAGTGCATATATTTCATCTTCAGCCTGTTGCGCCCTGGCGGCATAGCTTGCCGCACTTGCTCGTTTTTGTTCTCCATAAACTACGCTTTTCTGGGCGTTGAGAATCTTAATATTCTGAAGAGCGGTTCCTTTCACGTTATACACAATCATCTGAAAGAAAGCATCTTTTGATTCATCAGGCAGTGAGCAGTATATCTGATCTACCTCTTTTATCAGGCTGTTGTAATTATCAATACGAATCTGAACCTCATCATCATAGTTATCCAGACTAAACCAATCCCATTTTAGCTCCTGTTTTCTTCCATTCCACATCATCATACTTTCGGGGCGACGTGCGTATCCCAGCTCATAGTGCCTTTGCATGACATCTGATATTGAACTTGCATATTCTATTCCAAACTCACGATCAGCCCATTGCTTTAGAAATTCTGATGAATTCTGATGATTCCATATATCAATATCCCAGGCCATCTGCATGAAATATTCGATATTAATTTCTGCCGGTTTAATATCTCCCACATTAACAATCCACAATTTATCAGCTCCAAAATCGTAGGCCTTCTTCATCTCATACCAGGTCAATCCCAATGGTGTGGTACAGGTCCAGGGATAGGCAGTAGTAGCACCATTGAGCCACTGAAAATGATAGTATATTCCCGAACCGCCAGAACGTTGCTGCTCTTTTTCGTTCGGTAACTGTCTGATATTGCCAAAATTATCATCAGGCCAACAAATTATCACATCATCGGGAACTTTCAGGCCCTGATTATACAGCCCTAAAACCTCAGTATAGGGGATGAGTACCTGAGGCACTTTAGTAAGATCTCTATTGACCCACTTCTTTAAAATACTTCTTTGATCGGTAAATATTTCCTCCAAAACCGGAACTGTTATATCACTGCCAGCCTCATCATCCTTGCCACGTTTTCCTATTGTATATATATTTTCATACTTCCCGTTAGCTTTAATTCTATCCTCCCAGTAAGTATAGATATGCTCTTTATTATTGACATAATCCCATGGTTCTCCGGGGTACTCAGTATCCCACTCAGCCCCACCGATATTATTTCTCAGCATAGGCTCGATATGAGATGATCCCATTATAATTCCGTATTCATCTGCAACAAGCTTATTTTCTTCGTAATAATTGAATGGAATTGTCTGCTGATGCATTGCAGGCCAAAGGATATTAGCCTTTAGTCTTAAAAGCAGTTCGAAAATTTTTCTATAAGTAGAAGGCCCGATTCCCTTACCCTCATCTGGCGCATGTGTATTCATTGCCCATGGCCGAAGCCCCCACATCTCATCATTAATGAATATCCCGCGATACTGTACTGAAGGTGATTTAAGGACATATCTCCCATCCCTAACAACAATTTCGTTCTTTTTCTTTGGAGGCATGTCAGCAAAATAATACCAGGGAGAAACGCCAATTTGTTTTGACAATTCAAAAACACCATACGCTGTTCCCCTTCTGTCGCTACCTGCAATTACCAATGCTTTTTTTACATCCGGGAGGGGATTATCAACTATTTCAGTAAGACATGATTCCCACTCCCCTTTTATCTCTTTTACATCAATTTTCCTGCTTGCAATAAGTTTCTTTATTATCCTGCTGTTTTCAATTGATCCCATAATAATGCAATATGGTTTGGCCTCGCTCCTATTAGCAACAATCGAGGGTTTATGGCCGCTAACTCTCTCAATATCATCAGCCAATAAGCCAGCAGAAAGCAAAACTGTTTTACTATCCTTGTCATCCACCAGAATATTTACCATAATCTCATTGCTGAGAATAGGAAAATCTGATGAATCAGGATGATCAGAAATAATACTTACAGGAAAAGCAGTCTGGGAAGCAAGAGAAAAAAACGCACCCATTGATATAAAAAGAAAAAATAATGATCTGAGCATGCCTCAAGATACTGATATTGTTAGAATAATATTCTATCCAATATTTGCAGATGAAAGCAACATTAATAATATAATCAAGCGGCAGTAACAAATTCATTAGCACAGAATCACTATCAACAGCATGTTCATCTTCCTGTCATCCATTCTGTAAGCTTTTTAATAAATTCAGTTTGTACGTTGCTCCAATCGGAATTTCAGCACTTCTGATTTTCATAGTATTACCAATCAATCTGTCAATTTTATTTTTAGCAACAATATATGACTTATGAACTCTAATAAACTTATTTACTGATAATTTTGCTTCTATCTCATGCATGGTCATTCGCACAATATGCTTGTTCCCGTCTGTAAAAATGTTGACGTAATTTCCATTAGCCTGAATAAATAGTATCTGATCAGTAATTATTCTTTCGGTAATAAGGTCATGAGATATAAATAAATAGCTTTCATCGCTTTGTTTAGTTCCATCCCTGATGATTTCATTTTCTGAGTTAACAGGCTTAACAAGTTTGTTAATCGCTTTAATGAATCTTTCAAATTCAATTGGCTTAAGAAGGTAGTCAATGACTGAATATTCATAACTTTCCAAAGCATATTCTGAAAATGCCGTTGTCAATATTACTTTTGGAGGAACAATTATCGTATCAAGCATCTTCAATCCTGATAATTCAGGCATTTGAATGTCTAAAAACACCAAGTCAACTTCATTACTCCTTAAATACGCTATTGCATCAATTGCATTATCACATTTAATTAACAACTCAAGCCATGCAACCTTTGAAATATATCTTTCAAGGACATTTTGCGCCAGTCTTTCATCATCAACAATTATACATTTAATCATTAGGTAATACTCAATTTTACCATAAATATCTTGTTATGGTTAGTTATGTTTAATTTATGATGTTCAGGATACAATATTTCCAGTCTTTTTCTAACGTTTTCAATTCCAGTTTCACCCTCCTTTATAATATCCGATTGTTTATCAGGAGGAATAGAGTTTGAAGCCTCAAAATATAATTTCCCATCATTGATCCTCAATAATAATTGAATAATATTATTCTCACTATTCAGACCAATTCCATGTTTAAAACAATTTTCGACAAATGGGAAAAGTATGAAAGGAGTAATAGTAAATGACTTATCAATGTCATCTTTTTTAAAAACAATTTTGCATGAATCTCCTAACCTGAACTTTTCCAACTCAATATAATCTGAAATAAAATCTATCTCCCGGATGACTGCGACTTTCGTCTTTTGTGAATGTTCTAACTGATATCTAAATAGTTTTGAAAGAAGCAATATTGCCTTGGATGTATCCTCAGATTTGTCAATTGCCATTGAATAAATGCTATTAAGGGTATTAAATAAGAAATGAGGATTAATTTGCCCCCTCAATATTTCAAGCTCAGCTGCAATTTGCATGGATTCTGTCTTTTTCAATTTCAGCTCAGTTTGTGCCTGTATTGCATTAGCTTCTTCAATTCTGAGCTTACTATTAATACTGTCTCTAAAGTTTTTTATCCCCAGGGTCACAAGTACAAATAATAAGGGGAAAGCCAATGATCCCAACTGATCACCTGGATTATTATAAAGATTATCAGCTGCAATCTCACCGAGAAGACCAAAGAAAGCTACATTTGTTATAGCAAACACAAAGTATAGCAAGTACTTACCATGAACATAATACTTATTAAAGAAGTAAAAATTTATATACACCGGAGGAATTACCGGCAAGAAGATTAAGGCTGATATTAACATGGATTCATCAATGCTATTTGTGAAGCTTAATATCACTGATAACATCAGGAACAATGTCAACCAGGCAATTACCTGCAAACGGCAAGTTTTTCCCAAGTTTTTCCCTCCATTCTTATTAGTCATTTTCAAATTTACGGTAATATCTTTTCATCTTTCTAACATTTGTGATGAATTCAGTTCATCACCCATACAAGGCATTAATCACAATTTGCATTACTAGGTCACATAAAAACTGTTAATGGTGGTAGTTGACCGAAATTCGTTCCATTATTAATCAAGTAGAAAAAGCAAATCATGAAAACGAATAAAATTAAAAGTTTAAAGCGCACAACTAAAATCCTCAGCTGCATACTATTAATGATCTTTATGTCTAGTCATTATTGTAATTCACAGTCTATTCAGGAAGAAGTTGAGGCCTACATGCAGGTTCAAAGGAAACTAGATAATTTCAGTGGAAGCATTCTGCTTGCCAAAGACAATGATATTCTGTTCAGCAAATCTTATGGAATGGCTAGCTATGAGCATAATGTTAAAAACACACCCCAAACAAAATTCAGAATCGCTTCAATGACCAAACAATTCACAGCAATGGCTATCATGCAACTGTGTGAAAAGGGTTTCCTGGATATTAATGACAAATTGTCGAAATTTATTCCTGATTTTCCTCAGGGAGATGACATTACAATACATCAATTACTTATACATACATCTGGCATTCTGGATTTTCTATACACCACAGAATATCAAAATATTAAAACAGTCAAAACCCCTTTGTCTGACATTATTGATATTATAAAAGCTCAGCCTTTGGAATTCTCTCCAGGTGAAAGAACTGAGTACAGTAATTCAGGATATGTTATCCTGGGTTATATAATTGAAGAAGTATCCGGTTCTAGCTATGAAGACTACCTTCATCAAAATATCTTCGGGCCCCTTGACATGGGAAACACCTGTTGTTCTGATTATAATGACATTATTATAAACAGGGCATCTGGTTACTCTGTTGGACATGATGGAATTATTAATGCTGATTACACAGATATGTCATTTGCAGATGGATCAGGATGGCTGTACTCAACGACAGAGGATCTTTATCTGTGGGACAGGGCTTTATATACGCAAAAAATACTTAGTAAGGATTATATGGAAAAAATCTTCACTCCTTATAATGAAAAAAAAGGGTATGGCTGGGTTATATCGGAAAAAAATGGTAGGAGAAAAACATCAGCCAGTGGAAGGGTTGAAGGATTCCATACAAGAATATTAAGATATCCTGATGAAAATGCCTGCATTATAGTGTTAAGCAACTATTATCACGGCAAAGTTTCAACAATAAGTAAAGATCTTGCTTCAATTATGTTTGGCGATGAATACAAAATACCGGAGGTTAAACAATATATTACAATTACAGGCGACGACCTCTTTGATTATGCAGGTAATTACGAATTTGAACCAGGCAATAATCTCAAAGTGCTGGTTGAGAATGGTAAGCTGTTAATGGCTCCTCCAGGACAGCCCCTGGTTGAATTATTTCCGGAATCTGAAACAAGATTTCATATTAAAGCATTTGACGCATATCTTGAATTTCAAAAAGATGAAAAAGGAGTTATTAAGGAGTTAGTTTTTCTCATTGGTGGTAATAAAATGAAAGCCCGAAAGATTTAAGCAGGACGTATTAACAATCAACAAAATGAAACTAAGACTAATATTCACCATCCTTTCTGTATTCTTCGCATTGAGTCTCGTTAGTGCCTCAGAGTATCGCTCGCATGAAAAAGTTAAATTTCCGGAAACACCAGCTGGTATTCGCGCAAAAGAAGTCATGGATTTAATAAATTCAGGAAAACCAGACGAAATTGAGAAATTTGTTAATGGAAATTTTGCAGTAGCATTTAGGAATGCTTTCCCCTTAGATCAACATGTCGGTATAATCGTCCGAACACATGACCTCAATAAGAAGCTGGAACTCAACAAAATTGAAACTTCTTCGGAATATCGAATAAGCTGTTTGCTACTTTCCCCTTCAACAAGCCAATTACTCAGTCTGGATCTGCAAACTGAAGAAACTGCACCAAACAGAATTACCCGTATGGGTTTTCGTCCTGGCGGAGTTTATGAATCATCCTCTGCTAAAAAAAGGTCACCTCAGGAAACTACCGAAACTGGCAAAAGCAGCAAGAACAAATCAAGGGCACCAAAAAGCATCTCACAAAAAGAACTAACTAAGATTCTTGATGAATTTATTGATCAACTCGTAGAAAAAGATGAATTCTCAGGAACAGTATTAGTGGCAAAAAAAGGCAAACCAATATACTCAAAAGCGGTTGGGTATGCACATCAAGGATTTAAAGTACCCAATAAACCAGATACAAAATTCTGTTTGGCTTCCATGAATAAAATGTTTACCGGAACTGCCATCATGCAACTTGTTCAGCAAGGTAAATTAAATCTTGATGATAAAGTTGGAAAGCATCTTCCAAATTATCCAAATGAGGATATCAGAGATAAGGTAACTATCCATCATTTGCTAACGCATACTTCTGGAATGGGGTCATACTGGCGTGAATTTTTTGAGTCACCAAAAAAATCTGAGATTAACACGGTATCTGACTACGATAATCTTGCAAACGGAAACCCTTTGCTCTTTGAACCTGGTGAAAGATTTGAATATAGCAATTGTGGACCACTAGTTTTAGGGTTGATAATTGAGGAAATTGCGGGCTTAAGTTATGATGAATACATAAGAAGATTTATAACCGGACCAGCAGAGATGGGAAATACTGATTGTTACAATATCTCTGAATCGATTGATAATCTCGCTATTGGATACACTAATGGTAGATCAGTGGGAAGATCATTTAATCCACGGAGGAATAATTTGTTTATGAATCCTGTTAAAGGGGGACCAGCAGGAGGGGGTTACTCAACCGTTGAAGATCTTTTAAAATTTGACCTTGCATTGCGAAATAATATTTTGCTCAATAAAGAAAATTTTGATATAATGACGACAGGAAAAGTAAACAGAAATGAGACAAATAAGTACGCCTATCTCTTCACGGAAAAATTTGTTAATGGTGAGAGAATTGTTGGTCATAACGGTGGTACTGCTGGCTTAAACTCTCACCTGGCAATGTATATGAATTCAGGATATACTGTTGCAATAATGTCTAATTATGATCCTCCTGCTGCTGAAAAATTAGCTCAAAAAATAGAGAATGTCTTATCTTACCAGTAATTCTCATTAAGTAAAGGTGGTATAATATGAAACAGAATATTATTAGAATAGTTACAATACTTTTTCTGAGTATTAGTTCTCAGCTAATGCTGGCTCAGGCTGATGGTGAGGCCTTAGAGATTGGTACGTACAGGAAATTACACTCAGAGGTATTGAATAAAGACAGGTTACTACTTGTTCAGCTACCGGATGATTATGAATCAACCGACAAGGAATACCCTGTGATCATTAAGTTATTTGGTACGCACCCAGAATATTTTGCTCATATAAACAGCACACTCGACATGCTTTCCTCCAGGGGATTAATCCCTCCCGCTATCTTTATTGGAGTGGATCAGCATGGACACGGTGAAGTTATTCCACCCATGGTACCGTCAACTCAATATCCACATGAAGGAGATAAATTCCTGCGTTTTGTTAAGAACGAATTAATCCCTTTTATCGACGAAAATTATCGGACGAATAAATTCAGGATATTAATGGGGAGTTTCGATTGTGGATTATTTGGGCTTTATTCATTAGTTAATGAACCCGAACTATTTAATGTATACTTGATCAACAGTCCTGACAGATACGGAGGTAGTAGTCAATTTCTTGAGAATATTGAAGGAGTGATTGACTCTCTTGATTTAATAAATTGGTTTCTCAACATCTCCTATGGAGCATTTGAACCAGAGGCAATCAGGCAATCCACCCAAAAATTGATAGAATATTTCGAACAAAAGACTCCGAAAGGATTATTATTTTCGACCAATTACCTGGAGAATCCTGATCATGATGGTTTAACACCATACATCTACTGCAAAGGTTCAATGCTTAATATTTTTCACGGGTATACATGCCCGGCTGAAATTGCAGCAAAGGGTTTAGACAGCTTGGAATCATATTATAATAGGTACTCAGAGAAGCTTGGATACCAAATTGAAATTCCGGTTCGCACACTGGATCATTCAGGGAATAGTTTATTGGGGGCAGGAAGATTGGATGAGGCAGAAGAAGTATTCAAAAAGATGATCCAAGAGTATCCAAATTCAATCGAGGGCTATTTTCGTATGGCCGACCTAACCCGTTTCTTAGAAAGGTATAAAGAATCAGCAGCCTACTATCAGAAATGTCTGGATTTTAACCCAAACATTGATATCGCCCGCATTAGAAAAAAACAAGTTGAAGATCTTATTAACCGTTAATCAGCATTCAAAATAAGATTTAGATAACTCTGAATAAATCATTTTGATATTAATCGCAAGATGTTAGAACATTGAACATGTCACCATCTAAATCCCTTGAATGTATTGAGCAGAAGTTGTATACCGGATATTTTGTTTGAGCTCCTGATCAGAATCAGGATGGCTGGCCAATAGATTTTCAAAAAGCTGAAGTAATTTTGATTTAGTTACTGTTACTTTTGTGTTGCTTCTGATATCCCTTAAATCAATGAAAAAGCTGGTGAAAACATCCGGCAGGTCTGTAATAATATCTGTATTCAGATAATTTGCCTCATTGAAGAGATTGTGATAATTTCCTTTTGTCTTACTGATGAAAAATGAGTTCTTTTTCAGATCAGTAATGGAAGAAGTTTTCTCGCAATTCGCAATACAACTATTATCAATTACATTTTTTTCACATTCCGTAACCGGGTGAAAGAGACATTGCCTGCTTGTCATCATGACAAGAGGGTGATAAATACTATAGTACAGATCAAAATCCTCTGGCTTTTTAATCTTCTTGATCTGGAAGAGCTTGATTTCGTTAGAAATAAATGCACCTGAACACTTAAACTGTTCTTTTAAGGCCTTCAAAGTATATGAATTTACAGCATTCATAAAGGGTCCGGCAATCCATGGAATTCCCTTTTGGTAAGCCTCGTATGCAATTCCGGTATTATTGGTAACAATATGATCTGCTTGTACATTTTTAAGAAACTCTTTTGCAGCAAGGAAGTCATCACCGATTAATACTGAGGGGAACCAGGGAAGCAATCTTTTATTTCGTTTAAAAAGTTCGGCGTGCTTAGAAAATTCATTTCTGAATCCATCCGGCAGGTGATAATAAATATTTGAAGCAGTACCTGCACAGAGTTCAATATCCTCAGAAGAAGAGATAAGTACAGAAAGTTTTGCTTTGGGAGCAGGCTCAGAATGTTTTTGCAGAACTGGAATGTGCACAGGAGACACATATTCTCTTCCGCCATTGAGAGTAAGCAAGAGCTTATTTCTCAGAGCAGTAAGGGCGGAAAATGGAAAATACAGATTGGCTGGTAAATTTTCGAAATCAACACTTTCAATATAGTATCCGCTTTCGTTCAGGGCATTTAATCTTTTCAATAGTATCTTCTGACTCAGGATCTCGTTCCCCTTGTTTGCCAATCTGATCTCTGAAGACACTATAAATGATTTATCAGGAGTTTTAAGCACTACTATTAATGGCCTGCCGGATTCCCCAGAAACGCTAATTCTCAGCGCTATTTTATTGATACTAAACGATTCAATCTGATTCTGAATATATGTCCTGAGGGCAGCTTTTTCCTTGAATAATTTCTCTTCGTCCTCAATAGTTCCTGCCAGATGTTTTAAAGAATGACTCATCGGATTATCAATAAACATTTCTTTATCAATGCTTCCCCTCAGATAGGCATTGGTAAAATCGCGGTTAAAAACTTTATATAGCTCAGAATTGTCAGTACTCAGTTTCTTCCCTGACTCGTAATTATCAATTTGCTTTCTCCATGCATTAACAACGGTATACACATATTCGAAATCCTTAATTCTTCCTTCGATCTTCAAAGAAGACACTCCTGTGCCTGCCAATTCTTTCAAATCATAATAGGCTGAATTATCTTTAAGATTAAGAGGATAACGCCTGCCTGCAGCAGTGGTTTCATACGGATCCCGACAAGGTTGACTGCATGCCCCTCTGTTTCCTGATTTTCCTGCAATAACTGAACTCATATAACATATACCTGAGAATGAGATGCAGTATGAACCGTGAACAAAGACTTCAGTGTTCATCCCAAGCTCATGCCCGAGGTATGTCAGTTTTTTTATCTCATTAAGATTCAATTCTCTTGACAGATTAACCCTGGTGACTGCTAGTTCATTCAGGAATTTTAACTGGCCTTCATTATGAGTAGTAAGCTGGGTAGATGCGTGAATTATCAGTCCTTTGTAATGGTGAGACAGTATATATAGCAATCCCAGATCCTGCACAATAACACCATCGATGCTAGTATTGACTAATCTGTTTAATAATCTGATCAGGTCTGGAATTTCACTTTCCAGGATGAGGATATTAAGAGTTAGAAAGATCTGGCAATTGTTTTGGTGAGCTAATCTCAATAAACCCTGTAATTCATCAAAGCTTATATTAGCCGCCCGGTTTCTTGCATTGAATTTCATCAGGCCACAGTATATTGCATCCGCTCCTGCTACGATAGCAGCTTTTATAGAATCAACATTTCCTCCTGGTGCCAGTAATTCGATTTTCTTATTCACAGGATCAAATATAGTATAATGGTAGTCATTTGACTTTGTGAGAAGGCTTGGCTTACGCAGCTTATTACCATTATGTGTCATAATCGAAAGTAACATCTGAAAATGGATTCAATAATCATTCTCATTTGCAATTTACTATCTGAATTAACATGGCATTAACAATAAGGGCCTAACATTCACATTGTTTAACACAAAACCCATGTAACGAAATTCATGTAGCGGCGTCTTATATATGAAAACATTTTAACAACAGGAGGAAATAAAAATGAAAAATCTGACAAGCAAAATAAGCGCCCTGATCATTATTCTCGCTCTAACTTTCGGAACACAAGCAAAAGCAGAAAAAGATTCTGCCAGCCCCGATAAGAAAGAAACTGTACGTGTTAAAATGCATGCCCCACTTTTAAAGTTCATCCTTGAAGTATTTGAACTTAATGAAACAGATGTTGTTGTCCTGAATCAGCAGTTTGACGAGCTTGAAGGGATAACAGTTTGTTATTATGAACAAGATATAGAGTTAGTCATCGACAGTGACGCCATTGAAATATTAGATTTTTACAACGAGTATCATGCCAATCCTTTTGAAGACTGGATGTTTGATGAACTGATAGAGGAAGAAGTTGAGCCCATTGAAGACTGGATGTTTGATGAACTGGTAGAAGAAGAAGCTCAGCCTTTGGAAGACTGGATGTTTAATGAACTGGCCGAGGAAGAAGAAGAACAGCCAATAGAAGAGTGGATGCTAAATGAACTAGTGCTTGAAGAAGAAGGTCAAGCCATTGAAGACTGGATGTTTGAAGAGCTGATATCTGACGAAGAAAACCAACCCCTTGAAGATTGGATGTTTGAATAAGAGCGCAAGTAACAATAACCTGTTTTAGGCTTAGCTCTACCGTTTGTAGAAATTCTTGACTAAGTTTCTCAGATAACCAAATGAGATCAATCCGAAGATTGTCATAATAAGTTCAAGTCGGTTCTCCATCTCAGAACTTAAGATCTCCAATTCTTTCATCAATTGATTTTATTGTATTGTTTCTCTCGACTGATTTATCTATATTCACAAACTTTTTTTACAGGAATCACTATCTATTCATACCTAACTTAAAATCCTTTAATATGAAGAAACTTTATTCTATTGTTATTGCATTACTTTTTATCACACAATTAGGTTTAAATGCCCAAACTCTATTAGCAGAATATCCTTTGGTAGAAGATGGAGTGGATGCTACGGGAAAAAATACGGACATGACTATTAGTAAGGCATCTTTCCAAAATGACGGAATCTATTCTAATGGTATTTACTACGGCAGTGATACCACTGGCTCATATATTTCAACACCCCAAATTGAAGGTTTTAATTTTGATGACCTTACAATCAAAGTAGATTTCTTTATTGATGAATATCCAGAAAATAATATTCCGATTATTATGGCTGGAACAAGTTGGCGCTGGTTAAGTGCCTGGCTTGACGGAGATAAAATAGCACTTAAAGTTAATAATGGTAGTTTTTATGTTGTAAGTGATGTTGTTATCCCCTTGAATCAATGGCAGACTGTATCAATAAGTTACAGCAAAGCTGAAGGAGAAGCAAAGCTCTACCTGGGTTCTACCCTTGTAGTAACCATTGAGGTTGAAGAGATTACGAATGGTGGTAATGCCCGATTAGTAAACTCAGATGGCGGTATTGGCAAGGCTTATAAAGGTTACTGGAAAAACCTTAAGGTTTATGATGCTGCAAGCGTTGCTAATATTGAAGCCAATCTTATGGATAACGTTAGCATTAAACCACTTGGTAATCAAATTCAGATTGTTGTACCTTTTACTAGTGGTGATGTTAATTTACAGATGTTTGACATGAGCGGCAGAAATATTGGCGAATTTAATCTTAATCAGGGTAAGACCTTTCTTAATACCCCAAAGGGTAATAATATTATAATGTTTGTGCTTACTGACAATAAAGGAAATCGTTTGGCAAGAAAGCATGCTTTAAATAATTAGAGTCTGACGAGAAAGAATATTAAAGGCATAGTGAATTAGTCACTCTGCCTTTTTTTTATTTACTATATTAGTTTATGCTTTTCCGACAATTAACAAGACGAAAGATCACCATATCAGGATCTGTGATTATTTTGACAACTTTACTGTTGTTTGTAACACTGGGATCATGCAATGTATCATATCTCACTCAAGCGATGGCTGGGCACTTTCGTATTATGAATTCAAGGAAATCTATCTTGAAGATCCTTAAGACTAATTATTTGGACAGTAATTCCAACGATAAGCTTAAGATGGTTTTGGATATCCATGAATTTGCTATCAGAGAATTGGGCTTGCCAGATAACAAAAGTTATACTGTGTATTCAGAGTTAAAAGAGCAATATCCTGGTTGGAATGTTTATTGTGCCCCAAAATTCTCTGTTGAGCCCAAAACATGGTGTTATCCTATAGCCGGATGTGTGGTATATCACGGATATTTTAAAAAGGAAAAGGCTGTTGAATTTTCTGAAAAGATGGAGAATGAGGATTTTGATGTTTATATGGCCCCATTTAGCGCATACTCCACCTTAGGTTGGTATAATGATCCCATATTGAGCACACATTTACGCTACGATTCTATTAATCTGGCCGGACTAATTATCCATGAATTAGCACATCAGCAGCTTTATGTATCCGGAGACTCTCAATTCAGTGAGGGTTTTGCAGTTACTGTGGAGCGAGCAGGAGTTTTACACTGGTTAGAATCTCTGGGCAGAGCAGACCAGATGGCTGAGGCGATACAAAGATGGGATTATGAAGATGAAAGAGTTGAGATAATTCTTGAAGCCCGCAATCATTTGAATATTATTTATCAAAGCAATAGAGATTCCATTTCAATGTCACATGAGAAAGACTCCACTTTGCATGAGCTACAGAAAGTACTTAACATTGACCGAAGAGAGCTTAATAACGCCTTTTTTGTCCCCGTGAGCACCTACCATTCCCGTGTACAGGAATTTCAAAGTATACTGGATTCATGCAAAGGAAATTTCAGGGAGTTTTATGATCGAATGGAAAATGCGAAGTAGTCCGGAGTCCGGAGTCCGTTTTTTATACTTACCAACTTTTGCACCTTATAAACTATAGACAGTTAAAACCGTGTGGATTATCAGGATAATTCGTTTCATGAATGAATACGGTATCTGCATTATCGCTGGTAACCTTCCAACTTCAGAGAGTGATAAAAAACAGAGTTCTGACTCTATTTGGCATCATATGTCAAAGTTAAGGCTAAACTAGGACGCAGGTACAATTCCCCGTCATTTTCCGGATCACCCCAAAACTCATGATAGAACAGTGTTATAGTCATTCTGTCGGGCGATATTTCCCGGATCATCGCCGTGGTTGTATAGTCTTTCAGACCGATAAAACCACCCCCATCAAAGGTAATGTAGTCCACATTTTCATATTCTATCGTTTCAGGAATACCAGGCTTGGGTCCGATATCAACATCCTCATCATATACAGTTTCAATGCTTAAACCCTCATTTTCAGACAGAGACCATGTGGCAGATTCCGGATTTGGACTGCTTATCTGAAAGAATCCATAACTGGTTGTGTGTACTATATCACCAGGATCAACCTCTAAAGAGCTATAGACCCAGGGTGACATCACATCTCCATTTATATTATCAAGTGAATAGCGGCCATCAAAATAAAATGTGTACTCATTGTCATATTCATCAGGTAGTCCGATGAAATCTAGCATATCGACGACAGCAGGAAATATATTAGGCACGAGATCCACTTTTATATGGCCCACTCCATTGGAGCCTCCCGGAGTTCTGGATAGCACCCATGTTTTGCCGTTTGGAGCATCCTCTCCTCCGGACAAAAGATCCATAATTGTAGCTATGGCTACAGCTTCTGTTTTTATAGTCTCTCCTCCCTCACCTGTAACAGTGCACACAATTGTATAATCTCCACCCATTGCATAAGTGTGGGTATGGCTTCCCACAGAGTCAGATACCGTACCATCACCATAGTTCCACAGCCAGGTAACTGAATCTGGTGATTCGGCCGCAATATTTATGTTAAATCCATCAACGGTAATATATATATCAAGGATTGGTGGAGGTATTTCTTCCTTACAAGCTGTGATGCAAATACCCAAGATCAGGATCAATCCTAATGTTAAGAAACTCTTTAATAATCCTTTGTATTTCATAATCAATAACATTTAAAATAATAGTGAATATAACAATATCTAATAAAACCTGATAGATTATCATTGAATATCTCGGGTATCCCACCATACTTTTGTATCAATTCTATCCTCACCACCTTGTAAGCGACTAATTGCTTCATCTAAGTGGTCACCGTTAATGGATCTCTCCTTTGTAACGGGATAAGAAACCCTTGAAGGCATATATCCGTTTGTGATTCCCTGGGAAAACTCCGGATTGGTTCTTTGAGGGATCACAGGATATCCGGTACGGCGAATCGTGCACCATGATTCAAAGGCATTGGGAAGGCTGGCAATCCACATCTGTGTAGAGATTTGTCTGAACATATTCTCCTGGTCTCCATAAAGAGTAGCTTCTTCCTTCTCAGTCAGGTAGGTGTCGATGGAATCAGCATCAATATTCCACTGTTCCATTGCGAGTTCTATCGCTGTTTGATACATTTCATTTGCATCACCACCAGCCCCATTTAAACTAAACAGAGCAGTTTCTGCCCTTAGCAACCAGATCTGTGCAGCAGTGATCAGGTAGATGGGTTGATCTTTTGCGAAAAAAACTCCTGTGGGAATGGAAGCATTTTTCTTGTTAAAAGATGAGAAGGCTTCATCGGTCAATCCATTGGGCATGCCCTGATATTCTCCATCACGGTTCTTTGTTGCAAAAAATGACAAGCGCGGGTCACCTGTATCTTTCAAATTATTAATGAACTTCTCAGTCCAAACAAGATTATAGATACCTTCCTGGCTGGACTTCCATGTCCAGTACCAAGGATTATAGAGGTCGCTTTTACCATCTGAAGTTTCCAGTGTGGGATTTTGGTCATTGCTTTCAATTAAGGGTAGGGAAAGAGACTCAGCTATAATGGGTTCATACTTCCCGGGGTCAGCAAATCTGGCCCTCATAGCAAGATGCAGCCTAAATGAATTGGCAAAACGAAGCCATTTATCAATGTCTGCTTTAAAAATTGGGTCAATATTAGAAGCATAAATTTGCCCGGCTGCTCCCGACTCTTTAAGAGTAATCATACAGTTTCTTAACCTATCGACCATATCGGCATATATATCCTCCTGTTTATCATATTCAGGTTCCTCTATGCCATATTTAGCCATCCCTCCTTCGCTGTACGGAATATCACCAAACATGTCTGTTAATCTGGAAAAACTAATGATCGCAATGATCTGAGCCTGCGCATGATGCCATCTATTCTCATACTCTGCACCTTCGGAAGTCAGCTTAAGAACTTCAATAGCATTACGTATGGATGAATTGTACACTCCGCTGAAAACCCCTTCAGGATAATCCTGGGTTCCGAATCCATTATACTTGTCAATTTCACGTACCCAATTATTGGAAATATAGACATGGGCATACTGACCTCCAAAATCTACCTGAATACTACCCTGAGCATCATTGAATGCACCTCTTACTGCACTTGTAAAAAGATACTCATCAGGAAGACCTGTTAACCTGTTGGGATCTGTATTCATCTCTTCCCATCGCTCTGTACAGTTAGCTAAAGCTACAATTGCAAGGGCTAGTATCAATATAACTTTAACTGGTTTAATCACACTAATTATCTTGTTCATTGGTCAGATGGTTGACAGTTTTAAAAATTCAGGTTCACACTAAAACCAAAGCTTCTAGAGCTGGGCATCGGGTTCAATACAAATGCATTTCCAATACTTCCCGAATTGAATCCCGATTCAGGATCATAATCCCCCGATGCATTATAAAAGAAAAACAAATTTCTTGCTATGAATGAAATATTTACGCTTTCGATAAATGATCCAATTAACCAGTGCCTGGGTAAATTATATCCCAATGACAACTCTCTCAATCGAACATTGGTGGCATCAAGAATATAATCTGAAACAATTTTTTCAAAATAGATTACAGTTACATTTCGCAACATGGGTTGAACTGCTACATTGTTAGCTTCTCCGCTTTCTTCATTTACTCCTTCTTCCACATATCCTTTTGGAACCACTCCTGGTATTGGTGTTCCATATAGAAGACCTTCGTGTGTTGAGTACCATTCCTCTCTTCCTCTCACAGACCCAGGGGATCTGCCAAACAAATCATGATATAAATCCGTCGCTGAATAATACTCCCCTCCCAACTGAAAGTCAATTAAAAAGTTCAGGTTAAAGTTTTTGTAACTTAGATGATTAGATAAGCCTCCCATTAAATCCGGATTAATATCTCCCAGTCTTTTATACTCACTTCTTATCGGATAGCCATACTTATCAATAAGCTTTTGACCTTCTTCATTGCGGGCATAATCATATCCGTATATGGAACCATAAGGATCTCCCGGCCGAAGCTCAACAAAGGCAAAACCTGTAACAGCTGAGAGTATAACTCTTCTGTCAACACCCTGATACAGGGAGACAACATTACTTATATTTTTAGAAAAATTTAGTGACAAATCCCAATTAAAATTAGCCTTAGAGATGGCTGAACCGCTTAATAATACTTCAAAGCCATGGTTTCTAACTTCTCCTGCATTTACCATAATAGAGCCAAACCCTGATGAAGGTGCCAGTTCAACAGGCATAATCTGGTTTTTTGAAGTACCATCGTAATATGCAAAATCAAATTCCAGCCTGTTCTTAAAGAAACCAATATTAGTACCAAGCTCCCATGAATCAGTAATTTCAGGCTTAAAGTCCTGAAAAGCCAACCTACCGCTCATACTACCTATGGGATACGAAAATGAAGATTGCCCCACACTATAATAGTTTGTGGTTTGATAGGCTCCTGCATCATTACCAATTCTTGCTATAGATGCTCTTACTTTACCTTTTGAAAAAACGGATGATTGAATATTAAATGCTTCTGTAAACAGGAAACTTAAGTTTCCTGAATAGAAGCTGTATGAATTATTATCAGCAGGTAAGGTAGATGACCAGTCGTTACGATAAGTGAAATCAAAATACAGGTAATTTTTAAAAGAAATCATCCCTATTTCGTAAAGAGATAATACCTCTTTCTGGTTAAAGCCTTCCCAGGTAGAATAGTTTTGGAGGTTACTCATATGATAGAAAGCGGGTACTTTCCAGTCACTACCACTCTGTCCGATGCCTTTCCATTGATTGTAACGGTGATTACCACCCATACTAAGACTAATTTTAACACTTTCGCTAAGCTTTTGCTTGAAAGTAAACAGAAAATCATTGTTCCATTCGTAACTATTGCTGAAACTCTGATTCATGTTACCCTGGAAAGAACTATGATTACTACTTCCACCGGCAGCATACTGTTTCTCATTACGACTGGTAAGATCAAGACCGGAACGAATAAGAAGATCAAATTTTTCAGAGAGATTAAATTTCAAGGAGACCAATCCCTGAAGACGATTTTTTTCGTCATTATTCTTTTTATTTTGCATGGTCCAGTACGGATTCGATACTGTGCGGTCCCATGCCCACTGTTCAGAACCATCAGAAGCCATTGCATCATCCTTAACTGTTTCCAGAACTACGTTACTTGGAAGTGCTCCGAGTGACCATCCGGCATTAGCAGGATCCTCTGCAAGATAAGGACGGTTGTTCACTATATTATGGATATAATTAATCTTTGTATCCATCACTATACCTTTGCCGAATTTTGAAGAACTATGGAGGTTAATGGTTTGTTTCTTCATATCATTGTTTGGAAACATACCTGAACTATTCTGATTGGTAAGCGAAGCTCTGAATGTGTAATTTTCATTGCCGCCATCAAATGCAACTGTATTCATCAAGGTGTGTCCTGTGCGATAAAATTCCTTGAAATAATTAGTTTGACCTTCATAAGAGACCTCATTTCCTAACCAATCTTCTTTTAATGAGCCGTCCATTTTGCTACCCCAACTCCAGATCCATGGCTCTTCACCCCTAATATCATGTATACTTCCATAGACTTCGGTAGGATACCTTCCAAAGGCTCCTTGTCCGTACTGATTCTGAAATTCAGGAAGTTTCATAGGGTTTTCGGCCATAAAACTTGAATTATAGGATATTCCCAGTCCTTTACGTTTTCTTCCCTTTTTTGTGGTAATAAGAATGACACCATTAGCACCACGAGAACCATAAACAGCAGCAGCACCGGCACCTTTCAGTACACTCATGGATTCCACATCCTCAGGGTTGATGTCGGATAGAGCGTCTCCTTTATCGGTGCCTCCCCATTCACTTGCTCCTCCGTAAGATCCCCCACTCACAGGGATTCCATCAATAACAATGAGAGGCCGGTTTCCGCTTGCTAAGGAAGATACTCCTCTTAAAACAACTCTTGAAGAACCATCAATACCTGAAGGAGTGCTTGAAATATGCAATCCGGCAACTTTACCAGCCAGTGAGTTAATAGGGTTATTTTGCTTTACCTGGTTAATTTCTTTGCTGTCAACTTGTGTCAAAGAGTAGCCCAGAGAACTTTTTTCCCTTGAAATATTCAAGGCTGTAATGACTACTTCTTTGAGCGTTTCAGAGGATCTTTCTAAGGACACCCTTATATCTGTGAGCCCGCCTGAAGGTAACTCGATCATATTATACCCAATAAATGAGAAAACCAGGATTGTTTCACCACCAGGCGCAAGTATATTGAATCTACCATTCATATCCGTTGTTGTACCGGTAGATGTCCCTTTTATAAATACATGAGCCCCCGGAATGGACTCTCCATTCTCTGATGCAATTACCTGGCCTGAAACCTCATGCTTTTCAAAACCCTCAATAGTTGAAATAACGACCAACTTTCCTTCTAAGATCTGGAATAGAAGTTTTGTATCCATTAAAAGAGAATCCATAACCTGCAGAATATTTACTCTTCTTAATCGTAAAGAAACTTTTTTATCTAAAGCAGGAATATCATTATTATAAAAGAAACGGAATTCACTGTGGTTCTGAATATCCTGAATAGCTTCCCTAAGTGATACATTTTCCAGACGTACAGTGACAGAAGAGTCCTGTTGCGCAAACATTCCTGATGGCACAAAAATCAGAAAAACAAGTGCTAAGTATAAATTCCTCATTGATTTGACAGTTACTCAATAAATGACAGAACAGGTTTTGGCTGTTTTTATCTTCTTTTCACAAGAAATAGCTCCATAGATAGCTATATACATTGTGTCTCATATGGTAAATTTAATAATAGTTCTTTACTAAACAGTATAAACTCATTCACGACTGTAGCAATCCCTGAGTATAAAATGCAGAACTTTTGCATAGGAATGAACTCCCAGCTCAAAATCATGAAACAAAAAAAACTATGGCTCATTAATAAGTTGGCTTTGTATTGTAGGAAAGAGTAAGTTTACTAATTCTATGAAAGGATTCTGAAATTATTTGCTAAGACTTTTGGTCAAATTTAAATTAATTCTTACTTTATCATCAGTATTTTGATTATAAACTAACCACTATGACAAACTCAGAACAATGCTGCCCAGTTTTCGATCCATCACCGTATGATGACAAAGTTGTGGAATGGAAGAACAAACTCTTCGTGAAAGATTCAATGCGAACTTTTATGCACATGCCTGTATTCGGCGGATTTGGGAAGACAGTAACGAGAATGATGAAAACAATTGATATTGCCGAGGCTAAGATTGAGGACAAGGATCTTATCATGCTCAGTAAGGATCCAAGCCCTTGGAAAAGTGAATTATACATCAATGTCACGAAAGAAGTTTCAGGAGCTGAAAACCTGAAACTCTCCGGCGTTTTTCTTACAAAGGTTTATGATGGTCCATATAAGGATATGGGGAAGTGGATCAGTGATTTAAAAGATCATGTAAAAAGCAAAGGGAAAGTTCTAAAGCAGTTGTATTTCTACTACACAACCTGTCCGAAATGTGCTAAGGAACATGGTCATAATTATGTAGTTGGATTTGCACAGATCGAGAAATAGCTTCAAGGCAGCCAATTATGAAAAAGTACCTTTTCTTGTCTGCCCTCGTAATCTGTATTGCAGGATGTCTGAACCAGAAATCCGGATCAGAAAATATAACTGAACCAGAACCATTTTTACCAATTCCGAACGAAGCTCAATTGAATTGGCATAAGGCTGAATACATTATGTTTGTTCATTTCGGAATGAAAACATTCTACCCAAGCAATGACCACATGGGATATGGCAAAGAAGATCCGATAGAATTTAATCCAATCAATTTCGATGCCATGCAGTGGGTCAATGCAGCCAAAGCAGGAGGATTTAAAGGGATTGTTCTGACAACAAAACACCACGATGGTTTCTGCAACTGGCAAACTGAAACAACTGACCATTCTGTTGCCTCTTCATTATGGAGAAATGGGAAAGGTGACATTATCAAAGATCTGATTGAGGCATGCAGGCAAGGAGATGTCTATTTTGGCATTTATGTTTCTATCCTCGATAAACATTATGAACTGGGGGGATCTGATTTGTACGACAATTATGGAGATTATTATTATGCCCAGCTCAAGGAACTTAGCACACAGTATGGCCCTGTCGATGAATACTGGTTCGATGGTTACAAAGCCGATGAGCTGAAAATTGATTATAGTATGATAGCCGACCTGATCCGCGAAACACAGCCCAATGCGGTTGTTTATGAATCGGGTACCATGGCTGAGTTTCTGCCAGACCGCTCTTTGGCCTGGCCGGGAAGACATGGAGGACTCAGCCCTGATCAGAATTACCGACAGGAAATTGAAGGTGTTCTGCGCTGGTATCCTTCAGAACCCTCCATCATACTTCAGGGCAACTGGTTTCATAACAATACCCCGGTAGTTAGTCTGGAGAAGATGCAAGATTACTACCTGAGCTCCGTTGGCTATGGCGTCACGCCACTGATGAATATATCACCAAATTCAAAAGGACTGATTGATGAAAGTACAGTAGATCGTCTCATAGAGTTTAAAACATGGGTGGATGAACTCCATAGAAGTGATCTTACTCAGTCTGGAAAAGTAAAAGTGAGCACTGACAGCCATCGTGTAAAAGGGAGTAAGTTTGCTCCCAAAGTACTGATTGACAACGACTACGACACTTACTTCGCCACAGATGACAATATGAGAAATGCTGTCATTGAGATTGACCTGGGAACAGTCCAGGAAATTGACGGATTTATTATCCAGGAATATATTCCTCTTGGCCAGCGGGTTGATGGGTACAGTATTGAGTGTCGTGTTGAAGGTAATTGGGTAGAAGTTTTTGCAGGTAAGAAGATCGGTTACAAACGAATTATCCTTGAAGGCCGGACTTCAGCATCAAATATAGAATTTCCAGCGAGTGATGGGGTTCGTCTGAAGATTTCCCATGCTCTTGCTTGTCCGTTGATTAGTACCTTTCAGGTAATTGGAAATCAGTGACTATTGGATTTGATAGATATCCCTACTATTTAAATAAATATATCTCAACCATAGTGATATATTTCTATTTTTGTATATCCTCATCGATAATTCCTACTACTATGAGAGAATTTATATCCATTCTATTTCTTTTTCTGTCTATTTCAATGTCAGGGCAGGAAACCAGTATCAGCGGAAAGATAACAGACGGAACAAGTGGTCAGTCAATGATTGCAGTCAATATTGGTGTCGACGGTAAAGGGGGTGCCATATCAGATAGTGAGGGAAACTACAAAGTTGTTACCTCTCCCGGATATCACAAAATCTCTTTTTCTTTCATCGGATATGAAACATATTTCGAAACTGTTTCTGTTGACGCTGGAAAATCCATTTTATTGAATGTAGAAATGCAGGTCAGCACCAGAATCCTCGATGAAATAGTGGTTAGTGCCGGACGCTATGAGCAGAAATTATCAGATGTCACTGTTTCAATGGAAGTATTGAAAACCAAGCAATTATCAAATCAAAATATTACATCCCTTGATATGATTCTTGAGAAAACATCAGGTATAAATATACTTGACGGACAAGCGAGCATACGGGGTGGAAGTGGGTTTAGTTATGGTGCAGGAAGCCGGATTCTGATGCTGGTTGATGATATGCCTATGATTTCAGGAGATGCAGGAGATATAAAGTGGAGCTACCTGCCGGTTGAAAACATTAATCAGGTTGAGGTAATTAAGGGGGCATCATCTGTCTTATATGGCTCTGCAGCACTAAATGGGGTCATTCATTTGCGGAATAAATTTCCCGGGGATAAGCCCACTACGGAGGTGACACTTTTCAGTGGTATCTATATGGAACCCAAGCGGAAGGAGCTGGTCTGGTGGGACAGCTCACCGGTTTTTGCCGGGACTACAATCTCGCACCTCAGGAAAATCGGGAACCTGGATGTGATGATCAGCGGTAATTACTTTCAGGATAACGGATACAGGGAATTGGAGTATGAGAAACGCGGACGGGGAAACTTAAATCTGCGATACCGATTTAAAAAAGTGCCGGGTTTAATAGCTGGTATATCAAGCAGCATTATGTCTGTTGATGCATCTAACTTCTTATTATGGCAGGATGCAGACTCAGGAGCATACAGGCAGAATCCTGCATCTTATGATCCCTATTTGGGACTAAGGTACAACATTGATCCGTACGCAGAATACATCACTGCAAAAGGAGGTAAACATTCATTGAAAACAAGAATATATACCATTGGAAATGCCACTCTTGATAAAAACAAAAGTAGTTATGCAAGAACCGTTTATACGGATTACAGATATCAGAAGAATTTTAAAAACGGGATTGTATGGTCAAGCGGAACCTCTGTAACAAAATCAAAGATTGAGGCCAGACTGCTTGATAATCATAACTCAGCAAATTATGCTATCTATTCACAGCTCGATGCCAGAGTAGGTGAAAGATTCAAATTATCCGGGGGAGTAAGGTGGGAAATGAATATGCTTGATGGCTTGTCTTACAATGCTTTACCTGTGTTACGGATGGGCTTAAACTACAGGATTGGCAAGGCTACATTCATAAGAAGTTCATTAGGACAGGGCTACCGCTTTCCATCACTTGCCGAGAAATTTGCAAGTGCCGAAGTTGGTGGCTTAAGAATATTTCCGAATCACGATTTAGATCCCGAAAAGGGATGGAGTGCTGAAATTGGAGTTAAACAGGGATTATCCTTGGGGAGGTGGAGAGGATATGCCGATCTCGCACTTTTCCAGACCAAATACAACAATATGATCGAATACACTTTCGGAATGTATGCTCCCGATTCGATCTTATATCCCAGCTACGACTATCTCGGATTTAAAGCACTGAATATTGGAAATGCCCGTATCACAGGAGCTGAACTCACCTTTATGGGTGAAGTAACTTACTCCCCGGTTGTTTTTCGGATTATTTCAGGATATACTTTTATGCATCCCATAGATATTGACAAATTAACAGAAGAAGGATTAGAGCCCGACGATTACATTCTGAAATACAGGTACAAGCATGCTTTTAAAGCAGATTTTGAGGCTGAAACGAAACGTCTGCTTCTTGGTGTAAATATAAAATACTCCAGTAGAATGGTTAGTGTTGACGATGTATTTATCGATCGGTTCTTTGGTAATTTCTTCCTTCCCGGATATCCCGATTACCAGAAGAATAATAACTCCGGATACTTTCTTATGGATATGCGCTTAGCATGGAAAATCAATGAGTTCATCAGATTTAATCTGATAGCAAGAAACCTGCTTAATAAGGAATATATTGGCAGACCAGGAGATATAGGGGCACCAAGGAATATCACCTTGCAAGCCAGAGTGAAATTTTGAGGATACAGCTACCCTACAATTCTCCTAATATCCCCTTTAGCTCTTTGTAAAGTATTGGGGCTGTTTCCGGACCGATAGAGTTTTCTTCCCCGTATGGAGAATCATCAGCATCATCATAGATAAACGGTTGTTCATTATCCCACTCGCTTTTGGGAATTATATAGCCAATCTCATCATTAGCTAAACCAATAATGAATTTAAACTCACCTGGCATTAGGTTTCGCAGAGGTGGTGTCTCAACAATATCTGTATTGTAATCCTGTCCTTCAGGCGTTTCAATTCCACCGTTAATGATTTCAGGATAGATTTCACCTGGAATACACAGAAAACTTGCCGGACCTAAAGAGAATGCAGCAATTTCTGATCGTATTTTAAACCATCCCTTCATCCCAAAATCCAGGATTCCCAGGGAAGCGGCTAGACGAAACATATTATTATCTAATGGCAATAATAAGGTTTTAGCTCTAAGTGAAATATTTGCTTTCTCAATAATAGTATCAGGTTTAGCCAGGGCATTAAGTGCCAATAATGCGAGTTTTTGTCCCTGAGCTTTTGCTTTATCAAAAGTTGGTTCAATATAAACAGTATCTGAAAACGGATCGTTTATCGGCATGCTGCCTCTGGTAGTCATTAAACCACCAATTGCCCCGTTAATATAAACTGCTGTACCGCCGAGTCCGGGCCTCACTAATGAATCTCCGTCGTACACTCCATTTTCAATATATTCCCTAACATAATGCGGGAAATCTGAGCTGATAAACAGATTGTCAGACCAGAGCGTTTCGGGATGATTTGCCCAGGCAAGCAAAACGCCAAGAGTAGTATTGGTTTCGGAATCAATAGCCTGTATAAGTCGGAGTCCCGAATCTGTTACAATAGGCTTCCGGGTGTCCATAAGAAGATCCTCAGCTCCTGTAAGATCCTGGGCAAAACTCAATCTTGCTGGCCTTAAATTACTCACAGCCTGAGTGATAGCAGTGACAGCCTGTTTCTTCACATACTGCATGTGCTCCTTGTTTACGCCGCTGGAGAACCAACCTTTCCCCCAAATCCCGATCAAATCATTACTTTCATGTGTATGTGTACTTGAGATTATAGCATAATCTATTCCCGCATCATCCGGAATCATTTTTCTGATATCAACAACATCATCATGACGAAATCCAATTGCATCAAGTGAAACCAAAGCAAACCTGCTTGCGCCATCATCAAAGACGACCACACGAGCCCATACATCATCATGAACGCCGTTGGCTGCCCGGGCCTGGCTGAAGCCTGCTATCCAGTATGCATCGAACTTGCCATTAGTATTATTGTCGTTATAGGTATCCCCATCTTTTTCACTGTATTCTGCATCATCGTTAACATCGTTCCAAGTATCAATAATATCGGGGGTTATAGGTAGAGCAGCAAAACCAACTTTTAAACTGCCCGGCAGATCCGAGGTTTTAAGAGTCAAATCAATCTCGTATCCGGAATGGCGATCCTTTAAATTCCACATTACCCATAAACACATAAGAATAGCAATTCCGATAATTACAGCACCTATTCTAATTAACCACTTTTTCATCTCTTATTGTTTTTCACAGGCTTTACGCATGTGTTGATTTTAACCGTCTGAGTCTTTTTTTAAGAACTACTAATATCACCAAGTATGTGAGGGCACCTCCTCCAATCCAACACAATGCTGTTCCATATTCCAAATAAATATCATTGTAATCTGTCAGAGAAGAAGACCTGTTGATTAGAATCAATCCCAGGATCAACATGAAAAGACCGCTGAGAATAGTCAGCATTTCTATAAGTTGCAAGGAGGATGAATTTGCTTGCCCAGATCTGTTTCTGTTAAAAAATCGCAGCCTGATGATTTGAATAATGATCAACCAAATAAACCAGGAAAGAATCTGAAAGAAGTTCAAGGTTCGTAGATAGTTAATTATCGAAAAAACAGGGCTTAAATAAACCAGTTCAGGATTAAATGCTTTTCTATCATCATAAATCAGCACTGTAATTTTACTCATATCCCTTTGGCGCAGAACATTTAATATGGATTCCTGTTTCTGATCCATATCCATATCATTCCATCCAGGAATGTCAAGAGCGTTCCAGGTAAAACAGGTGCTTCCGTATCCATGATAATCCACAGCTCCATTCATGATCAAGCCATTGGCTGTACAGGCGTCCACAATACTATTAAAAATACGCTTGTCATAAACTGATTCCGGTCCCTGATTCGCAATTTCAAAACCGTCAACATCCAGGTCAATAAAAAAGGGTAAAGATTCTCGTTCTCCATCGAACCAGTGTGCTACAATAACAATCCCATTATCATAATGTGTAGAATCAATTACTTGCAGATCAGTAAGGCCCCGGGTTATAAAATTCCTTTTTAGCCCAAGCAAAGTCATGTGGTTACTGCCTGAAAACTCCTCACCACATATAATCAGGGGCTCAGAAGGGAAATTCCCATCTCTCTGGGCTTGCACAGCCTCCATAGTTTTTTCGTGATGATTATGATCCGTGATAAAAAAGGCATCGAAGTTATGCTTCCCATGCCACTTCTGAAGCCTCTTCTGAGAAATAATCCCGTCGTGGCTATATTCTGAATGGCTGTGGGTATTGATCAAAACAGCATTTTCCCGATCATTCTGAATAGTGTTGGCAGGAAGAGCAATAAAAATGATCAATACCAGTAATCCGAGCCAAAGACTCACAATCAGGGGCACATTTTTTAACCACATCCAGAGGCTCTTTAACACCATTTTACCCAAGCCATTATCTTTTCTTAGAACTCGAAAAGTTACCGTGATAAGAAGATAAAATACCAGTACCCAGATCAACAACATCACGAATTCCAGTATTGGTTGATCTGCTCTCAGATAAAACAATAATATCCCCAAAAATGGTTCAAAGATCACTCGCCAGACCGTAATTCTAAGCCCAAAACCCGGAACTGTTTCTGAGCTCAGAGCATCAATGATCTGAACTGGATAATGGAAAAGGACAGAGATCAAAGCAAACACTGCAATGATCGCTACTATAATCAGGTTATTCTTTTTACTCATAGAACCAACTTTCTACCATCTTACAAATTGTGTGATAAACCGGAAGATGAAACTCCTGTACATCTGCAGTATTATCAGCTGGAACACAAACGGCGATATCACTGTATTGTTTCATTTTCCCTCCATTTTGTCCGGTAAGTGCGATAACTGTTAATCCAAGCGCTTTGGCAGTAATTGCGGCATCGATGACATTCTGAGAATTTCCTGATGTGCTGATAGCTATCAATACATCACCCTTTTCTCCATAACCGGCTACCTGCTGAGCAAAAACGATCTCAGCATCTATATCATTCGCAATGGCAGAGTACAGAGCAGTATGTGCATTTAGCGAGATTGCAGGAAGGGCCTTTTGCAGTCTGCCGGCGATACTGCTACCCCTCTCATCAGAAACAGATAACAGGCTATTTCTTAGCTCATCATCAACTGGTCGCTGCTTTTCAAAACTCTTCATCAGCTCTCCTACTATATGATCAGCATCAGCACAGCTACCTCCATTACCACAAATCAAAAGCTTACCATTATCTGAATAGCATTTGATGATTGCCTGGATAGCCTGATTGATATCCCCTTTACATGATTCAAGTGCGGGATAGCGTTTAACCAAGTCATTTATATAAACTTCTTCTTTCATTCTTCTTGTTTTTCCCTGAATTTCAATTCATTGCAACACAAAGCGCAGCATAATCACCTATCGATTCTCCTAAAGCTGCAGGCAGTATCTTACAAACCTTATTCGCGGCCGGAATTGCTTCATGACTCAAAACTTCTTCAATATACGGCTTTAAAATAGCCTCATTTCTGGCATAAATACTTCCGATAACAATGCATTCGGGATTCAGGATATCTATCAAAACCGCCAGCCCTTTTCCCAGATATTCAGCAGAGATACGTACGATCTCTTCTGCAAGCGGATCACCGGAATTTGCAGCCTCAAATACCTCCCTGGCTGTAATATTTTCAGACATTCGACTTTTGGCCAGTTGAGCAATTCCGCCTCCGCTACAGAAACCTTCAAAAGAGCCTGCCTTTCCAAAGCCCACAGGACCATCTTCAGCCATCCTCATATGTCCGACTTCTCCGGCTAAATCATTTGTTCCGGCATAAAGTTGTCCGTTTAGTATCAGGCCTGCACCCATACCGGTTCCGAAGGTCAGAAAAATCATATTTTGTGTACCAACACCTGCACCCATCATCCATTCTGCTAATGCGCAGGCATTGGCATCATTCTGAACCTCAACATCAACATCAAATTCCTTTTTGAAAATATCGACAATTGGTACAGAATCCCATCCGGGCAAATTGGGTGGAGAATATATGATCCCTTTTTTTGAATCCAGGGGACCTCCGCAACTGATGCCTATTTTAAGCAAATGGTTTTTACCGTGTTTTTCGAGCAAGTAGTGAGCCCGGCTGATAAACTCATCAATAATCTCGCGGTATCCTCTTTCTGTCCTTGTTGGAAAAACAATCTTCTCCAGCAGATTAAAATCTTTATCACCTAATACAAGGCCGCACTTTGTTCCGCCAATATCAAGTCCTAAATAATAATCTCGTGAATGATACTTTGTATTCATGAATCTCAATTGTTTAACAATAGTTCAATCAGCTGATTTGATTGTGAAAAGTCGGGTATAATGATTTGTGCCCCTGCCTTGATCAATCTTGTTCGTTTTTTAAGGTTCAGATCATATCTTGTGACTTCATCGCTGGATACTCCAATGGCTATTCCGTTTGCCCTAATACATTCTTTGATCTCAACAGGACCATCACCAAAAACGACAAGCTCATTGCCTTTGAGATTGTTTTCATTGATGATCTTGTTAATAATCATCTTTTTCGAATACTTTTTAATATCATTTTCAGAACCATAGATGCCACCATCAAAGAGATCGGCATATCCAAGCATCCGGGCTTCATTAATAACATCATCCTTATCAGTCCCACTGGCAAGATAGAGCTTTATTTCCCTATCTTTCAGCGCTTCCAGAAACCTGATCGCACCTTTGAGAGTATAGTCGGATATACTTAATTGTCCGCTTACAAGTTTCTCCAGTCTTTCGGAAACAACCACCATCAGGGCATCATTAAAGATCTTTTTATAAGCAAACTTGTCCAGGATTTCCTCTTTCGGAACAATATTGAAATCATCGACCATTTTGACAAGGCCTTCCATTTGCAGAATGGTCTGTATTCCTGTTGACATATCGATGAACTCAACAACCTGTTCTATTACCTTCTGGAAGAGATTGCTGTCAGCAGTTTCATATTTGTCTCCCAATATGGCCTTGATCATAACGGGCTCCATAATAGCTTCCCACCCTTGCCTTAAGGTGCTTATTGTTCCATCATGGTCAAAAAGGGCATGTTCTATACTTCCGGCTTTTGATGCGATATCACTATTGCACAATTCAATTTCAGAATCCGGCAGATATTTTGCCAGTCGGATATCCACGGCAAGTTCAGGCCGATGGTTGTAATCAGCATCATCATTAAGTGCCATGATCTCTTCGCCATTAGCTGTTCCGGTGGTAAACAATTTCTGTACCGTAACCCCGGCAGCAAGATTGGCAAATTGTGCTGATTCGGCAGGGCTGACTTGTGCCGCCAGACAGAGTGAAAGCGCACTGATTGTGGTATCTCCTGCCCCAACTGTATCAAGCTTTTTTAATAATTGTATACCGGGAGTCTCTGTGATCCCGGATGAGTCAATACTGATAATACCCCGATCTCCACATGTGACAAAGACAGGTTTTTTGTATTGCTCATATTCCTGACTCCCATATTGTCTCACCTCTGATATTGAAACAAAATCCTGGGGATTAACATCTTTTCCACCTAGTACTGCTATTTCAATCTCATTAGTTTTCCGGAATACATTCCGAAAGTTTGCATTGAAATGACGTGAATCAAGGACAACGATTTTATCACTGTACTGCTCGAAGAGTTTGTTTGCCTCATCAATGAACGACAGCTTAGAAATGCTGCCTGTAACCTGTTGATTGAAAATCAGAGCATCATAATTTTCGAGTGCATCTTTCAGATTAAGCAGGATGGCAGTATCAGTATCCTCAGAGCGATTATTTTTCAATCCGAAATCAATCCGGGGATCTTCCTTGTCGCCATAGTACTTTTTAGTGTATGTATAGGTATCAAATTTTTCATTCTGGATGATTAATGCGTCAGTGTCAGCACCCAGATCGCGGAGCTGTGATGATAGTTCACGTCCATAAATATCGTTGCCTGCAACACCAATCACTTTGATGGCAGCCGGTTTTAGCGCAGCCAGGTTCGCTACAATATTGCCAGCTCCTCCCGGAGAGTACACATGGCTTGCTACAGCTTCTGCCTTCAAACCGGTCTCAACTGAAACTTCAGATCCATCAGGATCCATAAGCCAATAGGCATCCAGACAAAAATCTCCATACACGGCAATTCTTACACTGCTGATTTTTGTGAGAATTTCATTAATTCGATCTCTTTCCATTGGTAAATAATTAATTATAATCCGGCTACAGAAGCTGTAGTAATTTCTTATATAACAGAGGAATAGTCTGCTTTTGATTTCCGCCAATGTAATAACCTTGTCCTCCATATGCCTGCGGAACCCGGGTTACAATACTCTTCTGGTCGCGATAGTAATAGCCTACAGTATTTTCATTAATGAAATCATCAGGATTATAAGATCTTAGATCAAAATTGGCAGTAATAATTCCATTCGGAATATTTCCAATATTTCCGGCCATTGAAGCAGCCTTAAGAAACACCTCAGGCCCGGTAACTGCACTACCCACGTTTAATACCACACCTCCTTTAGTAAGTTCAGATATCTCCTGAGTATAAATCAGGAAGTCACGGCCTGAGCACCCACCTTTTGCCCTGCCGTCGAAAAATGTATGCTGATCAATAACATCTGTACCAATACCGACATGAATTGTCATTGGAACTTTTTTTTCATAACAAATAGCCTGTAAGCTAATTTCAGGATGCATGAATTCAAAGGATGCATGTTCCGGATTCAGAGTTTTAACTACCTCATCTCTGAAGAGCTCGTCGCAAATCATTTTTCCAACTGCTTCACCGTAGCCTAGACAATTTTTATCGCCCAGAGTAAGGGCAGCATTTATGTAGTTGAATTCATAAGCCATCCCAAATTGCCCTTTTTCAAGTGCCTGCGGAACATATTCGCTTGTTTCTCCAATTAACGCCAGTTCAAAGTCATGTATTGAAGTAGCTGCATTTCCAGAGATCATAGTGAAAAGACCACGTTTGACAAGATCTCCAAGTAGCCCACTTAGTCCGTTTTTCACAAGATGGCCTCCTGTAAAGAATATAACCGGGCTATTCTTCTCTCTGGCAGCAATAATCTCACGAGCAAGAAGAGTAAGATTAACTTCAGCTTCTTCTGAGACATCAAAAGACATTTCATCAATATCTTCGAGCCTAAGCAGATCACTAAGCTTGGATTTATTAGTGCGCTCAGATACTGGATAAGTATTAATCTTCTCTGCATCAAAGATTTTGTATATCCCTTTATAGTCCATTATCTTCCCTTTTCCTTAGTGTATACAGACTTGCCACCAGAATATATAATAAACAAGCAGCTAAAACCATTAAGCTGGCAGTTATTCCAAAGTTAGTGCTAACAAGACCCATGATAGGCGGAATGATAGCACCTCCGGAAATTGCCATAATCATCAGACCAGAAATCTCATTTGCTCGCTTCGGCATTTTTTCGAGTGTAATAGCAAAAATTAATGGGAAAAGATTACCAGATCCAAGTCCTACCATAAAAATAGCAATCCTTGCAATCAATACGTTTGGAGCAAATATCATGACCAGCATACTGATCAGGGCTATGACAGTTGTTCCAACAAGGAACTTTTTTGCAGGTAACCAGTTCAGGATAATGACTCCCATAAAACGACCAATCATTAAGGCCGCAAAATAAATACTAATTCCTAGTGAGGCTTGTTCGAGAGACAAACTAAAGGTGGATTGAAGATAATTTGCAATATTTGTATTCATCCCAACATCTGCCCCAACAAGGAAAAATATCCCCAGGGCCATGAGTATTACAAACTTATTTTTCAATAAAGAGAAACAAGATTTAAATGTTGCTGGTTTTTCATTACCCTTTGACTCATCAATTTTTGTAAAGAACAGCCATGTAACTGCAATCAAAGATGTAGCAGCATAAACAACAAACACTAGTTTCCAGTTTCCAAATTGTATCGCAACGAATGTTGTAATTATTGGGCCTAAAAGTGAACTTATTGCCTTCAAAAACTGCGACAGGCTCATGAAACTCGAGAACTTGTCTTTTGGTACAACATTCATTAACAAAGGATTGGCCGATACCTGAACGATTGTATTTCCAATACCCATCAGAATCATTGCCGGAAGCATCACAGCAAATGAATAATGGATAAAAGGAACGAGCATCCCTAATCCTAATAATGCTGTGCCTATGTTCAACATGGTCTTTTTACCATATCTATCTTGTAAAATTCCGGTTGGTACAGCAAGAAAGAAGAACCATATAAGAGCCATAAAAGGTATTAGCTGTGCGAGATCGTCAGTTAGTCCGAAATCATTCTTGATGTACCCTGTGGCCACACCCACGATATCAGCGAAACCCATTATCAAAGAGGCCATCAATACTGGCAATATTTTCTTCAGATTAAGCTTTTCCATTTTTAGTGCTTATTAATAGGCTTAGTCTACAAGCAATTTATTATCATCTACAACAAACATTCTTGTGCTTATTGTATACTCCCCTCCGTTTGGGTCGGAATATCTAAGATCTAAATAAAATGCACGAAATCCTGATTCCGGATAATCTACCTGAACTTCAACCTTATCCTGACTTACAATAGTTACATTTTCACTACTCCAAACCTCATCACGAAAATCACGGTCTTCTGAATCAGCTGACCATATCAAAGCGCCCAGGAATTCTGCAGGAGATTTCATAACGGTTAAAGAAAGCTCTTGCTCACTCTCAGAAACATTCCATTCACAAATTGGATATGCTTCTTTAGACATTGTTCTTCCAAAAAAAGCACTTAATGCCTTAAAAGCCTGCTCTCCTCCATCGAGATCATGGCCGGCATTTGGCACATAGTGAAGGTAATTCTCTCCCGGGATATCATCCAAATAATGTTTAATTGCATCCACCGGCCAGTATTCATCATTGGTTCCATTAATTATAAGCTTAGGCATTGTAAGCTTATCACGATACGAATAGGGATCGATCATAGTTGTTAATTCATTACCACCCTCATTAACAATCTCTTGCGCAATTCCAAGATCTACATAATCCTGGATCTGCACACTGTAATCATTCCATGTAGTAAGATGATAAGTCAGGCTAAGCGGCATATTGAGGACATCTATCACCATAGGTGCAATGGCTTCCACCCGACTGTCATGTGCACCAGTTAGCCAGGTTGTCCATCCACGCTTCGATGCACCGGTAACAACAAAACTGGAGATCTTATGATTTAGGGTTTCATCTGAGAATAGTTGTACGGCATCCATTGAGCGAACAGCAGTTTTAACCATCGGAAAAAGTAAAGGCCAGGAATAATCTCCGTCATTCTGAAAATTGTGAAGAGTAAAAGAGATTAATTCATCTTCGGTTAAATCATCATAAAGCGGCTGGTTTGGTGTTTGCCAAATGATGGCAATCATTGCTTTGTTTTTAACAGCCAGATAAGATAATGACTTAATTAAATCATCATCACCACTACGTTTAACAGGTTCACCATCCTTATTTTTTCCTCCGGTAATAAATAATAATGCACCATCATGATTGTTTTCATTTGGAGCCAGAATCGTAAGCCTGTGTTTCCAGGTGTGTTCGCGCCACTGCTGTGAAGTTAAGATCAGGGAATAAACAACAAGTTCATCACGACTGACAGATCCGGATAGCTTGAATGAGAATGTGTCATCTTCATTATCCAAATATCTTTGCAGTGCAGTTTCTGCCGTGGTAACCTCGAGCTTTTTTGTGCAGGAACCCAGCATGAAAGGAATTATTATAAGCGATATCAACCACAGTAATTGTAGATTCTTTTTTTTCATGAGTTGTATTTTTATAACTATAATCTTATAAGTTCGTTCTTTTTAGCTGAAAGGTAGGCAGCATCAACAATATTTAATACAGTTTGCCCTTCCTTGAGTCCGGGGGAAGGTTGTTTTCGTGTTCTAATACACTCGATAAAATACTCCATCTGGCGATTATAAATACTTTGATCGCAATGCTCAGATTTTAATGGTCCCTGAGGCTTATACTCCTCCTTAGTTTTCCCCTCATCGGCTTTGTAACAAGTAGGAAATACACTGCCATACCCTTTGGTTCCAAACAGTCGGGTAGCGGCTTCAACACCATCCATATGGGGGTGCCACCAACCACTCTCTATAATTGAGTGGACACCATTATCCCAAGAGATTATCACAATGCCGTTATCATCCACGTCATAGTTACCATATTGGGTATCAATGGCTGCATAAACTGAAAGTGGTTTGGGATCACCAAGAATATATCTTACAGTATCAATGGCATGAACTCCCATATCGGCTAATGCTCCTCCACCAGCCAGCTCTTTCTGAGTGAACCAACCAGAAGGTCCCCAGTTTTCATGTATTCCATATCCTTTTGTCTTGACGATCTTTCCCAGGCGACCAGAATCAACAACTTTTTTGATGTAATCTACTTCGGCATCAAACCGCCACATATGGCCCACCATAACGAGTTGACCATTCCTATTTGAAACTTCAATGATTTGATCTCCTTCACTGGCATTCATTGCCATGGGTTTTTCCAGAAACACATCTTTGCCCCGGCTTAAGAACTCAATTGTATAGGGAGCATGGAATTTGTTGGGGGTGAGTATCAGAACTGCGTTGATATCAGGTCTGTCAACAAGCGCCATGGCATCTGTTGCGATCTCTTTGGTTTTGTATATTTCAGCAAATTTATTAGCCTTATCAAGCTGATTGTCAACGACTATTGCAATCTCCACATCAGGCAATAATTGCAGGGCACGCGCGTGATAATGAGCAATATATCCGGTACCGATAATGGCAATTCTAAATCTGTTCATTGGAATATCATTTAATCACTTCCATCGAATTAATTCTAATCTTTTCTATCGCCTTTGCTATCAGGTCCATATCCGGTTGATTTCCAAGAAGAATTTTGTGAGGAAGGCAAACTGACTCCTCTTTAAAAATTCTTTCACATACCGGCAACTTAAATCCCGATGGGTCAATTTTAGCCCATTCCGGATCATTGATTTTATATCGTGCAGGTTTTGTTAAAGGTGCGTATAGCGAGCAGATGTTCAATGGTTCATAAGAGCTGTCGACCCCGATTCCCAATTCACTTTCAAATGCCTTCCTGAATTTATCGACAGGCAGACTATTGAATTCATCCTGATGATATCTGAAAGCAAAATTGAAATAGGCCTCTTTGGTTTCTCTTTTATCGCGACGCATGGGGCTCACTCCGGGTAAGTCAAAAAGGAGTGAGTTCATATATAATCCATTTTTGTCTCTGATACTGTTTTGTTCGGGCAATCTTTTTAAAGCTTCAACCAGGATAGCTGCCTGAAATTCTGTTATCCGATAATTACCTGACTGGATAAAGTTTCCTTCGTCGCTATAAAATCCAGCTCCTTTAATCTCCTGTGAATATTCTTCGGTTTCAGGTCTTCTGCCGCAGTTTCTCAAAGCATCAAGCTTCTCAGCCAAAAGTGGATCATTGGTAGTCATTGCGCCCCCTTCGCCCGCTGTCAGGTGTTTTGACAATTGAAAGCTGAAACTCCCGATATCTCCTATACTACCGGCTTTTCTCCCACTCCATTCACCTCCGGTTTTATGGGCACAATCTTCTATCACAAATAGATTATGTCTTTTTGCAATATCCATGATTGCATCCATATCGGCAAAGCTTCCATATAAGTGAACTGGAATAATTGCTTTGGTTCTGGGTGTTATAGACTTTTCAACCTCCTCAGGATCAATGCACCAGGTATCCTCGCAAACATCAACCAGAACAGGTATAGCATTTACATCAAGGGCTGCTGCAGCTGTGCCTTGCCATGTTAAACCCGGCACAATCACTTCATCACCAAGACCAATACCCAGGGCCTCCAAAGCCAGCTGAATAGTAACCGTGCCATTGGCAGCGGATATCGCATATTTGGCACCAATGTATTCTGCAAAGGCTAAATTGAATTCCTGCTCTTTTGGTCCGTTATAAGACCAAATCCCACTATTCAGCACATCAATGAGGGCTTTTTCTTCATGCTCATCCCACACAGGCCACGACGGCCAGGGATTTACTTTTGTATCTCTCACGGAAGATCCTCCGTTAATCGCTAATTGTGCCATAGGTATTTATCATTTGTTCACGGTGCTCAATATTCCAGCCACTCACCTCAAGCCATCCCAAGTCATTTTCTCTGGCGCTTGATTTGAAAGATGCAGTTAAAACCCTGATCTCATGAGGAAGAAGTGTTATGTAATTGTCATTCCACCAAACTGGTAAAACTGCTTTTCTGCCTTCTTTTCCCGAAATCCTCAGATAGATGAAAAACGCAATCTGATCGGTGGGGTTTTCTATCCAAACAGTCAGAGTCTGCCTGTCTCCACACATTTTTAACTGATGCTTGACTCTGATGCTTGCTTTTTTCAAACTGTGCAAGGATGTGTAGTCAGCATAAGATTTACTTGGTGTATAGAACGGCCAGTTGTCAAATTTCGCCTCGTAATCCAGCTCATCTCTTTTCAGTGACAGCCAGTAGAAATTATTTCCGAGTTGTTTTTCAGAATGGTTAAACAAACGCAGATCCAGAAACCACGTATCGGTAAGTTCCATATTCTCAGGAAGCTTCATCAAGACCGATGATGACTCCTCCAGAACATTCACGACAACACTTTCACTGAATACTTCATGGGAAGAAATGTCAAAGATCCGGATGTATGCCCGATGATCCGCTACAGGGTGTAAATGATCATTGATAATGTTGATTGAATGATCACCATAGTTATATGCCAGGTGAAGAGGTTCGCATGCTTTTCTTGTGCTGTAGAAAGCGCCGTTGGGCATCAGGTAGCTATCATACAATTGCCAGTACATATTGGGCAGGGCAGAATTTAGCATCCACTGAATAACACCGGTAGCAATATGTTTATTTACCTGAAAAGCTTCAAACATAGGACGCATGAGCTCATAATTCAGCAATTGTGCCTTATATGCAAAATCCTTTATATTCTTAGCCGGTCCATAACGGTATGCTATCGCCTTTTTGACCCGGTCGAGCTTACTGAAGTCATTTTTACCACAATGATATTCCCATGTTTCATCAATGGGCCAGAGATGATCTGATGGAATCATTTTTTGTATGCTGTCAAGCGGAGGGATGTTCGCCCCTGGACATGTTTCAGTATTAAAACCGTAGGCCCCACCCAATTTTTTATCAGTATACCAATATACGGGTGGTGTATAAGCGTATGGTCCTAACATTTTTACCCGTGAAGAACCACTGATTTCACTCACTACCTCCACCTCGGTAATGATCCCCTGTTCACTTCCAACTCCACCCGTAGAATTCAGATACGGACGTGTATTATCATACTTATTAAATGTTTCAATGTATTTTCTTTCCAGATCAGGGTGAGGGACCATGTCACTACCCACATTCCAGACAAATATGGCTGGATGGTTTCGAAGCCAGAGTATTTGTTCCTCCCATGAGCGGGAGATGAGCTCTATTTCATCAACTTCGGTAACCCCTCCATAAAGAGGATCAACCGGCTTTCCCAGGTACTCTTCATGCTCCCAATGACAACTCCATCCGACTATCATTAAAATCCCAGCCTGATCGCAAAGGTCATACAGCTTCTGGTCTTTTCCCCAGAATCCCTCCAAACGAATGCAATTCAGATTCATCTGCTTCACATAGCTAATCTGGTCTTCAAGAGACTCGTGAGTATCCTGAAGGAACAGGTCATCGGTCCATCCAGCTCCTTTTATAAGAACTTTCTTTCCATTGATTTTGAATCCCCGGTGTCCGGCTTCATTAACATAATCTTCCACCTCACGAATCCCAAATTTAAGTTGTTGGATATCTGAAGTATAATTATCAATATCGAGAGAAAGCTTCAGATTATGTAAGTCAGGTTCTCCTATCTGATAAGGCCACCAAAACTTAGCATCTTTTATATTCAATTCAGGAAACTCGTCAGGCCTGAATACAACAGTAGCCCTTTCAGCAGGAGAAAGAGTAAGAGATTTCTTCAACTGAATATTATCAAATACTCCTGTAAGAACGCCTGATATCGCTTCACCGGTGTGATTAACTAATTCTGTTGAAAGGCATAGGACAGCATCATTTGAATTATCACGATTGATTTTTGTATCAACAAATGGATTCTCAATAGAAATACCACCATTTATATGCAAACTCACACCCCTGAATATTCCCATATTCCTGTCTGGCGGATCAACATTCCAATCTACAAAGCCAATAGAAAAATCCCCTGGCTCAGGAGGAATTACCTCGATGGCCAGGATATTATTGCCAGAAACAATGTTATTACTGATGTCAAGCTTAATTCTGCGGAAGGCTCCGTTATATATTTTAGAAGTAGCAAGTTGTTTACCATTAATCCAGATGCTAGCCCGGTAGTTAATACCATCAAAGCTTAATAGAATGGTATTGTTTGCCTCAGTTTTTGAAAGCTCAAATTCAGTTCGATACCACCATGGAACCTTAAATTGTTCCTGAGGTATTCCTTTCATATTTGTACCGAAATATGGATCTTGATATTGCTTGTTCTTAACTAAGGTGGCCAGAACAGTTGAAGGTACGTTTGTTGGGAACCAGCTAATTGCAGAATATTCAGCACAGGATATCTCCCCCCCCCCTGGTGTTATCTTTTCAGAGGATTGAATCTGCCAATTATTGGAAAGTTCTCTTTTATAATTTGCAATCATCTTCTGGTAGTGAGCTTAACATAACTCTGATACCACTATTTTAATGATCTCATAGTTATTCTGGATTTTAACATCATACCACCACCAATAATACAAAGAACAAGACCGGCAACAAGGTTTGTCATTTGCTGAACAAAAGTATCCGCGAATATCATCGCAAAAATCACGATGAAGCCAAAAAACAGGATGAACACACCCAATGCATTATTAATCTTTGCATTTTTGATTTTGTTTACTTTTTCTCTTTCGTCCATGATAATGATTAGAATATATAATACACAAAGAACAATGAGGCCAACACAAATATGGCCCATATTTTCAGGTTATTCCACCAATGTCTGTCCTTTTTTTTCACTCCTTGAAAAATATAGTCATTCGGGATCAGTAAGACAACAATTGCAATGAGAATGAACAGGCTCAGGAAAACAATTTTAGCTGTCTCCTGCGATACTCCCGCAAGCCAATCAAAGTTTAGCATATTTCATTCTCCGTTTTAAGTAACCATTACACAATTATCATTTGTCTTTTTTTCCAAATCTTTTGTAAACTAATCCTTCCAGTTTTAAATCTGAATGTCGGGGAGTAATCAGGCTTACAGTAACAGTAACAATAAAACCTACTAAAAACGACCACCATGACACATAGAGGAAAGGATCTTCTATTGTGAAGAATTCACCCTTAAAAAGGTTAAGTACAGTCGCAAACCCAATACCAATTATTATACCTGAGAGTCCGCCCCACTGGGTTGTTCGTTTCCAGAAAATTCCAAGAAGAAGTATCGCAAATAATGGCCCCTGAAAGAATGACAAAAAGGTTTGTACAGCAACATAAATTCCAGGGAACTTGCTACTTATTGGCGAAGTAGCAACACCAATAATCAATAACACCAGAGTGGTCAGTTTACCAACTTTTAGATAATGCACATCACTTGCTCCTTTTTTTATGAAAGGCTCATAGATATCTTTTGTAAAAAGCGTTGCAGTAGAGTTTAATATCGAATCAACACTTGACATCAAGCCAGCAAAAAATGCAGCGAATACTAATCCAATAAGACCAGGTGGCAGTATGCTTTTTATCATCATTGGCAAAGACTGGTCACCATCCTCCAAACCGGGATGAATGATAATCGCCATAAGTCCGGGGAAAAGTACCAGAATTGGGATTAGCATTTTAAGCCCGGAAGCAAATACCATACTCGCTTTTGCATGCCATTCATTTTTCGCCGTAAGACATCGCTGCACTATCGACTGATTACCAATCATATAGGCATTGGCCATGACAAAGGTAAGACCAAATAATATGCCTGTCCAGGGAAAGGGAGTCTTCGTATCAGAGGATTGAATAAGATCGAAATGACTTCGATATTCAGGGCCCATAGTAGTTATTTTATCAACCAGGACATCAAAACCACCAACAGCATGCAGGCCTAAAAATGTTAAGGTCAGGCCACCAACAAACATAATAACCATTTGAACCACATCCGTCATCACGACGGCCGTAATTCCTCCAAAATAAGTATAGAGACCAACAACACCAGCTGTTATCATTATTGACATCCAGATTGGCCAGCCCATCAGAACATTGAGTAATACCGCACTGGCCCAGAAAAGCACTCCCAAATCCACAGCAAAAAATATTATCCAGGTTAATGAGGCTATGGTACGAACAGAACTATTATATCTTCTTCCTAAGTACTCAGGTATGGTGTACATCCCTCCTCGCCAAAAATAAGGGATGAAAATAAATGCAGCCAAAAGCATCGCAGGAACAGATCCGATCCAGTCAAAGTTGCCTACTGAAATTCCATACCGATATGCTTGTCCTGATACACCCACAAAATCAAGTGCACCAATGTCCGAAACAACAATAGACATCCCAATAGCCCAAAAAGGCAGGCTCCTACCCCCCAGGAAGTAATCTTCAGATGTGTTTACGAATCGCTTAAAATAATAACCAAGAATCAGGATCCCAATTATGTATGCTATTACGATAAAATAGTCAATGCCTGTTAACATAGGCGAGTCTCCTGTTTTTGTTTATCCATACAAAGTAAAACCAAATGAGTATTCTAAACTTCTAATATCTTATTCAATACGCATAGTTTATTGACTTTCCATTGAAGGGGGGAGATCTAAAGGATTGGCACCCCATTCCATATTAGGGGCAGGGCCCATTTCGAAAATAAGAGTGCCACCATTTATTATCTCATCATGAGAGAGCCAGCTCTTTTTCATCGGCTTTCCATTCAGGATAGCTGATTGAATATATTTATTCTCCAGCGAAACATTATTAGCTTTCACAATGAACTGCCTGGATTTATTATGACTATTTAAAGAAATTATTGCTTCTTCAAAAAGAGGGGTTCCAATTAAATACACATTCTGCCCCGGACAAACGGGATAGAAACCCATTGCACTCAGCACATACCAGGATGAAAGAGAACCCATATCCTCATTGCCGCAAATACCTCCTGCTCCTGTTCTGTAGAGGTTCATGACCTGGCTGACCTTCTCCTGTGTTTTCCATGGCATTCTGGCATAATTGTACAGATAGGCAACATGATGTGAAGGTTGATTACCATGAACATACTGGCCGATTGTACCCACCACTCCAACATACTTTGGCTCACTGATATCTGGACTCATGGTGAAGAAGGTATCAAGCCTGGCAGCAAAATCATTGTTACCTCCGAGGAGCTTGATCAGTCCACCGATATCATGTTGTACAGACCAGTTATATTGCCAGGCATTTGATTCAGTAAAGTACCTGTTCGGACGCCTGCCTACCAGCAGGGGATCAAAACAGCTGTAATATGTATGATCCTCATTTCTTGTAATTTCTGCTGGCAGATTTTCACAAGATCTTAACCATGTGCCATTCAGGTTTTTCGGACGCATAAAATTAGTTCCAGGATCAAATAGGTTCTTATAGTTCCCAGCACGTTCCATAAATATCTGATAATCTTCCTCATACCCAAGCTCTTGTGCCATTTGTGCCAGGCACCAGTCATCATATGACAATTCAAGTGTATTGGATACTGATTCGGGAACCTTATCGACAGGTATGTAACCCAGTTCCATGTAGTATTTTAATCCGGATCGGCCGTAGGATGGAGGTAGGGGCGGGGGTGGAAGTTCCAGGGCTTTCGTTCTCATCGCCTGATAAATGAATTCAACATCATAATCCCTGAAACCTTTCATATACGCATCTACTATAATCGGAACAAGGTGGTCCCCCACCATCCCCTGTCCGAAAGTATTACGTGAGTGTTGTGCCGGCAACCACCCGAAATTTTTTGTCTTTGATACGATTGATTTGATCATATCATTCACATATTCAGGCTCAATTATAGTCATGAGTGGGTGCTCAGAGCGGTACGTATCCCAACAGAAAAAGGAAGGAAAGAACTGATGATCCTCAGCTGTATGAATCATGCCATCCATTCCGAAATATTTACCATCTACGTCAGAGGATATGCCCTGAGCCAACAATGAACGATAGAGAGCCGTATAAAAAACTTGCTTTTGCTCCTCAGATTCTCCCCTTACCTGAATCTTACCCAATTCTTTATTCCAGATTTCTCTTGCCTCCGATTTAACATCATCAAAGTTCCAATCAGGAATTTCGGCTTTCAGATTATTTCGGGCTCCTTCAACACTTACATAAGACAGACCTATCTTAAGCAAAATAACTTCATCAGAGGTGGTTACATAATTCACAAAGGCTCCAATATTGCTACCTGATTCTGCAGACCGATATGGGAAAAGTCCGGCTCCGGATTCCGGTGTATTAAAGTTTCCGTCCCAGGTTCCATAAGCGGCAAACTCCTTATCGAATTCTGCTACAAAATATACTATGGTCTCTTTGGAGATTTTATATCCTTCGATAATATGATCATCTACAATTCTGATTCTCGACTCCTCATCTGAGGACCTTCCGATGGAATGGCCCAGATCAATCAGGATATGAGAACAATCTGATTTTGGAAATGTATATCTGTGCATCCCGGCTCTTTTGGTGACAGTTAACTCAGCCAGGATGTCATAATCTTTCAGATGAACTGAGTAATAACCCGGAGATGCAGTTTCTTCACTGTGTTCAAACCTTGACCGATAACCCTCATCAGGGTTTTCTCGTGAACCAGGAATAACCTGGAGTTTCTGTCCAACCGTTGGCATTATTAGAATATCACCCTTACCGGTCATCCCCACTCCACTATAATGAGTATGACTGAATCCCATTATGGTATTGTCTGCGTACTGGTAGCCCGATGCGTATGTCCATCCCTCTGTATATCCGTCAGGACTCAGGTGTACCATTCCAAATGGCAATCCTGGCCCCGGGTATGTATGTGCAAAGAAATCTGTTCCAATAAATGGATCAACATAGCCTACAGGTTCTTTGGTTTTCACACATCCCAGAGTGATAATTCCTATCACCATGAAGGTTAAAAACTTGTCTTTAAATTTCATTTTCACTGCCTTTCTTCGAGCTGTTTAATATCACCTTTGATGGTGGAGCGGCATTAATTGATGCACCCCACTGTTTATTGGGATATGGACCCATTTCAAGTTCAAGAGTACTTCCATTCAAAATATCGTCATGAGTAAACCAAGGGCGGCTTAAGGTTTCACCATTAAGATTTGCCGACTGGATATACTTATTGGTTTTCGAGCAATTATGAGCCTGAATTGTAAAGGTTTTTCCATTATCAAGCTTAATTGAGATCTCCTCAAAAACCGGGCTGCCAATAGAATAGACAGGTAATCCCGGGCTTACAGGGTAGAATCCCATTGATGAAAATACTACAAAGGCAGTCATGCCTCCACCATCTTCATCTCCAGGAATACCGAAGATATTATCTTGAAACCAGACGTCTAGCAAGAACCTGATTCGTTTTTGAGTTTTCCATGGTTCACCTGCATAATTATATAGGTATGGAATGTGGAAGCTTGGCTCATTTCCCATTGAAAACTGTCCAACCAAACCGGTAGCATCCGGAAACTTGGCCCAGAATTGCCATTTCCTGCGGCCCAGGTCTTCGCGAAATAGCTGATCAAGATTTGTTATAAACTCTTCCCGTCCGCCCATCAGTTTTATCAGTCCATGTATATCATGCTGTGCTTGCCATGCATAGGTATACCCGTTGTTCTCATCATAATAATCTCTGCCGCCTGGGCCTCCGTCAAATTTCGGATCAATATCTATCCACTCCCCTATAGAATCTTTGGGCCACATCAGTTTTTTGTCAGGACGATATAAATTACGATAATTTGTTGCCTCCCCGGTAAAATATTTGTAATCCTCTGTTTTTTTCAGCTCACCGGCCATTTCAGCAAGCGCCCAGTCATCATAACTGTGTGCCAAGGTAATAGCAACGCTCTGGCGTTTTTCAAAACTGTGAACTTCCTCAATTGTTTCTATTTCTCCGGGTTTAAGTGCAGGGTAAAAGCCATTTTCACGATAGAAATCGTCGAGGACACATTTCGGACCGTTTCGCCAGGGCAGCATTGTTGCCTCAAGGGCATTTTTTCTCATCCCTTCATATGCCTTTTCTATATCAAAATCGCGGATTCCTTTTCTCCATGCATCCAGAAAAACTATGGTAGAGTGAAAACCGTGCATCGCCGGATCATCTCTGTAAAGTAAGGGAAATTGGGGCATCCAGCCATATTGCTCATACATATTTACATAAGATTGCAGCATATCTGCTTCAGCAGTCGGATCGAGTAATGTCCTCAGGGGGTGATGTGCAAGGTAAGAATCCCAAACCCAATCGTCGATATAAAAATCGCGATCATCGACATGTACATTGTGGTCATAAGAACTGTAATACCTTCCATCTTCATTGATATTTACCATACGCTCATAACAGCGATACAGGGATGTGTAAAAAGTTCGTCGTTGAGCATCGCTACCTCCCCTGACCTGAATTTGTCCAAGCTTGTCAGACCAGGCATCTTCTCCTTTGTTTTCTAAAGCTTCAAAATCCCATATCGGAATCTCATCTGCCATGTTATCTTTGGCTTGTTCAACGCTGATAAAGGAAATTCCATATCTAAAATCGACAAGTCTGTCCTCTTCCTCGGTAAATTCATATAATACCACTTCATTGAGATATGACTTTCCTTCCTGGCCAAATTCTGCATAAACGTACGCTTTCATCCCATAAAAGGATTCGACTCCCGAAACAGAGTTATCAGGATTAATCTTCCATTTTCCCTCATGATTAGTCTGAAGTTTTATTATCCTATTGCCTTTCTCTGGAAAAGTAAACCTGAAGTATCCGGCTTTACTACCTGGGGTAAATTCAACTCTGATATCGGAATCAATCATGTAGGTTGAATAGTAATAGGGATGTACAATTTCAAGATCATGGTCATAAGTTTGACGAATATCCCACTTTTCATCACTAATTGAGCCGACGTAAGGCATAATCCCAAATAGCTCTCCTTTACGATGAGAAATCATTGTCAGAGGGAAAAAGCTAATCTGATCATCAAGATAGTCGGCACGTAAAGGGTGCATCCGTATCATCTGGTTTGGTAGTTGAACATTGGGCCGGGTCGGATGAAGAAGATGTCCCATACCACCAATGTGAGGATCAACATATTGGAGATTCGATTTACTGTCAGACTGAGGCCCACAGCCGACAAGCAGAAGGGCTGTAAGGAATATTATAGCTTTTCGCATGACTAGTAATGTATGAAAATTCGACGCAACAGCTAATTAACAGCACATATGGGCTATAAACAACCTGTTTCTTAACAATAGTTGAAAATAACTTCACTTTCTATTATATTAAAAGTAGGTATTTTTGCAGAAGTAACTTTTAGTGCAACATTGCAATAATGAAGACATGCAGTATGCAAAATGAAGAAATAAGTAAGTACTTAAATGAAGCTGAGAACCACCTGAGAAACGAGCTTTTGCCTTTCTGGACAAACCGAATGATTGATGAAAGGAATGGTGGGTATATTACACATTTTGACAGAGATGGGCTTGATACGGGAGAGGATGAAAAATCACTGATAGCTCAATCCCGATCTGTTTACACACTGTCATCTGCACATAGAGCAGGATACGGAGATGGTGCATTGGCCGGTATGGCTAAGCATGGAGTTAACTTCATGATAGATAAAATGTGGGATAAGGAATATGGTGGTTTTTATTGGATGATGGACAGAAAAGGGAATGTACAGGTAGATAAGAAGATCCTGTATGGTCTTAGTTTTGCTATTTATTCACTTAGTGAATATACTCTTGCCACAGGTGACACCCATGGAAGAGAATATGCAGAAAAGACCTTTGACCTGATACAAAAAAACTGTACGGATACATATTTTGGTGGATATTTTGAGATGTTTGACCGGAACTGGTCTCTGGCTGGTCCTGGCAGTAAGGGAGGAGACCGGAAAACTCTTGATGTTCACATGCATCTGATGGAAGCATTTACTACTCTATTTGAATGTAGTAATAATGAGCTGCATCGCAGAAAATTGCTCGAAGACATTGAAATCTTATTAAACAGGATAATGCATCCCCGGTATAAAACCGGAATTCCCCAATATTTTCCAAACTGGAAAATTGCACCTCAGATAAAGTTTGATATTATCTGGGGCTGGGATCGATTCTCGGAAGAGGGAGAGAAGGATAATTCAACTGACAATACATGTTATGGTCATAATGCAGAGTTTGCCTGGCTTTTGATTCATGCACTGAAAATCCTTGGAGTAAAAAATGATAATTACCAAAAACTATTAGCTGAAATATTTGAGCATACCATTGATAACGGAATTGATAAAAAATATGGAGGAGTTTTTGTTGAGGGACCTCATTCAGGCGGTGTATATGACATGGAGAAAGAATTTTGGCAGCAAGCCGAAATAATGATTGGCGCTCTTGATGCCTATTTGATGTTTGGAAAAGAGAAATTCTGGGATGCATATAAGAATGTACATCGATTTGTATTCGACAAGGTGATAAACCATAAGGTTGGTGAATGGTTTCCGTTGCTCACGAGGGAGGGCAAGCCTATTTGGGATCATATGAGTCATTCATGGAAAGTAAACTATCATACTGTAAGGGCCATGATCCAAAGTATCGAACGTTTGAAAAAGATTAGTTGATGAACCGAGCATGACAAAAGGAAAAATATTTTAACACACACACTGATGATTGGTTTTGTTGTGTGAGCTCTCCCGATTTCAATCGGGAACAAATAAAATTAAATATAAACGGATGAAAAAAGTCTGGAAAAGATTAATCGCGGCAATTGGCCTTGTTGCATGTGCCGGTATATTGTTCCTGACAGGCCTCTGGATAAATCACAGGCATATTGTTAATGCTGAACCTCAGTTGATGCCAAATGCTGCCAAGCCAGTCTTTCCGCTGATAAAGGAGGTAAATCCTTTTATCGGCACAGGAGGTTATCCATGGGTGTGCGCCCACAATTACCCTGGTGCCTCCCTACCTTTTGGGATGGTACGTCTGAGTCCGGAAACTGCTTCAGCCCTCACAAATAGAAGGGGTAAAAGCACTTCGGGTTATCATTACGGAGACAATAAAATATGCGGTTTCAGCCATACCCGGCTGAGCGGTACAGGAGCGACTGACGGTGGCCATTTTCTGGTAATTCCCGTTTCTGGACCAATTAAGAAAAAAAAATACAGCTCAGGGCATTTTTCAAAATTCTCACACAAGGATGAGACAGCATTTCCAGGATATTATGCCGTGAAGCTGCACGATGGGAATATATTTATTGAACTAACTACTACAGAACGAGTTGGGATTCATCGTTACACTTTTCCTGAGGCGGAAGAAGCTCATTTACTGATTGATGTTAGTAATGCGATTGGAAAGGCAAAAAGCACTGAAGCTACTGTAAGAGTATTACCTGAAAAACAAGAGATTGAAGGCAGTATAAGAACATTTGGCACCTTTGCTCGTCGGTATGGAGGACAAAAGGTGTTCTTTGTTGCCCGCTTCGATCAACCTTTTAAGAACTATCAAACCTGGCAGCATGAAGGATCTTCCAAAAAAAGAAAAATTGAAAGAGACAATATTGGTGCTGACCTTGGATTTTCACTTGGTGACAATGGGAAAGAAGTAGTCCTAAAACTGGCTATATCCCACATAAGTGTCGATAATGCCAGGGCCAACCTGGAAGCAGAAGCCGGCGATAAACAATTTGACAAAATTCTCGCTGACGCACAGGAGATTTGGGAAGATAGATTATCACTCATAAAGATCGACGGTGCTTCAAAAACCCAGAGAACAATTTTTTATACTGCTTTGTACAGGAGTTTTCAAATGCCAACTGTTTTCAATGACATCAACGGGGAATACATTGGATTTGACAATCAAGTGCACCAAGCTACTGATTTTCAATATTTCACAGACTTATCTCTGTGGGATACTTTCAGGACCTTGCATCCATTATATAATATCATCGCCCGTGATGATCAGAGAGACATGATGGTTTCATTACTCAAAATGACAGAAGAAGGAGGGTGGTTGCCCAGATGGCCATCCGGAAACGGGTATACCGGGTCTATGCTGGGTAGCCCTGCTGATATAACCATAGCTGAAGCCTGGCTAAAGGGTATTCGTGATTTTGATATTGAATATGCATACGAAGCCATGCGAAATACTGCCTTAGGCCCTACCTCTCCAGGTGCAGAATTCTCGGGAAGAAGAGGTATTGAATCATACCTGAAATACGGCTATTGTTCAGCAGATGACATGGACAAAGCTGTATCAAAAACTCTGGAATATGCGTGGGCAGATTATTCTATCGGACAGCTGGCAAAGGCATTGGACAAAAAAGAAGATGCTGAATTATTTGCTGAACATACTCAATACTATCGTAATACATGGAATCCGGAGACAAAATATTTTCATCCCCGAAATTCGGATGGAAGTTTTGTTAAGGATTTTAAGCCAAAATTACTGAGCTATCTCGACTTTAGAGAAAAATATACAGATGATTATGTCGAAGGAAGTGCTCTGCAATGGCGTTGGGCAGTTCCATTTGATGCCCCAGGATTGATTTCTCTTTATGAAAGTCCGGGAAAATTTGTGAGTGAACTTGAAAGCTTCTTTTCAGAATCTGATCCACGGATGGGGGCCTGGAATCCCGGGCCGTATTACTGGCACGGTAATGAGCCCGACATCCACGTTGCATACCTTTTTAATGTGGCCGGGAGACCTGACCTAACCCAGAAATGGGTTCGATGGATTCTTGATAATAAATATGATACATCATATAAGGGTTTAGACGGAAATGATGATGGAGCAACCCTTTCAGCCTGGTATATTTTCAGTTCGATGGGATTTTATCCCATTGCCGGTTCCGATATATATCAGCTTGGAGCTCCTCTTTTCAGAACAGCTGAAGTTGAAATCAACGGGAAAACTCTCACAATTCAGGCTGATAATTATGCTCCTGAAAATATTTATGTACAAAATATTTGGCTGAATGATACCGTTCTGAACCGTAGCTGGATACAACACTCAGAGATTGCAGAAGGAGGAGTGTTGCGTTTCCTCATGGCAGCTAAGCCTGGGGATTACTAATGAGAATTTTTTAAAATGTAAGAAGTAAATTTTATTAGCAAATTGCATGCTGAAGTTTTTAAAGATTATAGGAAAGACCATAGGAGTGATATCTGTAATTATTTTACTTGTTCTGATTTGGGCTTGTGAAAAAGTGGATTATTCCCCCTATTTTGAAAGTGACTATTACCAAGAAACTATTACACATTTCGACAGCTTATCAAAAGAATTAAGCCTGGCAGAAGGCAAAGTTTATATTGGAACCGGAAAGGCTAGTATCACACCACTTATCGGAGCTCAGGAAGATATTCCGGAAGCTGGGGCTTTTAAAGAAGTTCCTATGGCTGGATTCGGAAGTAGAAAGGGTACATATGCCGAAGGTATTCATGATAGTCTTTTTGTTAAGGTTGTAGCTGTTCGGGTGAAGGAAAGATTAATTTTGATGATTGGCTCCGACATTCTGATAGTGCCACCAAATATCAGCGAAGGAGTTAGCCGGATAGTAGATGAGAAACTGGGGATCAAGCGAAATCAGCTTTTCTTTACTGCAAGCCATACCCATTCGAGTGTTGGTGGCTGGTCTGAAGGCTATGTAGGAAAACAATTTGCCGGCTTGCCAAATCAGAGTATTATAGATTGGCTGGTATTACAATATACCAAGGCAATTGAAGATGCTGTTGAAGACCTTAGACCAGGGAGTATTGGCACAGGTAGTTTTGAGGCTTCTGATTTAATTTCCAACCGCCTGATTGGAGAGCGAGGTGAAAAAAATGCAGAATTTGTATTTATAGTTGCCAAACAGGAGGAAGGGAAAAGTATTGTTATAGGCTCATTTGATGCACATGCAACAACTCTGGGTGGATGGAATATGCAATTCAGTGCTGACTACCCTGGTTACTGGCAGCGGCATCTGGAAGATACAGGTGCTGATATGGCTGTATTTTTTGCAGGTAGTGTTGGCAGCCATGGTCCCGGGAGCAAGGGAGATAAATTTGAAAAACCTGCATATTTGGGTGAAGCCCTGGCTGACAGTGTTCTTAAGTATAGCCGGTATGTTGAGCTTAATGATAGTATTGGAATGGCCTATCTAAGCGTAAAAATTAATCTGCCGGAACTTCATGTCAGAGTAACAGATAATCTGCGACTAAACCCTGTCATAAGCAGAAAGCTATTACCATCATTTGGTGATACATATATTCAAACAGCAAGGATAGGAGATCTGGTATGGACCACAACACCTGCTGACTTTAGTGGAGAAACAGCTATTGATTTTAAGAATACTATGAATGCAGAAGGATTCAAGTCGCTGACAACCGGTTTCAATGGCAATTATGTGGGGTATATTATTCCAGATAAATATTATCATTTGAATGATTATGAATCGCGCTTGATGTCATGGTTTGGGCCATCCATGGATCCATATACAGATGAGATAATCAAACGAATGATGAAAAAGATAATTTCACTTTAAAGCCAGCAATCAATTGCCGGGGCTAATAATAAGGGTTTGCAGGGCTATCGCCCTGCAAACCCTTATTATGTTATTTCCCAACCTGTAGACTGTTATTCCTTAGCTTACTACTTGGGAATAAAGGTCATTCTTAATAGGTGTGAAGGATAATTCATTTTTGATCCTTCAGTAGCAGAAACAAATATTCCTAACTGAAGAGCATCAACAGAAATATTAAAAACAATATATTTTCTTGTGAAATCCATAACTCCCAAAAATTCTGCTCCCCCTTCGATTTCAAGAACAGTAACACCACTCCAGGTTGTTTCCCAGATATTTTCGTTGTCACTATCACTTGTTGTTTCAAGGGTTAAGTCAGTACCCTCAGTAAATGTAAATGTGGCAGCAGAAGGTATAAACGGACAAAGAACAATAACATCTTCTGCTGATGGTCTGAATGGAATTTGATTGATCATCGCAAAAATAATATCAGTTACCACACTGTCATTCTTAACATCATGTGAATAGCTAAGATCATTATGGAAAGTAAATTCATCCTCATACTCAGTAGGAAGACCTATCAGACCCAGAATTCCAGCCGGAAGGGGATCTTCAAAAGTAAAATCTACATCAGCTTTATAGATTCCATCACCTTCTCCTCCTGCCGGGCTGAAAACCCATGTTTTGCCATTGGCGGCCGCAGGTCCACCCGTTAACATCTCCAATGGGGATGCTGCAATAGTAACCGTGGTAGATACCTCTGCTACTCCACCTTCTCCTGTTACAGTAAGGGTAGCTGTGTAAGATCCAGACTGAGCATAGGTATGTACGGGGTTTTGATCGGATCCCACTTCACCATCACCGAAGGTCCAGCTGTAATTATCAGTGTCTGTAGCGGTTGCAGTAAAGGCCACCACATAGCCATCCACACTGGCAAAGATTGTTACTGTAGGTGGGTCTACCTTTTTACATGAAGAAAAAGAAAGAACCATAAATCCTATCACAGTAAGGCTAATAAGAAAAGAAGCAATTTTTTTCATAATTATTCCATTTTGCGTTTAGATTATTATTAATATCAAATATTTTGTGAAATTTATTACTTATTTTTCAAATAGAGCAATATTTTCTTAACATAATTACCTTATATATTAACCATATGTAATTTCAGGATATTTTACAATTAACTTTGTTAAGCCCTTATTATCAATTTTTTCTTGTTTGTACCGAATGCAAATATGTAGTAAAATAAGTTATTATTCAATCAGTTCTAAGGTATTTCTCAAAGAATGCATCCATATAATACTGGCAATAATCGTTGACCTTTTTGGATAAATCCATAGTATGGGGCCATCCTTTTAATCGATGATATTCACTATAAACACCTGCTTTCTCGAGCCATACATGCAATGAATCTGCCTGGCTCACAGGAACCAAAGAATCTAATGTCCCTTGAAAGATTAATGTCGGAGAATCTCCTGGTGATATATATGTTTTGGGTGATGCATATGTATATCTTTGTGGGTCATCCTGATAAGTAGCACCTAAAAATTTTATCACAGAACCTGCTTCACGGGCGTACTCTGTGGTCAGATCAACAGGACCGTAAAGATTGACAATAGCCTGAACCTTGCTGCTGGCAGTTTCGCTACAACCTGCATCAAATTCATTCTCATTGGAATAGGCAATCATCATAGCCAGATGAGCACCTGCTGAACCACCTACGACAGCAATCTTCTCAGAATCAATCATGAAATCTTCTGCATGAGCCCGAATCCAGCGAACTGCACATTTGGTGTCTTCAAGGGCGGCCGGGAACATAGCAATCTGGGATAATCTGTAAGTAATTGTTGCAGTAACGTATCCCTTTTTCGCATAATCCAGCAGATAAGGCAGGTAATCAGATCGCTTACCTTTTGTCCATGAACCTCCATGGATAAAAACGATTACCGGTGCATCTTCAGCCAGATCCTTTCGTTTATAAATATCCATCTGTAATGAGATATCTCCCACTTGCTTATAGGTGACATTTTTAATCTCGTCAATATAATCAGGTATCTCAGGATTTCTCTCTATCAGATCAACCAGACCAACAGCAATAGCCAGCTTCAATATCTTCTCGCCGGAATAGCCGCGTGGCGGTTTAGGAGGGTTTTCCTTCCCTCGATTTTGACTAATACAAGCACCTAGGATAAAAAAAGACAGAAACAAAATTGCAAGGGTTCTTTTTATTGTCATATTCAAATATTATATCGTGATGGAAATTGGTAGTATAGATTATTCTTCCATTTCCCTGTATCGTTGCATTATTTCTTTCCAGTTTGTGAAAATAATCCCTTCGTCTTCAAAAAACCTGATCAATTCTGGATCAGAAAACATTTCTGCTTCCCACACTCTTTGTTGCCAGGAATTAGTAATACTCTTTAATTGTTCACCTTGAACTGATGGATGAAATATTATTTCGGTAAGACCAGATGGCAATGATTGGACAAGTTTTGTAAAGTTTTCAATTTTCTCCTCATAAGTATTCCCTTTAGGAACGCTGGTGAAATTATCAAGTTTTGGCAAGCTATATTTATCCACCAATCCAATAACATTATCATCTATTGGATAGCCCTCCTTTCTAAATCTGTCAGCAACGAGAGAATCAGAGAGATCTATAATATTTGCAGGAATGCCATACTCTTCAGCAACGTTGATAAACACTTCCAGATAACTTGGATGACCATAGAGGGTTCCCATGTGGGTGTCAAGATGATCGGGCTGATAACCCATTGAAATTGCCATATCAATTTGAGCCCTGATTTCTTTTTCAACCTCTTCAGCAGTTGCACTTTTCACTACATCATAGACTTCATGCCAGAACATTCCATCAGGATCAATCAGACCGGGAATCTCATCTGGATTCGCAATCGCAGTCCAACGATATGTTTTCCATTCACTGGTTAAAGTGAGGTGCATACCCACATCTGAATCAGGATGATCAATAGCCCATTGAATAAATTCCTCAGCATTCGGGCAAGGAGCCATAACTGCAGCTGATTGTATCTGATTGTTTTCAAGGTATTGAATAGTGGCGATATTAGCTCCTGCAGACATTCCTGCATCATCAGCATGAAGAATTATGACTTTCTTCCCTGAAGGATAGTTTAATTTTTCAGCCCAGCTTGTCTCCTGCTCTTGCTGACTGTCTTTTTTTTGCTTTTGCATGCAAGAAGTTGAATATATAACTAACAATGAAATAGTTATAATGCGAATTGCATAAAGCCTTGTGTTGTTTGTTTTCATGTTTGTTACTTTAATATTATGTACTCTCCTGATGAGTATTCTTCTGTTTTGATAATCAATTTATTACGCTCCTCATCAAAATGATAATCCAGGGAGTCTGATAATACTGTCTTATCCAGTTTAACCAGTTTCGGTTTGGATGAAAAATGCACTGACAAGATATGTGCTCTTTTTTTACCTGTAATAACAATCTTTACTGACTCTCTGGTTTCTTCTCCAACAATTTTAGTACTTTCCCCGTCCTCAGGATCATATACGGTGAAGTTACTATTATAATGAGGATATATCAGTAAGGTTAAATAGCCCTTGGAGCCCTTGTCACCAATACCTGTATACCCCCTTTCTATATTCATTGGAATTATTGCCCCCTCTTTGATAAAAACAGGAAACTCATCCAATGGAAATTCCTTCTTGAAGATTTGTTTTCCATCCAGTAACTCGTTATCATCAAACCAATACCTCCATTGACCTTCAGGTAGCCTGACCTCATTATTCAAATTATCTTTATAAATGGGAGCAACAAGAATGTAATCACCAAACATGTAATGATATTTACCGCGAACAGGCCTCTGCAAAACTTCAGCTCCCTGGTTCGCCTGAACAACATAACTATACATGTATGGTATTAACTCAGTATGGAGCCAGGAATATTTGCGGATAATTTCCAATTCTTGCTCGCTTCTCTTCCACAAAGCCCTTTCACCGTGTCCTCCGTTAAGAAATAATCCGCAAAAAGCAGAAAACTGAGTCCATCGGATATATAGACGAGGAGGGATAGTGCCTCCAGAGAACCCCGCAACATCAGATCCGATAATATTGTAGCCTTTCTTGGCACTTTTTAATACATTTTCAATTGCAGATTCAAATCCCTGAATACCTTTCAGGGCAATGTCTGTTTTAGTTTCATCAGAATTCCCTGTATTATCTTTAGATTCCCAGTGATGCTCCTGATCTCCAACCCAGGTGACCGGGGCTGCATCAATCGGTGCAAAACCTTCAGGATGATATCCTCTGTCCATAGCACGCGACAGAGTAGCAAATTCCGGATTATGTTTTAGCCCCTTACTATATTCGTTGCGATAATAAAGGTCCATATAGCCCCGGGTTGTAATTAATCCTTCTTGTGTTCTCTTATAGAAGAAAGGTACAGGGCCAAGTTCTTCCCATAACAGTGTTGCGGTTCCATCAAGTTTCCAACCATCAATACCGTAATCGAATACCTTTTGCTGCATACCATGCCACCATTTCTTGGCTTCCGGATTGGTGTAATCGATGAAGCCACCTACGCCTTTCCACCACCTGGTCTGGTCATCCTTGTCTACAAGGTATCCCTTATCTTTGGCAGTATTATACCATGGTTCAGATTGGTTGATCCTTGTGTCTTTGCTGAAACTGTTAACCATGGGAGTCATCCAGAGAACCACCCGATAGCCATTATCCTGGAGTTTACCAAACCATTTTGCAGGTTCAGGATAACGAACTGTGTCAACCTCAAAGTCATTATATCTTAAACTCCATGGACTGTCCATGAGGATTGTCCGTACCGGGATATCATGCAGGGCATAACCTTCAAGCAATTCATCAACTCTTTGGGCTGTGTTGATATCATCTTCCCATAACCAACATTCAAGTGCCCATGCCGGAGTTAATGGCGGATTCCCATGTCTTTTATGGTTAAAAGGGTAACCCCAGAGAGGAAGAAAAATATAAAAATAGGAAAGCAGGAGCAGAATCCCGAGTAGAATTAGTACTGCTTTTAGTCGCTTTCGTATACGAGCTGAATTTTTCATAGGACTTATAAATACTCTTGTAGCCAGCGAATCCCATCAGGATAAACTTTCTCTATAGGCAAGTCATGGTGCTTTGTTGGATACCATATGATTTCTTTAGGCTTCTTTGCAGCTTTAAAAAGAAGTTTGCTTGTTATGGGTGGAATCACATCATCATTACTGGCATTGATCATTAGCAGAGGCCTGGGAGAGATCATTCTAACATAGTTGATCGGGTCAATAATACTCAGGAATTCCTTTGTTTCAGCAGATAATGCATCCATTCCAAACATAAGATTCAGATTCCCTCCCGCTAATACAATAATCGGTACTTTAATTCTGTTTTCCACACCACAGAAAATTGTACCGATTATTCCTCCAAGGCTTATTCCAAAATATGCTATTCTCTCATTATCCAGATCATTATTTTTAATAATGACATCAACAGCCCGCCTCAGGTCAAAAACAGTTTGAGAAATTATATCTCTTGACCAGTATTTATAACCTGATGTAAGATTGAAATCGTAATCATTTTTGTAACGATCACCATGGTTGCTTATATCCAATCTAAGCACCGCATATCCTGCCTCAAGAAAGTACTTATTACCAAGCTCAATATAATCAACAGTTTTTCTATCACCGAGGCCGTGCATCAGGATTACCGTTGGGTAAGGTGCTCTCCCTGTTTCTGGCAGAGATAATAGAGCGTTTACTTCACAATCATGAATACTCTGGTATGTCAAATAGTACAAATTGGAATCTGTTGTATCTTTTTCTAAATGAAAAGAATCCTGAACTGGCAAATTCTGGTCATATTCATAATATTTAGCTATCGGAAGTTCCTTAATGCCTCTGCATGAAATCAATAATAGACATAGAGCAATTGTTGTGATTTTAATATCTATCATCTATAGGAAAGATTAGTTTCATTTAAGGAATATTAACAATTCCTACAGGAATATTAACCTATCATAGTTATATTGTCAATATCACTGTAAGATAAGGTTAAAACTTAATACAAACTTACTTAAATTTCCTTATATTTATTGTTCGATTCATCAATTATTAACCTACCCAATAACTATGATTATTAAATGTTTTTCCAAAAAGTTAATAAGACGTATGATCAGCGTTTTATTGTTCGCCATGATATTTTCTGGAAATGCTTGGGCAAATACTATTCAAGTATCTGGAAAAGTTACCTCATCTGTTGATGGGAATGGTCTGCCAGGAGTATCTGTTGTGGTGAAAGGCACCGGCGCCGGTGTGATTACTAACAGCAATGGTGATTATAGTATTAATGTTCCCGGAGAAAACAGCATATTGAGATTCTCATTTGTTGGCTATGAAGTCCAGGAGGTACTCGTTGGAAATAAACTAATTATTAATATCGTGCTTCAGGAGAGCATACAGAGATTGGATGAAGTTGTTGTAACAGCCCTTGGTATCACTCGTCAGGAGAAGTCTCTGGGTTATGCTGTAGGGAAAGTTGATGGAGAAGACATGACCAGGGTAACGCGTGAAAATGTTATAAGTTCCCTGGCGGGCAAGGTAGCCGGTGTAACTGTTAACAGCACAGGAGGAACCGGCTCATCAGTGAGTATGGTGATAAGGGGGGCTACTTCTCTGAGCAGTGATAACCAGCCTCTTTTTGTGGTTGATGGAGTACCGATGATTAATTCCTTGAGTAATATGACCCAGTTCGGCGAAAGAAATATCGTAGATTATGGAAATGCCATTTCTGACCTTAATCCGGATGATATTGAAAGTGTTTCAATTTTGAAAGGACCCAGTGCTGCCGCATTGTATGGTTCAAGAGCCGGAAATGGTGTTGTGCTGATTACAACCAAAAGAGGAAAGAAAGACAGAGGAATAACAGTTTCAATCACTTCAAATACTGTTTTTGACAAGCCTTTTAAATATTTTGAAACTCAAAAGCATTTTTCATCAGGCTATTTCTCTTTTACACCCGATAATTATCCGGGCTCTGTTATGGTAGTTGATCCGGCACAAGGCGCAGGTGCAGGAATAGAATGTGATAAGGGATATTTTGCTATTCAATGGCAAAGTCCGCGGGATGCAAACGGTAACAAAGTTCCAATCGAGCTGATATCCTACCCCGATAATGTAGCAAACTTTGTTCAGACAGGCATTACATCCACCAATGGGGTTTCTGTGTCCAGCAATACGGAAATGATGAATTACAGGCTTGGGGTTACCAGCATGACCAACAGGGGAATTATTCCAAACTCCGATCTTTTCAGGAATAATTTTTCGGTGGGCACTGACATTCGCGCAAGTGAAAAACTCACTATTAGCTCAAATATTAATATTAATAAATCATGGTCCAATAATCGTCCTTCCAGTAACAGGGGAACAAATCCGCTTGAGTGGGCATACAAGATGCCTTTGAACATTGATATCCTTGACTTGCAGGATTACTGGGAACCTGGTCAGGAAGGAGTTCAACAAAGAACCCCTGCAAATGGGATTTATAATAATCCATACTTCCTGGCTAATGAAGTGAATAATAGTTTTGCCAGGGAAAGATTCTTTGGCAACATGAAAGCGGTATTGCAGATCACTCCTGAGTTCAGCCTGATGGGAAGGTATTCAATTGACAGATACGATGAAAGAAGGGAAACTAAAATATCACCGAGTTACACAAGAGAATCAAATAACGGAGCATATGGAATTGTGGATATTAACAATTTTGAAGGCAACGCTGATGTTCTTGCCACTTACAATAAGCAATTAAATAATTTCAATATATCTGTTTCTGCCGGCGGGAATTCATTATACAGGAAAGGCTCATCGATAAGTAATTCCTCAAAGCCAAGTACGGGCTTGATTGTTCCGGAAGTTTACACTATAAGTAATATTAAGTCGGGTTCATTAAATTATGGAAGCAGCTGGTATCAGAAGGCAATCTACAGTCTTTATGGAATGGCCAATCTCTCCTACAATAGTATGATTTACCTTGATTTGACAGCCAGAAATGACTGGTCAAGCACTCTGCCAAAGGAGAATCAATCTTATTTCTACCCTTCTGCATCACTTAGTGTACTCCTGAATGAAATGCTCGAGGTGGGAGACATGTTTGACTTACTGAAAATACGAGGAGGCTGGGCCAAAGTTGGTAACGATGCTAATCCCTACCAACTTTACCCAAGCTATGGCAACGCAGGTCAATGGGGTGATGCAACACGGCTCTCCAAATCAGGTACGATTTTAACTCCTGATTTAAAACCGGAAGAAGCTACTTCCTGGGAAATTGGTACCGATATGAGGATAGCCAGAGACAGGATAAGAATTGAAGGAACATACTATTCTGTCGAGAACAGAAATCAGATAATCAGGAATATTCCTATTGCCAGTTCATCTGGTTTCAGCAGTGTTAATATTAATGCCGGCTTGATAGAGAGTAAAGGATGGGAATTCCTTTTCGGGGGTACACCAATCAGAAACAATAACTTAGTATGGGATATTGATATGAATTTCTCCAGAAACCGAACAACATTGGTTGAAATCTCTGACGGTATTGATTTTATTGAGTTCTGGAGAGATGCCAAAGGAGGAGCCAAAACCTACGTCGGGGATGACATTGGTGATATATACGATGCTACCCTATTAGTTGTTGAGGATCCAAACTCTCCTTATTACGGTTATCCGATAGTTGGTGGAGAAAATCTGAGGTGGCAGGATGATCCAAGTCAGGCTTTCATGTCTAAAATTGGAAATTATAATCCTGACTTCTTACTAGGGCTGCAATCAGGAATCTCCTACAAAGGCTTTACTTTGAATATGACTTTTGATTGGAGAAAAGGAGGTCAATTTGTTTCTCAAACACACAGGTATATGTCAGAGAATAAGAACTCTCAACATTGGCTGGATCAAATGGTCAATCCCGGAGACAGGACCGGACAAGAACTTCGTGACTGGCTGATAGAAAATGAAGAAACACTAATATTAAATGGTTTTCATGTAATTGGCGGTCCAACCTCTGAATATGGAGGATTCCCTGAAGGTTATAGTGGTGTGATAGTTAATGATGGAGCATTTATACCGGGTGTGATCCAGAATTCTGACGGAACTTATACTGAGAACCTTGGTGAAGAAGGCACTATGTTTGTTCCTTACATTATATTGTACCCATGGAGCTTTACAAAATCTTCAACCTTCGATGCAGATTTTGTTAAGTTAAGAGAAGTATCACTGACTTACCAGATTCCCTCCGATTTCGCTCATCGATATGGTTTTCAAGATATAACGGTATCAATTTACAGTCGGAATATTAATTTATGGACAAAGGCCAAAATAGGGGTTGATCCTGAAAGAGCATTTCAGGCAGAAGCTTCTGGATTTAAGCAAGGCATTGAAAGATATAATCTTGAACCATGGGTAATGCCAATTGGCTTTAAATTTCACCTTACTTTCTAAAAACTATAACTATGAAGACAAAATACACACATAGGAACAAATTAATACTCCCCTTGATTTTGTTAGCCACCCTTCTCTTTTCGTGCGAGAAACTGGAAGATATGAACATCAATCCAAACGGAGTAGATCCTGCTATTGCACATCCGAATTTACTAATGAGCACTATTGTATCCCAAACAGGACTGGCAGTTGTTGGTTTAGGATTTGGAAATATTGCCGGTGTTATGCAGCATACACAGAAAGATGGCTGGAGTGGTGGCCATAACGGCTATGATTGGTCAACAAACCAGGATTGGGCAGGGTATTATGGCATACTCAGGAATACTGATGAGATGTATAAAAAGTCAGTGGATATGGAACTTGAATTTCATCAGGGAGTGGCCTTAGTGATCAAATCATATATTTTTGGACTTATCACAGATATTTGGGGAGATGCTCCTTACTCACGGGCTCTTATGGGTGACCAGAGTGGAGAAGAAAACATCAAACCGGCTTTTGACCGTCAGGAAGATATTTATACTGGCATCCTTGCTGACCTTGACACTGCAAATACCTTACTATCAAAGAATCAGAATGACTATTTGGGTATTAGTCCTGCCCAGGACATCCTACTCAAAGGTGATGTTGACCTGTGGAGAAAATTTGCAAATTCCCTGGCTTTAAGATACTATATGCGGCTCTCTGAGAAGGATCCTTCCATGGCCCGGGCAGGTATTGAGAAAATTGTTAACAATCCGGTAGGCTATCCGATAATTCTGAATACCAGCGATGATGTTAATATGGATTACCCAGGTGCCAGCACAGTGGATTCATGGCCTACAAATACAGTATTTGGTCAATTGGAGCAGGGCTCTTTCAGACGACTTAAAATGTGTGCTACGCTTGTGGATGCTATGCAGGAATTGAACGATCCGAGACTGGAATTATGGGCTCAAAAAATTGATATCCCGCTGGTTGTTGTTGCCTCTCCGGCTGACAGGAATGAGATAGTTGATGGTATACGCTATGTTGGATCAGATGCTGTCGATCAGTATCTTAATCAATTTGGTTTTCCGGTAGACGAAGATCCGGAGTTTGTCGGACTTCCTCCTTCATGGTCGAATTTACCACAAGCATACAATATGAATCCGGATAATAACTGGGGACAAGCACCTCGAAATCCACATGCTTCTCATCTTAATGACAGATATAAAAAAGCTTCTGGTCCACTATTAAAATCACGCTTGCTTACTGCTGCTGAAGTACATTTAATAATTGCTGAGGCTGCACTTATGGGATGGACCAATGAGTCTGCACAGGTTCACTATGAGGCCGGAGTACAAGCCTCTCTAAAAGCCTGGGGGATCAGCCGAGCTTATGATAGTTACATTCTTAATGAAGGTGTAGCGTATGAGGGCACTCAGAAGCAGATCATGGAGCAAAAATGGATTGCCAGCTGGACTGCTGCTGCTGAATCCTGGTTTGACTTCAGGAGAACCGGATTACCTGCCTTGCAGCCCGGGGCTGTTGTTAAAAGAGATGCCTTACCCTTAAGATTCTATTACTCTATAGATGAGATGGATTACAATCCTGTGAATACCCAGTCGGCGATTGATCTGCTTGAAAAGACCGCTTTTTCAGCGGAGGATGGTAAAAACAGCGCCTGGTCGAAAATGTGGTTATTACAATAATTATGAATCTGCGACAAACTGTCAACTATCTGTTTATTTCAATTTTTATTGTGGGTTTCACGCACTGTCAAAAGAAGGAAGCAGATAATTTGCCTGAAATGATCGGGCCATATGTACAAAGTATGACACAGAATGAAGTTACACTTTGTTGGTCTACCATGATTGGGACAACCCAAATCAGAGTCGGCGATAGTATCATTCATAAAGTGAATCAATATAGTAATCACAAATCTGTAATTACTCGCTTGAAACCAAACACTACGTATTCCTACGATGTACTCAATGATGGCACAGACTGGGGAAAAGGCACCTTTACAACATTTCCGGATTCAATACAAGCATTCCATTTCGCTGTTTTAGGAGATACGCGGACCCGTCATAGTGTTCATCAAACAATTGTGAATAGAATTATTGAAGAGAATCCTCTGTTTGTTATAAATACAGGTGATTTAGTAAGTCAGGGAAACAATATGAACGACTGGGAACATTTTTTCAGGATAAATGACTCTTTGATTCGTCATGTCCCATATTACACAGTTTTAGGAAATCATGAGCAGGATTCTGAAAATTACTATGATTTCTTTTCCCTTCCCGGCAATGAGAGTTACTACTTTTTCTCCGTTGGAGACGCTCTTTTTATCATACTTGATATGGAAGGACCGGATTACGAAACTCCTGAATATCTGCAAGGTGAAAGCAGGAATGCATTCTGGACCGATATTAGCAAGAAATATTTCGAGGAAGAGAAAGAATGGCTTGAAAACATCTTAAACTTAAATAATGATGCAGGTTACATTTTTGTATTCTTTCATCCCACCTATTACAGCATAAAGAAAAGTCGAGTTGCAGATGCAGAGCTCAGAAGAGAATTCTGGGGAGATGTTTTTGAGCGCCACGATGTGACAGCTGTATTAAACGGCCACGACCATTATTACCATCATGCCGAAAACAGAGGAACTCATTACATCGTAACAGGAGGAGGTGGAGCCCCCCTGTATGCCACGGACTCTATACAAGCAGAAACCGTTGCATATAAGAAAATTGAACATTACGTGAGAGTAAATGTGGGTATAGATAATACTAGCTTGGAAGCCATTGACATCAATGGTGATCTGATTGAAGAGATTATTGTGGAAAGAAGGAAGTAGATTATACTTACTCCACAGATACGAGATTCTCAATTGATCAGAAATTGCTCAATCAAGCTATTCCTTTACAAATGAATCATATATATCACTTATTTCAGATGAAGTTATAAGACCCGACTTAATTAGGACTCGATATTTAAACGTGACCGATTCTCCGGGATCAAGAGAAAGATTCAGTTCCTTTTCTCCCTTAGTAAAAGTTTTTTGTCCCAGCGGATTTGCGGCAAACAGTCCATAACCCCTGGCATGCCAATATGTAGTATGGCCTGGATTCTCAGGATGATCAAAGATGATAACAGAAACATCTTCGTTACCTATCTTCCCGGAAAGGGATACCCAGCTTGCCTGCTTTCCCCATACATCCAATCCTTCGATCCCTTCACTATTCAGGTATTTCCCGTTAACCCCTGTATTATCAAGTTTTGCCACTTCTGTTATATTACCATGTACATCACTTAAAACTACAGGCTTATCACTCGGTAGTTCCAGTGCTCTGTTTACACGGATTGCCATCATGCCTTCCTTGGTATCCTCAAAGAGGATATTTCCCTTCTGTGCTGTCAGCGTTGTAATCCGGTCAATTATCCGATAGTTTTCTCCAGCCTGAAAAACAAAGCTGGTATTTTCTTTAAGTAAAGTGAGATTATCAGAATTCACCCATTCCATCTCAACTTTTAAGGAACCACTACTTTTCCCACTTTTTACTTGCGCAACTTTTTTATGCAGTACAGTACCCATTCTATCCCTTTGATCATCAGGAATTGCATTCGAATTGCCCCAGAAATCGATATTATTCACATCACCATAATTCAACCATAAACCTATTTGGTGAGGATGATCGGTACGTTCTCCCGGACGTGGATCAAGAGGATAACCACGTGTGACAACAGAACCCTTTGCGGAGAATATCGGGAATAGAACCGGTTTTTTAAGGTCTGGGATTGTATCAATATAAAGATATGATGTGAATAAGATATCATCTATCAGAATATCAACACGTTGTTCTTCTTTGATATGATCTACCCCAACAAATACTTTTGCGTTATCATCTTCAAACTCTGATTCCCTGATTCGCCAATGAGTACTAAACAAGCATGTTTTCTCACCCTTCTTATCAATCTGGTAGTATACAGTCATAATTGAACCATCATCAAGCTGGACCGAGGCCGGATAACCCAGATCGGAGTTAATGGCTGGATTTATCATTATCTGCTTGTCTGTTTCCCAGGTTTCTCCACCGTCCTTACTGATACAGGCCATTTCTCCGAATGGTTCCCGGCGCACACCGTATGATACCATAAGCCACCCGTTGTTTAACTGGATAAGATGGGGCGGATAACCCCATATACTAATCTTGTGGCTGGTAGTCCAGCTCCTGCCGCCATTGTAACTTTCTGATTGTCTCAAATATGATTGATCCCGATCACGGGGCTGGTAACGAAACATTGCAATCAGCTTACCGTTCTTAATTTCGACAACATGTGGTTCATGATAGAAAGCAACATCGTCATCAGTATTCAAGGGAATTGTGGAAATATATTGCCATGATTTTCCATCATCACAAGACTGTTCAACTCCCATCATTTTACTCCCATTAATAACTGCTGTGCCAACATATAACAATCTGCCATCAGTCATCTCAATTGGTCCATGGGGCGCTGAAACAACTTGTTTTACAGGATTCTCCCACGATTGACCACTGTTTAATGAGCGCCTGGTCCAGTTCCCTATCCAGTATTTCTTTGTTTCATTTCCCAATTTATCCGCATGAAGCTTCCATGTTGGATTTCTATCATAATACTTGTCTTTATCAAAGGCCAGAGAAGTAAACCAGTTAACTAAAAGGGTTCCGTTTTTTGTTTCAAGGATTCCCGGATCGCGATCGTCAAGGGGTGTATTATTAATCGTTTCAGGATCACTCCAGGTTTCACCATTATCAGAACTCCGAATCATCTGGGTAACTCCAAATGGACACACATGCGCTTCGCGATTACCTGAAAAAACGACCAATAATTCACCAGAATCTGTTTTGGTGATACTTGGCCAGCCGATATACTTACCTTCCTGTTTACAAATAACTTTAGTGCTCATTATATCAGCAAATGATCCGCTATCAGTAGAATTCTGACTTGACTGACCACTAACAAAACATGTAACAACCGTAAGTATTAATAAAGATAAAATCTGTTTCATGGTCTTAATTTATTGTAATAATTTACTCTAAATCTACTTCCAAAATGAGATAATCTGCAAAAAAAGTAATAGTAGCTTCATTTATTCTGCCGGACTAATCACACCTGCATATCTTCCTGCCCAATAAGGCAGTAGAAAAATATAAGGAGGATACTCTTCTCTACCGCCATTTCCTCCATTGTTTCGGAATGCATTGTTATGCAAGTGCATGGGTCGTTCATCTCTTGGCAACACTTCGGTATATTCTTGTCTTCTGAAGTTTTGCTCAACTCTTGTTAAATCCTGCCTGTGACTATTCTCAACATTCCATGATATGAGATCCATTGGGAATTCTTTGAGCCACCAGACTGATTCTTCCAGGTCATAATCTCCACCACCTGACATGAGATACAAAAAATTCCAGAGAGGATTCTTTTCAGATCGTTCAATTTCCCAATGGCTTTTTGCCGATTCAAAAAATTTTTCTTTTAATTCGTCGTTAAAAGCATATTTTAATAGTGCAGGAATTGTTAAAAAGTACATTTCATCATCCGAGTGATTCCAGGTATCACTCAGAATCTCTCCCTCAACTTCTCCGATAACGGTAGCAGGTCGGATGGTGTTTTCGTCGTAGCCATGGTCTTTCATAAGTTCAAACGCTTTCTCCTTGTAGATCTTCTCTCCGGTAAAATGATATGCTGTTTGCAGAAAAGCAAGAATAAGTGTTGAATTCAAGCGTCGATCACCAACTGTAATTGGAAAACTGTTAACATATTCAGGATTCCATCTTCCCCATTCTGTCCTGTTTCCGTTCCATGTTACAAGGTACCAGTCGTGTTCAATAATGTGATCCATCTCGATTTTTATTTGATGAATTGCACGGTCTCTCCACTCCTGATCAGGCACAATTTCAGCAAAAAGGGCATAAACAAAAAAGTGACCGCACGATTCATCACTGCTTGTTGTTGACTTCCACCTCCAGCGCTTATCTTCAGTAAGCCTCCAGATTTTCTCATCCTCAGACATATTTGGATCAGTATCACTTGACTGATAACCATCAATCTCATATGTTCTTGCCGGGAATCCTTGAATTCCACTTATTTCAGTAAGACGTTCCATGGCTTCAAAAGCTTCGTACGCATTTTGCAGAGCGTCATTCGACTTGGTCACTCCATAACGGAACAGCTCACCAGCCAGGTACATAGATGTCCAAAGGCCATCATTATCTGTATCATGCAAAACTGCAGATGACAGATCTCCTGGCACTTTAAGGCTCGTTGCTGAACTAAAACCATAGCGAACATGCCGAAGCCTTTGCACTTTTTGGAAATATTCAGCTTTATCAGCAAGGGTTATCTTTGTAAAAACGATTTGGCTTAATCCTGTTTCTGTAAGAATTAATACACTATTATCTGGTCCCGCGCTGATATCAATAACCTGATCATCGACCAGCCAGCGCTTTGATGCATAATAATCGTATTTATTATCATCTCTTTGCGAAAAAGCTCCTTTGGATGATCCGAACCATAACTTTCCATTTATTTTAGTAATGCATGATATTTTAGTATCTGGAAGTTTAGTATTCAGAGGTGAAATTTCTTTAAACGATTCTGAATCCAAAGACAAAATCCCATCTTCTGTTCCAAGCATTAATAGGCTATTTTCTGCTACAAAGGCCATTGATGTGAAATTTCCAGCATCTGACCTCATAATCAATTGCTTATCTGCTATGGTAAATGTATAAATTGCACTTTTTGAAAGAATTACAAAAACTCCCTGACTTGAATTATACAGAAGTTCGACAGGCTCAAAATCATCAAGTGATTCTTCCCATACCAATTCTGAATCAGTAAAGAAGGCCAATTTCTCCCTGGCAGCTACCAGAACTGAGAAATCATCTCCTAAAACAAAATGGGAACAGTTCTCAATATTATGTTTAACATAAAACTTTCCGGCCCAAGCATTGCTCAAAATTGCTTTGTCGGTTAAATAAACAAACTGGTTCTTAAATGAAGCGATTGAAATTATTCTCATATCCCGAATCGGACTATAAAGCTGATCAGCTACAAGGTTCTTTTCCCAGGGCTGCAACAAACCTTCTGAAGAGAGAATTTTAATATTATTATTCCTGTCACATCTTACCTCGAGAAGTTCCGGCACTGCCTGTGTTGTTATTAATTCAAATTGCTCTGCATAATCCTGGATAAACGGCAGGTCATCATATACCCGGGTATTCATCTGAGAATCAGAATCTGTACAAGCAGCAAAAGAAATAATTAGTCCAAGAAGAATAAGCCTGAGTTTATTGCTCTGACTCAATGCTGTTATAGTTGTTTTTATCATATCTATGCTTAGTTTAATACTATTTGTGTTTTAATTCAATTGAATCGAAGACCCCACCATGGCTTCCATCGCCATTCATTTTTACAGCCTTGTATTTAAGATTCTTTCCATCAATCTCAACAACAATATAATGGTATAGATAATACTCTCCTTCATCGGTTTCATCATTGTCGCGGCTTGCCTTATGATCCGGCAGGTCAATTTGCTCCCATTCTTTGTATTTATGATTGTCGAGGTTTGGATTACAGGCTCTGATTGTGCCACAAGCCGGCCACTTGAAATAAAAAGTATCAGTATAAGAGCAAAAAGCTTTAAACTATGCATTGCCTTCTCAGTGTTATTCATTGTTTAAAATCTTAATTTACCTAAAATCGTTGTTCCAGTCCAGTTTGCTTCAGCAGTAGTATATAAACTTTGATCAAAGCCTGCCCAGGCAGTGTGCATAATACCAATAAACTGATTCCCCTTATTCTCTCCGGCTAGAAGTATATCCAGAATATTAGCTGGTTCAAACCAGGCAACACCACCCACCCTATAGCCACGGTTAAAGTAAAAATTCATTTGATTAATGGTTTGCATCTTATCACTGTGGTAAACTGCTACATAATTCCAGTCATGAATGATTATATCTTTAGGTAATCCTTCAACAGCGCCTTCGACACCAAGCATAGGGGCATTTTGAAAGTCGTTGAAGAGATCACCCCAAATACAAATATCAATATTCGGGTCATATTTTCTGATAATATTGTGGACCCTGTTTATCTGGTCGATCATTATTTGCTTGTTACTCAGGTTTCGGGCAAGGCACCGGCTGCATTGGTTAATAAGCCCTGCTTCATCCTGGCTTATATGAATACTGTTTGGGTGCAATTTTGTGATGACATTTGAAATCACAGTTTCTTGAATCTTCCATCCGGCAGGATCTGAAGGACAACTTGCAGGATGTGGATAAAGTGAGAAGTCAACCGCATCATAACTTAATAGCAATTCAGAGTTAAATAAGTCATTATTCAGAATTTGAAGTTTTGGTTTCTCTGTTGACAGTATTTTATATTCTGAATCTTTTTTTATCTCTCTTCCATTTGCAGTGAAAATATGAATAGTAGTATTGGGGCAATCCTGAATACGTGGCACATCTAATTCAATTATGCCATTGTCAGGCACCAGCCATAATTCCTTTTCATGAAAAATTCCCTCATCTAAGCAGGGATCCATTACTCTTGTAATTGTTCCTGCCCCGAAAGTTTCAAAATAAGGTACGGGCTCGGTAAATCTCGATTTACAAAAGTCGAATACGTCTATGATATCTTTGAGCTTTTGCTTATCATCCAGATCTAAATAGTTGCCTGAAGAGATATATACTACATTATATTTCATTCTGGCAATCTGTTCAATATATTGAATGAATTCAGGTGTTAATTTCGTTGTTGTTTGCAGGGTACTGCGGACTGTAAAAGCGGGTTGGTCAATAATTTCTCCCAGTGGAATTACGTCATTTTGCTCTAAGGCCTGTATTAGTGAATTTACACCATAATACAGACCTTGCCTTAAGCCTGAGGTGATTGTTATTCTGTTGCTTTCAATTTGCAGGATATAGCTTCCTGCATTGGTGTTTGAGCTTTCTGTAGTCGCTATAAGCAAGCGAATTGTATTTTTGCCATCAGGATCATCAGTGTATCGGGGTACTCTATTAAACTTCTGCTTCCATACTCTCTCTATTTCAGCTTTGATAAAATCGTCAGATTTAGCTGCATCAAAAATCATCCAATCAGAAGTAATCTTTGTTTCTCCACCAATAGTATTAATTAGGCCTGGAGCAGGGAAAATACCACTAAATGGATTAGCGGATATACTTAACTTTAATGCCTCGGTATGCACATGTTTTAAACCATCAAGATATCTTCTATATCCATATGGGTGTTGCCATAGTTTATTCGTTTTATCCAACCAGTGGGTAGTTTCGATAAAATTAGTGTAATAATCAGCCATTAATGAGGATGGCATTGATGGTATCGCCTTGTATATTAGCTCTTTTGTTTGTTCAACAACATCTCCTGAGGTGTTCATATATGCGTAAGACTGTTTGACCCCATCCTGCGTTGAGAATGAAATTGTAATGGCATATTCACCTCCCGGAAATTCCTTAATTGGGAGTTTCAGTGAAGTGCCTAATGGCGCTTCAATTTTCTTGTAGTGGTCTGAGTTTATTGACCGGAATTCGATTTCTGCCATGGGAAGCCCTCTGAGCATACCAACGATATTCCTATCTCCAATTGTCCCTTTTATAAATCCATCCTCAACAATAAATTCACTGTTTAAAGCAATATCAAGGTTTTCATTAACTTGCTTCCAGGCAGTTTCCACATCAACCGGCCTCAGAATGAATCCCCAGCCTCCTAAACCCTGTTCGATTTTAATAAGTAAAAGATTCCTTCCTTTTTTTAGCTTGAGGTTCAGGTATTCATCATCAACATTAACCGTTCTGGGCTTATGTACTTTTAAAAGAAATTTACCATTATGCCATACTTTAAGCCCATCATTTGAACCAATCCCAAAGAGTTTTTCCTGATTTTTCTGGCTTTCAATCCAGATAGCAGCATAGCAAATCACACCTTCATTAGGTGTAAATATTTTCTTCAAATCAACTCTATCAAAATCGGAATGGTGGGCCTGCCATGTTATTGGTTCCCCATCTTCAAATGACACACTCTGCCTCACTCCGGGCTTCACTCCACTTTCACCACCCACGGAGATTAAATAGTCCTTATCAAATCCTAAACATTCTTCATCCGTATGAAAATATTCGCTTATTCCATCAGACAGGGGATTGGGGAAAGGTCCAAGTAGTAAAAAATCGTGCAAAAACTCTCCGTCATTTAAATCCTCGGCATTATATGTAGCGAAATTTTCATCTGACTGCATCAGATTTAATTCTTCTCCAATGGCCTCATAAGCATGGGACAGAAGAAAAGAGATTGCAATACTTATAAGTATGGATTTGATTTTCACAATTATATTTCTGTTGACATTACTCTTCAATTAATGGCAATGCTGTTTCCATCATGCTTTTAACTATTACTTTCCCCAAATCTTTGCCGTAGAAACTAGCACTAGTTTCATATCCACCCCTGTTATATGCGTTTTCGCTTAGAATGTAACTAATCCATTGATTGGCCAGGCCCCCGATTGCCGGATATTTAACGCCTCTTGCTTTGAGTTTATCTTTAATATTCAAGCCCAATTCAGCAATCAATTCACCTGGTGCACCGACGATCAGAAGGTCACCCAATCTGCAGGCTCCAATTGAGGTCTGTTCCGGGAAAACCTGATCAAGGAGTATCATTATTTTTTCTTTATCAAGTCCATATTCTTTACCTCCTGTTTCCATGAAATCTGGATGAGCCTCTCTATTGGGCAATTGAATGATTTTATAATTGTAATTGAATTTGATCTTTTCTTCAGTTTTGATATCCTTGTATACATTCAAGGCATTGACAGCCATAGTACGGCCATATTTTTCTGCTTTTTCATAGTGGCTTCCTGCATTTCCAGCAATCACTGATTGGTCTCCTACAGGTCCGTTATAGTACATCGCAACAACACCCTCAGCAATATGGCTTTCTAATTCACGTTGCAAATATCCAGGCCAACCACCAGATACATGCATATCATGTTCGTCCATAATTGTGGGATGTCCTGTCCAGTTAACCAGAACCGTCATTGGTTTTCCATTGATATGGTCAATCCGTGTCACAGTTAAGAAATTATCGATAAAGGATTCTCCTCTTCGGTTGCGGTTTAATCCATCAATTTGTTTGCTAAGACTGCCAATCCTAACAGGCTTTAAGTTCTGATCTGCCGATTTGATTAAATCAGCTAAAGAATTTACCAGATAATCGAGTAGCTGTGGTTGAAAGATCCCAATTGGGGCTATCCCGAAGATATTCTTATCATTCAAGGCAAACATCTCAAGAGAGGCATGAGAATGACTGGGCAGGAACATAATGTTTTCCTCGGTCCATCCCTCCTGATTAAGTTGCTCAATTACCTGCGGTTTGACATTTGGTGGTAATCCCAGGATGTCAAGTGTGACAATCGCATACTTTTTGTCACCATCATCTAATACCAGAGCCTTTGCCCAGATATCATCATGTATTCCCATTGCCGGTTTGTTCATGCGTGCACCATATCCTCCCAGAGTATAGTCCATCTCCAGAGGTGGAGTAAGCTTTCTTACCGCAACATTAGCTTTGATAGTGGAAGCTTGCTCTTTTGTCCATTCTGCAGAAAAGGCTACATGCTTGATAGTCTTATGCTCTGGCAAATGAAATGAGTAAGAAATGTGAATTAATCCATCCCTGGTCTGAATAACAGATGGATAAGAAAATGAGCCCTCACCCTCTGCTTTTTGCTCCAGATGCCGGGTCCACTTCCATGTTTCTCCTTCATCATCAGAAAGGCTAATCGCTAAACTATACCGTCCATTTTCAATATCATTATAAACTATTATCCAATTCCCATTTTCAAGGACTAAAGCTTCAACGCTCGTTCCCGGATTAGCTAAGTCTGTATCTGTTGCCCTGGTCCATTCGTATCCATCATTCATTGAAATGCTTTTCATAATCCTGCCAGGCTCATCACCATTATCCCGCATATAGGCAAGGAGAGTACCATCTGTTTTTCTAACAATACTGGGCTGGACATTACCCCGACCTACAATAGGCAATCCTGGCCGCCAGGTTTCTCCCATATCATCTGAAATTGCTATTAATGAGAGATTAAACCCATCAGAGTACAGAGGTAATAGTATTCTTCCGTTTGGGATCTGAATGGGATGAGTTCTTGTCATCCATCCCGTTTCTCTCTTTTTGGGATCTTTAGCTGCTTCATAGATCATCGATTCATAACGCGGTGCATATTCTCCCCAGGCAAGACCCAGCTTATCGGATTCCATAAATTGATCTATGATCGTCTCTGCAAATTCTTCACCGGGCTTTAACAAAATTACATCCTGCCATTCCCATTCAGGGGAACCAGAATTTTGATAAGAGGATGAAACTCTTGATTTCAATACTGAAGTTTCCCATCGATTAGCTTGTACAACAATCCAGAAAAGGTGTAAACGATTATCCTCATCAATAAACAAAGTTGGGTTACAATCAGGATGACCGGGAGTATCTGCCATTAGGAATGGTTTACCCCATTCAAGATCTCTCATGCTATAACGCGCTCCCATAATTACTACATCATTAGCAGTACGTTCTCCAGATCCCTCGAACCAGCAGCACAACAGATCACCCTTCGGTAATTCAATTATGGAACTACTATGAACATGCAAATCTTGTAAGGGGAAAATGTACTGAGATGTAAATCTCACTGACTGAGAATTGTCAGATGATATTTGCGCTTCTAATGTGTTCTGACATAAACCGAATCCAAGAATAAGAATCAGGATGAAAACTTTCATATGAGGAATGAACTTAGAATCTGTTGTGTGCGCCTGGTATTTCATAATGGATATTAACTGAGATAAATGTGATTAAGATAATGATTATCACAAGACTAATCAAAATTATTGCCCATCGCATCCCGGTTTCATCTTTGGCCATTTTGCCGGGAAACTCTTGTATCCCCCTTAGACTGAAAAACCAGGTGAATAGAATCAGAATTATTATAAAAATGTATAAAGAGTGAGAGTGGACAAAGGTGAACGGACTAACAAAAGTGCCAAGTTTAATGTAGCAGAATAAATTGTAGTGGATAGCTGTAATTAATAGCAGAACCAAAATACCATAATTGCGTAATTTTTCATCATTGGCTAAGCACTTCCTCCAGGCTATAAGAGCTAATACACCGAAAACAAGTACTGCAATTCCCGCAAAAATGAATTGCTTATTGGCATAGGTATCTACTTCGGCAATATCAAGTTTCCCGGCAAGTTCAATAAAATGATCCATGGTGAATCCATTGAAATAATTGGTGACAGGTACAAATAGAAATACAAAGATCAGTGCAATCCAGTTTCCGGTTTTTGATGGTTTTACTGACTCCGGCCAATCACGTGTAAGAACTGCATAAATCATTCCTAAACCTCCAAAAAAGCCAAGAGTGAATTCCATTACGTTCCACCAATTGTATTGAATTTCAGCAGTGTTTCCCAGTAATTGAATAAAATTTCCAAATGCAAATCCAAACCCGGCACCTAAAGCTGAAAATAAGGCCACCCGAAGTGCTCTTTTGAAACTATTTCGATTCAGAAACCATGCCAGTGCTAGTGCAGCGCCCATACATCCTGCCCAAAGTTCAGAACGGGGAGGAGTCATAAACCACTCCATCTGATAGATCAGAAGTCCCCATACCAGAAATCCCCCGGCAAACATCTGAACAATAAGGTTTGGCCAGTTAGGTTTATTCTTTTCACTTGATTCAAGCCCCAGACCAAACAGCCCCCCACCAATAAAACCATACAAGCCTCCAATTACGACCAGCATAGCATAGCCATAGAGTGAATTTACAAAAGAAACAGATCTGCAATACCCAATTACAATACCATAACTCATCATCCCTCCAACACCCCATCCAAGAGCTCCCAGAGCTGCCAATGCAGGTGCTCTGCGAACCCAGTCTTTTCTTTTAGCTACAAGCACGACAGCCAAAGCTCCCATTGCCCCGGCCCATGAGGCACCCCACTCATGGCCAAAATGTCCTCGCATCGCCCATCCCAAACCCAGCACAACGGCCACAAATAAGTAGCTGATTGTTTTTGACATTGCTCTTGTAGTTTTGACTTATTCTATGATTCAAACCTTCTATTCCAAAGGCCAGATTCCATTAATTATATCTTTGGTATTAATTTTTAGCGGATCAAGCACAACATGTTTTATTAATGTCCTGTTCCAGGTATAGGTAATATGAACATTACCATCATTCGTCTGAATAACTGCAGGATAAGAATACTCAGCATCTTCATCCTTATCATTTTCAAGCAGTTCAGCCGCTTTCCAAAGTTTGCCATCATCTGAAATGGCAATATTCAGTATATTCCTGTCACCCCATTTCTCACCGGTTTTACATGCAATATGATTGTAAACCAAAATATGCCTTCCATCCTTTAATGTCACCGCATCGAAACCGGAATTAGGATTCGGTAATCCGATAGTTTCAAATTCACTCCAGGTGTATCCATTGTCGTTTGACCATGAAGAAAAAATTGCGCCATTCATGCTTCTGCATAAAATCTGGATCGCGTTGTCAGAATGTGTCAGAATTGCGGGCTGAATAAGCGATATATTATTGCCGTCATTCAATGCATCTGTGCGTTCCCATGTTTTATCCATATCTGTATAGAATTCCATGTGAACTCTCCAGCCCTCATTTTCCGTACTGGAAGGACATAACAATTTACCATCAGCAAGTTTAAGGGGTTTATTTTTTATCGGGCCAAAAATATTTTTGGGAAGCCTGAGAGGAAGTGACCATGTAAGCCCATTATCTACAGAAGTTTTCACTTCACCCCACCACTCTCTTGGAGAGGGACCAACTTTGTAAAATAGTTTTATCTCCTTACCTGTATTAAAAAGAACCGGATTCCAGGTTGGGAATTGCTTTGCTTTGCCTCGTACTCCGTTAGCCACTTCAACAGGCACGGACCATTCTCCGTGTAAGTATTGGCTGAGCCAGATACCAACATCCGGATCTTTCTCTTTAGTTCCTGCAAACCAGGCAACCAAAAGACCCTCTTTAGTCTCTACGATGGTAGAGGCGTGACAACTCGGGAAGCTAACATCTTTTGCATCGAAAATATATTCAGATAAAACTATTGCATTCGAAGTTGTATCAGGTTCATCGGCCAACACATGGCCGGAAAACAGTAGTACTAAAAAGATGGTTGAAACTCTCATACGAAAACTTTTATGTTCCAAAACTTCGAAGAATACCACTAAGCTTAGTGCATAATCAGTTTAAGGAGACTTTAATACTCTTCGATTCACAATAACAAACAGCAGCGCCATAAGCACTAAACCAAGTGTGCTGAAAGCTCCAATAATAATGGGATCTATGCTGCATTCTAACCAGGCAAGATTATCTGGTAAATCTCTGGCAAACGAAGCCCAAATGATGATTATAAGGCTAAAAATAACTGAAATAATACCTTGAGATTGTCTAATCTTAATATTGAAAATACTCAGAAGGAACAAGCCCAGGATTCCCCCACCAAAAATACCGGCAATTATCCACCAAATATCAAGTGCGCTTTTTGCATTTATGAGTAATAGTGCAAAAGCAATACCAGCGACACCCCAGACAACAGTTGTGAGTCGCAAGAAAAGAATACTGCTTTTCTCAGAAGGTTCGGATCTGAAATACTTTTTATAATAATCAATGAAAAGTACGGTGGCAGAACAATTCAAAGCAGAATCAATGGTACTCATTGAAGCAGCAAGAATTGCAGCTATAATTAATCCTTTCATTCCCACAGGAAGTTGTGTGGCAATAAAATGAGGGAAGACCTGATCTCCTTTGGTAATAGCTTCACCGAGAGCATTTTCAGATCCTGAATAAAAAGCAAACAAAGAAGTTCCGATATACAAAAACAGAGCCGTCAGAGGTAAATAGATTAACATTGCGATCCATACAGACTTTTTTGCTTGTTTTTCATCGGGTACGGAACAATACTTCTGCGTATAATTTTGATCTGCTATCAGGTTCCTGATATTTTCGGTTACACCATATATAATCATAACCCAGATAGTTCTACTCTTCAACGACAAAGTGCTTTCCCCCAAACTAAACTTGTTAGCATCAAAAGCATTTTGGATCAGGAAATCAGGTTTTGCAAAAACATCTTTAGTTAGAATAAATCCAATGAAAAGAATACCACCGATCATGATTACAGATTGTACAACATCAGTCCAGATCACAGCCTCCATGCCTCCCATTAAGGTGTAGATAATAGTTATGATACCAATCATTACTATTAGTATACGAATATCAATGGTCACAAAAGAGCTTAGAAGAAGTGAAGAGAGATAAAGGATAACGGCTGTTCGTCCTATCATAAAAAGCACGAATGAAATTGAGGCATAAATTCTGGCCCACCCACCAATTTTTTCCTCAAGATATCCATAAACTGAAATAATATTCTTCTTCCTGTAATATGGAACAACATATTTCGTAACGAACCATGCAACAGGTAAAGCAGTTAAAGCAAAGATCAGTGGATGCCAATTCGAATCGAATGCCTTTCCGGGAACAGCAATGTACGAAATACTACTTGTATAGGCACTCATAACAGCCAGACCGGCTGCCCAGGCAGGAATACTTCGTCCGGCGACCATGAACTGTTCAGATGTCTTGTTTTTTCTAATAAAATAAACACCCATACCTATAAGTACAACTCCATAAATAATCAGAATACTCGTGTCGATCGTACCCAGGTGGAATTCCATGATTAGTTCACTTTAGCAATTTCTTTCAGGTGTTCTTCTATCTTTTTTCGTTCCGCAGAGTTAAAATTGCTGAATGGAGGTGCCATATAATCACTACAAATACTCATTACAGATAAACTACATTTTATTCCCTTGGTTATTCGCGATGTAAATTTCCCCACTTTATAAATAGTATCATACAGCATTATCACTTTGTTTCGAAGCCGTGCAATTGTCTCAGAATCATTACTTATGGATGCTTCATATAGTTTAACAAAGAGCTCAGGGAAAATGTTTGCCCCACCGGCCACTGCTCCATGGCCTCCATACCTGATTGTTTCGGGTAAAAACAGCTCAGTACCGGTGAAAATTGAGAAGTCTGGCGAACCAATAAATTCTGCAATTAAGGAATACAAAAAGAACATATCTCCTGAGCTATCTTTGATCCCGATTGCTCCCATTTCTTTCACTCTTTTGACTGTTTCAAGTGATAAGTTGACTTTTGTATGGCTTGGCATGTTATACAGTAGAAATGGCAAATTCAACCTTGTAGTAAGTGCTTCAAAATAATTAATCAATTCTTCCTCGGCTACAGGGAAATAATATGGTGGAGCAACAACAACTGCATCTGCACCACAAGCTTTGGAATACTCCGAAATATCCAGTGAGCCAGCGAATGATGTATCTGATATTCCAACTAATACCGGAACTCTATGATTTACTAAATCACAGGTCAATTTAATAAAATCTTTTCGAAGCTGGTAACTAAGTGAAGGAGCTTCACCATTAGTGCCAAGAAGGAACAGACCATGCACATTGCCAGCAATCAGGTGCTCAATGAGGTTTTGCAGCCCCTCGACATCAAGATCACTATAATTATTCAAGGGAGTAATCACCGGTGGTATGATTCCTTTTAAAGGTAATTGCATAATAAAGGAATTTTTGACTTTTATGTACTTATTATCTTAACAAACAAAATTAGCTAATATGAGAATAGTTAACTCCTGTTATTTTAGTCAATTCACATTGTTTCTTAACCCAAATCAAAGAAAATGACAATAATATTTTCTATTTTGCGCAATATTTAATGTCATTGGCATGGATTATGTTTTTGAGAAAATAAACATCCCCAGTAAGCACTCCTTCATCGCACGAAAGATTCAGCTGGCTGAACGCTTGCCAATAATTCACTCACACAAGAATTTCGAATTGAATTTCATTGTTTCAGGAGCGGGAAGAAGAATTGTCGGCAATGACATTTCCAGTTTTGAGGATAATGATCTGGTTCTTCTCGGGCCGGAGATACCTCATTGCTGGGAAATTCTGGAAATCAAAACAAACATACCACCAACATGTATTACAATTCATTTTTATGAAAATATTATCCGTTCAGATTTCTTCAATATCCCTGAATTGGAAGGTGTTGAAAAGCTTCTGAAAAAAGCTGATAAGGGAATCGCCTTTAAAGGGAAGAAAGCAAAAAAGATAAAGGCAAATCTTGAACAGCTGGTGACTATGAGTGGATTAGAAAGTTACATTAATCTTTTAAATGTATTTAATCAGCTAATTCACGTTGAAGACTACGACTATCTGTCAGAAACATTGAATTATTCGGCCCATTTCACAAAAGACCTTGGACAGATCAACCGGGTGTATGAATATGTTTTCCTCCACATAGAAGAAGGAATTAAGTTGAAAAAAGTGGCAGAATTGATTAACATGGCTCCCGGCTCATTTTGCAGGTATTTTAAGAAGAAGACCAATCTGACCTTTATGGAATACGTTAAAAAAGTTCGCATTGGCCTTGCAGCAAAGATGCTAATTGAAACTGAAAAATCAGTAACCCAAATATGCTTTGACAGCGGGTATAATACCCTTGCTAATTTCAATCATTACTTCAGATCTGTCATGGATTGTACCCCATCGGAGTATCGGAAGCTCCACAGGTAATTTCAATATAAAATATGGTGGTAGGATTTGCAGTCATTTGCCGTACAAATGCCAGTCAGGTTCTTACTCAATTATCAGTTTACCGTAAGAGATGATTTGACTATCATTTAGAAGATGAAAAAAGTAGATGCCACTTGCTAAATCTCCTTTGTGAATTATTACTCTATTTTCTGTTATGCTATTAATAACACGCATTAACTCACCTTTCACATTATACACATTCAAAGTGTGATTTATTTGCTGCGGATTATTAAACTCTAAAACTGCCGATTCTATAAATGGATTTGGATAAATATTTAGTGGTGTCTTTTCGTATTTTCCTATGATAGTGGAAGCATTATTATTGATAATACTCTCAAACTGATAAAAAATATTGTTCGTAATTTGATAATGTCTGTATCCGGTTGAGAATGACAAAACGCCAAATGAGTAATATTCATTATTATCGGTATAAAACAATGAACTTCCACTTTGGCCCGGAACACCAGTTGCTCCGTTTACACCCAAAAACCGACCAAGAACATCTATTTCACCATAATTATAATATAGCGTATCCCCATTGTAGATTAATGATGGATTATTCGGATCAGGTATAGATGGATAGCTAAGTTTGTGAAATACTTTATTTGAAAAATAACTTGTGTTTGAATTAAACGCCATCCCAAGCCAACCAATTTCCTTTCCAATAGGCTCATGTAATTGGAGCAAAGCAATGTCGTCAAATGCGGTATGATTATAATTTGATTTAAAGACATAATATTTTTCTACAATTGAATTGGGTAGTGATGGCTGAATTATGCCATTATCATACGATGGAGCAATAAAAATGCTATCGTAATTCCAATTTTGTGATAATCGGTCCTGAATGCAGTGGGCAGCTGTTAAAACAAAGTTCTCAGAAATCATAATACCTGAACAGCAATGTTCTAATGTGTTTTGATTCCACCCAAATAATTTCACAGCAGCTCTAACAGGGTAATCTGTTACATTGTAAAATAACTCTGCTCTCTCAATATTGCTAAAATTTGTACCATTGAACAAGTTTGAGGTGGGTGGTGATAGGTTCAAGGAAATTTGATTTCCAAGATTACCGACAGAATATGATGAATTATCAAATGCTATTGATGGATCGAAAAATACCGGAGGAATTTCATTAATAGTTCGACTTGCAACATCATAAACAATAATTGTATCCTGTGCATAATTCTGTGGTGGTGACAGTAAGCAAATAATTACAATTATGAGGTAATATTTTTTTTTCATATTCTTTTCCCTAGTCAACAATTTACGTCAAACTACCAGTACTTGCCCCAATGCTATTTTCCAGCCTACAATTCCTTCTCAATTTCTTCGAGTGATTTTCCTTTTGTTTCAGGAAGAACTTTTCTGATAAAAATAAATCCTGCTATACAAATTACCCCAAAGGCCCAAAATGTTCCTGAAGCTCCTGCCCAGTTATTCAGAATTGGGAATGTATAAGTTAAAATAAAACAAGCACTCCATAGTGCCATTGTTGCAATTGACATGGCAAGGCCGCGAACCTTATTTGGAAAAATCTCGGAGAGTACAACCCAGGTTGTTGGAGCCAGAGTCATGGCATAGAGTGAAATACCCATTAATACGCTTGCCAGCATAATAAATCCCTTTAATTCGAGCTGGTAAAACAACCCGAAAAACAGGTAGATGATACTGAGTCCACCAAAACCTACCAATAATAATACCCTTCGTCCCCATCGATCGATAAGTGCCATACCAACAAGTGTAAACAACAGGTTAACACTTCCTGTCGCCACGATATTGAATAACATATCGTTAATTCCATATCCGGCCTGTGTGAAAATTTCATCGGCATAATTGAAAATAACATTTATTCCACACCACTGTTGCAGGATAGCCAGTATCATACCAATAAAAACAATTCGTTTAATTTTTGGATTTTTTAAATATTTGAAATCAATTTTTGAGGTGTCCCGTGCAAGTGTTTCTTTTATTGATTGATATGTTGTTTTACCGTATTCTCCACCTCCTATTTTTGTTAAAACAGATGTGGCCAGGGAGCCTTGCTTTGCTTTCACTAACCACCGTGGACTTTCAGGAATAAAAAAGGCTAACAGAAAAAATAGTCCGGCAAATAATGTTTCAGCCCAAAACATCCAGCGCCAGGCATTCTGGCCATTCCATGAATCCAGAATCTGGCTATCGTTATAATCGACAGGAACATCCTGAGCAATAGTCAGGTTAATAATTTGTGCAAGTAAAATTCCAATAACAATGGTAAGCTGGTTAATGGCCACAAATCGTCCACGCATGTTTGCGGGTGAAACTTCGGCAATGTAAATAGGTGAAAGAACAGAAGCCATCCCTATTCCCAAACCACCAATAATTCTATAAGAGATAAAAAGTGTCAGGCTATTTGAAGCGCCTGTGCCTATTGCTGAAAGAGTGAATAAGGCAGCTGCGAAAATTAATGGTTTTTTCCTGCCGAGCTTATCCGATATTGTACCAGCTGAAATTGCCCCAAGCAGGCACCCCACAAGGGCACTACTCATAACCCAGCCTTGCAAAGCAGGCATTCCTCTTATGTCGAAATAAATCTCGTAAAACCGCTTTGCTCCTCCGATAACCACCCAGTCGTAACCAAATAATAGTCCGCCAAGCGCTGAAATAAGGACAATAAACGCTAAGTATTTGTAATTAAAAGAGTTCTTCACAATTAGTTTTTTGTAATATTAATAAATCAATGCCGGTTTGAACTCTATTATACCTTTACAAGCTTCCTGGCATTTGATGCTGAGGTAGATGACAGAACTGCTTTCATCTGTCACCTGAGCAGTTCGGTTGATTTGGATGCTATTGCCTTCCACTGTCACGAATTCATCCAATGCACGATGCCCCTCATAATGTATCTCTGCATTAACAATCTCTATTTCAATGTCTGAATTATCCGGTGTTATTTTAAGGGAGAACTGGCCAGGGTATTTAATCTTTGCTGACAGATCGACTTTAATTTCTTTTATCCCATTTTCAAAGCCATTATTATCCCATTGACCAATCCTTGCCCAGGTTGACCAGGCATGGACACTTTGTTTTTTTGGAGGGATAAAGTCTTCCACATAATAGGCCGAAAGACTTCTGATCAGGGGCTCTCCGATTGAATTAAGAGCCTTAATACGGATTTTTGAAATTTCAACATCTGGGAAGAAGTCAATTTTTTTACGACCCACAGACTGTCCTTTGTAGAGCTCTTCCCATTGACCATTCCGATAGCCTTCGATACTGTATTCCCTTATCCGGTGGCCTTGTCGGTAGTCTTCCATGGTAATCAGGTGGTTGACTTTTTTGGTAAGCTTGAAATTGAGGGTCTTTAGCTCTCCTTTTTTGTTTTTAATCGCTGCCAATGGTTTCTTGAACCGTCTGTCGATTTCCTGCCTGAAAGCCTTATACAATTTTATATCATCTGCAGGAATCAGGCCGTTTGTATCTGGTGTGGAATTCAAAAGAAAAACACTGCCATATCCTACTGATTTATAATAGCATTCCATCAATTGATCCAGAGATTTACGCTTTTTCTCCTTCTCAGGAGACCAAAACCAGTGATGATCGTATAGCGTTGTATTTGTTTCAAGAGGTGCCCAGATATCTCCATCCGGATCCCCATGGATCTGGGTTGAAACGCCGGTTTCAAAGTCCTCACTTTTTACAGTATTCCAGGCCGGATAGAATAGTTTACCCGACTCTGTTCCTGGCCAGCGCAGGGTGGCGTGTGGCCCCTGGAAGATAACTGAATTTTTAGCATACTTCTCTAAAATATCTGATACATCAATTTTACAACTTCCGTCAAACCATACTTCGATAGTTTCACCGTAGTTGGTAAGTGTTTCAGTCAATTGCTGACGGAAAACTTTGTTGTAGACTTCCTGTTTCGATGAATCTTTTGTCAATCCGCCACTTCCAATTCCTGCCCCCCAGGTTTCATCACCCGGGTAAACGTAAATTCCAAGATTTAATCCATACTCTTTGCATGATTCTGAAAGTTCTTTCAGTACATCGCCTTTACCTTCCTTGTATGGAGTATTTCTTATTCCATAATCAGTCGTTTCTGTTTGCCACCAGCAGAATCCTCCGGTATGTTTAGCAACGAAAAGTATTTCTTTGGCTCCCCAGGATTGCGCTACCTCACACCATTGGTCAGTATTCAGATCTTTCGGATTAATCCGATCCAGCGGAACAGAATGGTTATCATATTCCCTCCCTTGCCAGGTACATGGATCAAGGCAAACAAACATAATGCGCTCCTGCTCATGCCATTTATATTGAATTTCTGATGGCTTTGCCAATTCAATGGTTTCTGATTGCGAGCTGGATTTCTCCATTGGTATTCCAGCTCCACATGATTTTAGATATTTCCCTAAGCTTGTTACCAGTTTTTCTACAATTTCCGGGTGTTGAGTTGATAAATCAATCTTTTCGCTAATATCATTGGGTATATTGTATAACTCAGTTTTCCCATCCTTATACCAATTAATTAGTTTCCAATCTCCCTTACGTATAACACTATATGGTTCGAAACCGTAATTGTGCGGAAAATGCCAGAAAAACTCCCGTTTAGCTGATCTCACCTTCTTCCCTTGAAGTAGTGGGATAAAGCTAATACCATCTATCTCCTCAGAAACTTTGTTTAAGTTCACACCACCCATTTCAAGGATGGTTGGGAAGAAGTCCTCAATGATTAATGGGGTATTACAAACACTCCCTGCTTTTGTCATGGATGGCCAGTAAACTATCATTGGTTCACGGATTCCTCCTTCGTAAGGGCTGATTTTACATCCGCGCAGGGGCTCATTCTGTGGACACTGGGATGGAGAACCATTATCCGACATAAACATAATGATCGTATTATCCTCTATTGCCAATTCCCGTACTTTATTCATAATGTCGCCTAGCGATTTATCCATACTCTCGATCATAGAAGCATAAGTTGCCTCGAAATCGGATAACCCCCGATCTGCATATTTCTGATAAAATCGCTCATCCTTCTCCCATGGAGCATGAATGGCATAGTGTGACATATATAAATAAAATGGTTTTTTATCTTCAACAGCCTTTTGCATTTCGTCCATGGCCTCCAGAGTAAGGGCTTCAGTTATGTTGATTTCCTGTCCATGGTATTTCTCCAAACCGGGCACATCCCAGATTCGGTCGGCATTGCGCCAGGCCGCACTAAAGTTATATTTACCATAATATGAGCCCGGACCTCCTGCTGCATGTCCGGCAATATTTACATCAAATCCCAAATTTAAAGGATCTTCCCCAGGTGTTCCTTTTGCTCCCCAATGTGCTTTTCCGGCATGAATAGTGGTATAACCGACTTCCTGCAAATACATTGGAAGTGTTTTAGCGACAAATGTATTCTCAATACCTTCAACCGGACTAAGCCCATTGACATTCCATACCGGGATTTCAAGAGTTTCGTGATCACGATCGGGAGAGATGTTCTTGCGCAGGGTCCAGTTAGTAACCATATGACGGGCGGAATTAACACCTGTCATAAGGCTTACTCGGGTTGGAGAGCACAAGGGACAAGCATAGGCCTGAGTAAACTTCATTCCCTGCTCCGCCAGGGTTTCCATCGCCGGTGTATGGTAACGTTTATTAAGCTCTGTTAGCTCTTTGTAAAAAGGGACTGAAGTTTCCTGCCAACCCATATCATCAACCAAAAACAAGACAATGTTAGGTTTTATTTCAGGTTTTAAGCTGCAACTGAAAAGCAATATCAGGCAAAGTCCTGCTGATACTAAACTGAATACTCTCATATTTCCCATATATTCTTGTATTCTTGGTAGTAGATCTTTTTTATCCATTTCATTCTTCTACTTATAAAACTATTCAAATTTAATTTTGAGTCCATAGGCAAAGTTATGCGGTTTCTCATTTGGCATGGTAACATACAATCCTACCCTGTCTTGTCTCCATTCGATATCTCCAACTCCAAGCATAGAAACTGATTTTACCTTACCGGCACTAATATTATTGGGTGAGATATGTTTCATCCATACAGTTTTATTCTTCACAGGCCAATCCATCACAAAAGCATACAGGAGATCATCCTTTGTAGTAAAGCGAATATCTTTCTCTGTAAACAATGATGTTCTTCCCATTTCAGGTATCTCATTCACTTTACCATCACCAAACCTATACCAGGGCCGTGTTCCATAAATTCCTTCTCCATTGATCTCCATCCACTCACCAATTTCCTCCAGTATCTTAACTGATTCATCATCAAGAGTGCCATCAGCTTTTATTGGAATATTAAGCAATAGGTTTCCGTTCTTACTCACGATGTCGATTAGTTTATCTATCACTGCATTAGTTGACTTATACTTGGCACCTTTGCGATAACCCCATGGTCCGATAGTATCATCTGTTTGCCAGGGTTTTTTCCTGATCTCAGGCGATTTCCCTCTTTCATAATCGAGGGTTAACATCCCATCAACGAAGATCCCATTGAAGGGACGCTCCTTGTAACACATTACAGCTTCCAGTTTTCCACCATTTACTTCCATTGAATGATTCAGGAGGTGTGCGACCACATCCATTCCGGTTTTACCATAGTCCTCACCACTAAAAGGGATAGCTCCATCAAAATAAAAATGGTCGGGATGGTAATTATCTATCAAATCTTTCATCCTGTCAGCCCATTCTTCCTTCCATTCATCAGTTGGATCAACCGGACCTCTTGAAGAAATATCTTCATGCTTTTTATGGTAAAGCCTATCATATTCAGGGTCATCACCATCGTAGGGCACACCGGCAAGCCGACCTTCCCTGTCTGACTGATTAGCAGTATTCATCCAACTATATGATCTTGCAAGGTGGGTGGTAACTCCGAATCTCAAGCCTTGCTTGATAGTAGCCTCACGCCACATACCTATAAGATCCTTTTTGGGTCCCATATTAACGGCATTCCATGGCTGATATTTTGAGTCCCACAAATCGAAATTATCATGGTGAACTGCACAGGGGGTAAAATACTTCGCACCTGCTCTCTTAAATAGTGCAAGCAAAGGATCAGGATTGAAATTCTCAGCCTTCCACATCGGAATAAAATCTTTATAACCAAATTCAGATGGATGTCCATAATGTTCCAGGTGATAGTTGTAAGCCCACATATTATCCTGGTACATCCATCGTCCATACCATTCGCCCATTGCCGGCACCGAGTATACTCCCCAGTGTAGGTAAATTCCAAACTTGGCATCTCTGAACCATTCAGGAGCAGAATAATTCATGAGGGATTCAACCGTACCTTCGAATTTTACAATTTCACTCTTGTCACTATTGCCCTTATTACACGAAACCAGAAGCACAACGAAGAGAAAAATAGAACTTCTACAGAGATTTTTATATTTCATCTTAGTTCTGATACTTACCTAATCTACATATCATCTATTTGCATTATTTCTTCAGCGCCTTTTTGTTTTACTATAAGATTCACTTTCAGATCATCATTCCCCTTAAACTGGCAATCAAACCTCAGGTAATGTGTACCTTTTCTCATAACAGGAGGTTTGCGTCCCATATCGAAAGTTTCAATGAATCGACCTTTCTGATCATATATTCTGAGCACTTCTGAGCCATCGCAAACAAGAGAATAACCAGCCAAAGCTTCTTTTGGTAAATTGAATTTAAAGGAGCGGTCAAATTCCAAATCAAAATTCTCAACCTTTCCTACCTCTCCTTTTATAGTCAGCCTGAACCGAAGCTTCTGTTCACCGCCATCATTCTTGAAATTCCATTCTGAATCAGTTGGCTCACCAGGTTGCAGCACTTTCTTTTCATGCTCAAAACTGTTATTGGTGTAGGAATTCAGTACATAGGTTTTATCATCCCTTTTCTCCAGATGGAATTCATTATTGTTGTTTCTTAAGCTTTCACACTGTTCGTCACTAAAGACTCCGGCAAGCCTTGCTTCTTCCCATATTTTTATCAATCCCAACAGTTCATCTGTATAAGGGTTATTAAGCAATTCTGACTCTCGTAGTACCATTGCAAATCCAGCATTGTAACCCGCAGCCCGGGCCATCATCCACTCAATGTCGCCCGGAATAGTAGAAGATTTAATCATAAACCACCCCAGCATATTCCTCAGGTAATTCCTTTCGAGAAATGGTTGTACTTTGAAACGCCGATCCGACTGGCTTTCCCTGAACCCTCCGTACCATGGTTCACCCCAATTGATGAAATGGTTGATATGCCAGTAGTAATGCTTCAGCCGGGATGAGCTGTTAATTACTACATGATCCAACAAATTATACCAGTCGTTCGCATATTTATCCATAGCATAATCACCATGACCAGTTGCATAACATCCCTCATGGCCATCAAATCCCATTTGAGTAATTCCAGTTTCATTAATCAGGTCGGTAATATTCTTTACCATATCATTCTGCATGTCCCAGTTGGGATAGAAAGTTCGGTAGGCAAAGTCCAGAAGGTTAACAAGCGTGTCACCAGCTGAATGAGCCGAAGCGATTGTACCCCATGCTCCCCTCTTACAATCATATAGTTTGAAAGGTTTTTCCTCACTGAAAGAGCCATATTGAATAAGCTCCTCACCAATACGTACTGTATTTAACTTACTGTTTTTCTTAACTTTCAATAATAAAGTGTCGGCAATTTCAATACCACTGACAGTGGCACTTATATCCTGAAGCAGAGTTGTTGATCCAAGGATCGCCAGCCTCGGATCAGGAATAGGAGTAACAAAGGCATCATCAGGAGTAATAAAATTTGTAAGAGTATGAACTCCCATATATAAATTGGCCTCTTTTGCCTTAGTAACGCATGCTTTAAGGCCTTCACGTCCATTAGGGAAGTAATCCTTCCTCAGCTTAAAATTTCCCCAGGTTTCGAAAGGATCTTCATGATATAGTGAACGCAGGCCCGATTTTCTAAGCCAATCTAATGTTTGATCAACATTTGATTCGGTGAAAGGAGATATCACATAGGCCCTGCCCGTCTCGCTTGATTCTTTGATCCATACACCATCTATCATAGGATGAGGTAAGCCTTCAGTCACTTCTATCTTTCCAATTGTACTGACAACATTCTCGGGAGAGCAAGCAAAAAGAGCAAGAGCTGAACCTGTGACAAATCCTTCTTCTTCATTCAGAATATCATATGGTCGACCTGAATATCGGTTAACCCACCCATCCCATTTTGAATCAGACAGATCCTGTGATCTGTTAATTGCAAAAGCCTGGAGTACTGATCCCTTCTCTGTTTCCTCAGCTGCTGTACCATGATAACTTACTATACCTTGTATATTATCCAGTTTACCTGCAGTTGTTTTTGGATTAAGGGACTGCATCCCAATTGCAAAATCTCCATCTCTTACAACTCCTATATTTTCACCAATAATCTCTTTTATACTTGTTTCATACGGACCCCAGATAACAGCTTCCAATAATTCCCTACTTCCTGATACATCACTGATCTTAAATGAAATATGTGAGGGATTCTCAGCTATTTTCAGACTAATAATAATTCTGCTCTCTGCATAACTCAGATTATAAGCAGTCTCATTTTCAAGTACAAAAGATTCTGGCATGCTAAGTTTTCCATCGTAGACTATAGCAATAAGAGGGCTTGCATTACTACCCTGTAAATATTCTTTTTTTGAATTAAGGTCGACAAGAGATCCTATATAGCCCTGATCTGTAATGCTTATTCGAAAAGTATCACTTGAGAACGAAATTGAACTATCCCTTGTGCATGAAACTAATAATGCAAAAAAAAGGATTAACTGAAATGCATGAAATATTTTCTTAATCATAATACAAATTATTATCAGACAAACTCAAATCAGCCCACAAAAAGCTTAAGATAAAACAATAATAGATATCATGCTACCAAAAAGCTGAAACTTCGAAATCTTACAAAAATCTTTCTCTATGGAATAGGGGTTTTTAGACCATGGCCTGTCATATTATTGAACTAAACTAAGAATGAATCAAACAAAAACTAAGAGATGAACCGAGCACGACAAAAAGTAAAATATTTTAACACACACACGGATGATTGTTTTTGTTGTGCGAGCTACATCCGACAAATAAAATAAAATATAAACGGATGAAAACACTTATAAAAATCATTACGATTGCCATTGCTATTTCTACAGCTTGCAATCTACAGGCACAAAACAAATCAACTTTAACCCAGATTATCCGAGGGCTAGTTGTTGATAAAGAAACACATGTAACATTACCAGGAGCAACAATTGTTGTTCTTGAGACAGACCTGCGATATGCAGCCGTTACGGATGCTGATGGAAACTTTAGCATTGAAAATATTCCTGTTGGGAGATATAGTATTCAAGCAAGTTTTATGGGCTATGAAGATCAAACTATATCAGAACTCCAAGTAACTACAAGTAAAGAAGTTGTTCTGAATTTTCAATTACAGGAACAAGCATTTTCCCTTGAAGAAGTGGTCGTAAAGCCCAATAAGGAAAGATCAGAAACAATAAATTCAATGTCGTTTATTAGTGCAAGAACTTTTTCGGCAGAAGAAACACGACGATATGCCGGAGGAATAGATGACCCGGCACGTATGGCTTCAGCTTTTGCTGGAGTGGCAGTTGGGAATATTCAGGACAATTCTATTATCATTCGGGGTAACTCGCCAAAAGGTGTATTGTGGCGTCTGGAAGGAGTGGAGATACCCAATCCAAGTCATTTCCCGGGCGCAAACGTAACAGGAGGTGGATTTACCACCTTGTTCAGCAATCACTTAATGTCTAATTCTGATTTCTTTACGGGTGCATTCCCTGCTGAATATGGGAATGCTCTTGCCGGTGTTTTCGATATGAGGCTAAGAAACGGAAACGACCAGAAAAGAGAATATGCTTTCCAAGCTGGTATTATGGGGATTGACTTTGCGGCGGAAGGTCCGTTTACTAAAGGGAAAAGAGCTTCCTATATTTTTAATTACCGATATTCTACATTCGGACTGATAAAAAAGTTTATTCCATCTGATCAGGTTCCCGAATATCAGGATTTCAGTTTTAAATTTAATTTTCCAACAAAAAATTTGGGAATAATTTCACTTTGGGGCATTGGTGGATTAGATAATAATTCAGAACCTGTTACAGCCGACTCAAGCGAATGGATTTATAATTGGGATAGAATGTATTACGATCTTTCAGTATATACCGGTGTAGTAGGCTTGTCTCATAAAAAGATCATTAATAACTCCACATATATTAATTCATCACTTGTTGCATCAAGTAGTCAGTTCATTTATAATCAAAAAAGGATGGATGATAATTTGATCTTGAATGATTATTTGAATCTTGACAACACTGAGAGTAAATACACATTTACCACTTACATAAATAAGAAGTTAAGTGCAAAGCACACCAACAGAACAGGGCTGATTATCAACAATTTGCATTACAACACTAATACAGCGGCTGAGGAGCAGGGTGAAATGATTGATTATATAAAATCTAAGGGTAATAGCTACTTAATACAAGCATATTCACAATCCAAATATCATATTAACCAAAGATTGCTCCTTAACCTTGGCGTTCATGCCCAATACCTGTTGTTTAATGAGAATTATTCAATTGAGCCAAGGGCAGGATTGAGATATTCAATTAATACTAAAAATGCCATAAGTATTGGCTATGGAAATCATAGTCAGATGGAGCCTTTGAAGGTATATTTATATCAGCAGCAGAATGAAATTGGAAGGATATTCCCGAATAGGAATCTGGATTTCTCAAAGGCTCATCATTTTATTATCGGATACGATTATTTTATTACGCCAAATCTCAGGATAAAGATTGAACCCTATTATCAAAGTCTTTACAATATCCCGGTGATTGCTGATAGCACCTGGTCGATGATTAACTACGAACAAGAATTTGCTTTTAATAAGACCCTCGTAAGTGAAGGCAAAGGAACAAATATCGGAATTGATTTTACTATTGAACGCTTCCTTAAAAACAATTTTTATTATCTGGCAACAGCTTCTTTCTTTGATTCAAAATATACTGGCGGTAATGGAGAAGTTTATAACTCACGCTTCAACAAAAACTATGTGGTAACGGTGCTTGGTGGAAAAGAGTTTATTTTTAGCAAGAAAGCGAACAAAACACATATTTTGGGAATTAATGCCAGGGCTACTCTTGCTGGAGGCCACAGGACGGTTCAGGTTAATGAACAACTATCATTACAAAGGCAGGAGATCATCTATGATTGGAGCAATCCTTATGTTGATCAAAATCCGGCAGATTTCTTTCTCGATATCACCATTCTATATCGCAAAAACAAAGCGAAATATTCAAGCGTATGGGCCATCCAGATAAAGAATGCCACGAGTACACCTTCGAATTATATGTATGAGTATAACTTAAGAGATAATATAATTGAAAATACCAGCAAGATGATTGTAGTTCCAAATATCAGTTATAAGATAGAATTTTAATCATATCGCTATATTTGTGCTCTATATGGGTATTTATATTTTGATAGGATGATAATGAAGATATCTAAAGAAACTTACTTTTTAGTGGGCGCCAAATTCGGTGGAATGTTGTTTTATTTCTTCATTATCATCCTTGTATCATTAATCAACCCGAATAATCAATCAAGCGTTAGTTCTATTTTAATGAGTGGTCTCGCCAGGTTTATTTCAGGTTATATAACGATAAGTATATTGTACTTAATCCTTAATTTCAAAACCAATAAGAACCAGGCTTCGCATAAAATATTTACCTTCTTACTATTGCCAATTTGCTATATTACCGCTGTTGTATGGTTTATTTTTTATGTTTCTTTAAACAACCTGTTTCAATCCGAACCACTATTTTTCAGCACCTTATTTTTTGTAAAAGCCTTTAATTTTCTCTTCATTGTTATTTCTTTTGTCGGCTTGTATTACCTTATCAAACATTGGTTCGATTTGAAAAAGCAAAAAGAGATGACACAAGTTGCAAACAATTTAGCCAACGAGGCTCAACTGCAAATGCTACGGTATCAAATCAATCCTCATTTTCTTTTTAATGCCTTAAATACGATTCGCTCGATGGTTGAGGAGGATAAAACGGTGGCCCGCAATATGATTACAGAATTATCTAATTTCTTTCGTTATTCATTATCACAGAATGGAACTACCGACACCTTTGAAAATGAAATTAACGCCATTAGAAACTATCTTGAAATCCAAAAGATCAGATTTGAAGAAAAGCTTGAGGTGAGCTACGATATTGATAAGGAAATTTATCAAATAAAGATTCCATTTTTCATCATCCTTCCCTTGGTAGAAAATGCCATTAAATTTGGTTTACAATCAAGTCAATCACCACTCCGCATTAAAATTGTTGCCAAAGCTAACAGTCATCTTGAAATTAGTGTTCACAATACGGGAAGCATTATTGAAGGTGATAATAATAATGAAGGCACGAAAACAGGTATCGAAAACACCAAGAAAAGACTATCACTTTACTTTCCTGATAATTACACGTTTAAACTTTTCAAGAAAGACTCATGGGTAATTTCACAGATTATCATTAGTGATTACAAAAAACTATTAGCTGAATAAAGAATGAGTGTGATAAATGCGATAATAATTGATGATGAACGACCAGCCAGAAAAGAATTGATCTTCTTATTGAAGGATATTCCTGAGATTGTTGTAATTGGTGAAGCCGATAATATTTCATCCTCAATCACACTTATACAAGAACTTAAACCGGATTTAGTTTTTCTAGACATTCAGCTTTCAGGTGAAAATGGATTTGATTTACTTGAGAAAGTTTGTGTCGATTTCAAAATTATATTTGTTACGGCTTACAATGAATTTGCCATAAAAGCTTTTGATGTAAATGCAAGTGATTACCTACTCAAGCCTGTCGATCCAAAACGATTAAAATTAGCCATCAAAAGAATAATTGATGGAAAGGATAATAACAATTCTGATGTTAAGGTTTTTGGCTATGACGATTCTATTTACTTAAAGCAGAATAACTGTACAGCAAGATTTGTAGAAATAAACACCATCAGTGCGATCACCTCTGTTGGAAATCATTCAAAGGTCACTACTTCGGATAACCGCACTTATGTGATCTTAAAAACCCTAAAGCAATGGAAGACTAAATTACCGCAAACACATTTTATCAGAATCCATCGTTCAACCATTGTCAATTTAAAACATATCATCAAAATCGATAATTATTCAAATACGAATCATCAGGTATTTTTAGATCGAATTGAAGTCCCTTTTGAAGTTAGTCGCAATTGCTTTAAAGATCTTAAAAAAGCTTATAATTAGGAGATCTTCCCTGCACTTTTTACTGCTTATCATTTAAAATAACCATTCATCATTTTACTTATTGCCATTCTATTTAAAGGCACTTTTTTTGTGCTTTGATTTGCAAATTATTGGTATATGAAACGAGTACAGATTCTTACATTATTTTGTTTTTTCGCTTATTCAATCTTTGCCCAAACAATAGTTTGGAAGAAAGTAGCCTCACTTCCGGATGGTTTTAATGGAGGAGAGGCTGTTAGCCTGAACAATGAAGTATACTTTGTAGCAGGACGAACTAAAACTTCAAAAAGTGCGTCTTTTTACAAATATAATCCCAAAACAAATCAGTGGAAAAAATTGGCAGACGTCCCAAAGCCTGCAACAAATTTTGCATTAGCAGCTGTTAAAGGGAAAATTTATGCCATAGGCGGCGACCTATTTAAAGATGCGAACCGAGAATACAACCCTCAAACCAATAGCTGGAAATTATTGAAACCAATGCCGACCCCTCGTCAACATATCAACTGTGGAGTTTATGAAAATGAAATTTACATTGCCGGAGGACTAACTTCATGGAAAAATATTACCAAAAAGCATGAAGTTTTTAATACCGCTACTAACACATGGTCAGAAAAAGCAGCCATTCCTTATTTAGTACAAAATGCTTCTGTTGTAACTGTTGATTCTCTCATTTATGTAATTGGTGGCGCAGGTACAAAAGAAAATATTTGGGGAGATGTCTGGACTGTTGAGACATACAACATCAATACAAATAAATGGAAAAGAATCAATGATTTACCTCAACTGTTATTTGGAACAGCAGCTGTTGTGGTGAACAAAGAAATAATTGTTTTAGGTGGACAGACCTTGATAGATGGTGATGATGACACTTCAAAAAAGGTTTTTATCTATAAACCCAAATATTGCCAATGGATAGAAACATCTCCCCTACCTATTAAGAATGTATTTTTTGCATGTTCCACAATCGGGAATAAAATATATGTAATAGGTGGAACAGTTGGGGGTAATCCAAATTGGGATAACTATGCCGAGGTTTATGAAGGAGAGATAATTACGGATAATTCTAAAGATAAGTAATATGAGAAGAAAAGCAGTTATAATATTTCTATTTCTGAGCTACATTTCGGTTTCCTCATACGCTCAGCAGAAAGAAACGGAAGTTACCTATGTTGGGAATTCTGGATTTCTGATTAAAATTGGAGATAAGAAAATCTTAATTGATGCTTTATTCAAAGGATTTGCAGGCAGTTATGAATTGCCCCAAGAAGTTCAGGATAAGCTAACACTCGCACAAGCACCTTTCGATGATGTCGATTTAATTTTAGTTACACATGCCCATGGAGATCATGTTGATCCTTCGATGGTTACCGAACACATGAAAAACAATCCCAATGCCATTTTTGCTTCAACACAACAGCTAGTAGATCATCTGAAGGACTCCACTAATCGAAGTATTGGATTCAATCCAACAAAAGAAAAATCTGATAAGAAGGAAATTCAGGGATTCAGCATTGAAACTTTTCTGCTCCCTCACGGCCCGGATTCTAGAATAATCAATATCGGTTTCCTCATTTCGGCAAATGGAATCACACTTTTTCAAACAGGTGATTTTGATAACGAACAGTATACTTTTGAAGAGTTCCGAGCCCTACAATTACCTGAAAAGAAAATCGATCTTGCTTTTATGCAACATTATTATTTAACTGATAGCCCAATCGAAAGAAAGTTTGTGGAAGAAGGGATTGGAGCTAAATACATCATTCCGATTCATTACCATTTTACAACACCGGCTTTCGACAGCATATTGATAAAACAAAACTATCCTGATGCGATCCTATTCAAAAAAGAAATGCATTCTTGGGAAATGCCTCAGAAAGAAACCAGACTTTCCAATGTAAAAGGAGATTACTTAGGTCAAAACCCTCCAGGTGATGTACCAGTAATTTTTGCCCCAGGAATCATTTCTGTCGATAGCACCGTCGAACATGGTTACCCAACATTCTCTCCTGATGGCAATATGGTTTTTTGGCAATCGAACCTACGCCAAAAAGAAAAGGAAACAGAAATATTCCTTAAAGTCATGCGTCGTGTGGACGGTCAATGGACAGAACCCGAAAGCTCTCCATACGGAGGTATGCCCGCTTTTTCTCCGGATGGCAATAAACTCTATTTTATTTCCGATGACACAGAAAAAGAAAAAGGTCTATACTTTGTAGAAAAACAAGGTGAAAATTGGACTGAGCCAAAAAGCTTGAATATTATCGCTCAGTTTCCTGAACTGAAGTATCTGTATGGTCCATCCCTTACAAATAATGGGACTCTCTATTTTTTTGGTCATGCAGAAGGCTTGGGATCAAGGAACGATTTTGGCATTTACCGATCAGAACTTATTAATGGAATTTATGCAAAACCAGAACTACTTCCTCCATCCATTAACACTGCAGAGGGTGTAATCAACTGGATGCCATTTATCGCACCAGATGAGAGCTATCTGCTATTTTCTTCCGATCGCAACACGAATAGGCAAAGTCTATATATCAGCTTTAGGCTATCAGACGGTTCTTGGACTGAAGCCCATGGCTTAGGTGAAGCAATTAACTCCCAAAAAGGGGAGCGATTTCCGTATGTTTCGCCCGACGGCAAATACCTTTTCTTTACACGTTGGCATGGCAGAGATAACGAGGATATAATGTGGGTAAGTGCAAAAATTATTGCCGACCTAAAAAAAGAAGTATTTAATAGCCTAAATAATTCATCAAAATGAAAAAAATATCATATCTATTCCTAATTGGATTTATCTTCACTAGTTGCACTGGAACTGTGACAAGTTTTCTTGAAACGGAAGATGCATATTTCGGACTAACACCTCCAGGCTTAATTCCAGAAGTTTTTGCCCCTGGCATTGCCTCTGACAGCACTTGGGCAGAACATTGTCAGGTAGCAGTTTCTCCCGATGGAAAAGAAATCTACTGGTCGGCCTGGTCCTCAAGATATCCACCAGATAATGGCATGAAAAATTCAGAGCAGATTTATTTTTCAGAATTCAAAGAGGGAGCCTGGACAAAACCTGCAATCGCAAAATTTATTAAAGATCATTTAACTTGTTTGAATGGAGGACCTAGTTTTAGTCCGGATGGAGACCGACTCTATTTTTATTCAACCGGGATAGTTGGAGGACTTGGGAAAAAGGATGTTTGGTATTCTGAACGAACAGAAAGCGGATGGAGCAAACCCATCAATGCAGGTGAACCTTTAAATACCCCAGATGGTGATTGGACACCTTCTTTTGCGGGAAGCAGTAAGGCATATCACATGGGAAATTACCATTATAATGAGAATGAAAAGCCCTTACAGTTTAAATATTCTGAAAGTGAATTTTCAGATCCTGTACCTGTAATTATTCATCCTGATTTTAAACCGGTTTTTGCAATATATGTTGCCCCGGATGAAAGCTATCTAATTTTTTCTGCTTCACATAAAGATGGTTATGGTAGTCTGGATATTTATATCAGCTTCAAGACCGATGAAGGCGATTGGGGAACACCAATAAATATGGGAGATCAGATTAACACGGAGAAAATCGAACGTTTTCCAATAGTATCTCCTGATGGGAAATATTTATTCTTTATGCGCCATACTCCAGGTCAGGATTTCTTTTGGGTTTCAACAGAAATTATTGAGAAGCTCAAAACTAAAACCATAAACAATTAATATGAGAAAATTTATCTCATTATTTTTAACGGGTTTTATATGTCTAAGTTGCACTCAAACAAAGAAGAGTTTTTTAGAAACTAAGGATGCCTATTTCGGACTAACACCTCCAGGCTTAATTCCAGAGGTATTTGCTCCGAGCATTGTTTCTGATTCTTCCTGGGCTGAGCATTGCCAGGTTGCTATCTCACCCAAAGGTAATGAGATTTATTGGTCGAGGTTTACAAATGATGTTCCTGAGCAAATCTATTTCTCTAAATTTATAAATAACAATTGGACTAGACCGAAATTAGCAGATTTTATAAAGGGTGATTTATCGAATTTGAACGGCCAGCCAACTTTCTCGCCCGACGGCAATAAATTATTCTTCTACTCCAGAAATCGTCCTGGGGGTTTGGGTTATATTGATGTTTGGTATATCGAACGAGAGGATGATGGATGGAGCAAACCCATCAATGCAGGGCAACCTTTAAACACTGATGGTGATGACAGACCTCCAATCATAACAAATAAAGGGAATGCATACACCATGGGCAGAAACTTTGCCAAAAACAAAGTTGATTACCTCAAATTTAACTATACCGATGGAAAATTTTCCGCTCCATCAGCAGTCAGCACCTATGGAGACAGTCAATATTGGTGGCCTTTGTATGTTTCTCCTGATGAAAGTTATCTAATTTTTCCTTCTGCTTTGGCAGGAGGATTTGGTGGACTTGATCTCTATGTTTGTTTTAAGGATGAGAATGACATTTGGGGAAAACCAATAAATCTCGGGCCAGAAATTAACACAAAAGTATCGGAAAGATTCCCGACTGTTTCTCCAGATGGCAAATATTTATTTTTTATGCGTCATGCTGAATCATGGGATATCTTTTGGGTATCAACAGAAATATTTGATGAGTTAAGAAAAAGTGATCTGTTTAAATAATAAATTGCATAACATCGACTATCTAAAAGAGGTTAAAGTAGAATTAAATCAATTATTAATTATGAAATTAAGTTCGAAGTTCAGCATAATTAAACAAAATGATGAAGCCAAAACGAAAAATGATGCAACTTACCATCTTGAAAGTAATAAGCTAGGGTTATTAATTTGTTTTATCATTTTCTCAACAACTTATATCAATGCTCAGAATAAAGACATCTTCAATAATCCACCAGACAGCATTCCAAAAATCTTTGCCAAAGGAATTATTTCTGTACAGGATAGATACGAATATGGTTTAGCCATTTCGCCAAATTACGATGAGATATTTATTACGGTGGAGCAGCCGGGTGATGGTTTAATGGTAATGAAAAAACTTAACGATGAAAGTTGGTCAAACCCGAAAGTTGCCAATTTAAGAGGGAATGATAGTTGGGAACAAGAAGCATTTTATACTCCGGATGGACAAAAACTATTTTTTGCCATACTGGCAAATGATACAATACGTCTTTGGTTTTGCACTAAAGAAAAAGAGGGATGGTCGGCTCCAACCTTATTAGATTCACCAGTGAATGACACGCCTGTGTTCTGGGCAACTTTTACGAATGAGAACACGATGTATTACTCGAATTTAAGTGTTCGTAAAATTTTCAGATCTCAAATCTCTGACAATCAATATAAAGAAACTGAGAATTCGGGTATTCCATTTGGGATGCATCCCTCTGTCTCAAAAGATGAAAGTTTTATTCTCTTTAATTATAGAGGCGATATCTATGTTGCATTCAAAAACAAAACAAATAAATGGGGAGAACCCATAAAATTAGGGGAGCAGATTAATACTTCTGAATATGGAGAGACATGCCCTTCCTTATCTCCTGATGAAAAATACATTTTCTTCAGCAGATATAATGATACCAATAAGAAGAGTGATATTTATTGGGTTAGTTCAAGTATTCTTGAAAAGTATAAAAAGAAAGAATTATAACATGAAAGCAAGATCTCAAGCACTAATCATTATTATCCTGTTAATCAGTATAGGCTTACCTCAAATACTTAATGGACAAGATCTTAACCTAAAAATAGGGGTAAGAGTTCCTATTAAATCTGAAATACTTAATGAACAAAGAAGCGTAATCATACATTTGCCGGATAATTATGACAACTCCGGAAAATCATACCCAGTTATCTATCGCTTAGATGGGAGCATGGATATCATGCTTGAGACTGTAGCAACGATCAACAGACTATCTGTAACAGAGGAAATCATACCTGAAATGATTGTAGTAGCTATTGAAAATACAAATAGAGACAGAGATATGTGGCCTGTGAAGAATCGATACTACAGCAATGAACCAGGTGCTGAAAAATTTTTAAAATTTATTGAGCATGAGATTCTTCCATATATAGAGAAAGATTACAGAACAACAGAGCACAGAATTATTTGCGGGCAATCGCTTAGTAGCGTTTTTACTTTTTATGTACTCTTAACAAAGCCAAATTTATTCGATTCATACATAATAATCAGTGGTGCATTTCCTGATAGTGAAAAATATTTCAATGAATTGAGCCAAAAAGCATTCTTGCAAATTGATCAATTCTATGATAAAGAAATATTCATAAGCAATGGTCTCAAAGACCCATTAGATCCAGATAGCAGAAATCACAAGCAAATTCTGGATTTTTCAAATACACTGAGGTGCAAAGCAGGAAATATTTCGAGGAGTAAATATGTGGCATATGAAAATGAAGGACATGTGCCTTTCATTAGCTTATATGATGGTTTAAGATTCATATTTGACTCAGCGGAAGAGGAATTCGAACTTCCAACTGGAGCATTTCCAATTGTTTACCGTGGGCATATATATATACCGGGAAATGCTGATGGTATCAAAGGGAATTTTGTTTTTGATACAGGTGCATCGAATCTATATTATGACACCACCTATTATGCAGATAATGAGTTCAGATATGAAGATCTTCTTACGGCTAAACTGCCGGGAGCCGGAACTAAACCACAAGATGTTATTGTAATTAAAGATACTGTTGATTTCACCTTTGGAAACTACTTGTATCGTACCCCTCGAGTACCAGTATTAAAATTAAAACCGATTCTGGGTGATTTTTCAGATGGAATTATTGGCTTGGAATATTTTCACCAATCAATTATGGAGATTAATTATGAACGAGAGTATATAAGAATTTATTCAGATATTGGTTCAATTAATTTATCTGACTATTGTAAAATAGATTTGCTCAAAGAAGGGAATCGTCTTTATATTCCATTAAAAGTAAATATAAATGACACCTTAGAGATTTCCGGAAATTTCCAATTGGATTTTGGTGCAGGTGGTACTATAGGTCTCACAAGCTCTGCGACAAATAAATTTAACTTGACCGAAACAATAGATATAAAAACTCCTTATTATTCAAAGTATGCAGGAGTAGGAGGAGAATCATCCAGATTTGATTTCATGGCTGCATCAGTAGAAATAGGAGACTTTGCTTTCAACAATGTATGCATGAATTTCAGCACGGACAAAAGCGGAGCAATGGCTTCTGATAAACATTTGGGATTGTTAGGGAATAGAATATATGATAGGTTTCATGTTTATATCGATTTCATAAACCATGATTTATACCTAAAGCCTAACTCAAAATACGAAGATCTATTTAAGTTTTCCAGATTAGGTTTTTCATATGTCGACAGAAATCAATCAATGAATTCCTGGATTGTTACTGGTATGTACATTGGTTGTAACGCAGAAAAACAAGGCTTAGAAATAGACGACAAAATTATTGCAGTTAACGAAATAGGAGTTGACCAAATTAGTTATGAATCTCAGAAAGGTTTTTTCGAAAGATTATCAGAAATTGTGCTGACTGTAAAGAGAAAGAATGAATTGTTAGACATCAAATTCAAATTAGAAGCTATTCAATAGTGACATTACTACTTACTATCAATCTCATCAATATGCTCAATACCTTTAATATTCATAGTTTCTGACAGCTTCGAAAGTAGTTTAATATTAATATCTTCACCTTCCATGATGACTAAAATGTTTTCAGCGGGTCCATAATTGAGCACTACAAACTCCGTAATTTTCTCGTTGTTTGTATATGTAAAAATCTTAACGACTTGTCCATCTTCTTTTAGCATCAATATTTCCTCATACTCTGATAATGTAGGCAGCAGCTCAGTATAAAATATATTAGTGTCTGTTTTACTTAAACGAGACGCACCATCCATAACCTTTATTGAGGATAAGCTCGATACCGCCTTTTGAAATGCCTGATTTCCTTCTTCACTATTAATTTTAGCAAAAAAGTCAAAAGAGTATTTGGTAATATATACGGATAAATAACCATCTTCTCCTGAATATTTCTCAAAAAATTTAATCGTAGGAGATTCTTGCGCCATTGTTAGAAATGGGAATAACATTATGACAAATAAAATTGATGTTTTCATTTTTTTAGTTTTGTATTAACGTAATTGGATTTGTAAACTGACTAGCATACTGGAGACTATTAGTCCCCGTTTCTAGATTCTTTGTAGCAGAGAGTATAATTTCCTTTGTTAATTTCTCAGCTACTGAAATATCTGTTATCGCTTTTCCGTCTACGAAAGCATAAATAATTTTTTCTTCAGCATTATTATTGGAGAATAGCAGAAACATGCCTATTAATAAACTAGCAGCTATGCCAGTGAGATAATAGAGTTTGCTTTTGTTTTTGGGCTTCCTGGGTACAATTATTTTAGCGCGATTATTTGATTTTTCTTCATTAAAGAAGCAGAAAAGATCTTTCGCAAATAAGAATTTTTCAGGAACCTCATCATTTGTAGTGAAAAAGACATTTAATTCTTTTTCTTCCGCAATCGTACTGTTACCTTCTAAATATTTATGAAGTAAAAATTCAATTCTTTTATAGTCCATAATTCATTGTCTTTATTAGTTCTTGCTTCACAGTTTTCCTGGCTCTTGAGAGATTAACACGAATGGCATTTGGCTCTATTCCGGTAGCTTCTATGATTTCATCGAATTCGTATCCTTCAATATCTCTTAAATGAATAATCATTCTCTGCTTTTTTGGTAACTCATTTATTATTGTTTTAATAATTTGGGAAACTTCTTTTTTCTCACCTACTGGTTCAACATGATGATTGCTTAATAGTTTAATGTTTTCCGAATTTTTTGCAACTACTTTTTTATGCTTTATCCTGTCTAAGCACAGATTTTTTGTAGAACGTATTAAATAAGGTTCAACATTTTTATACTGGTACTCATTATTGTTATTTGACCATAATTTTTCAAAAATATCTTGCGTAACATCCTCAGCTTCTGCCGTATCTGACAAGACGGCTCTGGCATACTTAAAAACTTTGTCTTTAAGAGAAATGAAAATATCATTAAATTCCTTTTGCTCCATTGTACTTGAATGACGACCTCATGAAGGTTTTGTTACATCGCGTTTTTACATTTTTCAATACGGGTATTTTGAAGAAAATTGAAATGTAATATAAGGTAGGCTATTGTCGTCTTTCGTAAAAGATCAATTTAAATAACCCAACTATTTAAAATAAATTCTATGAAAACAATATTTAACACAACAATATTTACAGTTCTATTATGTTGCATCTTCATTAAGGCCAATGCACAAGTTGAAATATCAGGACAAGTAAAAGATAATAGTACAAAAGAAGCGCTAATATTCTCAACCATAAGTGTATATAATCTGAGTGATAGTCTTATAACTGGGGGGGTAACAGATGACAATGGGTTTTTTAGTATTCCGCTACATGGAGGTTCATATAATCTAGTTAGCAGCTATGTTGGCTTTCAACCCGACACATTAAATATTAATGTACAAGGGGAAAATGAATTTCTTGGGACAATCAAATTGGATCCCGACAAATCTGAGTTAAAAGAAGTTGAGATAAAAGCCTCCACTTCAAAGTTTACTATCGATAAAGATGTACAACTGGTAACAACTAAGATGCGCGCTGGCTCTGCAAATACTTCAGATCTATTGGAAAGGATGAAAGGTATTGCTTATGACAGGTATAACAATTCCATAAAAGTTGATGGTGATGACAATATCATTCTTCTGGTTAATGGACTAGAGAAAAATCAGGAGTACATCAAAAGTCTCTCACCTGACAAATTGAAAGAAGTTGAAATAGTACGCAATCCAAGTGGGCGTTATGCTCTTGATGGGTATTCAGCAATAGTAAATGTAATTCTTAAGGATGATTATGAGGGCACGGAAGTGTATGTAGAAAATATGGCAATGTTTGATACTGATACGAAAGAAGCTAAACCCTTGCCAATAAATAATTTTTCCTTAAGCTATAATTACACATACAATAAACTCAATATCTACGCAAAAGTCGATAATGACTATAGCTCTGTAAAGGTTTTGGGAGAATCAATACAGGAGAGTAATAATGGGTATGTAATAGAAAATACTCCCTTAGGAGGAAAACCCAATCTAGGGACCAATAACCTAAACAATAACTATACTATAGGTGCTGATTATTATATCAACCCAAAGCAAACGATAAGCTATGAAAGTAATATTGGCGCATTTCCTTCTTCAAGGCAAATTACCAATCATAGTTATGATGTAGCACATTACAAAGATGGAATTGTTACCGACAATTATAAATCAGAGATGGTGAATAATTCAAGTACTAAGGATCTTTCAAACTCACTTTTCTATATATATAAAATCGATTACAAGACTCAAATAAATGCTGATTTTACCCATCTAAAATATACAGATGAATATTCAAATAGCATTTCCCAAAGTAATGGTTTTGAGAGGTACGAAACAGGAATAAACAAAAAAGATTATACAAAATTTTATCTGGAACTAAATCATAATATAAGTGAGAATTCCTCAATAATGGCAGGTTATGGAAATACCTGGAGACAGCTAGACAACAACTTTACTGTAAAAACAACACCTCTGTCTGTAAATGATTTTATAAGCGATACAAGCAACTTCTCACTCACTGAGACCAGGCATAAGCTATATGCGTACTATTCCTTAAAGATGTCAGATGTAATCCGATTTAAAATTGGAGCTGCAACAGAATATAGCCATCCTAAGGCAGGAGAATTGGATAAAACATATGTTATTTATCAGCCTCACCTTGATTTTGATATTGCAGCCCATGAATCTGTGCATATTAAATTGAAGTATAGAGCTTATAGTAAATATCCTACCATTAAAGAATCAACTCCCTTTATTCATATGATTGATCCATATACAATGGAAAAGGGGAACCCGCTTTTAGAACCAGAATTGACGCATAGGGTATCAACAAAATTTCGCATAATGAATGGACTGCTGACTCTTGAACCCTATTATGAATATTCTAACAATAAGATTAACAGAACTATAATATCTCTGAACGAAAATGTGCTTGAATACAGCTATGATAATGTAGGGAAATATATAAGCCAGGGGATAAAAGGAGACATCACCATTCCCTTATTCAAACAAAGCCTAATCATTCAATCCAGTTTTGACTTTTTCAAGAGCAGTATTACTTATAATGGGAAGAACAACAATATCAAGGACTGGGTAATGAATACACAAATGTTGTATATAT
>JABHCC010000020.1 GCA_018669475.1 Bacteroidota bacterium | reverse complement strand
TCCAGTGGCATCAATGGAGAAGCCATAACCGTAGCCCTTGGAGGTATCTGTTGAACACAACCATATCTTGCCAGATGAAAGTATATTTTTTCTACCTCTATATTTCACTGGTACATTTGTTAACAATGGGCATAAAAAAACTGGTCAGTAATTAACTGACCAGTCCTATTAAGTAGCGTAAAGGATTTAATATTATTTTCCCCCATTCAACGGATTGGCATCCATCGCATACATTCCCCTTCCATGGGTAGCAATCACGATGATGTTATCCCGTGGGTGAATTATCAGGTCGTGTACAAAACAGGATGGCAGATTACTACCTAAAACTTCCCAATCTTCTCCACCATTAAGAGATACATAGGCTCCAACATCTGTTCCTACATATAATATATCCTGATTTATTGGATCTTCCCTCACCACATTCACAGTTCCAAGAGGAATGTTAGAGGAGATGTCGGTCCAGGTTGTACCATAATCTTCAGATTTCCAAACATATACGGTAAAGTCGTCATCCCGTTTTCCGTTCTGACTCATATAAACGGTTCCTTCAACAAATCGGGATGCTTCCACTCTTGAAATCCATCTGTCCGTTGCAATACCTTCAACAATTTCTGTCCATTCCCCACCATCGTTCTGGCTTATCCATAATCTGCCATCATCCGTTCCAACGTACAGTAATCCCTGTTTTAACGGCGATTCGGATACTGCTGTTATGGTCTGATGTTTTACGTCACCAAAATGCTCGGGGTTATTATGTGAAAGGTCTGGACTGATCTTATCCCATGATTCACCTCTGTTTGTTGATTTGAATAGATACTGCATTCCGTGGTAAATAGTATTTGAATTATGAGGAGACAGAATGAATGCAGCAAGCCACTCTCCTCTGAGAGGAATTTCACCTTCTGCAGCCACGGGTACAATACTTTTTCTTGTTGAAGGGCTAATCCGTGTCATCATTTTACCATCCCTACCCATCCTTTCTGTAGTATCCGGTTTATTATAATCCGTTCTTGACAAAGTTCCGTAAAAGCCGGCCGAATAAACCATATTTGGATCTGTGGGATCAATTGCATGATGACTACCTTCGCCGCCAGGGGCACTTTCCCAATCAACCGCAGGTATTTTGTCCCTTCCCTCACTAAGAATCACTTCTCCTCTTCTGCTACCGTGATCCTGAATAGATCCATAAACCTTAAATGGTTCAGACATATCATAGTTAACATTGAAGAACTGTACCACAGGTATTCTTCCCGATGAACTCAGCCAGTTTTCACTTCCATCTTTTGTAATATGAACACCATGGTCATTATTTAGGATAATGTGTTGATTATCATCCTTATCAATCCAGATCCCATGGTTATCCCCACCTGCAGTTCTGAATCTCTCCCAGGTTTCTCCACCATCCTTTGTCACACCAACAGAAACACCCTGCAGATAAATCGTTTTTTCATCCGTTGGATCAACAGTTATCTGGCCGAAAACCCATCCGTAAGTATTGCATAACCTTTGCAGAACAGGATTCTCCAAAGGGCTGACTCTTTGCCAGTTTTCACCTTTGTTATCTGAACGGAACAATTGTGCTCCCCTGATATATCCGCATGATGGTAGACCATATGAATCATTCCTCTCTGCTTCAGTAGGTTCTCTGACTACTTCATAATCATCTATATAGGCATAAACAACATCAGGATTTGAATAAGAAATATCAATCCCAATTCTTCCCCTGAATTGAGGTTCCATTAAGCCGTTTGAAATTTCATTCCAGGTTTCGCCAGCATCTTCAGATTTGAAAATGGAGCACCCGGTATAACCAGCTTCTGTTCGTGGGTCATTCCATTTCTTCCTTACCCTCTGCCAGGTTGCTACATAAAGAATATCAGGATTGGAAGAATCCATATCCACATCAATAACACCTGTCATGTCATTTTTCTTCAGGGTTCTGATCCAAGTTTCACCTCCGTCAGTAGTTTTATAAAATCCCCTCTCCTCGTTTGGAGTCCACTCATTCCCTGATACTCCTACAAAAACGATATCGGAATTCTCCGGATGAACAACTATTCGGGAAATGGTGTTAGAATTTTCAAGCCCCATATGGGTAAAGGATTTACCTTGATCAGTTGATTTATAGATTCCACAACCGGCATGTGAACTTCTGAAAATATTTGACTCACCTGTTCCAACCCAGATAATGTCCTTATTGCTTGGTGCAATAGCTATATCTCCGATGGAAGAGGATATCTCCTTTTCAAAAATTGGTTTCCAGGATTCTCCGTGGTCGGTAGTTTTCCAAACTCCACCTGAAGCACTTGCAGTGAGTATGTAGTCTTGATTTGGCGAAACAGCAACATCAGTCATCCTTCCACTTGTATTCTTCGGGCCGATAAATTGCCATTCCAGATCATTAAAAGATGAATTTTGTTCCATCGTCAGATGGGTTTCCCATGCGTTCAGTCTGTCTTTGCCTTCCTTGATAATCTTTTTGTCTTGTGTTGAACACGAAGAGAAGATTATTAAAAATGTCAGAACAATCAACTGGATAGATTTTGAAAGGTTTGCTTTCATGATGTTACAAGGGTTTAGTTGTGATTAAGTTATCTAAATTAGATAAAATAAAACTAGGACAAACGATGTTTTGCAACAGAAAGTAAACAAGGTATCCAGAGTGTTGCATTTTCTGGTGATCGGATTTTGAAAGAAGCAACCAATTTCAGGTTAATTCGCTGCCAATAATTGGCGTCGCTGATCCACCCCAAGCCCTCTGGCAAAAATATCAAGTTCAGGCCATTTTTTCTGGCACCGTTTTTTTCTAAAGTTGCTGGCCCGTAAGCAGTTTTAACATATTTCCCATCATCTTTCGTTTGCTTACTTTGTCGCTCAATATGCCGAGATACAGCATCGCCGCATTCCTGGGAGGGATCGTTTTTTTAGTTTTTTCCAGCAGACTCAGCGCTTCTTTTTTGCATGTAGTAACGCATAGGCCACATCCGATGCATCGATCAAGGTCAATAATTGCCTTTTTATTTTCAATTTGAATAGCTTCCATCTGACATCTCTTAACACAAACTGTACAGCCATTGCACAATTCTTCCTCTACTTCTGCATAAAAATTATGCGCAATTAATTCAGCAGGCTTATCGTATTTTTTAGCGGAAGTCAGAACGCCACAGCAGCACCCACAACAAAGGCAGATACAAAATGGTTGAAGTGAATTACCCGGTTGAAGGACCAATCCTTCCCGTTCAGCCCGGTTAATGATCTGCATGCACTCGTCTTTAGTGATGGTTCTTGCCTTTCCCCTGTCTAAATAACTTTTCGCATCAAACATCAAACAAACTTCGATATCTTTAGTTTGTTTGCAGGGCTTACCAAGTATTGCCTCTCCTTCTTTGCATACACAATTTGCCACCTGTATGGACTTGTCAGTTTTATCAACAATCTCACGCATATTATCATATGTGGCTATACTAAATTCCGGCACAATAGCCTTCATGTGTGGACTTGTACGTAACTGCGGCAAAGAAGACCTGAAAAATTCATCATTAAAACCCTCATCGAAATACTGATGAATCAGCTCCATCATTTCTTTGCTTAAGTCACCTAGCTGATATTCAAACATCCCAATGGCAAGCATTGCGTTACTATATTTGAATGGCTCCTTTTTGGACCTGGTGATAGCACCTTTCATAAACAAATCATGAAGTAACATTGCTACCTTATCAGGCTCGTACGAAATCTCAAATTTTTTCTCAAGTCTTTTCCTAACAGTTTCCACGGAAACATTTCCCAAACTCAAGCAAAGAGCCACTTTTACCTCGATGGGTGTAAAAAGTAATTGTAGAATTCTTATCTCTACTCCTGAATTTGTTTTAGGATACCCAATGGGTAACTTATCGAGATGTTCCTGTAATTGTCTGTATAAGGTAATGTCTGAATCCATTGCCTAATGATACGAATTATAGTATTAAAGTCACATAATATAATTTAGAACCTCTAAAATATCATGTTCAATTTTTTAGTCTTTGGCAATTACTTTGCGGGAAGGGTCGATTTATCTAACCTGATGGATCATTATTATTTGGTGGTTGGATTAGTTTAGTTGGATACAATTTGACAATTATACCAATAATTGGTATAATTGTAGAAAGTAGAAATCATGAATAGAAATACATCAATATCAATTGGCGGCTATTTTGACGATTTTATTAAAAACCGCATTTCCGCAGGACGATATAAAAATGCAAGTGAGGTAGTCAGGGCAGGATTAAGACTTTTAGAGGAGGAAGAAAATAAAGTTATCGCTTTGAAAGGAGCAATTCATGAAGGCCTGGAAAGCGGAATCGCCAGGGATTTTGATCCAGAATCACATTTAGCCAGCCTAAAAGGGAAAAAAGGCTCGAATGGTTAGATACAGATTAACTAATAAGGCTGTTGCTGACTTGAGCAATATTTGGAATTATACTTATTCCAAATGGTCAGAAAATCAAGCTGATAAGTACTATCAGATGCTGCTGGATACCTGCCAGCAAATTGCTGATAACCCTGATTTGGGTAAAGATTATTCTATTGTAATCGATAAATTATTAGGTTTTCGAGCTGGTAGACATATTATCTTTTATACTAGCATTGATGGAGACGAAATTGAAGTTCTTAGAATTCTCCACGAACAAATGGATTTAGGGAATTGTTTGCAGGATAAATAAGCACCACTGAAATCCCACTCCAAAAAGTTCGACTTTTGTCAGGGCTTTGGGGAGTGTGGGTTTGGAGGTAATTCCTATTCGATAGATGCGGCAGAACCTAAAACCTGATATTGCTATTTCATTTCTTTCTTTATCCATTCAATAAATAAATCTGAAATCTTTAAGCTTTTTCTATCAGTTTCTTGAAAAGGATTTGTATTAGAAATTAGAGATTCAAAGTAATCTGAAAACATATATGCAGATATTTCATTGGGATGATCTATACCTCGAGATATTGGAAAGGCATTTTTATAGAAGTCAATGCCATCAAGGTTTGTATAAATTAAATTACCGTCTTCTGATTTTATTGGAGAATACTTTCCGTTTATTTTTTTCACAACAAACACTCTATCCGTGAAGTCTTTTCCCATTACTGGAATCCCTTCAGTTTCTTTGAGTAATGTTCTCACCCAATAAAATGACTTTGCATCTTTAGGGTTAGCAATTAACCATTCAGCAATAGGAGCATCAGGATTTGAAACTTGATTATTTCTAATGGTAGAATCATTCAAAACATCTGCCTTAGTAAAGCTCCAGTATTCTGTATATAAAATTTCAAATTTAGATTTAAACGTTCGCTGCAGCGAGTGCATTTGCTCATGCACCAATAGAGCACCCATGTTTTCTAGCAGTGTTCTCACCTCTTCAGCAGTCATATTATTGTTCCAAGTTTTAGACAGATGATCAATATGTCGCTGACTCAAAATAATATATGTGCCTCTAGTATGTGCAAACCCTCCACAAAGCCAATCCTCAACTTTAATAAATCGCCAAGGTTGATAGGCCATTAGCCCAAGATCATTCTCAAGTAGAATACCATTAATCTTATCTACCACAAACGAAATACATTTTTTTTCGCGCTCTGAAAAATCAGTTACTGCTAATGCAAACTTTTCTTTTGCATACTCACGTGCTTCATCAAGATTAGTTGTTGGAGCTTTCGAGTTAGTAAATGCTTCAATTTCCCTAATTTGCAATTGCGAAAAATAGGGTTCATAAGATTCATCAAGAATAGCTTTAGCAGCGCGTTCTGTATTTAGAAAATCAACTCTAGGATGCACCAGGGGGCTTTTTTGGACAATATCTATTTGATATTGATTAAGGCTGAATTTAGGATTAATTCTATCTTTAAAATCACCATCACCTTGGATATTAGGTATGCTATCCGGTACATTTTCATCATCAATTGAATGCTTTAAGGATAAATTATGACCAACTTCATGGGCAATTACAAATGCCTGTATATTTACATTCTCTTTTCTGGTGTCATTACCAAGAGCTATGAATGTAAGATTACCTCCCATCATGCCTCTGCCTAAAGGACCTTTATGGCCATCAACGGCATTGACAAAAAACATGTTAACAATATCATTTTGCCCCTTTAGATATCCTTCCTTATCGGCTATTCTAACAATACTATCTAAATTAATAAGGCCATCTCGTGCTTTGGTATTGTTAAGAAATATGGGTTCTAGAAAATGAAAATCCACCTCTGCCCGTGAATAAGCATAGTCAACAAGATTTTCTGGGATGGCCATTGATGCTGGATCAGCCCCTTCATCAGATTGTACGATAATCGGTTGGACTATAAGTATAAAAGGGGTGAGTTTATCAGTTTGTTGTGCAATACCTTTAAAACCAACTATAAAAAGGAAAAGGGAAAAACAGCTTTTAATATAAATATCTTTCATAATTTAAGTTTTTCTAAAGTTTCAAATTCAGTGCTGAAAAGACCTCGTTAATTGTTGAATCTCCTCCCAGCTTTCAAGTTTCAGTGATTGATACGCTATCTGTTTAGCTTCTGAGCAAGAAATCGCCCGAATCATCTCCTTAATTTTTGGAATATGCGATGGGCTTATACTCAGCTCATCAATACCCAGCCCGATGAATATTGGAATTACTCGAGGATCAGCAGCCAATTCGCCACAGATTGCCACCGGTTTTTTCCTTTTATGGGCCGCTATTATGACCTTGTTAATTAAATAAAGTACTGAAGGATGAAGACCTTCGCTGAGATAAGAAACTGCCGAATTTGTCCGATCAGCTGAAAGGCAGTACTGTGTCAGATCGTTAGTTCCTATGGAGAAGAAGTCGACCTCATCGACAAAATGCTCAATAGTTATAGCAACTGCTGGAACTTCAACCATAATTCCCAAGGGAATATCCCCCTTGAAATTCTTGTTTTCAGCAATAAGTTCATCCTTACAAATATTCATTCTCCCCCTGAAATTTCTGATTTCGCTTATTGATGTTACCATCGGGAGCATTATTTTAACGGGAAAATCATGTGCCACCCTAAGAATTGCTTTAATCTGAGGTTTAAGCAATTCATCATCATGTTTAAACATCAGCCTCAATGCCCTCAATCCTAATGCTGGATTTTGTTCACTCGGCAAGTTCAGACTATTGTGTTGTTTATCTGAACCAATATCAAGTGTTCTGAACTTGAGCTCTTTCCCACGGAGAACTTTAGCAATCTCATAATAAAGCTGATATTGAGACTCTTCGGATGGCAGAAGTTCACTATTCAAGAAAACAAATTCTGAGCGAAACAAACCTACTCCATCTGCCCCGATACGATAAGCAGAATTGGCACTCTCGATTCCATCAATATTCGCACATATTCTTATACGAATTCCATCAGTAGTTTTACATTCCTTTAGCACATTTGCCAAAGCATTTTCCTCCTGAATAGCTAAATTTGCTTGACAATCCAGCTTTATTTTCTTTGTTTTAGGATCAGGATCAATAAGGACTGTTTGATTATTACCATCGATAATAAGCTCTTGCTCAGGGAAGAAATCAGACAACGACTCCCCAATACCAGTTATCAAGGGGATGGAAAAGGCTCTGGCTAAAATGGCTGCATGATCATTGTACCCTCCTTTGCAGGTAATAATTCCCAGAATCTGGTCCCTGTCAAAACTTAGAATATCGCTGGCAGTCAATTCGAAAGCTACTAGTATGCCCGGATTCCTGAACAAACTTTCCTCCACGATTTGCACATTCAGAAGATGCTTGATTAATCTAGCTGAAACGTCTTGAATATCCTGGACTCGGGCACTAAGATACTCATCATCAATCTGCTCTAGCTTCGCTGAGAAATAATCAGATGATTTCAAGACAGCTTGAGCAGCATTCCAGTTATCATCTTTGATAAATGAAATCATAGAATTGATGAAATCAGGGTCGCCCAGCATGGTCTCATGGGCTTTCAGAATTTCTATTTCTTCTTTGAAAGCATCATTTTGGATAGTTTTAAGGGTAGTGCCTAATTCTTCTTTGGCCTCATGGAGTGCATTCTCCAACAGCTTAAGCTCTTCATCACAATTATCAGGTTTGTATTTGGGGATACTGAACTTTTTTTTCCTAAACAAAGAGGTTTTGCCAATAGCAATCCCATTTGATAATGTTTTTCCATAGAGTAATTTCATGCTAACATTTAAAATTTGAACCAACAAGATCTCTTAACGCTTTCAGAGCTGGTACTTCATCTTTGCCCTCAGCAAAAATTTCAATCTTCGTCCCCTGTTTGATTCCCAGACTCATTAGACTAAGCATGCTTTTGCCATTAACAATTTTCTGATTCCCCTCCACTTTGATCTCACTGTTGAAAAGCATTGCTTTTTTAGCAAACAGGCTGGCTGTTCTTGCATGCAATCCAACCTCGTCAGTAACAACTATCTCTGCAACTACCATTTCTACAAAGCTTGGTTGAATAATTCTTCTGCCTGATCAATAATTGCTTTGGGATTGCGAACCGCCAGATTCACCTTTACGTCAAGAAGTTTTTTGTTTTTTAACCTTTCTTTCCCAGATATAGTAATCGCTTTGGCAATGATTACTATATCGGCTAAATCTATTTGATCCTGGCTTAGCCTGATCTGAATCTTGTGACCTCCCTGCTCCTCCACAACAATTTCATGCCCCCTGGATTCTGCTTCTTTTCTAAGAGCTGTTGCCGCCATTTTGCTGTGGGCTACTCCGGCTAAACAGGCTGTAATTAATACAATTTTCATCCTTGAAGTTTTTGAGTTTTTAGTTTCTATGATTATTTGTTTTCTTCTTCCCTATCCATTGCTGCAATATCTCTATTACTGACAGACTTCAAAAAATTGACAACAAAGGCGGTAGTTATAACCCCAGCCAATAATGATCCCCAATATACAAGAGGTTTGTTATAGAAAAACCATTGAGGAATACCCAGAACCGGAGTATAGAGTTCCAATGCAAAAAAACCAGCTATTGAACCAGTCACCACACAACCACAAACGGTAGCCACGGTGCACCTTATGATATCATTTGCTGCTAATGGGATAGCAATTTCAGTAAAACCAGCTACAAGGGTGTACACCCATGAACTTTTCGCATACTTCCGCTCGGTTTTGGTGTAAAGCTTGGGCTTTAAGAAGGTTGCCAGGCATAATCCGAGTGGAGGTACGGTAACAAAGGCACCTGTAATTCCCAAAGGGATGAACGATCGTAGATCCATCGCTGCTGTTGCAAAAGTACTTTGTGTTTTACTCAAAGGACCACCGTAATCAACTCCTCCCAATACACCCATAACAGCTCCCAATCCAGCATTTCCTTTGCTTCCGAGTGAATGCAAGCCTTTCCCAATCTCTTCCATTAGTTTAGCCAATGGTGGTCCAATGATGAAGACGACCATGAGGGCTACTAACAGAGTACTAAATACCGGAGCTATCATTCCCCAGGTACTCTGAAGAATCTCTGGAAGCTTTATTTTAAGGACCATAAAGGTTGCATATCCAACCAGTATTCCGCCAAATAGAGCCCCCAGATAACCTGAATCGGTTTGCTGAGCCAAAATTCCAATGATAAATCCAGGTGCAATACCTGGGGTGTCGGCAATGCTGTATGCAATATAAGCTGACATTACAGGCACAAAATACTTGAGCCCAATCTCACCAATTGTACTAAACATCACCCATATCTGAGCTTCTGATCCTTTACCCAATACAGCTACACTTCCAAAAAATCCACCAATCAATAAAACAGGTAGCATATACGAAATACCAGTCCTTAGATGCAGGCCTGTATCTTTAAATATGTCTTTACTTTCTTTTATGAAGTTCATAATCTGTCTTTTGTTGAATCTGTAGACAATCTGATGTAATTGAGCCACCCAAACCTAATTAAATAAGGCCACCTTTTCCGGCCCATACTGAGCCACCAAAAATGGAGCAAGCTGAGCCAGGTATTCCGGAGCAAACT
>JABHCC010000188.1 GCA_018669475.1 Bacteroidota bacterium | reverse complement strand
TCGATTATGGGGCATGATGATTTTGGCAAATCATTTGTTTTATTTGACCGTGATAAACTAAAAAGACCTCCTCAGGGCTTTTCTGCGGATTTCTCTCACATCGATTTCCTCAAGTACAAACACTTCGTGGTAAGTCAGACTTTCCCAATAGACTGGGTAAATAAATCTGATTTTTCATTGAAAGTTATAAATCAGTTTCACCGGATTCTGCCATTTAATCAATTTCTGAAGAGAGCGATTGATAGTGTTGATGATTAGGAGGTATTTTTATTCTTCATTATCAGCTTGTTTTATCAATACTCAATTAGGGCTTGGAAAGTACTTTTTTGTTTTTTGCTTAACAACAAAAGATAATGGAATAATGTTCGGTACATTGCAGGTAATATGCAGAAAATAAGGAGGTTGGAGTGAGTTGTCTGAAATTTGCAATTAACTAAACCTGTTCAATATCACTTTGAGAAAGATGCTAATAATACTATCTTTAGCGCCAAGCGAATATGGAATATGGTAGCAGTAAAACCTGTTATCGGGGAGAATAATTAATCTTAACTGGGAATAAACTTGCTATTATGTTGAAAAGAGCTATAAAAATGTTGTTATCCATGCCATTTGCTGGCGTGTATGTTGGAATAATGGCTATTGCCATGGCAGTTGCTACCTTCATTGAAAACTCTCACGGTACCATTGCTGCTAAAGGTTTAGTATATAATGCAAAATGGTTTGAGTTGGTAATTGTGCTAATGGCTCTGAGTATTTTTGTGAATATATTCAGATCAAAGCTGTATAAATGGTCAAAGCTTCCGGTTTTTCTATTCCATTTATCATTCCTTGTTATTATTCTTGGCGCATCTATCACCCGCTATATTAGCACAGAGGGTATGATGCATATACGAGAAGGGGGAATTTCAAATGTTATAAGCAGTTCTGATACCTATTTCTATGCTCAGATTGAGGATCAAGGGAAGGTATATAATACAAAACAGGCCGTTTTTCTTTCTCCTAAAAGTAAGCGTCAGGTTCGAACAAAACTTAAAACCGATAATCATTCCATAAATTTTAAAAGTGTAGATTATGCAACAGGCAGGATGATGGCAGCCCGGATGGGAGCTGATCCTAATCAGAGTAATCAGCCTGATGTGGTAACACTTAAAGTTAAGGCAGATGGTGTAAGTCAGGAAATTATGCTCCGTGGTATGCAGGGGAGGGATATGCAATTATTTGATTTTGATGTAAATGGTGTTAAGATTACTGCTGGCTTCGGCTCAATGCATACTGAGTTGCCATTCTCCATTCAGCTAATGGATTTTCAACTGGAAAGGTATCCGGGCTCAAATAGTCCTTCATCATATGCATCAGAAGTATTACTGGTTGATTCAGAGGATGGAGTTCGAAAACCTTTCAGGATATTTATGAATAACATTCTGAAGTACAAAGGGTACCGCTTTTATCAATCATCATATGATCCTGATGAGCAGGGTACTGTGTTGAGTGTAACTGATGATTATTTTGGAACTTTGGTTACATATATTGGCTATGCCATGATGATGCTTACTTTGCTAGCAGCTTTTTTTGCTCCTGGCAGTAGATTTGTTGAGTACATCAAAGGTTCTAAAAAGGTTCAGGTGATTGGTATCGCATTGATTCTATTGAGCCTTGGATTATCCTCTAATGCACAGAATACAAAAGTTTCTGATCTGATTAAAGCAGAATCTGTTGAATTTGGTAAAATCTGGGTGCAGAGCTCAGGTGGCCGTTATCAGCCAGCGAATACCTTATCGCAAGAAGTAACTCGTAAAATTCTGAAAAAGAACAGGTATGGAAGTCTGACAGCTAATGAATTTCTTATCAGTTTAATGTTGGATCGCGATAAATGGGAACAAATACCATTATTTGAAGTAAAGAATTCAGATATCAGGAACTTGATTGGTGCTGGCACATCCGAGGTTCCATTTATTCAATTCTTTAATCAGCAGAATCAGTATGTTTTATCACAATATGTAGATCAGGCTGTTAATCATCGTCCAAATCAAAGATCTGCCCTGGATAAAGCTATTCTGAAGCTTGATGAACAGTTAAATGTATTTTATATGGCTACTTCAGGCCAAATGCTTAGAATTTACCCTGACTTAAGAGATAAACAAGGGAAATGGATGGATCTGACCAGTTCGGGCCTTGGATTACCCGAAGAAGATTCTCTGTTTGTCAGAAGTGCTTTTCCCCAATATTTGCTGGCTTTAAAATCAAACCAGGCTGACGAGGCGAAGAGATGGAGAGAGGCAATCACAACATATCAAATGACTTATGGAGCAGAGGATTTACCGAGTGTGAAGCAAAATAAGTTTGAGATTTTTTATAACCGGATATTGATCTTTGAAAGATTAGCACCAATATATGCTACAATTGGCTTGATACTCTTGATTATCCAGTTTGTTGCCATGTTTAAAAGAAGGAAATGGCAATCCGTGTCTTCAAATGTACTTACAACCCTGCTGGCCATATGTTTTGTTCTTCATACGCTGGGCTTGATAATCAGATGGTATGTTTCTGGTCATGCTCCAATGAGTAATGGGTATGAATCAATGATTTTTGTAGCCTGGGGAACCCTGTTGGCAGGAATGATTCTTCAGCGAAGATCAAAAATAGCTGTATCTCTTACTGCTATCCTTGCTGCGATGTCTTTATTAGTGGCTCACCTGAGTTGGATGACTCCGGAGATAACTAATCTCGTACCGGTATTGAAATCACCATGGCTAACCATTCATGTTGCTGTGATAATGACATCTTATTCATTCCTTGGGCTTGGCGCTCTTATTGGCTTGATAGTTATGGTGTTATATGTGGTGAAAACAAAATTAAATCAAAAGCTCATTGATGCAAATATCGTGCAGCTTACTAGAATAAATCAGATTGTAATCATTTCGGGACTATACTTAATCACAATCGGATGTTTCCTTGGTGCTATCTGGGCTAATGTTTCATGGGGCAGGTACTGGGGATGGGATCCAAAGGAAACCTGGTGTTTAATAACAATTATGGTTTATACCTTCCTGACACATATGCATCACATCAAAGGTTTGAAAGGCCATTTCAACTATAATTTAGTAAGTCTCCTTTCCTTCAGTTCAGTATTAATGACCTATTTTGGGGTTAATTACTTCCTGGGAGGAATGCATAGTTATGCTGGTGGTACAACACCATCTTTACCAACAGCGGGCTATATCGCTCTGATATTAATTGTTGTCCTGATTTATTGGGCTTATTTCAATCAGGGCAAATTCGAAAAAAATAACAAGAACAAGAACAAGAAGTGATTAGTTCTTAATACATCTTACTGAATTGCGATAAGAACGGCCAAGGGAGAGATTCCATACCTGATCCTTGTTAGCCTGGAAACTAATAGCCCAGGCATTGTCGCCGGTTGCTTTAGTAGATGTCCAAAAGTTTGTAACGTTGCCCAGGTGATCTGATACTCCGGTATTAGACATCTGGCCACTATACAGCATTCTGAAATCTGTACCACTGCCTAACTCTAATTTGGCTCTTACTTCGCTCTCGCCAAAATAGTT
>JABHCC010000187.1 GCA_018669475.1 Bacteroidota bacterium | reverse complement strand
CTTGCAAAAACATTCCTGATATTCTCTTTAACAATCTCAGTGCTAAAAAGGTTATGGTTTGCTCCTGATTTCAGTTGAAGTCTGACAAGCACTTTATCATCTGCCTTTTGAATGGCCTGGTATTCATCAATATCATCAGAGGCTGTTATAATAGCCCTGCGAATATAATCAGGAAAAATATACTGTGAACCACCTGACTTTAAATTGTTTGCCCAGAAAAGGTCATCGGCCCGACCATGAATCGACTCTATTACTCTGAAAGATGATCCACAGCTGCAGGCTTCCTTGCTAATAGTAATGATATCATTGAGTTCATATCTGATAATGGGTTGAGATCGTTTGTGCAGATCGGTAATGAGTAATTTTTGGCAGGGTTCACCAGGGGCAGTAACTGATCCATCTGCATTCAGAGTCTCGATCAGAACAAGATCTTCATTAATGTGCAAACTACCATGTTTACAGGTCATACCAATTGCTCCTTCGGTACATTTATAAATCTCGTGTACTTCACAATTGAAGGTCTTAACCAGATAGTCTTTCACCTCTGGATATAGCACTTCAGCATAAGATATCAGCCGCTGAGGCCGGATGCTCAGATTTCCTGATTCTGCTGACCTGGCCAAAATTTCAAGCATAGAAGGTGGTGCAGAAACCAGATTGGGCTGAAGTTTTTCAAGCTGCCTGATCATTTCATCAAGAACTTCGAGCTGAGAGATATAACTAAGTTTATGTCCGAATTTATCAAGATTAAATGCCGGAGTACTTACTCTCAGGATAAAAGCCAGATTGATCTTTGCCTTTTTCGGAAAAACAAAGCGGGCAAAAAAGGCCCCTTTCAGATAATTCTCCTCATAGCGTGAAAGAATTTCAACGCCCTTATTGCCACTTGTACCAGAAGACATACCCACATTCATTCCCTTTAACCGGCGGGTGTAATCTTTCTTTTCCTCAACTTCCAGACAAAAAGCCATTACCTCATCATGTGTCAGGCTAACTGTATTGTAATCAGTTAGATTATCCATCATCAATGACTTATTAACCAGAGGTAATCTGAACAAATCGTCAAGATCAAAGCTCTTGTAATGAGATTTAAAAAACTTAGATTTCTTCGCCGCAAACCGCACTACTTCCCGCATCCTTCGCAACTGATACCGTTTCACACGGTCAGCACTAAATCGCCTGAACCTTATCCGGCAGGTAAGATAGAATAGAGGAAAGAATGATGTTTCAAGACGGCGCATACTCGGTTACTCAGTTAATCAATTACTCTGTTACTCTGTTGCTCAGGTACTTGATTACTTATTACTGGTTTCTTTTTCTTATACTTCGGCCTTAGGCCTTTGGTCTAATTTCGGTCTTAGGTCTTAGGCCTTCGGTCTTTGATTTCAGGTCTTTGATTTCAGCCCTCCAAATCCCACTCTCCTCTGTACTCATGTTTTATGTATCCGCTTGCGGTCTCCAGTGCATTGAGAGTGGTATATTTGGTATCGAAATGCGGATGGCCATCTTCCACGCTGAAATCATCTGAAGTAACAACTCTTAGCGTCTCGTTGGATGAAATATTTGTAAAACGCATGTTTTTGCCATCCCATTTCAGTGTTTTGTTCAATCCTTGCAATCGTATAGCCAAAACGCCGAGAAGTACCATCTCATTAAACGGACCGGCGTATGCGAAATTCGAAGTTCCTTCAACACGATTTTCTTGTGATTCCTTGCATGCTCTTATCCAGTCTTGTTCATGCGGACCATCCACATAGCCTACGGCTCCGGGAATTCTTCTCAAATATGGCTTTACCTCTGGTTTCCTACCGGATAATAACCTTGGATTGAATCCACCTGTATCGCAAATCAGCGTATCTTTTGATCCTTCGAAAAGACATCCGCCCATACCATCGTTTAATAAAGATTCACCATCCGGCAGGAGATCAGGACGCTCTGGAAGAAGCCCCCCATCATACCAGTGTACATTTACGGCTGGCATTTTAACTTTCTTCATATTCTCACGGGCCGGAAAAACAAACTTTACTTTTTCTGCCTGTGGCGCACTTTCGGTATTAAGCAAAGTGGAACTGCCACTAATGGTATCGGGGTAGCCTAGTTTCAAGGCCTGGTATACCGGATCCATCACATGACATGCCATATCGCCAAAAGCCCCTGTGCCAAAATCCCACCAGCCCCGCCAGTTCCAGGGGGTATAAATTTCATTGAAAGGCCGCATAGGAGCTGAGCCAACAAAAAGATCCCAGTTAAGAGTATCCGGTGGAGTCATAATTTTGGTCGGACGCTGCAATCCCTGAGGCCAGATCGGACGGTTTGTCCAGGAATGAGCTTCTTTGATCTCGCCGATTTCACCATTCCAGATCCATTCACAAACTGTACGCACACCAATACCCGAATTACCCTGATTACCCATTTGGGTAGCCACCCGGTGCTTCGCGGCCAGATTTGTGAGTAGTCGTGACTCATAAACCGAATGTGTAAGAGGTTTCTGACAATAGACATGCTTTCCCATGCTGAGGGCTTTGGCGGCAATAATAGCATGAGTATGGTCGGCAGTTGCAACCATCACTGCATCCATTGAGTCGCCCAGGTCATCGAACATTCTGCGCCAATCATAGAACTTTCTGGCTTTCGGAAAAGCCTTGAAACAGTTATCAGAATATTTCCAGTCAACATCGCATAAACCAATAATATTCTCACTCCCCATAGCCAGCAGGTTAGCATGCCCCTTGCCGCCTACTCCAACACCCACAATATTTAATTTATCGCTGGGGGCTTTATGTCCGAGTCCGCTAACTGTATAACTTGGAACAATAGAAAAACCTGCTCCCGCTATTGCTGTATTTCTAATGAATTTACGACGAGAAACTATGCTCTTTGACATGATGAAATTGCTTTATATTATAATTCTTTAATCTTGATATTGCGGTAATTAACCTTTGTGCCATGGTTCTGAAGTGTGATATAGCCTTCATCAAATTTGCCATAATCCGGATAATCACTCCACTTACCACTGTTGCGTAACTTCATCCAATCATCTGAATACTTTTCGTATTCTACAACAACTTCACCATTCAGCACGTGTGTAATTTGATTACCGTCAATCACCAACATCACCTGATTCCAATCCCCAACTTCTTTAAAAGGTTTGGATATAGGTGGATACATGGCATAATTGGCACCACTTATCTGCCAGTCTTCCAACGGATCAGGCCAGTTTGCATCGTCAATCACCTGATACTCCGTACCGGTTTCGTAAGGATATGAATATTTGGCATCCTCAGCAACCTGATAAATAATTCCGCTGTTAGCCGCCTCAGTCAATTGAAATTCAAGACTAAGCGCAAAGCTTTTGTACTTTTTATCAGTGAGCAAACCGAGTGATGTTTCTGCTCCTCCCTCAGTAAGAATTTTCAAGGCACCATCCTCAACGAGCCAGCAGTCGGGTGCTCCGTTCATATTGAAGCCATGCCAGCCATCAAAGGTCTTACCATCAAAAAGCAGTACCCAGTCTGCCTTTTTTTCAGCCTTGGTCAGAGTATTTAAAGAAGCATCTGCGTCTATTTCTGCCATTAGCGATTCAACTGTAGGTGCTTGATCTTTACAGGAATAAAAAAATATTGTCAGGAAGAGGGGGAGGAGGAGTTTTAGTTTTGTTTTCATTTGTTGTAGGTTTTTAGAATGGAAGAGGGACTGGGGACGTAGGGACTGGGGACTTGGGACTAAGGACGGGGGAGGAAGTCGTTGGTCGTTGGTCCTTGGTCCTTGGTCCTTGGTCCGGGATCCGATGTTCGGGGTCCGATGTCCGGGGTTCGATGTCTATTATTTCAATGATGATCGAAGATATTGATTATTTTACAAATATTCTCCACAAAGAACTTTGCACCACGAAAAGCAAGCACAAATTTATGTTTTACTGAAAACTTTACATGAGAATAATATCCTCAAGATAAGACCGAAGACAAAATTAAAAAATCGGGAATCGGGAATCCCTGAATAAATTCGAGGCAGGCGGAACTGGGGGACTGGGGACAAGGGGACGTCAAAAATCTTTCAGACCAACGACCAGGAACCGTCCCCAGTCCCCAGTCCCCGGACTTCGTCCCTAATTAAAAACAATCTTCCTCGATTCAAATCCCTCCTCAGATGAGAAAACCAGTAGATAGATTCCTTTCTTATATCCTGAAACATCCAGATGACCTGCAGTGAAGTGCTCTATATCCAAAACCTTCTCTCCCCTAATATCATACAAAGTCAAGCCAACAGTTCGGGGCGACTTAATATAAATATTGGTGCTTGATGGATTGGGAAAGATGAGATACTGAGACTCAGTTTTATCAAGATCAACTCCTGTACCCTGGCCAGTTATAAATGTCCAAACAGAGCCGTCAGAGGTGCCCTGTGCATTTCTGCAAATCACTTTCCAGAAATAATTTGTTTCTGCATCGAGACCAGGCGGACTATAACCGCTTCCTCGGCTCACATTACTCATAACCAGATCAGTTGGTGGATTATCTGTGCCAAAAAACAGATCGATTGATTCAGTATTATCACATATTGACCAGCTTAGTTGGCAATTTAACGGAACCGATGTGGCTGTATTTTCCGGATTAGGATTTGAAGGCGCCTGAGGTATCATCCCGATTGAGAAATCACTTCCAGATCGTGGATTAATTCCATATTCTGACCAATCGTAATCAATTACACCAACAATATAATTAAATTGATCACCTGACCGGATGTTATCATAGGCAAATATTTTATCATCAACCTGGCACTCACCGCTACCATCATCGACATACCACTGATTTAGATTATCTGATTCCTGAGTTACTACAGCATTGACAACTTTAACCAAACAGCCCTCATAAGCTTCAGCATGTACCGGATCAATCAAATTACCAGTTTGAACGAGAATTGCATCCGGCAGGGGATTACCTGAACTTAAAATCGACACCTCAGGCGTATTGATTTGAGTTCCACCATAATACTCCATAACTAATCCACTTACTTCAACCTCATCCCCGAGCTCAGGACTTTCATCTCCTTTATAAATATAGATTCCGTGCCAAATACCTCCTTCAGGATCTGAAATGAAAAAATTATTTCCATAAGCTGCGAATCCAATTGCAGTAACAATGCCAGTTACAGTTGCCTCATTATCCACCATCAATGAAGGATAGGTTCCTCCTTCTCCTGGAATTGTGGTATACTGAATATCAAAGATAGATAAGCTTTGGCTCATAAATGGCCAGAGAGCAGATACCCACTCGGGATCATTCCTTTCGGATGAAATTGTCGATCCCAATTGAAGATGATAATTATTATCAGACATGTCGAAAACGGTTTGCCCTTCACCCTCATTCATTTGCCAGTAGGCAATCAGTCCATTTTCTGAGCCATTTAGGAATGAACTCATATGTGACTGAATATCAGCCTGGCTGCGAGCAATATCCCAGACTCTGACCTCAAGCATTAATCCCTTATAAAACCTATCCTGATTAGGAATTCTTCCTCCAATATTCATAGTAGTGGGATTAACACCCTCATGTACAACTCCCTCTCCTTCCTTAATCCCATTTACATAAATAGTACACAAACCATCAGACCTGACCAGGGCTATGTGGCTCCACTCGTTGACTACGATAAGGTCACCATTTGTTCCAACATAAGTCCAATTAGGGCTCTCCCCATACAGTATGCCTCCGGTTCCCTCTAATCTGAACTGCACCGAACAATTATTGTCCAGATTCTTTCCAAAAATAAGCTCTACAGTTTCGACCAATTCAGCAGGTTTTATCCATGCTTCTATTGTTAAATCATCAGAGGGATAATTAAAATTCACTGCCTGAGCATAATCGTCGGTACCATCGAACTGAAGTGCTTTTGGTAATTCCACTCCAATTGAAAAGACAGCATCACTATTATCAAAAGCCGAAGGATTGCCAGCATCTTCAATTCGAATCAGGCAATGGCCTGATTTTTCGTCGGGAACTGACCAACTATAGCTGTTGCTTACTGTTGGAACAGAGGCCGCAATATCTATCCAATTCATTCCTGTATCCTTTGAATAACTGATTTTTATATTGGAGACATTAGTATTTCCCCAGCTTATCGGAATCACATCTTCGTAGTACAGGTATTCTCCACCATTTGGAGACAGTAGCCGTAAGGTAGAAAGGTCATTTATTTCAAAGGGAGAAGAATTCTTGTGGTAAGTGTTTTCATCAGATGTATCAGTAATTCGCACAAAGCATTGCAGCGATGAAGTCTCTGGCACCATCCAATCGAAATGCCCGGTGCTTGCCGGGGTGGAATTACTTATTAACTGCCAGCTGTTACCGTTATCGGTCGAATATTCGATTTTTACGTTTTCAATATTTTCACAACTCCAGTTTATCTGTTGCTGTGATCCTGACTGCCACACTTCACCGCCTTTTGGCGCTAGCAAACTTAGAGCAGTACTCGAAATTTCAAACTCTCGCACAACATTACTAATTCGCAGTTCATCAATATAACCGTCAAAATATGTATTCGATTGATTGCTTGACCCAATGAATAGTGGATTTGAGTTTATTAGTGGCTGAGAAGCCACCTCATTACAATAAGCCATTGAGGCATAATGAAGTAGCTTCCTTTCTGAATCGTGAATAATTAGTTTTAATGTCTTGTCACTTGTATTGCGGGTAAACACAAAATGATACCAGGTATTAAGTTCAAGAAAGCCTCTGTCAGTTCCCATACTGGCAGGATTTCTCTCCACTTGCTCTGTTGGATAGTAGAAACACCGCAAAGAATTTGCATACCAGTCATTACTTGGAATCATGTATACAGCATAATTTGATGAGAATTTATTACTGCTGCCCACTTTGTTGATAAGAGTGAATCTTCTACTCGATGAATTTCCAAATGATTTGGGTTTGAACCACATTTCGATGGTCCAGTCGCCACTTAAATCAAGATTATTGTGATCGGCGATATCAAGGTATGACTGATTGCCCTGGCTACTATTATTTAGGTAGAGGCACTGCCCTAATCCCAAGGCAGAATTATCAACAAAGGATCTGTTACCATGAGGTTCCGGATTACTTGTAAGACTTGACTGATTTTCAAAATCCCCATCAAAATGAAGAAGAACAAGTGTGTTGTTATCAACTGAATAGGGATCATTCATGACAAGTTCTTTCTTCTCATAATTCGGCTCAAGACCAATCAAAGCATCATTCTGATAAACATAGTCTCCAAGTGAATACAGTGGAAAATAGCCATTACCAGAGCCTTTCCAACCCCAATTAATGTGATAGAAATCCTCACCATAATATCCGTCACAAACAAAGTAGTGTCCATAGTGTGTACCATACTCCCATGGCTCAGCACTACCAGCACTGCAGCCCGACATCATTATTGGCCGACCATTATTCAGCTCCTTTCTGAAAATATTGTGCCATTGGGATCTGGTGAAATCATTACGATAAAACACTTCACAATCCGGAGAATAATTGAAATATTTTACTGCAGCTGAGGAATAATTGCTCAGAGTACCACCACTACCGATTGATTCATCAGCACTAACACCTGCATGAAGCATCAAAGTTGCCACATCTGTATATTTTGATTCAGGGTCAGAAAATTTCAGGGTGAGAGGCATATTGTCCCAATTATACACTGTAGATCCAAAATCAGCTTCAACCAAGCCGTATTTTTCATATGTATAACTGTGGTAACCAACTCCTCGCACAGGATATTTCCAGTAACTGAGAACCTGTGCAAAGGCAGTAGGGCCACAACTGGTGTTATGATGGCCATTGTAACTATCCGGCAGGTCGGGATCATTGTCAAGCGGACAATATGCGTTAAATGGCCATGCCTGACCCCAGCGTGCCTTTATTAATGGCTCAACTTCATTAGCAGAATTAGCTGTTTTAAGATGCCCTGACTCAAGTGATTCCCATTCTTTAGAAAAGTCAATTTTCCCGCCTTTATTTTCTCTTTTTGCAAAATCATAAAACGCGAAAAGAGATTGAAGTCCTTGAGGGTCTCCACCCATTGGATAAGGTGAATCAAAGGAAAAACCCAGCACAGGTTTCAATGCATGATCAGCAGATATCATTACCCAGGCAGACTTGAAGTTCACGATGTAAAGAAGAGTCATGCCATCAAATTTCTTGGGGATAACATCCTCAATTCCAGGATTAAGACCATGGGCAGTAGCCCAATTCTCAGATAATTTCTTAGCTTGCTCAATATTCACATTCTGTGCATTTGCAGCAAGGAAATTCAACAGGAAGAAAACTGTAATATAGAAGGTTTTCATAGTCTGAGTCTCATTATTTGGTTAATAACTCTAAGTTATGAAGACCTGAAAAATTCAGCAATTAAGCTCTGTTCTCATTTATAAATCAGTACAGGTTTTCAATCGGATTTCCAAGGGCTATTATTTACGCAAATCCAGGTACTGGGTAGGAGTGCTGCCTTTTTGCTCTCGGAAAGCCCGGTAGAAGGCAGATTTTGATTGGTAGCCAACCATCTTTGAGATAGCTTCAATAGAGTATTTCTCAAGAATCCCTTCATCCAGGAGACGAGTGGCCTCTACAATTCTGTACTGGTTAAGATAAGTGGTAAAATTGCACCCAAAATGTCGATTGATTATTCCGGAAAGATAGCTATGATTAATATTGAGCATTTTTGCCACAGTACCGAGTTTCAAATCAGATCTGACAAAAATTTTGTCATCCTTCATTAAACTTTCAAGCAGCTCCAGATCATGCTCAAATCTACCCGTGAGTTTGTCCAATCTTTGCTCACGAAGAATTGTT
>JABHCC010000002.1 GCA_018669475.1 Bacteroidota bacterium | reverse complement strand
TTTTCATTGGATAGAGTGCTAGCAAATGCGACATATGACGGTGACCTATCTCAACTTCCTCATAATCATGAATCCACTTTTTTCATGACAATAAAATTATACAAACCAAAACCTTAATCCAAGTAGATTTATTCCAATTGGTGGAGACCTAAATATTGAGAAAAAACAAATTGTTTTATAGTAAAACATTTTACACCTTTTTTTCATGCTATTTTTCAATCTCCATTTTCTTATGTCCTCATTTGCTGTTACTTATAAAATGATAGTGGACCTGGTGGGCCCACCAGGTATAAGACCCTAATGCTTTGTTATCCAGCATTAGGGTTTTTTAATGTTTAGGGGGACTTGCAATCTTTACGCAATCTTATTGGTCGTTTCATCACTTGAAAACCGATTGTGTTTGTACAAATTTAAACAGACTTGGGCACCAGTTAATCCACAATATTTGTGATAAATTGGATCAGGTTTGGTGTGGCGAATTGGACTTTTCTTCATCGGCTACTCATACTTCAATGATATCGCCGGGTTCATCCGTGCGGCTTTCAGCGTTCTGAATGTGATGGTTAAGATTGAGATGATCATGACTATAAGGAAGCCTAGCACGAAATCCAGAGGGTTGATACCTACTTGATAATGGAAGTTTTGCAGCCAGCTTTTAGTTAAGAAGAAGATGGCTGTCCAGGATATTATTGTGGAGATTCCTATCAGGATGGTTATTTCTTTGGATATCATTACATAAATATCAGAAACCGTTGCTCCCATAGTTCTTCTTACTCCTATCTCCCTGGTTCTCTGGGCTAGTGAATAGGAGGTCATGCCGAATAAGCCAAGGGTTCCGATGAGGATTGCCAGGATACTGAAAATGACGGCAAGCTGAGCATTCTGTTTTTCTCCCCTATACAATCTGTCAAATTCCTCATCAGCGAAGAAGTATTGAAAGGGATCGTTGCTAGTAAATTTATTCCAGGTTTGTTCCAACTCATCGATTGTGGCCTGGGTATTATCTGCTTCAATTCTGAAGGAAGCAAAGCCAAAACGGGAATTATCTGATCGATACCTGATAATATATGGTTCAACCTGACGATGGAGTGATTCGTGATGGAAATCTTTGATTACACCAATTATTGGAGCGTAGACATTATCTTCTTGTGACTCCCCTGGAATGGTAATTCTTTGGTTAAGCGGATCATCAAAATTAAAGGCCTTAACAGCTGCCTCATTTACAATACAGGCTTGCTGATCGGTTCCTCTCTCTTCATCGAAAAAGCGACCTTCAAGCATTTCCATTTCAAATGTTTTCAGGAAGTCGTAGTCTGCCGAGCAAGTGTACATCAGGAAGACTTCATCATCCCTTCCTTCCATCATGTATCCATTGTTATTGTTATTTCTTCCCGGAACAGTTGTTGAGAACGAAACGGATCTTACCCCTGGAATAGCCTCCGCAACTTCCTTGAAGCTGGCATTCTGAGTGCCAAGGGAGCCGGCACTGCTTGCAACAAGAAGATTTTCCTTGTTGAATCCCAGGTCTTTATGCTGCATATAATTTACTTGTTTGTACATGATTATTGTCCCGACAATGAGCATAATGGATACCGTGAATTGGAAAACAACCAGGATTTTTCTTATTCGTACGTTTTTCAATCCTGATTGAACAGCTCCTTTCAGTACTACAATAGGACGAATGCGTGAGAGAAAAAAGGCAGGGTATAATCCTGATAAAAGGCCAATTGCCAGTGCCAGGATTAATAATCCAGGGACAGTAAACAGATTGTTAAAATACTCCAAATCGAGATCGAGCTGAAGAATATTATTGAAATATGGTAGTATGAGCTCTATAATAACTATGGCAATAACAAGTGAAGCCAGGGAAAGAATAGCTGATTCTGACAGAAATTGTTTGACCAGTTCGCTCCTGTTTGAACCGACCACTCTTTTAATCCCAACCTCTTTGGCCCTTTTTGTTGCCTGAGCTGTTGAGAGGTTCATGTAGTTTATTCCGGCAATTATGATTATCAAAAGGGCAATACATGCAAAAATGTAAAGTGATTTCGGATCCTTGGCAGGGGAAAAAAGATTTTCCACTTCAGGTTCGATATGGATTTGTGTTACAGGTTGGAGGTAGTAACCATATGCATTACCCTGATCAAACAATTCCTGTAGCTTAATTCCTATGAATTGTTCCACCTCGGGCCCAATATATTTCTCAACCAATCCGGTGAATTTGTCATCAACTGTTTGGGCTGAGGTGTTTGGCGCTAGCAATACATATGTTGCCTTGTTGTTATTACTCAACCATCCTGTATTTCGTGAACCAGGGTTCGTCATAAGAGAGGTAATCATATCGGCTTCAAGATGGCAGTTATCCGGAATGTCTTCCATCAATCCGGTAACCGTGAATACAGTTGTACCATCTCCAATAGTAAATGTCTGTCCAACAGGATTTTCAGTGCCGTAATATTTATTGGCAGCTGTTTGTGACAGGACAGCAGTATATGGTGTATTCAATACATTTTTGGGGTCGCCTTGCAGAAGAGGGACAGTGAAAAAGTCGAAAAAGGTGGAGTCGGCTTCTATTCTGTGTTCCTCAAAAAAGCTTTGGTTATTAATCTTGATAATCGAACCACCTGTCGGGGCAATCCTCATGAATGCTTCAACCTCAGGAAATTCCTCCGCAACGGTAGGCCCGACAATAGAGGCTGTGGCCCACGTGTTTCCTGCCTGACCACCCATGTTTTCCATTATGTTAACCCTGTAAAGCTGTTCTTTTTTTTCATTGAAAGAGTCATAGCTCATTTCATGATATACATAGAGGCTGATAAGCACACTACTGGCAATGCCGATTGCCAGGCCAATGATGTTGATGATCATGTAAGCTTTCTGCCTTTTGAAAGCTCTGAGACTGTGTTTTATTTGGGATGCTAGCATGGTTCAGGTATTTATTATACGATGATGACGATGCTGGGGGTTACTTGTTACACTAATAACACAATGGAGCAGAAATGGGAAGATATAGTATTATTCGAGGGCATTAATTCCTATAAGATATAATATTTTCAAATTTTGTAGTTTGTCTAATTATTATAGAAAACTTGAATCATTAGAGTTTGCATACCTTCATCATATGGCTCAAAGATTAGAGGAGAAAAACCAAATTGTTTTATAGTAAAACATTTTACCTTTTTTTCATGCTTTCTTTCAACCTGCATGTTCTTACGTCCTCATATTCTGACACATATAAAATGACAGCGGCCCTGGTGGGCCCACGAAGGCCGCCCATAATCCGCCACTGTTTGGGTGTGAGTGTGTTAAGAAGTGTGGGTGTGAAGAGATAAAGCTCAGTCGAAAGGCTGGGCTTTTGAATAATGGAAAGTAACTTTTAGCTTTAGCCATGAAACTGCTGCAAAAACTACTTATTATATCCCTCTTTTCAGGGTTGCTGGGATGTAATTCTACAACTGAAACGACAATTCTTGTTGAAGCAGAAAGCTTCAATATTATGGGTGGATGGGTAATCGACCAACAGTCTATGGATCAAATGGGTTCTCCATATGCTCTAGCACATGGATTGGGAGTTCCTGTAGAAGACGCAATCACAGAAGTTGAATTTCCTGAGGATGGGGACTACTCTATATGGGTACGAACCCGAGATTGGGTGGCCACATGGAAAAAACCCAATACCCCTCCCGCAATGAAAGCAATAGGAACACCTGGCAAGTTTTTACTTCTGATCAACAGGCAAGAAGTCGATACAAGTTTTGGTACAGAGGGTGTTAATTGGCACTGGCAGAATGGAGGGATTATAAAGATTCAAAAAGGGAATGTAGAGTTGGCCTTGCACGACCTTTCAGGTTTCGATGGACGCTGCGATGCAATTCTATTCAGCACAAACCATAAACTAATACCGCCAAATGATATTAATGAGATGAAGGATTTCAGAAGAACACTTTCGAAATATCCTGAAATACCCGCTGAAGCAGGAGAATTTGATCTGGTAGTTGTTGGTGGTGGAATAGCCGGTTGCTGCACGGCTGTTAGTGCAGCTAGAAGAGGGTGCAAGGTTGCTCTGATCCAAAACCGACCTATACTGGGTGGCAATAATAGTTCAGAGGTTCGTGTAGGATTATCTGGTCTGATCAGACAGGAACCATACCCGGAATTGGGAAACCTGGTTGACGAACTAGGCCCAGTTGGTCACTGGAATCTGTGGGAAGCCAATCAGGAGCCTGATCTGCCCCGTAGTAAACGAATATTCGAAATTATAAAAAACAATCCGGAGAAAACCATTCACAATGCTGGTCCCCCATCGAACTATGAAGACCAGAGGAAGTTGGATGTTATTCTTGCCGAAGAAAACATTAGTCTTTTTCTCAACATGCATGCGAATGAAGTTGAAATGGAAGGAGATCGAATCAAGTCCGTTACTGCACAAAATATCAAAACTGGTGAAAAATTGAATTTCAAGGGTACCCAATTTGCCGATTGCACCGGTGATGGAAGTCTTGGTTATCTGGCTGGTGCTGATTTTCGTGTAGGGCGGGAAGCTAAAAGCCAAACATTGGAGGAACTATCTCCTGATCAGAGCGATAGTCTGGTTATGGGAACATCTGTTCAATGGTACTCAGAATCAGAGGCAACACCTTCCTCGTTTCCAGAGTGTCAATGGGCAATACAATTCGATGAGAATAGTTGCATAAATGCAACAAGAGGAGATTGGGACTGGGAGACAGGTGCAAATAGAGATCAGGTTAATGATTTTGAATATATACGTGATTACGCTTTACGTGTCACTTTTGGAAACTGGGCCGTTCTTAAAAACCATAATAATTTCAAGGAAGAATTTGAAAATCAAAGAATGAAATGGGTTGCCTATATTGGAGGAAAGAGGGAATCCAGAAGACTACTCGGAGATGTTATACTTCGTCAGCAAGATATTGAAGAACAAAAAGAATATACTGATGCTTGTGTTACTACAACATGGACGATAGATCTTCATTACCCAAAGGAGCCAATTTGCGCTTGCGAAGCCTTTCGTTCAGAAGCAAGAACGGTTGAAATCAATCCTTATCCAATACCGTTTCGATGCCTTTATTCACGAAATATTCCCAACCTAATGATGGCAGGACGAAATATCAGCGTAACGCATGTTGCTCTTGGAACTGTGCGGGTAATGAGAACAACCGGTATGATGGGAGAAGTTTTAGGCATGGCTGCAACACTATGTAATAAATACTCCTGCGATCCCCGCGAGATATATCAATTGCACCTGAAGGAATTTGGTGGGCTTTTGGAAGAGGGAGTTCCGAAGAAGTTATAAATTTACGAAAAAGTGTCCAGGAGGGTATGAGAAAGCATGATTGGACGAACAAATTTTTAATGATCTCGTATGGACGTCAGTAAGGAATGGAAGAACTCAAATGCATTAAGCAACTTTCTGATCTTGCAGAACAAGTTGATGCACCTGGCTTTAGATACGAACTGTACAAATATCCTGAGGATTTTGGATTCTCAACCCCAATTTGCATAGAAAAAGGGCTAAAAAGTTTGTTTAAAAATTATCCTTCCCCTTAGAGTGAAGAACTTCACCCTCTCAAAGATCTGATTGATCATTTTGATACCCATCGAAATCCTGGTGAACATTCTGTTCAATGGCTGCCAAATAACCTGCCTGGTGGAATTTACTTTATAAGCCTTGACAATCCAATCATTGGTCGGCCCTTCCAATCGAAATTCAGAACTAGCTTAAATTGATTAATGCCGTTGAATGAGTTCGGGTATATACTTCTCAGTATGCTTATTCGACCTAAAAGTAATGGCCAAAGAAACTTACTATCTACGTTTCATGCACCAGTAGCTTGAAACCACGACCTCGAACATTAGTGATGGAGACGTCAGTGTCATTTTTGAAATGTTTGCGGAGTTTTGCCAGAAATACATCCATGCTTCTGGCGTTAAAGTAAGTATCATCTCCCCATACCTTGGCCAGGATTAAGTTGCGTTCAACCAGGAGATTTTGGTTTTCACAAAATAATCTGAGCATCTCGGTTTCCCTGTGGGTAAGCAGATGAGTTTCTCCATCGTACTGTAATTCCTTTTTATGATAATCAAAGTGATACTTGCCAAAATTGTAGCTTTTGTTGGCTGAATCTTTTTCAGTCATTGGAAAGCTGCGCCGTAACAAGGCTCTGATCCGAAGAACAAGTTCTTCCATTGCGAAGGGCTTTTTAAGATAGTCATCGGCTCCCGCTCCAAATCCTTCTATGACATCAGCTTTCTGTGATTTTGCTGTTAAAAAAAGTATTGGAACCATCTTATCCAGTGCTCGGATTTTTCTTCCCAATTCAAAACCATCCATTCCTGGCAACATAACATCGAGAAGACAGAAATCCATTTTTTGATTCATGAAATCGACCAGAGCCGATTCTGCTTTTTTGTGGAAATTTATGGTAAATCCTTCTATCTCCAATAGATCCTTGATGATCGTTCCCAGATAGGGATCATCTTCAACAAATAAGATACTTATTGAGTCACTCATGGTAGTGGTAATTGAACGGTGAAACAGGATCCTTTATTTTCAAGACTTTCCACGGTTATAGTACCACCATGTAATTCTACTACTTTCTGAACGTAAGCCAAGCCCAGTCCGAAGCCTTTTACTTCAGCATTTGATAATTCACTGGCTCGTGTGTAAGGTTTAAATATTTGATTTATACGATCAGGGGGAATACCCTGTCCTTTGTCTGAAACTAATACACGAATCCAGCCAGGTTTCCCACTTTCAGTACGTACCAATATATGGGGAATATTTGGGGAATATTTATTGGCATTATCTACAAGATTATAAATAACATGTAAAAGATGGTCACGATCACCAATGACAATACTAGGTTCGGCTTCAGTTTCTGTAATTAATTCACCATGACGGTGCTGGACATGGATATCAAAGTTGGAAACTACCTCATCAATCAACTCATGGAGATCAACATTCTCTGACTTAAGCCGAATTGATCCTCTTTCGTAGGCCGCAATATTTAAGGTTCGCTCAATCATGAGACCAAGCCGGCGATTTTCTTTTCTTGCCATAGCCAGATATTCACTTCGTTTCTTGGGGTCCTCATCAATTGGATAATCTATCAATCCATCGAGGGCAAGCGAAACTGTTGAAACCGGAGTTTTAAATTCATGAGTAAGATTGCTTATGAAATCACTGCGGATTTGCTGAATTTTCTTCTGTTTGAGAATGATTTTAAAAGCAAAAGCGAACGCTCCTGCAATAAGCATTAGTAAGAGTATATTAGCCACAAGAATCCAACCCATTCTTAATAAAATCTGTCCTATTTTATTGGGAAAATAGAGTCTGACAGTCTGATGAGGATTTACACCATGAGGATTAATAATATTGATCTGTCTCTCTTTAAGAGGTTGAGCGATCGCTTTTCCCGGGGCATTTTCATAAATCAGTGAATCTGTTTGTCCATCATGAACACTAAAGCTATAGTCTGGTGGAATATTTAAATCCTCAACCACGTCACGTATAAGGGAATCGACGATTTCTCCAGTTACTGAATCCCTAACATAATTTGGGCCATAAACTGGAATAGAATCATTGTTTTTGCCATAGTAACCAAGAAATTTTGATGCTCTCAATGGTCGTGCAACAGGATCAACTTTAAACTCCTGATCTAATCGTTTTCTTGATGGCTCAGGAGCCTGGACAAGATAATCTGGTGAGAGATAATTTAATACCTTACCATTTATCTGTCGGACAGCATAATCAGTTAAGCGTTCAAAATTATCTTTCTCATTCTGATAGGAGCTAATAAACCAATACATCTGCAGAGTGATTAGCCCGGCCATGGCCAAACTGGTAATCAGGATAAATATTCGGAATGATCTCTTACTCATACAATTTTAAGAATGATCCAATGCAAATTAAAGCAACCTTCGTGGGATTATCATCACCATTTAACACTATTTAGGAGTATTTACCACTGGATTAACTAAACCACGATATCTTTCCATTTAGGTTTGTTATGTCAAACCAAATAGTAATTCAACATGAAAAGATTAATTCTTGTTTTAATAGCCCTGATTCCTCAATTGTTATGGGCTCAGGAGTCTGTTTCAGGTTATACACCTGAAAATCCTGTAGTTGGAGGCGAAATTACAGTCTGGTACAAGCCCGATCATCCAAAAGCTGCACTCTCCGAGAATGAAACTATCTATGCAGCTGTTACATTTATTAACGATGTAGAATTTGATACTAATCGATTTCAATACACTTTAGAGAGAGATGGTAATCGTTACAGTTGCATCATTCCCATTCCTGATGATTGTATGACTATCAACCTATATTATTATACAGCCTCAACCTCCGGGCTCGATTGGGCAGGACTGGAAATTGATGTATATAATAGAAATGGAAAGATGGTAAAAGCTAAATATCCAGCATTCGGATACCGGAATAAATGGTTTCCTTTCCCATTTCAATATGGTGAAGATACTGCTCGAATGATGATCTTAGAGGATGTTAAAGAAGTTGAGAAACTACGTGCTCAAGATCCTTTAGGTGTGGCATATTCTCTTGCGTATGGTTATATTCTTACTGGAGAAGAGGCAAAATCAAGAGATGAGATAAAAGGGATGCTTAACAGATATCCCGGTCACCAGCTGACATCACAGGCTTTGGGAAGTTATTCTTATCAGGTTTATGCCGGGAAGATAGATAATCCTGCAGGTGCGGCTGAAATGGACAGCCTGCATCTGGATATGGTGTCAAAATACCCAAACAAGAATATTGCACGCATGTATCTGAAAAGCAATAATACGAAAAATGTTCCCCTGGAACTGATTGAGCGTATATGCAGAAATTGGATGAATGAGGTACCAAAAGATGCACAGGCATATATGCGCTTGGCTGCCAGGTATCATGATGAGGGTAAATATCCCAAAAAGATAATCGGATTGGCCGAGAAGGGAATAGAGCTTCTCCTCGATCCTCAGAATCGCATTTATCTCGATCTGAAGGGCACCATGACGCGGAGATTCTTAAGCCATTTTTCTTACTACCAGGCTTCTGCATGGGTACAGATTGGAGAATATGAAAAGGCTCTTTCATCTGTGATAAATTCTAATTCTTTTCTGCCTTCCGCTGATAAAAAATTGTTAGAAGGACAAATTTGGATCGCACTTGGTAATTATTACGAAGCAGAAGCTGTACTTGTGGAGGCTATGAACCTTGGTAGTGGAGAGGCAGAGGCTGAACTCAAAAACGTTTTTACAATCCATGATCAAAGTGGAAAATCATTCGAGCAGTATCTGAGCCTAAAACTAGGAAAAGAGCCAAATGAAGATCAAAAGAAAAGCGAAACAAAAGTGCAGCTAAAGATTAAACCACAAGAGGTTTCTGCTCCTGAATTTAGTAAGAGAAGTCTGGATGGCACAGTATTATCATTAGAAAAGCTAAAAGGGAAAGTAGTGGTTCTCAATTTTTGGAACCTGGGATGTGGTCCATGCCGGGCTGAAATGCCAGATCTAAATAAGCTAGTCGAGAAGTATAAGAATGAAGAAGTTGTTTTTATTGCTTTTTCAAATGATCAAAGAATTCGTGTGGAAGAGTTTTTGAGGAAAAAAATATTTGATTATCAGCTGATTACTGATTCAAATGATGTGTTCAAAGCATATGGAGTAAAAGTTTTGCCAACCCATTTTGTTATAAATAGAGATGGAGCTATTCACCATAGAATGACCGGTGGTGGAAAAAAGAACTATGAAATTCTGGATAATGTGCTGGGTACAATATTATAGTGATCTCTCAAGTTTGACAGGTTTTTGGTATAATGCCATGCTCATTTGATATTTATTTGGTTCGAGAAATTAGGTATTTTTTGGGTATGAAGCAGGGTTCTCTAAAGTGAGATTCATAACTCACTTTCGTTTCAGCCGAGAATCAAGCTGATATGTTTTTCCAGCTTCAGTTTTTGATTTCCAGGTTCTTTTGTTGTATGTCACACGAACAGCTTGTCCTGACTTAGAGTGTATTGTAACTCCAGTTAGTACACCATCTTCCCAGGCTATGTCTACTTCGAAACCTCCGCGAGCGCAAAGTCCTTTAACTGACCCGGTAGACCAGGCAGAAGGCAGTGCAGGCAGGAGTTGAATTTCTCCGGCATGACTTTGCATAAGCATTTCACAGTAGCCTGCTGTTGCCCCAAGATTTCCATCAATCTGGAACGGAGGATGAGAATCAAATAAATTGGAATAAACACCACCCCCACTTTTACCATATATTGTCCTGGTTTCATCAACAAGATTAAGAAGACTCCTTAATAACTTATAAGACCGATTGCCATCTCCCAATCTGGCCCAGAAATTAATTTTCCATGCACGACTCCAACCCGTACTTTCATCTCCTCGGGCATTTAGTGAAACCCTGGCTGCCTCAGCCAAGTCAGGAGTAAGTGCCATGCTGATTTGGCGACCGGGGTAAAGTGCAAATAAGTGAGATACGTGACGATGCTTGTCCTGGGGATCATCCTTATCTGGTTCCCACTCTTTCAATTGGCCCCAGCGACCAATAGCTGGCTTTAAAAGGTCGTCTCTCATTTTTGCAATATGATTCCTGAATTCCTTATCATCACCAAGTTCATCTGCTGCTTCAATTGTATTCGTAAACAAATCATAAATGATCTCCTGATCATAAGTAACGCCTTCTTCAGGTTCATATTTGTACTGCTCTGGTGACCAGCCATCCGGTGTTACAAGTGTACCATCAGCCCTTCTTACCAGATGATCTTCCCAGAAAAAACAGACCTCTTTGAGTATGGGATAGGCCACAGTGCGCAAGTATTCTTTGTCTCTGCCAAAGGCATAATGTTCCCATAAATGTTGTGCATACCATGCACTTCCCGGTGCGTTCCATTTCCAATAAGAAATCCCACATGCGTTGTTCATGGTCTGAACAGTCCATCCTCTTACATCGCCATAATGACGCTGAGTATTTCTTGCACTGACCTCGCGTAGACTATTCACATAGTCAATAAAAGGCACATGACATTCGCCGAGATTTGCCGTTTCAGCCGGCCAATAATTCATCTCAAGATTGATATTAGAATGATAGTCACCAGCCCAAGCCGGTAAATTACTGTGATTCCAGACGCCCTGCAGGTTGGCAGGTAATGCCCCTGGACGAGAACAAGAGATTAAAAGATATCGTCCAAATTGGCAAAATAGAGCCTCCAGCTCCGGATCAATTGATTTCTTATTGGTATAAGCATCCAAACGATCAAGTGTACTCATAGCCAGTAGTTCATCTGCAGTTTTACCCAAATCAAAAGAAACACGGCCAAAAAGTGATGAAAAATCTTCAACATGCTCAGCCAATAGTGTGTTTTTTGATTTTGAAGCAGCTCTATCAACTTGTTGGGTCACTTTTGTATGAGGATGCTCACCTATCCATTCCTTAGCGAAATCTTGTTCAAAGTTTGTGCCTGCACCTAAAATTAAGGTAAGCTCATTACACTTACTAAAACTCAGTCCTATTGGCGACATCGGGTTTTTTAAATCATTTTCTTCCTTGGCTCGCTTAATCTCCCCTCCCTTATGTAAGACTTGAAGTTGGGCTTCATATTCAAAACCATTAGGCATTTTGCCGATTGAATAAATTCTGTTCTTATCCAACTTAATCTGAGCACCGTGCATATCGGTCAGCCATACACGTCCTGAAATTGCTTCGGGTGTATCAGCTGCGAGGTGATAGACAATCACATGAGCCGGATGGCTTGCAAAGGCCGTTTGGGTATAATGCACTCCCTCATAGTCGTACTCCACTTTGTGAATTGCCTGGTCTAAATTAAGCTCACGTCTGTAATTTCTGACCTTATCCTGATCATGCCCAAGGCGAATGAAAATGTCGCCAAAGGCCTGATGAGCACCCATATCTTCCTCCTCAATATCCTCATCATTGGGCATCCGATCACCACTCCATAAGCTAATCTCATTAAATTGTATCCGCTCTATTTCAGTACCTCCAAATAACATGGCTCCCATTGGTCCATTACCAATTGGCAGTGCCTCGGTCATCCATATATTGGCAGGCTGATTATACCATAGTGTAAGCGGGTTATTGTTTTCAGGGCTAAAAGCCTTTTGTCCGTATACATTGGTAGTAATCGTAACTATTATCAAAATAGTCAGTCCCGTTAAAACACCGGGTCTTCTATAAAAAGTAGTTCTTCTCATGAGTTCGGTTTATGTTTTATTTAACCCTTAAAAATACGGAAAGTTTCCAGCTCAACCAGAAATCACATTTGCAGGTTAATGTTCTATTTTGTCTTGGTCTATCAATTCTTTGTTATAGCACTTACAGAGGGTTCCAGAGAAGAAGGATCCTCCTCCACATATTGGACAAACACCAATTGATTGTTTTGGAATCCTGGTTCTTCGGTTATGATCCGTTTTATATGTTGAATGTAAGGAAGGAGTAGCCAATACTCATTATTTCTTCATCCGCTTAGGACCATACTAAAGCCAAAAACCAGTAATTAAAAAGATAAATAAAGCAAGCCCTGCAGTTGAAGTATAAAACAATTTAATTGG
>JABHCC010000186.1 GCA_018669475.1 Bacteroidota bacterium | reverse complement strand
TGAATAACAAAATAATGATAGGTTCCGATTCCTCCCTGTACTGGAACAACCATCCCCACACTACCCATAACAAAAACAGACAGGCCCACTAACATATTTAAATTTTCGGTAGGTTCATATGCTTTGAAAACGACAAAAGTCATAAGGAAATACCCGAAATAGATTAAAACTGACAATAGATAAAAGCCTGCCGGATTTTTTAGTTTCCTTATCGCTCCAATGCCTACTATGAATTTCTGCCATAAAGTAATTAGCCGCCCTTTTAGAAAAACACCTTTCTTTTTTCGATGCAATAAAAACAGGATAACCGAAAGCAGTAAAACAATAGCAAGTACAATATATAACATACCATTATTGAGAATATCGGTCACAGCTTCCAGACTACTGGAACCTCCTGTATTAAACAAACTTCCAAGCACATCACCTTGAAAAATAAAAACCACCACAAGCAATAGTGAAAGTAGAAGAAGATCAATAAGTCTTTCTACCACAACAGTCCCCAATTGCTCAGAGACCGGAATGCCTTCATATTTTCGGATGACACCACAGCGTACTATTTCACCAATACGCGGCACAGCGAAATTCGCCAGATACATTATCAGTATGGAAAAAACGGTGTTCAATAATCCTGGTTTAAAAGCTATGGATTGAAGTAGCATTCTCCACCTCATTGCCCTGAGCACATGACTAAGCAATGCAATAAACAGGTATAAAGCAATCCAGTTGTAATTAAACTCTTTAAGACTTGTTTCTATTTCAGCTAAATTGTGTCCGCGGTACAGCCACCAAAACAAAAACAGGCCAAATGCTAAAAAAATAAGATACTTAGCTAATTCAAAAAAGCTTACTCTTTTACCTTTGACAGAAGCATCAGAATTTTTCATCGTATATGGTCCAGAGTCTGTCTCCCAGAGTCCATGCTTTTTTCACCACCAAATCCCCCCAATTAACAGTAAAGGATGTTAACTCTGCTTTTCGATCAGCTGATTTCTTTATTGAAAGCAATGATTTCTCTAAATCCCGGGTTTCTTGAATAATAGTTCTTTGCAAAGGGATCCATTCAGCTTCTAAGTCTTTTTGCATATCTCCCCAACGCTGAGCTGCAAGGGTACCCAATCTGTTAAAAGCCCACCATGCTGATTCTCTGGAATACCCATTGGGACGACCTGGTGTTTTGTAAGATACTGCAAGATCAGTACCGCCACAGAATACCGGAATATATACAGACGATGCCACATTATCCTGAGCCAACCAAACAACACCTCCTACATCATCGGGCAACCAGTCCCGACATTGAATTATTGTTGCATACATGGTATACCATCTGGCGATAGTACGCTCACCTCTCCATCCCCATCCGCCATTTATGCGAAAAAGCTTGTTCATATCATATGGCATAAAAGGATTTGCCATTGGGGATAAGATGGTATTTCCTTCATCATCGGTAACAGTAAGATCTTTTACAAAATTATATTCGGTTCCCTGGTAATAATCTTTAAATACAGTAATAAGGTCATCGAGGCTAACTTTTTCATCCGGCTTAACTGAAAACGGGTAGTTTTCTGCATAAGCATTCAGTTTTAATGATGGTGCAAGCAAATCGAATACACGCCACTCTCTTCTCCTGGCAGCAATAGATGTACGACTTTCAGGCGCGTATGCATAACAGAATCTGAAAGTTTCATTGTCATTCCACCATCCATTATCTTTGGCAACCGCAAATATATTGTCTGAAGCCAAAAAATAATCTTTGTTCTTAATATTGATTTCTTTGATAGTACTAGCATTGGCATTGACTGAGATATGATTATCAGGCACACGTTGAGCCACCCACACAGCTCCAACTTCGCCTTTTCCCGGACCAACAATCTCAAGATGCCATACTTCACTTTTATCAGCAATAGTCAAACACTCGCCTGCATCATTCCAGCCATACTTCTCCAATAAGTCACCAGCCAGTTCAATAGCATCTCTAGCAGTTTTGGTTCTTTCCAGCATTAATTGAATCAATCTCTGACAATCGATAATTCCGGCATCAGATTGCAATTCCGGTCTGCCACCAAAAGTAGACTCACCAATTCCCAACTGAAACTCATTCATACATGGGTAAGCAGTATTTATGAAACCAAAAGTATGACGAACCTGAGGAATTTCTCCTACTTTATCATGTCTGTATGTTGGCATTGCATGACTGTCATCAGCAACTCTTTTATACATGTTTGTGCTTGCACCTCTCGGATGAACCTTCGCGGGAATAATGTCCATCCAGGATCGGGTTCGATGACTATCATCAGTGTGTGATGTAATAACAGATCCATCAATCGTAGCAAGTTTTCCAACAGTAACGCTGGTGCATCCTTCAGGAAAACCATCGTTCCAATCAGACATGTCAACCTGAGCAGTTCCAGGAAATACTACTGCGCTGACTAATAGTAATATAGCAAGTTTTTTCATCCGTATATATTTATAGAAATCGAAGATACGAATTTAAAACGATTCAGGATTCATTGATCTGTTCTTCATACTCCAGTACATGAGTAACATGGCAATAATCAATGCAAAAATTGCTATGCTGAATGTAATTGTGAAACCAAATATTTCATAAAACAAAACTCCAAGTAATGGTGCAAATAAACCACGTGCACCTG